>CANJIU010000090.1 GCA_947474365.1 Opitutia bacterium | reverse complement strand
TCTTCGATGATCTGTTCACGTTCTTGTTGCAGAGCAGGGCGGGAGGTTTCCATGCATTAGTTATATCCTTACAGATATAACTTTCAACTCCAAAAGACACCTCCTCCTCTCGTTGCTCAAAAATCAGTTACTCTCCGGCCACACACCCATTCACTGACGGTGGGTTTTTCCCGTTCAATCGTGTAGAAAATTCGTCCATCTCGACTGACTCCCAGCGGGTAGGAACGTCGGGCACCGCGGGAAAAACCATTGACCGCATCACTTAAAACGAGCCGGGGCTCACCCACCGTTTCCCGTCTTTCACGTCGACAACCCAGATTTCGACCCCACGGCGCCCATTCTTGGAGTAGACAAGTTGAGTGTCACCAAACGTCCATCCGATGATGGGGCCCGCGTCGCGATCGAGCACCGTTTCCTCCTCGCCCGACTTGAAATTTAAAAGCGAGATCGACTTCGGGTAATCGCCTCCCTGACGGGCCACAAACTTGCAATCAGTGGAGAGTTTCCATTGGTCCGGAGAGCGATAATGAGGAGCAGCAGCAATCTCCCGGACGGCGCCCGTCCTGATGTCCAACCCCACCGCCACTCGGCAGGAACGCGCATTATCCCATTGGGCCATGATCGCCTCCGTACCGTCGGCCGACCAGCCAGCCATCTCGATCCACACCCCGTTCCGCTCTTTTGCCGTTTCGGAAAAAAGTTTCTTCACCTCGGTTCCGTCGGTCTTCGCGACGCGCACACCCGCCTCGCGGTCGTCGTAGGTAATCCAAGTTCCGTCCGGTGAAAAAAACGCCGGAGGTGAATGCCCCCCGATATCCGCATCGGTCGCGATGCGCCGGGTGGCACCCGAAGACAAATCGCAAACGAACAGTTCATTACTGTCCCATGGCTGGTACGCCGTAAGTCGCCCGTCGGCGGAGACGGCGACAATCCAGCCCGGGTTGCCGGGAAGCGGGAGCCGACGCACCGAAACAGCCTCCGCTGGAGCGACGCCCATGGCAACCAAAGCCTCCCGCGCCTTCTTGCCAAGCCCCACATCCATCGGGACCTGCTGCAACACCTCGTTCAGCACCCGAACCGCCTGCTCCTTCTTCCCCTGTTTCTGATAACAAACCGCCAGCCGGTATTGCGCCTGTGCGACCACCGTGCGGTTCGTCGCGGCCTCGGCGGCGATTTGCTCGTAAATCTTGATCGCCGAATCGAGGTTACCCTCGGTCTCCTCGGCGTAGATGCCCTTCTGCAACAACACGGACGGCGACTCGGCCGCCGGGGCGGCGAGCGCGAAGGCCGCGGCGCAAATCGTGGCGGCGGCAAGGCGGGAGGTGAATCGTTTCATGGGATGAATCCTTCGTGGCAGTCTGATTTCGAAGGAGACGCTACCGGACCCATGTTACGCTTGTATCACCATCGTGTCCTTTTTGCTTCTTTTTTCCGGGCGCGCCGGGAGTGAAAAAAGAGTTCGCCCGCGAAACACCCGAAACGGCACGAACGCCGGCGACCGTTGATGGTTGGTTTCGGATGTTTAGTGTGAGTTGTGGGCAAAACTCCGAATTCCAACCTGCCTGTCCACGGTTGGAAAAACGGCCTACTCAAACACCTTGTCGCGCGGATCGATTAAGAACCAACACGACGCGCCGAGCAGGAACATGCCGCCGATCGCGAGCACTGGGGCGTTCCAGTCGCCGAACCTGCCCAGCAGCCACGTCACCACGAGGGGCGTGCAAAAACTTCCGACCTGACCCGCCGTGTTCATCGCCGCGCTCACCACTCCGACGTGCTGGCCGCCGATGTCGAGGCACGTGCCCCACGACGCCCCGAGCGTGAACATCGTCGCCATCACCGACAGCGAAATGAGGCTGATCGCCACCACCGGATGCGGCGCGACCGTCGCCGCCAGCATCGCGACGCCTGCGATCGTGTTCCCCACGCCGGCCACGCCGGCCCGTCCAAGCCGAAGTCCGAATTTCCGTGTGACCCAGTCCGTCGCGGCGCCGCCGAACAGATCGCCGATCACCGCGGTCATCAGTGGCAGCCCGGAAAAAAATCCGAGCGCCATCGCGTCAAAATGGTGCTTTTCCTTCAGGTAGGTCGGCAGCCAGGTGATGCAGAAATAGAACGCGCAGCTGTTCGGAATGTAGGCGAGGCAGAGGGGCAGCGTGTTGCGGTGCGCAAAGAGCCGCCGCCAATAAGCCCAGCCCTCGTGGTGGTTCGCCCCCTCGCCGCGGCCCGCGGTGATCAACGCATTTTCCGCGGCGTTGACCTCGGGGTGCTCCGACGGCTCGTCTCGAAACCACCAATACCACACGGCGCACCAGGCAAGACCAATCAAGCCGAAGACCAGGAAGACGGAGCGCCAGCCAAACGCCGCGCTGATGGCGAGCGCCAGCATCGGCGTGAGCCCGCCCGCCAGGTGCGCGCCACTGAAAAAAACACCCTGGATGCGGCCGCGTTGCGCCAGGGGAATCCACCGTGAAAACGTCCGTGCCACGCACGGCCACGCCCCGGCCTCCCCCGCCCCGAAGAGAAAGCGGACAATCAGCATCGACCAGAGGTTGAACACCGCCGCGGTGGCCATCGTGAAGGCCGACCACCACAGCACGATCCGTGTCAGCACGTTACGCGTGCCCCGCCGGTCCGCCCACCAGGCGGTGGGAATTTCAAACAGGCCGTAGGCCAAGGCGAAAGCACTGTAGATGACGCTCATCTGTTCCTTGCTGAGCGAAAGGTCGCGCATGATGTCGGGCGCGAGCGTGCCAATACAGGCCCGATCGAGGTAGGTGACCATCGCGAGGCCGATCGCGAGGCCAACGACCTTGTAACGGACCCGCGTGGGTTTTCCGGCAGCAACTGGGCTCGGCAGGGGCGCGAAGGATGGCATCAGGGTTGGGGACACGAAGGCTTTCGATTTGCCGGGTCCTTGTCGATGCCGGGAATGCGCGTCCGGGGCGCGACGTCGCGATCCGGAGATTGCCTCCAGGACCAATTTCATGAGGGTGACAGCGATGTCCGCTCCTCCCGCCGCCCCTTCGCTCGCCACCCAGGACTGGGGTCGCACGGAGTATCGCACAGCGTGGACTCGGCAGGACGCACTCGTCGCCCAACGGATCGCCGGGGAAATTGGGGACACGCTGGTGTTCACCGAACACGATCCGGTGTTCACCCTCGGCCAGCGTGCCGGCGCGGAGGCCAATCTCGTCTGGGACACCGCGACTCTAACCGGAAAGGGGATCGCGGTCGTGAAAACAAATCGCGGAGGCGACATCACGTACCACGGTCCCGGGCAAATCGTCGGCTATCCGATCGTCTCGCTCGCCCAAAGCCGGGATCTTCACGCCTACCTGCGTTTTCTTGAACAGATCGCAATCGATGCACTCAGGGAATTCGGGCTCGTGGCCACGCGCCGCGAAGGCAAGACCGGGATCTGGATCGGTCAGCGCAAAATCGCCGCTCTCGGTGTCGCCGTGCGGCGCTGGGTGGCCTATCACGGCTTCGCGTTGAACGTGGACGTCGATCTCGATCACTTTGCCGGGATCGTTCCCTGCGGCATCGCAGCGTCAGACGGCACGGTGACCTCGATGCGCGCCGAACTCTCCCGGCCGCCCGACCTCGTCGAAGTGAAACGCATCCTCGCCCAAAAATTTCAGGAGCGATGGGCTGAATGTCGGCCAACCGTCCCGGCCACTCTCGGGCCGATCTCATGACGGCGGTCCCGCCGGCCGCCACGCGGGATCACGAACCGGTTTGGCCCGCCGCCGCGCTGTTGATTGTCGTGGCGCTTCTCGTCTATTGGCCCGCGCTCGGCGGAGGTTGGCTTTGGGACGACAACGTCGATCTAACCGACAATCTGCTCCTTCGCGACTGGCGCGGCCTGGGGAAAATCTGGTTCGCCCCCACCACGCTCGACTACTACCCGCTGAAGTTCACGATCCAGTGGATCCAGTGGCAGCTGTGGGGCGACAACGTCACCGGTTATCATCTCACCAATGTCGCCCTGCATGGGTGCGGGGGAATTCTTCTCTGGCGGGTCTTCGCCCGGCTCGGGCTGCGTTTCGCGTGGTGCGGCGCCCTGCTCTTCATCGTCCATCCGCTCGCCGTCGAATCCGTCGCCTGGATCGCCGAACTGAAAAACGCCCTTTCCCTGCCACCACTGCTGCTGGCGCTGCTCGCCTGGTTCGACCATGAGGAGAACCGTGACCATCGCACCTACTGGCGCTCCATCGCTTGGTTTCTGGCGGCGATGCTGTGCAAAAGTTCGGTGGTGATGTTCCCCGTTACGTTGCTGTTGTTCGCCTGGTGGAAACGGGGGCGTATCGCGGGCTCGGATATCCGCATGCTGGCGCCGTTCTTCGCGATCGCGCTGGTGCTCGGGATCGTGACGGTATGGTTCCAATCCACCCGCGCGCTCGACGGCGAATCCGTCGCGCTCGGAGGCTGGTTCTCCCGCCTGGGCTTGGCGGGCTCCGCGCTTTCATTCTACGCTTGGAAAGCAGTCTGGCCCGCGGGCCTGTTGCCGATTTATCCACAGTGGCAAATCACCCCACCCTCGCTCTGGTTGCTGGGGCCGTGGGCGATGATGGCGGGATTGACCGCATGGTCGTGGACTCGACGGGCGGCTTGGGGCCGGCATGTCCTCTTTGGCGGTGGTTGGTTTTTCCTCCATCTGCTGCCGTTTGTCGGTTTCGTGCCGATCTCGTTCATGCGCTTCACCTGGGTGATGGACCACTTCACCTATGTAGCACTCCCTGGTTTGATCGGATTGACGCTTGCCGGAGCCCAAGCGTTGCCACGCCCACACTTCGCACTCGCGGGCCTCATTGCTACCGCCGCACTGCTCGCCGGAATCGCCCGCGACGACGCCGCGCGCTATCGCGCCGCCCGGGTGTTTTGGCAGCACGCCGCCACTCATCACGACCAGTCGGCGATCGCGCACAACAATCTCGGGCGGGCGCTCGCCGACGATGACGAATGGAGTCGTGCACTCGGAGCGTTCGAGGAAGCGCTGCGCCTGGATCCGGCCAGCTTCGAAGCGCGCCTGAACCTCGGCAATACCCTGCGCAAACTCGGTCGCACCGCGGAAAGCCTCGAGCATCTGCAGGCCGCGGTTCGCCAAAAACCTGACGTCGCGGCGGCGCACCACACTCTCGGCCTGACGCTGGAAGCACTCGGCCGAATCGACGAGGCCAAGGCGAGCTACCAACGAGCGTTGCAGCTTGACCCAACCTACGTCGTGGCGATGGACAGCCACGGGCAGTCACTGGCCCGCGCGGGACGGCATGCCGAGGCACAGGATGTCTTCACGGCGGCGCTTCGCTCCAACCCAAAGCTGCCGGAGGTGCACCATCACCTTGCGATGTCGCTCAATGCGGTTGGAAAAACGGTGGAAGCGCTGTCCCATTTCGAGGCGGCAGCGCGGCTCGCGCCGGACTCCGCCGAGGCGCATAACAATCTCGCCGCAGCCCTGGTGGCAGCCGGCCGGCTGGAGGATGCCGTGGGCTCCTTCGAACGCGCGGTGGCTCTGCGCGGCGAATTCATCGACGCGCGTCTGAACCTGGGACTGGTGTTGAGGCAACTCCACCGGGAACAGGAAGCCGTGCCACACTTTGAGGCGGTGCTTCGCGCTCAACCCCGGTCGCTGCGCGGACACTACCATCTCGCTGTCGCCCTCGCCGCGAACGGCCGATTGAACGACGCGATTCCCCACTTCGAGCGCGCCCTCCAAATCGACCCTAACCACGCCGAGATCCACGAAAAGTTCGCCGAAGCCCTCGCCGCGATTGGAAGAAAAAGCGAAGCGTCGACACATTACGCCGAAGCCCGTCGGCTGAACCCCGCTCTTCCCGCGCGCTGAGCCGTAAGAATCAGTCGAGGTGGAGCGGCTTGACCTCAAGCCGCTATTCGTGAGAGCGACCGGATCAAAGCGAGCTGGGGTCAACTCGCTCCACCCTTCAGTGGAATTCTTTTCAGAGGTTAAACGCACTTCGAGTGAATTGATACGGCTGAGGCCGGTCTCCCCCTTCCATCGCAACGGCCCGCGGTGAGCCGATGGGGCAAGAGATGCGGGCTCGGTTGGAGCTGGGACCGCAGCGGCGGTCTGAAATGCGACTGGAAAACCCGCTTGCGCTTCGCGGCGCTTCGTATGCGTTTTGGCGCCATGTCTGTGTCACCGACCACCACGCGCAAACCGTCCTGGCTCCGGGCCAAGCTGCCCAGCGGGCCTGGCTATGCCGCCACGCGCCGGCTTGTCGACGAGAACCAGCTCCACACCGTGTGCCAAAGCGCACAATGCCCCAACCTCGGCGAGTGCTGGTCGCGCGGCACCGCCACGGTGATGATCCTCGGCAACATCTGCACCCGCTCGTGTAATTTCTGCGCGATCGCCACCGGCCGCCCCACCGAGCTCGATCTCGGCGAACCTGCCCGCGTGGCGGATGCCGTTGCCAAGATGAATCTGAAGCACTGCGTCGTCACGAGCGTCGCGCGCGACGAATTGACCGACGGAGGCGCCAGTGTGTGGGCGGCCACGATTCGCGCCATCCGCCATCGTAATCCGCAGACCGCGATCGAGGTGCTCACCCCGGATTTTAAGGGCAACACCGACCACGTCGACATCGTGCTCGATGCCAAGCCGGATATTTTCAACCACAACGTGGAAACCGTGGAGCGCCTCCAAAAGCCCGTCCGCGTACAGGCGCGCTACGACCGCTCACGCTCCGTATTGCGTCATGCCAAAAGCCGTGGGTTCGTGACGAAGACGGGCATCATGCTCGGACTCGGCGAAACCCCGGAGGAAATCGAACAGACGCTGCGCGACATCGCCTCCGATCGCACCGACATCCTCACGATCGGCCAATATCTCCAGCCCACGCCGACTCACTTGCCTGTCGCCCGCTGGGCGCCGCCGGAAGAATTCGTCCATTGGAAGAAATTCGGCCTGAGCATCGGTCTTGGCGTCGTGGAAAGTGGAGCCTTGGTACGATCGAGTTACCACGCCGACGAGCAATCGCAGAAATACACCGGCGCCGAGCACCTGAACACGGACAACGCCCTCGCCGGAGTTTGAGCGCCGTTCAGCGCCCCGAAAGCGATATCACCCTCCTGCGCCGCCACCGGCTCCACGCGGTCGAACCGCCGACCGCGAGCGCTCCGAACGCCAACAGGCCCGCCGTCCCGGGTTCCGGCACCGCCACGATTGAGAAGTTATCGAACGTCTGCGTGGAAAATCCGTAGAGTCCCACCTTGCCGCTCGCGAAAAGTGTGCTCGTGAGCACAGTCGCCGGTGTCACAGCGCCGTTCACGTAAGCCGAAAACGTGCTGCCAGCGACATCGACCCGGATAGTTGCATTGCTCACGCCGTTTACGAAGAGGCCGGTCACTTCATTTCGCGCCGGCCCAACGCCCCCGTTTTGAATCTCGTGCCAGTAAAGCCCGGTGCCGGTCCGGCCATTGCCGCCCGTTACAAGGAGGACCCCATTCCCGTTGTCGGCACTGCGCAGCCAGATTCCACCGTCGGAAAGCTGGTTGATTGTCACCGTCACGGAAAAATCGGTGAGACTGAACGGCACGCTCGTGTAGGTGGGAGGTGAGTTATTGGGAGCCGTCGGGAAATAAACTCCCCCTGTCGCCGTCCAATTGCCGACCTCGTTGCCCCATACTGCCGCAGCCCCGGACGTAAAACTGTCCGAAAAGATGACCTGCGCGTGTGCCACCCCCACAAGGCCGCAAAGCGCGGCGAGGATGGGTAGCATTCGCAGTCTTGTTCTCATGATTGGCGCCGCCGCGGTCGAGCGGCCCCGCCCACGGCGACTGCGGCACGGGAACAAAACTCCGGAATGGCTGCAAGTGTCATCACGTCGAAGCATCGTGGCCACGGTGGATAAAACCTGGTGGCATCGTGGCTCCGATTCGCTCTAATCGAGCGATCCAGAGCGAGTTTTTTGGGAAACCGAAGCGATGCGCCCGCCCGACCACCTAATCGTCTGATCGGTTCTTCGCCCTTTTCTCGCATAGATAGTCAACCTCCGTTCATGCTCCCCTCGTTCAACCTCTTCGCCGGATGGGTCGGTTTTCTTGCCGGTGCGGTCACCGGCGCCCTCATCGGGCTTTTTTTCCACAAGGACGGCTGGCTCGGCGGCTATGACTCGTTTTCCCGCCGACTCGTCCGTCTGGGCCACATCGCGTGCTTTGGACTCGGGTTCATCAACATCCTCTTCGGGCTGACCGCTGCTTCCCTGCCCGCTTCCTCCACCCTGCAGCTCGGCTCCGTGCTACTCGCCGTCGGCATGGTCACCATGCCGCTCAACTGCTTCCTGACCGCTTGGAAGAAACCGTTCCGTCACCTCTTCTTCATCCCCGCCGGTTCAACGCTCTTTGGCATCGTCTGTCTCCTCATTTCACTCCCATGAAAATCGGATTCCTCGCCCTCTCCGGCGTCCGCGTCGTCGACCCGGAACTGCTGTCCATCGGAGTCAACCTCCCGGGCTTTGTGGAACGGAGCAAAGTCATCGCGTCACTCCCGAGCCTCGGTCTGCTCACACTTGCGGGTCTCACCCCAGCGCACCACGAGATTCGTTACATCGACATCCCCGATGTCGATTCCGCGGATATCGTGGCCACCCTGCCCGGACCGTTCGACGTCGTCGCCATCTCAAGTTTCACCGCGATGATCAAGGACGCCTACCGGCTCGCCGCACGTTACCGCGCCGTCGGCACCAAAGTCATTCTCGGCGGACTGCATGTCGCCCTCTGCCCCGACGAGGCAGCGCAACACGCCGATGCGATTGTCGTGGGCGAGGCCGAGCCGCATTGGCCCACCGTTCTCAACGATATCGAAAAGGACCGGTTGCAAAAACGCTACCATTCGTCCGTGCCGTACAATCTCGCAGAGGCCCCCATGCCGCGCTTCGACCTCCTCGATATCAGCAAATACAACCGGCTTACGATTCAGACGAGCCGTGGCTGCCCGTGGAATTGCGAGTTCTGTGCCGCTTCGATCCGGCTGAATCCAAAGTACCGCACAAAACCCATTCCCAAAGTCATCGCCGAGCTCCATCGCATCAAACAGCTCTGGCCCGTGCCGTTCATCGAGTTCGCCGACGACAACACCTTCGCCGACAAGCGCCATGGCCACGCACTCACCGAGGCGCTGGCAGGCGAAGGCATCCGCTGGTTTACCGAGACCGACATATCCGTCGCGCAGGATGAGGACCTGCTCCGCAAGATGAGGAAGGCCGGCTGCGCCCAAATCCTCGTCGGCCTGGAAGACCCCGCCGACGGCACCGACGGGATGGAACTTAAGACCAATTGGAAGGCACGCCAGCGGGCGCATTACCTCGAAAGCATTCGCCGCATTCAGGACCACGGCATCACGGTGAACGGTTGCTTTGTCCTCGGGTTGGACACCCACACCGAAGCCTCGTTCGAACAGATCTGGGCCTTCATCCAGCAGAGCGAGCTTTACGAAATCCAGATCACCGTGCTGACCCCGTTCCCGGGGACGCCGCTCTATGAACGATTTCTCCGGGATGGGCGTCTGATTGAACCAGGTGCATGGGAAAAATGCACGTTGTTCGACATCATCTATCAGCCGGCAAAAATGTCAGTGGATGCGTTGCACAAGGGTCTGCTCGACCTCGCCCAAAAAGTTTACTCCGAGGACTACACCCACTTCCGCCGCCGGCAATTCATCCGGCGCAAGCAGTCGGCAGACCGCCGTACGGCACGAGCCGCGATCGCGCAACGGAGCGGCGCTGCACCCGGCCGGGCCGAACAGGAGGCATCTGTTCACTTGGTTTCCGCCGCGGATCCGATGAGATAAGTCAGGGCGTCCCGCCCCGTCTTGACCGCCGAAACGTCCAGCAACGGAGCAGCATTCACCGCCGGGAAAAGCGCCCGGAGTTCCTTCTTTAGCGCGGCAAATTGGGGCTGGGCGGCGAGATTTGTCCACTCGTTTGGATCGGACCAATGGTCGTACAATTCCTCGTCGCCGTTGGCATAGCGGATGAAACGCCAGCGATCGGTCCGCAGCGAATGATTGTTGGGACCAAACGTCGTAATCGAAGGGCGCTCGCGGCCCCGGTTGGGATCGCGCATCCACGGCGCGAGACTCTCGCCCTCCAGCCCGGCTTTCGCGGGCAGGCCGGCGAGTTCCACCAGCGTCGGATAAAGGTCGATCAGATTGGCGGGGGCATGTGCCCGGCCCGGCGCCATCCCCGGCGCTCGAATGACGAGCACGCACTTGGTGGCGCGCTCCCACAACGTGACTTTCTCCCATTGTTCCTTCTCGCCCAAGTGCCAGCCGTGATCGCTCCATACGACGACGATCGTGTTGTCGCGCTCGGAGCTTTCGTCGAGTGCACGCAAGACCTCGCCGAGGCAATCATCGGCGAACGCCATGCACGCCAGATAGGCCTGCACGGCGTTGGGCCAAAGCCCGGCCCGCTGAATCTCGGCAAATGCACCACCCTTCCGGATGGCGATTCGCGCCGCCGGTGAAACATCGTCGAGGTCGTCCGGCTTCACGAGCGGCAACACGATCTGGGCCAGGGGAAATTTCTCGAAGTACGCCCGTGGCACGAACCACGGCAGGTGGGGCTTGAAGAAACCGCAGCCGAGAAAGAACGGTTTGTCATGGGGCTGTCGGAGTTGCCCCACGATGTGCTGCGCGACCTGCCAGTCGGCCATTTCCTCCTTCGGTCGATCCAGCGGCGCCCAGTCGATCTCACCGTCACGGATCACCGTCCCGCAAAATGGTCGTTTGCCCGGTGGCGGAACGTCGCGCGGCATGCATCGGTTCTGCGCCGGCCAGTATGAGTCCCACGAAATCGGATCCTGCGCCGGATTCGCGTGGTGAAAAATCTTCCCCGCACCGGTGACAGCATAGCCGTTTTGCCGAAAATACTGGGGCAGCGTGATGGCGTTTCGCAACAGGGGCGCGTCCCGCCATGGCAGGTGCTGGTGGTGATAGACGCCGGTGGTCGAGGGCCGCAGGCCGGTGAGCAGGGCGGTGCGGGAGGGATTGCACCACGGGGCGGGACACTGGGCGTTGGTGAACAGCGTGCCCGAGGCGGCGAGCCGGTCGAGGTTCGGTGTGCGCGCCTGCGGGTGACCACCAAGGCAGCTGGCCCAATCGTTGAGATCGTCGATGGCGATGAAGAGGACATTGGGGCGGCGCGTGGCGCCAGCGGCGGGGTCACTCGCGACCAAGACGAGGAGGCCGAACCCAAAAAGGGAAAGGATTTTTTGCATCGGGATTTCCCACTACCTCTTCGGCTTGAACGCGGGATTTTTCGCAGGCCGTCTCGCGCCCACCTCTCCGCGCCATTGTTCAAGCCGCGCGCGGAGTTCCGCCGTGCGGGCCGGTTCCTGCGCGGCAAGATTGGTTTTCTCCGCGGGATCGTTCCGCAGGTTGTAGAGTTCCAGCCGGCCGTCCTCGAAGTATTCGAGCAGTTTCCAGTCTCCGGCACGAACTGCGCTCACCGGCGTGGTTGTTTCGTAATAGTGCGGATAGTGGAAGAACAACGCCTCGCGCCCAAGGCTCGCCGCCGGATTCTTCAGCAACGGAGTCAGATCCAAACCATCCACCCCCGGAGCTCCGGTCAGCGTCGGAAACAAATCGCCCAATCCGACGGGCGTCGCACATTCCGCCCCCGCTGACGTGACGCCCGGCCAACGCACGAGCAGCGGCACGCGAATTCCGCCCTCGTAAAGGGAACCCTTGCCGGAGCGGAGCGGCGCGTTGTTGGTCACCGGGACGTTTTGACCGGACTTTCGATCCATCCCCACATAGCCGCCGTTGTCGCTCGTAAAGATCACGACGGTGTTCTCCGCGAGATTCCGCGCGCGCAGATGCTCCAGCACCCGCCCAACGCTATCGTCGAGACTCTTCACCATCGCGGCATAAACGGGATTCTGATGGTGCATCCCTGGCTGAAGCTTGGACGCAAAATGCTCCACGTACGCTTTCTTTGCCTCAATCGGCGTATGCGGCGCGTGGTGCGCGAGGTAGACGAAAAACGGTCTCCCATTCGCCTGGTCGATCACGCGGAGCGCCTCGTCCGTCAGCCGGTCAGTGAGATATTCGCCCGGCTGGCCAAACTCGAGGTGCGGCACGTAACGATATTCCGAACCGAAGCGGCCGCTCCCACGATACGGCCACCAAAAGGTGTTCGGTGCACCCCAATGCGTTCCACCGATGTTGATGTCGAACCCGTGCGTCTCCGGATAGTGATCCGCATCACCCAGGTGCCACTTGCCCACGAGCGCCGTAAGATAACCGGAGTCCCGCAGCCGCGAAGCGATGGTCGCCTCCGTGAATGGCAGGTCATGCTTCGATTCAGCCTCCAACATCCGACGCTGCGTGTTCTTCTGCAACGATGCCTCGATCCAGATCGTCATCCCCAATCGCGCCGCATGTTTGCCGGTCATCAGCATCGCCCGCGTCGGCGAACAGACCGACATCGCGAAGGCTTGGGTGAAGCGGACGCTTTCCTTCGCCAGGCGATCAATATGAGGCGTCTCGTGCAGGTCGGCGCCATAACACCCGACGTCGGCCCACCCCAGATCGTCGGCAAGAATCACGACGATGTTGGGTTTGGCGCTCCTCGCGGCAAAACCACTGGCCGCGGCGAGGAGAGCCAACATGAACAGAAAAACGTGGTGGGAGAGCATGAAGGCCGGAACCTAATCCTGTGAAGGCTTCACCGCGTTCTTACCCTTGCCGGCCGCCGCCTGGGCGTTCGGCGGAAACCGACCGGACGGCTTGGTGGAGTCATAACTGGAGTTCCTGGTCGGCATTACCGCGCCCACCTCCCGGCGCCACGCGGCCAGACGCGCAGAGAGTTCGTCGACCTTGGCCGGCAGTTTCGCCGCGAGGTTGTGGGTCTCGCCCAAATCGTCGCGCAGATTGAAAAGTTCGAGGCGGCCATCCTCGTACCACTCGATCAATTTGAAATCGCCCAGCCGCACCGCTCCACCCGGCGCTCCACCCTGATTGCCATAGTGCGGATAGTGCCAGAACAGGGGCCGCTCTACGGTGGCACCTGCTCCGCGTAACAACGGCACGAGACTTACCCCATCGATCGTCAGCCCTGGTCGCGCCGCGCCCCCGGCGATGTCCCGGAGTGTCGGAAAAAAATCCGGACTGCTGACCGGTGCGTCGATCACTACGCCCGGATGGACTACACCCGGCCAGCGCACGATCAACGGTTCGCGCACCCCTCCCTCGTAGAGCCAGCCCTTGCCGCCGCGAAGCGGGAGATTTGACGTCGGCGAACCCTCGCTCGTCGAGAGCCCGCCGTTGTCGGAGGTGAAGATGACGATCGTGTTTTCCCGCAGGCCGGCGTCATCAATCGCCGCGAGCACCTTTCCCACCGCCAGATCCATCGCCTCCACCATCCCGGCGTAGACGGCGTGCTGTTGCACGAGACGAACCTCGCGTGGTCCTTCGACGCCAAACTTCTCCTTCAAACCAAGGCGATCGCGTTTCTCCTCATACTTTTTCTTCAAATCCGCGCGCGCCATCAGCGGCGTGTGGACCGAATAGAACGGGAAGTAGGCAAAAAACGGGCGGCCTTTGTTGTCGTTGATAAATTTCGCTGTCTCGGTCGCGAGCCGGTCGGGCAGGTGCTCTCCCGCCGGTCCATCTTTCAGCCGTGGATTGTCGTAGGGGGAGAAGTACTTTCCGCCGCCATAGGGTCCGCCTTTTTCAATGCCACCGCGGTTGATGTCGAAGCCCTGATTTTCCGGCCACCAGCCCTCGGGTCCGAGATGCCACTTTCCCGCGAAGAAGGTCGCATAGCCCGCCGCTTTCAAGACCTCCGCAATCGTGGTCTCCTCAAGTGCAAGGCGATCAGAATAATCCGCCGGGCGGAGCACGGTGTTGCGATTCCAGGCCGCGGAACCGGCCGCGCCGATGTAGTCGGTCACACCCGTGCGCTGTGGATAACGGCCCGTGAGGATGCTCGCACGCGTCGGCGAGCACACCGGACATGCGGCATACGCCTGAGTGAAACGCGCCCCGTCACGCGCCATCCGATCCAGATTCGGCGTCTCGTAGAATGTGCTCCCATACACGCCGAGGTCGCGCTGTCCGAGATCATCGGCCAGAAAGAACACGATGTTCGGCGGCCGCACGGGCGCGGCGAAGGCCGTCACCGCGAGCTCGCAAAAAATCAGCACCACGCACTGCCAGATCGTTTTCTGGAGACGCGACGCCCTCGTCGGGTTCAGTGTACCTTCCGCGACATGGGCGTCGCGGCCCCAGCCGGCTCGCAAATTACGGTGCATAAAACTCAAGAGCGAGGCATTCATTGTTTCGGATGGGGCAAAGGCATTCCGCTCAGTCCTCGGCATTCTTGCCCTTCTGGCCTGGCAGCTTGCGCCCGAGTTCCTTGGCCCACCGCAGGTAGTCCGCGCTCAGCTGCGTCACGCGATCGGGATAGCGATCGGCGAGGTCGGTCAACTCGGTCCGGTCGGCGGCGATGTCATAGAGCTGCCACTTTTTTTGCGGATTCAAGGTGTCCCAGACAAGTTTCCACGGTCCGCTGCGGACCGCGCAATTGCCCGCCCATTCCCAACAAAGGGGCAACGTTTCCGGCCGTTTTTGACCGTGCAGGACCGGGCCGAGGCTGCGACCTTCGAGCGGAGCGGTCTTCTTCCCATTGATCTCCGCAAGCGGTGACCGCCCCGCGATCTCAAGACACGTCGGCAAAACATCGATGATGTGCCCCATCTCTCCCGTCATCGTGCCGGGCTTCACTTGTCCGGGCCAACGGACGATGAGCGGCGTGCTGATGCCGCCTTCGTTGGTCCAGCTCTTGTAACGACGAAACGGCGTGTTCTGCGCCGCACCCCACGCCGGACCGACCGCCGTGTAGGTGCTGACAATCCCTGGCTGCTTCGTGTCATCACGACCGCCCGGCTCCTCGGTGCACCCACCGTTGTCGGAGAGAAACAGCACCACCGTGTTATTCTCAATCCCGAGTTCCTGCAACGTCTGCAACACGCGGCCGATGTTCTGGTCCATCCGGTCCACCATCGCCGCGTAGGTCGCCATCCGCAGGTCCTCCCAATCCTGGTTCGCGCCGCTCCACTCGTAGGACTTGGAGTCCGCCGGCGGTAGCTTCCACTTCGGATCGACGAGCCCCATCGCGATCTGGCGCGCATGGCGCTCCCGACGCAATTCGTCCCAGCCCTTCCGATACTTCCCGCGATACTTCGCGATGTCCTCCGGCCAGGCGTGCAACGGATAGTGGGGCGAATTGAAGGCGAGATGGATGAAGAACGGCTTCGCCTCCTTCGCAAAGCGCTTCATCGTCGCGATCGTGTGCGCGGCAAACGCATCCGTCGTGTAGAAATCCTTGGGAAACTCCGTGACCACGGTGTCGTTGTGGCCAAACGTGCGGACCTTCCCGCCCTTGAACTCCGGGTCCGGCCGGCCCGGATTGAAGTAGTTCACGGCGCCATCCATCAGGCCGTAGTATTCGTCGAATCCCCGATCAAAAGGCCGTTGCGGGGCCTTGTTACCAAGGTGCCACTTTCCGCTCATGCCGGTTTGGTAGCCGGCCGCGCGCATCGTTTCCGCAATGGTCGGGATGTCGCGCGGGATCGCGTTGCCACTGTTCCGTGGATACATCCCCGACAGCAAACAGGCCCGCGTCGTGGTGCATTTGGCATTGTTGTAGAACTGGGTGAAACGCATGCCTTCGCTCGCCAGCCGGTCGAGGTTCGGCGTGCGAATCTCGCTCCCATAGCAGCCGATGTCGGAGAATCCCATGTCATCTGCCATGATCAAAAGGATGTTGGGCCGGCGGTCGGCCGGTGCCGCCTGGAATCGGCTGGCGCAGACTGCGAACAAGGCGAGAAACAGCAAAACAAGGCGAGGCTTCATGGGGCGCGGAAATCCCACACCCCATTCCATGAAATCCCAACCCTAAATTCATCTCTGCATCCCGCCGACGGATTTTCTCCGACAAACGCATGATTCGGCATTGCAGCCCGTCCCATCTCCCGCTGCCGTGACCGGATGATGGATCGGCGCAATTTCCTCACCGGAACGTTCGGCGCGACCCTCCTCGCGTCCCTTCCGGCCGAACTCCTCGCGGCAACCGGGAGTCCACCGGCGCAGGCAAAATGGGACCCGGGCCGCGTCACCCACCTACTCCCGACCGTCAGCGACACCGCGATGCTCATCAAGGCGTCGTTCGCGCCCCCGCTCAGCGCGGCTCCCACCCTCCGCATCGGTGCCATCAGCGTGCCGGGGCGGCAGAACGACACTGCGGGCGAGTGCTGGCAATTTCGCGCGGAGGGCCTCGCGCCGGGCCGGACCTACGCGATGACGCTCACCGGTGCTGATGGGCGCACCCTCTGTCAACCATGGGAGCTCGCGACGTTTCCGTCGGCTGATGCGGAAGCCGGACATTTTCGCCTGTTGATCTTCACCTGCGCGGGCGGTCACGAGCGGCTGAATTTTCTACCTGCCGCCGTACGCAACCGCCTCTTGCGGCGCGGGCTTTCCTTCGGTCCTCATGCCGTCGTCGCCAACGGAGATCACGTCTACTGGGATCTCCTCGCCCCCCGCGCCAGCCTGAATCTGGGAGCGTCCGAGGAGGGCGTGCGCATCTCCGGCAAATTCGACCGCTCGGGACTGGTCTTCGGTGAAAACAACGAGACCGTGCTAAAGCGGGCGGCGGGCCCGCAGATCACCCCGATCTACGGGACGGACTTTCGCTCCACGCCGGTGTTCTTCCTGCAGGACGACCACGACTATTTCGACAATGACGAAGCCACCGACGAAATCGTCACATTTCCGCCGTCCGATTTCATGGTGCGCCTGGCACGGGCCACCCAGCGGTTGTACTATCCAGAGTTCCTTCCCGATGCCCGGCGACCGAAAGGTCTGCCTTGGTCGACAGGAGGCGCGGACGCGGGATCAGAAAGCTTCGGTACCCTCCGTTACGGGCGCCTCGCCGAAATCAATCTCTACGATGTCCGCCGCACGGCGACGCTGGCGGGTCCTAGTGCCGTGTTTGTTGATCTCGAAGTCGAGAAGTGGTTGCGCACGCGCGCCGCGTCCGCCGACGTCACGCACCTCGTCCATGTTCCCTCGAATCCGCCCGGCTGGAGCGCCGGCAAATGGGGCGAATGGTATCCGGACATGCTGGGAGCGGACAAGAAACTGACCACCGCGATTGCGAAACCGTACTGGCAAGCCGGCTGGCTGAAGCAACATGACCGCCTGATGCAATCGCTGGCGGCAATGAAGCGCCGGATTCCCCTCGTGATCAGCGGTGACCTCCACGCGGTCGGCCTCGGCCGGATGCTGCGAGCGGGCGCGCACGACTTTCAGGCGAATCCGATCACGACCGTGCTCGCCGGTCCCATCAGCACCGGCAAAACCGGCTGGCCTTCGGCCTTCCGCGGAGTCGGGCCATCCGTTCCCGGCCATCTCGACCTGCGCGAGGAGATCAAACCCATCGAGCAACACGGTTTCACTATCGCGGATTTTCATCCCGATCGGATCGACCTCCGTTTTTTCAAATGGGATGTGCAGACGCAGACACCGGAGGCCATCGACGGGCTCACGCCCTTTCATACCTCGACGCTCCCAAGGCCAGTTTGAGCAACCGCCGGCTAATCTCTGCAAGCTACCCGAATACCCGTTTCAAATAGTCGAGACTGCGCGCCGCGATCGCCTCCGGGCCCTCGTCAAACTTGAACACCTCCACCGAGACTGTGCCGTCATAGCCGACGTCCCGCAGAGCGGCCGCAATCGGACGGAAATCAATGTCGCCGAAACCGGGTCCTTTGAGGTTCTTGTCGTTAGCGTGCACGTAGGCGAACTCGCCCCGGCTTTCCCGAAGTATCTCGGGCACGGATTTCGCCTCATGGCTCATCGCGCGCACATCGAGGATCACCTTGAAATGTGCTGAACCCAGCTGACGTGTGAAGCGCACCGCCTCAGCGGCGGTGTTGATGAAGTCCGTGTCCTCCGCGGGAAGCGGTTCAAAACAAATCGTGACGCCCCGCCGTTCCGCGATCTTCACCGCCGGTCGAAATACCTCGGTCGCCCACGCCCACGCCTCTTCCGGCGTCACGCCGGGAAGCAGACTTCGCTGCTTGGGGGAACCCACGACGATCACCTTGCCCCCGATGTCGGCGCAAAATTCCGCCAGGGCGCCAAAATAATTCGAGGTGCGCTCACGCGTCGCCGCATCCGGCGAGGTCAGGTACATGCCCTCGGCCTGCACGAGCACCCAGTGAATCCCGGAGATCGCAATGCCCGCGTTCGCGGCCGCCTGCTTGATCCGCAACCGCTCGGCCATCGGGATCTCCGTGACGTATTTCGCCAGGGTAAACGGCGCGATTTCCACCGCGTCGTAGCCGAGCTGGGCGCAATGCGTGAAAACGTCGTCGAGTTTCCAGTCCTTGAAGATCTCGTTGCAGATGCCAAATTTCATCGGAGTCGCGGAGTTCGGCGCGGATTAATGTGCCAAGCCCTTTTCCTCCTCCGGCAATGGCTGGCCGCTCGTCTCCGGCGCGAAGGGCAGCACCAGCAGGCCGACCAGGAAGACCGCACACATCGTGAGACCGGCGTAGCGCATCGGCTCCGCCTGGTCTTTGTAGACTTCGCTCGTGAGGAGTCCGAGCACGGCGGGACCCGAGGCGGCCACGAAACGGCCGACGTTGTAACAAAACGAAATCCCGGTGCTGCGCAGCCGCGTGGGAAAAAGCTCCGGGAAATAGACCGCGTAGCCCCCAAACAACGACAGCTGGCAGAAACCCATCACCGGCATCATCCAGAAAATCTGGCTGCGCTCCTTGAGGTAGAGAAACACCATCGCCGTGCTGAGGAGCGCGATCACGAAACCGATCGCAAACGTAAGCCGCCGACCGATCCGCTGGGCAATGTGACTGAACGAATAGATCCCCGCGAACGCGCCGACGTTCATCATCATCGTGGTGACTCCCGCCCAATACGTGACTGCTCCGGGAATCTTCGCAGCCGGCATCCCCTCGGCCGCAAACGCCTTCTGAAAAACCGAACGCACCAGATCGATGCTGAAGAAGCCGATGCCCCAGATACCGATGATGCCGGAAAGCGCCAGCAGGAGACCGACCACGGCGTTGCGTCGCCAACGGGTGTCGCCGTTGCCGCCGAAAATCGCCCACAACCCCGCGAGAATCGCCGCACCGGAGAGCCCGATTCCAATTTTCAGCTTCGTGTACTTGGGCCAGCTCTCGCTGCCAAAAAACGCGACCACGATGATGGCCACCACCAACGCCGCCGCGATCCACGCGGGTTTCCGCCAGTTGGCATTGCCAAAAAGTTCGTCGTAGGAACCGAGTCGTTTCCGACCGCCGGACTGCTCCACCGCCGCCTGCCAGCGCGCCGGCTCCTTCAGCCGCGCCCGGACCAGCAGCGCCACGATCGCGGGCAGCGTGCCGATGACAAACATCCACCGCCACGCCGAGCCGACGACTCCCGTTTCCTCCAGATGTCCGAGCCCCATGCTGATCAGGGCCGCGGAAATATTTCCCACCACGGAAAGCGACTGCAGCAGGCCGAGCGCGTGCGGTCGGGCCCGGTCGGGCATCACCTCAGCCACGAGGGAAACACCCACCGCAAACTCCCCGCCGACCCCGAGCCCCGTGATGAAACGATAGAACGCGAAATCCCAAAATCCCACCGACAAGGCGCTGAGGCCCGTGCAAACGGAGTAGATGAGAATCGTCCACATCATCGTCTTCGCGCGGCCGATGCGGTCGCCGAGCACGCCGAAGGTGAGACCTCCGGTTGCCCAGCCGATCAGGAAAATCGCCGTCGAATAACCGCTGAAGAGCGCGACATCCTGGCCGGGCTTCAGCAACGCCTTCATCGCCGGCACGCGGGCCAGATTGAAGAGCTGCTGGTCCATCGTGTCGAAGAGCCAACCGAGGGCGGCGACAATCAAGACGAACCAATGGTAGCGGTTCAATTCGCGCCACCACGGGCCGGAGGGGGCGACGGACGGAGAGGAAGTCATCGTGACACGGGAATTTTATCGGTGCGGTAGGAGCGAGGGTCGGACGGTCGCCAAACCCTCACAGGAGTCCTTGATAAGCCAACCAGAGAGAACGGAAATACTTCATGACCCGGATGGGATCGCTGCTCTCGGGAATCTCGGCGAAGGTGAAGCCGGTGAATCCGCTCTCGACCAACCCGTTCAGCAACTTTCGGAAGGGATACTCCTCAAGGTAGATGTCCCGCATGTGCACCGTGAAGATTTTTTTCTTAATCAGGTTGAAGTTCTGGTCCCAGCCATCGCCCTGCAGATCGGTCTGGTTCGAATTCCAGCAGGCGCCCACGTTGGGATGATTCGCGTGATCGAGAATCGTCTTCGCGTTGGGCACGAGCGAGGTGCCGCCGCCATGAACCTCCATCCGGATTTGCTGGCCGTGCGCCGCGCCGAAGTCCCCCAGCTCGCGGAGCGCACGGCCAATTTGCTCGAGCGTCTTCTCGACCGGCACTTCCTTCGGCAGGCCGTTTGGCCGCACCTTGACGCCGGTCGCCCCCACCTCCTGCGCGAGCAGGATGTACTCTTTCGTGGCCTCGATGTCCTTTTTCAGCTTGGCTTGGTCCGGCGTGTGATAGTCGAACGCGCTCCCAAGACTCCATAACGCCACCGGCGAATCGGCGAAACGCTTCTTCACCTCGGCCCGCTGCGCCTTGCCCAGGGTCGTCTCGACGCCGTGCTTGTGACCCGTGCGCAATTCGACGCCCTCGAATTTCGCCTCGGTGCAATTCTTGATGATGGTCGGGACGTCCCAGTCCATCGCGATGTTGTACGTCACGATGCCGAGCCGCATCTTGGACTTCTTCGCGAAGCTCGGCCCCGGCACGCCGTCGGCCTTCTTTTTCGATTCGGCCGCCAGCGCAACGGTGGAGGAAAGGAGACCGAGCGAGCCCAGGCTGAGAGAGGCATCGCGGAGGAACTGGCGGCGGTTGGTGATCATGGGGGAAACATATCGGTGCGGAAACTTGGGGCCCGCCGAGTTCGCGAAGCCCGCGCACGCGGCGCAAGGTCTTTTTGCGAAATCTCGTGCGACGAACCCGAAGGACAGCTTGACGTATCTGCTCATGCACCGGCGAAATGCCCCGCCGCACCCCACACCAGCGCGGCTTTCCGCACCCATGAAACTCAAACTTCTTGTCGTCGCCTTTGCAGCGATCGTCTCATCATTTCTGCCGCTGCTGGCCCAGACCGCCCCCACCGGTACCATCACCGGTCGCGTCCTCAACTCGAACACGGGTGAATATCTCCGCAACGCCCAGATCCGCGTCGAAGAGACCGGGCAAACCACCACCACGGAAGACGGCGGCGAGTTTCGTCTCTCCCCGGTGCCCACGGGCAAATCGACCCTCGTCGTCACCTACACCGGTTACCGGACCACGACCGCTGCGGTGAGCGTCGCCGCCGGCGCCACCGTCAACCAGGACTTCAGCCTCGTGAGTTCCTTGGTCAACGACAGCAGTTCCAACCCCACCCTGAAGCTCGAAAAATTTGTCGTCTCCTCCGAGCGCGAGGGCAGCGCCAAGGCCATCATGGAACAGAGAAACTCCATGAACATCACCAACACGGTCGCGTCCGACACGTTTGGAGACAACGCCGAGGGCAACGTCGGGGAATTCCTCAAGCACCTGCCGGGCGTCGAGCTCAACCAGAACTACGGGGAGGCCCGCACCGTCAGTCTCGGCGGCCTCGGCACCGAATACACCGCGGTGACGATGGACGGCATCGCCTTGGCCAGCGCCGACGCCAACAACAGCGGGTCCGGCGCCGCCCGCTCGTTCACGATGGAGATGGCATCCCTCAACAGCATGGAGTCGATCGAGATTTCCAAGACGATCAGCGCCGACATGGACGCAAACGCTCCCGCCGGCACCATCAACCTCCGCACCAAACGCGCGTTTGACCGGGCCGGACGCCGCGTCTCGTGGCAGGCCAACGTCGCGGTGCACTCCGAGGCGATGTCGTTTGCCGCCACCCGTGGACCTGCCGAGGACCGCCTCAGCCGGAAGATCCGCCCAGGCGGCATTCTGGAATATTCCGACGTCTTCCTGAACAAACGCCTCGGCCTCGTGCTCAACATCAGTGAGTCCAACGTCTATCAGGAGGCACTCATCACCGCGTCGGCCTACAGCACAGCCACAACAGCCACCGACCGGCGTCCCCTGGTTCCCACTACCCTCAATTTCCAGTGGGCCCCACGCTTCAACAAGCGCTTCGCCACGACGCTGACTGCCGACTACAAAATCTCGCGGGAACTCAATGTCGGTCTCGGCATCATCTACAACTACGCCGATCTGTGGACGCCCCAACGCACCGTCATCTTCAACGCCAGCACCCGCACCGCCGTCGTCGGAGCCGACCCACTCCTCAGTTTCACGTCCGCGCCGACCGGCACCGTCCAGGTCAATCCCGTTGCCGTCTCGAAGATGGGCGAGACGTTCACGCTGCTCCCGCGCATCGGCTACAAGCGCGGCAACCTCGAACTCGAGGGCAAATTCGCCTACACCGACTCCACGAGCTGGTACAACCCCCTCAACCGCCGGAACTCGATCCGCGACACCAACTCCCCGACCGCCAGCGGCATCACGTTTCGCGCCGAGCGCTCCTCGCTGATGGAAAACGACTGGCATTTCACCCAGATCGCCGGTCCGGACATCGCGAACGGTGCGAGCTACACCAGCCCGTCCGTCACGACCAACGATGGGCGCTTTTCACGCACCGCGTACGTCAGTGGCGAGGTCAACGCGTACCTGACCACCGCACGCTGGCTACCCATCCTCTGGAAGAGCGGCTTCAAGTCGCGCGAACAAATCCAAAAATTCGAGGACGACCAACTCGCCAAACGCTTTGACTACGCCCCCGGCGGCCGCATCGCCACAACCGGGGCCTGGGCGGGCTACCGGTCGCCGTGGGAATACGATCTGGGGATGAACAACGGCACCATCACCTCGATTTCCGGCGCCAATGTTTTCATGCCCAATCTTCGCGCCATCCGCGATCTCTACGGCGACAAGCCCCAGGATTTTGTCCAAAACTGGGGCGCCAACGCGGACAATTTTTACCAGTCCTATGTCGCCCGCCGCCGCCGCTTCAACGAGCGAATCGACGCGGGATTCCTGATGGGCACCACGAAATTTCGGGGCTTCACGCTGCGGGCCGGCCTGCGCTGGGAACGCACTACGACGGACTCCAGCGAGGCCGACACCCACACGCCGGCCGAGGTTCGCGCCGCGGGCTTCCCCATCAGCGCCGCCGGCGTTGCGACAACCATCCCCGGCATCCAATACCAGTTTCTCTCGCGGCCGCGCATCCATCGCAGCGGCGAGTACAACAACCTCTTCCCGAGTGCCTCACTCAAATACAATCTGCTCCGCAATCTGGACGTCCACTTCGGCTACAGCTCCACGATCCGCCGCCCGTCCTACGTCAACCTCGCCGGCGTCTGGGTGATCGACGACAGCCCTCCGACCGTGACTGCCCCCAATCCACGTTTGAAACCGGAGACCTCCGACAACTACGCCGCCCGCCTCGCCTATTATTTCGAACCAGTCGGCCAGCTCGCGGCAACGTTTACGGAGCGGTCCGTCAAGGATCTGATCGTCACCGATCGGCTCACCGCCCAGGAGTTCGGCTACACCGGCAACGACGAGTTGGTGAACTATGAATTCATCACCAGCAACAACAGCCCTGGCACCATCAAGATCCGCAGCATGGAGCTGGAGTACAATCAAAGCCTCTCGTTTCTCGGCGAGAAATTCAAACGGCTCTCCGTGCGCGGCAGCTACACGCGCCTCTACGCCGAAGTCACCCGCGCCAACCTCACCCCGCACCTCGCGAGCGGCGGTATCAACTATACGCTCAACCGCTTCAACGCCTATGCCAATTGGAACTGGTCGGACGACGTGAACACCAACCTCGCCGCCACCACCTATCGCCGGCACCGCTCGAACGTGGATGCGGGCGGCAGCTGGCGGCTGACCAACGCCTACAGCCTCTCGGTCAGCGTGCGAAACATCTTCAACACCCCCTACATCAGCATGCAGCGTTTTGTAACCGGCCCCACTGCCATCACGAATCACCAGACGGTCGGTCAGAACTGGACCTTCGCGATCAAGGGAACGTATTGAGGGTGAGGAATGAAAATGTCCCCACTCGCTCAGCGCCAGAGCCGGCGCTCGTTCATCAAAAGAGCGGGGCTCCTTGTTCCCGCCACCTTTGCCCTCCCGGCCGCTGTCCAAGCCCAGCGCTCGGCATCCGCCCCCTCCGGCGTTCGAAAACTCCCCACGAAGGAGCTGAGGGCCGACCTCGCCATCATCGGCGGCGGAGTCGGCGGATGCGCCGCCGCCCTGGCCGCAGCACGGGGCGGATTAAATGTAATCCTGACGGAGGAGACTGATTGGATCGGTGGCCAGCTCACCTCACAGGCCGTGCCACCGGACGAAAACCGGTTCATCGAGACTCACGGCGCGACACGCAGCTACCAGGCCTTCCGCCAGGGCGTTCGCGGATACTACGCGCGAAACTTCCCCTTGACAGCCGAAGCCCGGGCCAACCCGTTGCTCAACCCCGGCAACGGTTCCGTTTCGAAACTGTGCCATGAACCCCGCGTGGCGCTGGCCGTGCTGCACGAGATGCTGGCACCCTTCGTCACCGCACGCCGCGTCCAGATTTTGTTGCTACACCGGCCGACAGCAGCGTCCACCCGCGGCGACCGCGTCGAGGCCGTCACGTTGCGCAATATTGAGACGGGCCATGACGTCGTGCTGCACGCGCCGCAGTTCGTCGACGCCACTGAATTGGGGGATCTGCTCCCGTTGACCGGCACAGAGTACGTCACGGGCGCAGAAGCGCAGCGCGACACGGGCGAGCCCCACGCCAAGTCCGAGGCGCAGCCGGGAAACGTCCAGTCATTTACCTGTTGTTTCGCGGCGGAATATGTCGACGGCGAAGACCATGTGATCGACCGCCCGCGCGACTACGACTTCTGGCGCGACCACGTGCCGCCACTCACCCCGCCGTGGTCGGGCAAATTGCTCAGCTTGTTTTACTCCCAGCCGAAAACGCTCAAGCCGTTCAACATGGGCTTCGATCCGGCGAAGGGCACGGGGCTTTTCAAATACCGGCAGATTGTCGAGCGCCGGAATTTTTCACCCGGCACGTACGCAGGCAACACCACGCTGGTGAACTGGCCGCAGAACGACTACATGCTCGGCAACCTGATCGACGTGCCGGACGAGGAAGCGGCGCGGCACATCGATCGCGCCAAGCAGCTGAGCCTTTCGTTGCTCCATTGGTTGCAAACCGAGTGCCCGCGACCTGACGGCGGCTCCGGCTGGAAGGGCTTGCGGTTGCGTCCCGACTTGGTCGGGACGGAGGACGGACTCGCCAAATATCCCTACATTCGCGAAAGCCGACGGATCAAAGCCGAGTTCACCGTCACCGAGCGCCATGTCGGCAGCGAGGCACGGCAAACCATCGCGAACAGCACCACCGCGGAGACCTTCGCCGACTCCGTGGGCATCGGCTACTACTCAATCGATTTACACCCGAGCTGCAGCGGCGACAACTACATCGACATCGGCGCGCTCCCGTTCCAAATCCCGCTTGGCGCACTTATCCCCCGGCGAATGGAAAACCTCCTGCCCGCGGGGAAGAACATCGGCACGACGCATATCACCAACGGCTGCTACCGACTGCATCCCGTGGAGTGGAACATCGGCGAGTCAGTCGGAGCCCTCGCCTCGTTCTGCGCCGCCCGGAAGTGCGTGCCCCGCGCGGTGAGGCGGGATGCGGGGCTGCTGGCAGATTTTCACGCCAGCCTGACAGCGCAAGGTGTGCCGCTCGCGTGGCGGACGTGAGAACGTTTACCAGCGGCGACGGTCGACCACCTTCCATGAGATCCAAACTGACCCTGCTCCTCGTTCTTGCGACCGTCGCCGTTTTTCCGCTCGGAGCGCGGGCCGCGACTGCCGCTGAAAACGAGGCTCGCCTGAGCGAACTCGACAAATTCTGGACCCAGATCTCTCGCGCCGTCTCAAAGGGAGATTTCGAGGCCTACCGAGCAACCTGTCATACCGACGGCGTGCTCGTTTCCGGCTCATCTAAAAAATCCGTCCCGCTGGCCAAGGCCCTGGCCGGCTGGAAACAGGGGTTCGCCGATACGAAGGCCGGCACGATCCAAGCCGGCGTCCAATTCAAATTCACCCAACGCTGGGGCGACGCCACGACCGCACACGAAACCGGAATCTTCCGCTACTTCACGGCCAAGGCTGGCGGTCAACCCAAGGAGGAATTCGTCCACTTCGAAGTGTTGCTGGTGAAAAAGGGTACGTGGCAAACCCTGATGGAGTTCCAGAAATCGACGGCGTCGAAGGCGGAATGGGACGCAATTCCGTGAGGAGGACGGAATTCGCGCCGCTCGACGCAGTCATGGATTTCCGACTCAGCTCGCGCCCTTGGCCACGGGCCGCGTGGGATCGGCCACCCACTCGCTCCATGAGCCAGCGTAGAGTTTCGAGCCACTCAGCCCCGCATATTCCATCGCAAAAATATTCGCACACGCGGTGATCCCCGAACCGCACATGTGAACGACTCGTTTCGATTCGCGCGCTCCTAGGAGTTCACCGAATTCCCCCCTGAGTTCTGCGGCGGGTCGGAGAGTGAGGTCGGCCCTGAGGTTCGCCTTGTAGAACCGGTTCACCGCACCCGGAATATGGCCCGCCACTGGGTCGATCGCCTCGACGTCGCCGCGAAAACGTTCGGCCTGCCGCGCATCGACCAGTTGGCAGGCCCGGTCGCCCAGGTGCGCCGCGACATCGGCCGCGCTCCATACGGCAGCCGTGTCAACCTGCACCGGCCACGCCGCCACCGGCACCGGCGAAGGCACGGCCGTGGCCGTGGCTCGTCCTTCAGCCGTCCACTTCGACCAGCCGCCATCGAGTAACACCGCCCCGCGATGCCCGATCCACCGAACCATCCACCAAAGTCGTGCCGCGTAAAGTCCGCCTGAGTCGTCGTACGCCACAATCGTTGACTCGGGCGTCACGCCGAGACGCGCCAGAAATCCGGTAAATGCCTCGGGCGCGGGCAACGGATGCCGTCCATTCTTCCCGTTCTTCTCGCCGGACAACGCTTGCTCGACCGAAGCAAAGTGCGCTCCCGGCAGATGTCCGTCGCGATACTGCTTTTCGCCCTTGCCGTGATCCACGAGGTCATGACGGCAATCAAAGATCACCCAGCGAGGATCGTTGAGGTGCGACGTGAGCGTTTCGGTGGATACCAGCATGGAGACCAACGATGCAATCGGAGTTGCCCAGTGCGAAACAAAATCAAACGCCGGATTCTCCCGGCCGCACTCCTCGCTTGCCCACGACGTCCGGTACCGGACACATTTCACCGAAAATGCCACGCGCCACCTCCCTTTCCCGATGACCAAGACCGCCTGCCCAGCCTGCACCCTCGAAGACGTGCTCAGCCATCCCGCTCATTGGGAATGCGCCACCTGTGGACACGAGTGGCCCAAGGAGGCGGCTCCAGAAGCGGCCCGCATCGTCAAGGATGCCCACGGCAACGTGCTGGCCGATGGCGACACGGTCACCTTGATCAAAGACCTCAAGCTGCGGGGCGGCTCCGGCGTCTTGAAGGGCGGCACCAAGGTGAAGGGCATTCGCCTGGTCGACGGCGACCACGAAATCGACTGCCGCATCGAGGGCACGCCAATGGCCCTCAAAGCGTGCTTCGTGAAAAAAGGCTGAGCCGGAGGTCGTTCGGGAGCCCCATCTTCAAAATCGAGGGCAGGTCCGAACGTGAGCGCGGTGCGCCTTCCCGTTCGTTTTGGATCGAAGTGTTCAATCCTTGACCGCGCCAATCTCCCGGTTGACGGCGGGTGACACGCGTGTGCCGAGGAGTTCGATTGCCCGCATGATCTGCCGGTGGGTGAGCGCCCGGTTGTCGAGCAGGATGGTCATCCGGGAAAAACCACCGAGCGCCGCGTGCTCGGCGACGATCTTTTCCGCGATGCGCTCGGGCGAGCCCACCAAAAGTGCGCCAAGGGGGCTTCTCCCAGCATCAAATTGTGGCCGCGTCACCGGCGGCCAGCCTCGTTCCTTGCCGATTCGCCCAAACGCATCGCGATACGCTGGCCAAAAGGTTTCCGCGGCCTGCTCGTCCGTATCGGCAATGAAGCCGATCGAGTGGATGCCCACCTCCAATTTCTCCGCCGCATGGCCCGCGCGCCGGCCGGAATCGCGATAGAGGTCGATCATTTCCCGGAATTGCCGCGGCTGTCCCCCAATAATCGCCACGACCAAGGGCAATCCAAGCATGCCAGCCCGCACAAACGACTGGGGCGTTCCCCCGACGCCGATCCGAACCGGCAACGGGTCCTGCACCGGACGTGGATAAATACCCTGGCCGGTCAGCGGGGCGCGATGCCGGCCCGTCCAGTGCACGCGGATGTTGGTCCGGAGCTTGAGCAATAGCTCGAGTTTTTCCGAAAACAGCTCGTCGTAGTTATCCAGGTCGAAACCGAACAGCGGATACGACTCGATGAACGAACCGCGACCGACGATGATCTCCGCCCTTCCCTGAGAGATGAGATCAAGCGTGGCGAACTGCTGAAAGACGCGCACCGGATCATCCGAGCTCAATACCGTGACGGCGCTGGCGAGGCGGATGCGCTTTGTCCGCGCCGCGGCGGCCGCGAGCAACACCGCCGGCGCCGACGCTAGAAAATCGGGCCGGTGATGCTCGCCGATGCCAAAGACATCGAGGCCGACCTGCTCGGCCAGCTCGATTTGCTCGAGCAGTTCACGAACTCGGGTCGGATCGCCACCGCGGCCGGCGCCGGCCGGATCGAGGGAGGTTGCGACAAAGCTGTCTACGCCAATTTGCATGATGATGATGAACCGCCGCGAGTTCGCGCCGGTTCTCCTTGATAGTCAGGTCACCCGCTTTTTCCACCCCGATCCCCATTTCCCGGCGACCAGGCGGCCGAGCTGCCGCGCCAGGCACGGCATCACTCCGGCTAGGCCACCGACACGTGATTCACAACATCACCCCGCAGATAAAGGATCACGTCCTCCGCGGAATAATGTTCGGCATCCGGCGGAACAAGGCGGGCCAGCTCGGTGGCCTCGTTTCCGGCAGTCACCAGCGCGGGTTCCTGCACACCGTTGCGCGTCTGCCCCAGCCCGACGGTCGCAGCGAGGGAATTACACAGGCATTTGCGACCGACGGTGTCCTCCGCCGCGCCCCCTTTGCGGACAAAATCCTCCACCGGCTCCGCCGGACAGCGATACCCGACCGTGCCGTCGTCCTTGCGGTAGAGTTGGCGCAACCCGCCCAAATCGCAGACCCGCTCCCTCGCCGCATACACCGCCGCCTCGGAAACCGTTTCCGGCACGGCAACCACCTTGAACGGAAATCCCGTCGGGGACG
Organism: Opitutia bacterium; assembly: GCA_947474365.1. GTDB lineage: Bacteria > Verrucomicrobiota > Verrucomicrobiia > Opitutales > Opitutaceae > ER46. The sequence goes on along the minus strand of CANJIU010000090.1, from coordinate 10,510 downwards.
CCACCGGGTCAGTAAATACCTTTAGCTCCCCGGCTCGACTGGCCCGGATGGCGGCCTTCTTCAGCGCGGGCTCGATGCCGGATTCATCGCAAAAGGCGAAGACCGTCCCGGCCTGGATGCCGGTGGCGCCAAGGCGCAGCGCGTCCGCAAGCTTCTCCGGCCGGGCATAGGACCCCGCGAGCCAGAACGGCAGACCGAGTTCGCGGAATTTCGCCAAATCGGGAACGTCGCGCGGTCCGTAAATCGGTTCACCCTCCGCGTTCAACTGCAGCGCCCCCCGCGGCGGTGCGTTGTGTCCACCGGCCACATCACCCTCGATCACGAACCCGTCGACCCGGCCGTTGGATTTCTTCGCGAGCGTGAGCGCCAAGACCGCGGAAGAGACGATCGCCAGGAACTGTGGACGCCTTAAGCGCGGTGCCTCTCCTCCATAAAGCGAGCCCGGATCGAACCGGGAAAAAAACTCCTCGCCGGCCACCGCATCCGCGACATCGAGCTTCAGTTCGGCCGACTCGCCGTTGGCAAATCGATCGAGCACCCCTGGGATGGAACGGGGAATTCCGGCACCCATCAGGACGTAATCCACCCCCGCCAACATCGCACCATAGAGCGAAGGGAGCGTGGCCAATTGAATCTTTTCCAACAGATTGATTCCAACCATCCCCGGGTGCCCCTCCTTGGCGAGAAACACCTCGGCGAAGTTGGCCGCGACCGTCAGTTCTGTCAGCGCGACGCCCGACTGGACCGCGGGCAACGGCGTCAAGGCAAACGGCGTCCCCGCTCCCCGCCCCCCGGCGACATAGTGGGCGGCGAGCACGCGCTCGACCACACCCGGAAGGGGAAAATGTTCGAGCGCCCGGCGCATGTCGCCACCCGGGTCGCCCGCCTGAAGCCGTCGGGCAAAAATCGCCGCCAGCATCGTCGCGGACACCACCCCCAGTTCCCCCAACCGCGAGACGGAACGCGCCAGACGCCAATTGGAAACGGCGACGCCCATGCCGCCTTGGATGATGATCGGATGTTGCATAGGAATGTGCTCGGTCAGCCGCCAACGGGCGGTTGATCCACTGTGGATTGACCGGCTCCCTCCACTGGCGTTCACCGGCGCGCCCGCGAGCAGAGGGTCGTTCACTCCAAAGTGCGTCCCGAGCCTGCAGGGTGAAACCGCGGAGAGGAAACCCGATCACGCGCGCACGGGAATCTATTAGCCCAAGGGGAGACCACCTTGAAACACGCGCCGCTAATGCCCCGGCAAATTACGCGCACCCGTAGTCCGGAGGCGCTTCCGTTTCCGCGAGTCGCCGAAAAGCGCCTACTTCCGCTTCCCTTTTTTCCCTGCGCCACCCTCGGTCGATTTCTTGAATTTCCGCAGCGGGTTTTGCTTTTGCTGAAAACGTTGATTGGCCCGCTGGTCCTTGATCGTCGGCAGATATTTGGCTCCCATGCGCTCAGAGCCGCTAAAATGCGGGGAGCACGCAATCAGATTTTTGCCGCGCCTCACCGCCATCCAAAGCAATGGCGTGCCCCTGGCCGGTCTCGCCCTCCGTGCACCACGAATAAAATAAGCGCAAGTAACGCGCGGACCTCGCCAATACCTGCACACCACCGGTCACCGTTTAATGGTAACCTGGCGACCGGAACCTGCCGCACCGCTTCGCTGCAGGTGCCAAGTTGATTGTGGCAGCGTCTTGCGTGACGCGGGATGATAGCCCCGTCGAGGTTCGATCCCTCGTGCTGCCTCCATCCACGTGCCCACGGGCGTATCGCACTTGCGCCTCACCGCTGGCGAAGTTTGATGGCGCGGATGCAACACCCCTGCCCCGCCCGTCGCACCCCGCTTATTGCCGCCTTCTTCGCCGGCCTGATTTCCGCCGCCATTCTCGTCACCGCGCAGGGCGCCACGGCACCCGTGGAGCGCGCGGTCTTCGGGAAGACGCCCGACGGCAAGGTGGTCGAACTCTTCACGCTGCATTCTCCGTCCGGGGCCGTCGCCAAAGTGATCACTTACGGCGCCATCGTCGCCGATCTCCGGATGCCCGACCGCAACGGGAAATTTGCCAGTGTCGTCCGCGAGGCGACGGCGTCGGAGCAGGGCTTTCAGCGCGGCTTCAGCCAGTCGGCCGCGGTGTTTGGCCGCGTCGCCAATCGCATCGGCGGCGCGCGGTTTTCCCTCGACGGCCGCGAGTACAACGTCACGCGCAACAACGGCGCGCATCACATCCACGGCGGACTCAAAAACTTCAGCCGCGTCGTGTGGCAGCCAAAACTTCCCGCCGACCCCAAGACCGCCGCGGTGGCGTTGACCTACGTCAGCGCGGATGGTGAAGAAGGCTTTCCCGGACAATTAACCGTCACCGTGACCTACACGCTCACAACCGACAACGTCTTCCGCATTGAATACCAGGCGACGACCGACAAGCCGACCCCGGTTAACCTGACCAATCACGCGTATTTCAATCTGGCCGGTTCGGGCGACGTGCTCGACCACGTCGTCACCTTCAACGCCGACCGCTACACGGTCGTCGACAAAGACCTGATTCCCACGGGAGAAATCCGGCCGGTTGCCGGTTCGCCGCTCGACTTCACACAACCGGCGCTCCTCGGCGCACGGGCCGACGCGCTCGGCGCCAGCCGGCGCTACGACCACAATTTTGTCCTCAAGCGCGCTCCGGGAGATTCCGCGCTGATATTCGCCGCCCGCGTGCGCGAACCGCACTCGGGACGGACCATGGAAACGTGGACCACCCAGCCGGGCGTTCAGCTGTACACGAGTCCCCTCGGCGCACCGGCCGCAGGAGACACCGCGACTCGCGCCGGATTTTACTGCTTCGAAACCCAGCACTATCCCGACTCGGTGAATCACCCGGATTTTCCGTCCACGATCCTGCGTCCCGGCCAGACCTTCCGCTCAAAAACCGAGTTTCGGTTTTCGGCGAAATGACGGCAGCGTCCGACCGGAAACCGGCTCCCCCTCAGTGAGCCGGAAGGTCTCCCTCCGGCTGGTTTAACCAAACAACTCGTCGGACTTGAAGAAGCGTGCGAGTTCGGCCTGGCCGTTTTCGACACTGTCCGAGGCATGCACGACATTCTTCATCATATCGCTGCCAAAATCACCGCGAATGGTCCCCTTGGCGGCTTTACGTGAATCGGTCGGCCCAAGCAGGTCGCGAACGCGTTGCACGACGTCCTTGCCCTGCAAACCGATCATGATCACGGGACGTGAGTTCATGAAACCCTCGATTTCCGGGTAGAACGGCTTGTCGGCGACGTGCGCATAATGCACCCGCAGCAAGGCCGGCGACAACCGGCCCATTTTGCAGCCGATCACGTCGAAGCCAGCCGCTTCGAACCTGCTCAACACGGTGCCTACGATGCGCTTCTCCATGGCATCGGGCTTAAAGATAACGAAGGTTTTCTCCATATGAACCGACCAACGTAGCCCTCGCCCTGCGTTTGGAAAGCCTAGAGTGAAGCGGAGAAAAAGTTCGGTCGGATTCGTCCGTTGAACGGCGCACTCGGCGCTCCAACCTACCCTGGCGCGCCTACACCAGCACGGGCAGGCTGCCCGCACTACCGCGGACAGCTTTTCGCGGAACGTTTCGACGCCGCCAACGAGTTACTTCCCTCGGGTCGATTTTTCCGCGCCTCAAGGCCCCCGCGGCCGAGACACAGGAGCAGAGGCCACCGAAGCTTCGCCATGGCGCGCAACCGCAGGCAACGAGTTGAAAGTTGAGACGTGCAAGCCAGCCAAACCCGAGCGCGCCATAGCTGACGTGGCCTGGAGTTTGGCTTAGCCGTGGAAATTCAGTCGAGAGCGGAGAGCAAAACCAAACGGTGAACTCCGGTTTCAGGTCGAGCAGCGCGCGGGTCTGCTCTGGAGATTGGTCTCTCAGCTCTTGGTTCTGAGCTCTCGACTGCATGGTCGCGTAGACCAGATTTTCGCCCGAACCCGACTTCGCGGCGTCGCGCTAATCCAACGTCCCTGCCGCGATCCCCTCCCTCAACGCCTCCCCCTTCCCTTACTTTTCCACGAACGCATCCGCACCGGAGACGCCCTTCGCCTGTGCGGGATCGCGACCATAGACACCCGCGATCTCCTTGGTTGGAAGCTTCGGGTGGCTGCGATCAGGCCTGTCCTCACAGTACCACCAATTGCGGGCAAACGTGAACGTTTCGGGCGCGGTGCCTGCGCCGATATTCACGCCTCCCTCCGACCAGCGCACCGAATCGAAGATGATCACGTTGTCGGAAAACTCACCGTTGCGGCACGGTACAAAGCCCGCGGCGTGATTTTCCTGCAGAATGCGCACGGCCCATCGCCCTGGCCGCTCGATGGTGTTGAACCGGAACACCGCACCGTCGACCCCCGCAAAGGCCACGGCACACAGCGCCCCGACGAAGGTATTGCCCTCGACACGGATGTCGCGCGCCTCGGCATGGCCGCCCCCCGTCGCAGGCAGCGCGGGACGGAAAAACGAGAGACCAGTGTTCCCGCCAATATTCACCGCCCGACCCGCCGCAAATTCAAACCGGCAGCGCCGAATCACGATCGCACTTGAGCCGCCCTTGCATTGGATCCCGGTAGCGTTGGGCGGACTGTTGTGCCGCACGAGGCAGGTCTCGAACCGCCCGCGATGACAGCCGACCGCATCAATCGCGGAACCTCCACCGGCGCCCCAACGTTCAATCGTGCAGCCGATCACCTGGAAATCCGAGACACCCGAGAGCTTAATCCCATCCTCGTTGCCACCGCCGCCGATGTCGCTCACATGCAGGCGGCGCAGCACGAGGTGATGGGCACCTGCGCCACCACGCACACCGCCATCGTCGATGTTGAGCCCGTTGGCGTAGAGCACCGTGAAATCGAGATCGTGCAACTCCACGTAGGACGGACTGGAAAGGTGCAGGCCGGTTTTCGCGTCGCGAAAAACCGCACGCTTCGTCGGATCTGCCGAAGCGATGATAATCGGCCGGCCGGGCTCGCCCCGCAGATTGATGAAGTGAAATCCACCGACGTAGTTGCCCTCCACAAGCAGGATGCGAGTACCGGGCGTGGCCGCCGCCACCGCGGCGCGCAGTTCCGCCGCCGTGCGAACCGTGACGTCGTCCGCCCGCAGTGCCGCCACGATGAAGAGCGCGATGAGGCTGAGGGAGCGAACGAACGGATGAAGTTTATGAATCACAACAAAGACAGCCACCGGGCCCGTGGACTTTCTCGGACCGCACATCGCTAACGACGCTCGCCGCGCACCGCCGGTTGCATTCTTCCGGCGTTGCTGCGGCACAGCGTCACTGACCGTCATCCGCCTTTTCCGCCTTCTTGGTTTTTCCGCCCTTCAGGCTACCGAGGTAGGCAACCACGTCGCGCAGTTCACGCGGCTGGAGGATACCCTGCATCGGAGGCATGATCGAAACCGGCGGCGTCTGCGCGGCGATTTCAGTTCGGGGGATGATCTGTTGCCGGCCGTCAAACATGCGGACGGTCACCGCCTGCGGCGTTTCCTTGGCGAGCGTACCGGAGACCTCTGATTTGTCCTTGAGCGTCACGTTCACGATCCCGTAACCGGTCGCGATTTTGGCGGACGGCGTGATCAACGATTCCAGCAAATAAGCCGCGTCCCGCTGGGTGCCGATGGAACGGAGATTGGGGCCGACCTCGCTGCCACTGGCGGTCTCGACGGTGTGACACGCGGTGCAATTCGCATTCAAGTGGTTGGCCACGATGTCACGACCGCGCGCGGTGTCCCCGCCCAACGTGAGTTCGTCAAGCTTCGCCGCCGCGGGCTGTGCCAGGTAGGATTGCAACCGGCGATCGAGTTCCGCGCTGGCACTGCTGCGCGACCGGAGAGCATCGATCACATCGAGTTTTACTTCGGGAGCAACCGAGCCAGCGACGAGCGAATCCCCCATACGCCCCAGTACCGCGTCGGCCGCGGGCATGGCTGCCTGCGCCAGCAACGCGATGGCGTGCTGCTTTTCCGGCACCGCCCGATGTTTCAGCGTTTCCTCTGCCTCGCGCACCAGTCGCACCGGATCGGAGGGAAGCAACAGTTCGAGCGCCGCCGAGTGCAGCGCCACGGGAGCGTCCACGGCCAGTGAACGATCGAGCGAGCGCCCAAACGCAGGATCCATTCGTTGCTCGCCCGCAATCAGGCGCAACGCCTGCGCCCGGAGCGAGGCGGATGCACTCTCGTCCGCCACAATCGCGGCAATTTGCGCTGCCCCCGCCTTCAGTGCATGGGAAATCATGATTTCGATCGCAACCGTCTTCAGTGCCGGATCGGAAAGGCCCAGCAGCGCGTCGAGTTTCGGCGCGAGCACCGCGTCGATCACCGCCGGCGCGAAGGAACGCACGCGACCATCCACGAGATCAAGCCGCGGCGGATTTTTCCAAACCCGCAGGGTGCGGAGCGCTTCCAGGCGCATCGCCTTCGGCGCCGATTCATCCAGGGAAAATGTCAGCAACCGCGCGGCCGCCTCCGGCGTGCCGATCCGCAGCCCGGCATTGATCGCCCGGCGCACGACCACCTCGCTCGCGGGCGCGCGCTTGAGCTGCGTCGCCAACGCCGGCAGCGCCGCCGGAATCGACAAATCATCGTGGATGGCCCGCGCCGCTTCCTCGACGACAAGGGACTCCGCATCACCCAAAAACGCGGCCACCTCGGGCGCAGCCTGCCGCCGCAGTGCCACCACGGCCACGAGACGCACCTTCGTCGCGGCGTCGGATTTCTTTTCCACGAGCTGCCCCGCGGTGGCGCATCCGCTCAGCCCAGCCACGACCGCCTGCCGGAGCACTGGTTCGCCTCCATCGCGTTCCGCCATGACAAAAAGCGAATCGACCGCCGCGGGCTCGCGAAATTTTCCGAGCGCGATCGCAGCCTCCGCGCGCACGCGGGGAGAGCGATCGGCCAGCAACGGGATCAGGGCCGGCCCGTCCGCCTTGGCGGACGCCAGCCGCGCATCTCCCAACATCCTCACACTTTGGCGACGGACCTCCGGATCGGCGTCGCGCAACAACGCCACCACCGGCGCACTGTCGGCCGCGTTGCGTCGCAGTAATTGCCCGTAGCCCCACAACGCGTGCAGACGCGCCAACGGCACTGCGTTCGCCGCCCGTGCGACCGCGAGCAACGCGTCCTTCCGTCCCCGTTTCGCCAGTTCAAACTGCGCCCCCTGGCGCACACGTTGATCGCGATGGGCCAGTTGCGTCACCAACTCAATCTCACGCCGCCGGGAAAAACCCTCACCCAGGATCACGCGGGTTTCCCGGCGAAGCGGATTCCGGTCACCGCCCTTAGCATCCACGCGCCACAGTGCCCCCAGTCCGTCGAGTGGATAGCCTCCCATCCAGTCCGCCAGCAGGAGCGAACCGTCGGGATGCCAGCTCAAGCCGATACCCATGATGCCGTCGTTGAGCACGCGCGCATCCACCATCCGGAACGACGCTCCGTCGCGCTCGGCGCGGAAGGCCTTCATCTTTCCGGACGGAAACTCATTCAGAAAAAACATTCCGCGCTGCGCGTCGCTCAACGCCGTGCCCGGATCGTGTTTGAAACCCGCCGGCCCGTCCGAGTAGCTGGCGAGGCCCGGCATGATGTAGGCCGCCTGACCCGGAAAACGCGGCTTCCACAGCCCTTCGCGCATCCACGGGCTGTCCATCTTCATGTACTGGAAATTGCACCGCCAGCCGGCGTCGCTGCTCTCCGGAATGTAGACAAAGCGCTCGCGCTCGCCCGGCTGGTCGGCGTCGTTATCCACGCAAAAGAGATCGCCAAAGTCATCGAACGCCGGCTCCTGCGGGTTGCGCAGCCCGTGCGCGTAGACCTCAAAGCCCGAGCCGTCGGGCTCGATGCGCATCACACACCCTTCGTTGGGATGGAAAAATTTCCGCCCCTCCTTCGAGGTAACATTCACCCCCTTGTCACCGATGCTCCAATAGATGCGCCCGTCGGGGCCGACGCTGAGCCCGTGCATGTCGTGCCCCGCATACGCGATGTGGATACCGAAGCCATGCACGACAATTTCGCGGATGTCGGCGACGCCGTCATCGTCGGTGTCCTTGAACCGCCAGAGATCGGGCGCGATCGTGGCATAGACCCAGCCGTCGTGATAAAGCACGCCCGCGGCGATGCCGGTGACCGGCGTGTTGAACCCTTCCGCGAACACCGTAATTTTGTCCGCCGTGCCATCGCCATCGGTGTCGCGCAACTGGTAGATCCGCTCCGAATGCACCGTGAGATCCTTCCAGTCGATCGAACCGTCACCGTTATGGTCCTTCAGCGATCCCCGTGGCGCGCGCAGCTTTCCCGCCGCCAGCTCGCGTTGATAGAACGCCTCCTTGTCCTCGACACTCTGCAAACCGACGTCGTCCGGGATCCACATCGTGTGCTCGCGGATGTCGAGGTCCCCCACCTTCCGACGGGTGGTCGTCGTCACATAAACCCGCCCCTGCGGATCGACGGTGCAGGCGACCGGATCGGGGACGTTGAGCTCGCCTGACCATTTGTGCAGCGTGAGTTCCTTGGTCGCGGGCGTGGGATCACGCTGGGCCGGGGGAACTTTCCTTTCAGACGGCGCTTGCGCGGCGAGGAGCGAACCTGCCGCCACGGCGAAAACCGAAAAAAGCGTGGCCGGATGGCGAAGAAACAGAGGGAGCGTGGGGCGCATGGGAGCCAGACGTATTGACGGCCGAACGGTGAGTTGTCGCGGAGAAATTCCGGCAAAATCACCAAGTCCGACGCCGTATCCGCAACCGCCCGGCCTGCTTCATCCCGCCAGCGGATGGAGCCGGTTCCGCAGCGGCAGTTCGACCCGGCCGCGCGACATCCCGGCAGCAAAAATCGCGTGGATCATCTCAAGCGACTTCATCGCCGCCCGACCGCTGCACACCGGCTCCCGATTCTCCGCGATGGCGGCGAGCCAGTCATCGACCACAGCGCGATTCGCGGCGACCGGTCCGCCCAGCTCAACCGCCGAGCGCATTTCCATACCGTCGAGCGGCACCCATTCCCGCGACTCCCCGCGCAGGGTCAGTTCTCCCGCCCGCAAAACATAGACCAGCGTGAACACATCGCTCAACAGGCGCACGCGGCCCTTCGTGCCGATGAATTCCATGCCCCACGGGCCGGCAACCGCGGCGTTTTTCGCGCGGCTCGTGTAGTGCACGTTGACGCCCCGCGGCAGCGCGAACGTCGCCTCGATTTCGTCACCGACAATCGAACCGATATCCTCGGTCGCAGCATGCACCTCGGCCGGCGTGACCTCGCGGCCGCTCTGCAGAATCCGCGCGCTGCACCACTCGGCTTCGCCGGCGAAAAAGCGCACGAGGTCGAACTGGTGTGTGCCGAGCACGAGCAAATCCTCGCCACCGGCGCGTTTGTCCTGCTTGCCGTGCACGCGGACCTCAAGGAGTTCACCGATGAGACCCGCGGCGAGTTTTTGTTTCAACAACAAGGTCTGCGGCGCGAGGCGGCCCTGGTGGGCGACGGCGATTTTGCGGCCGGATTTTTGCGCCAGCGCGAGCAGCGAGTCAGCCTCGGCCAGCGTGCGGGTGAAGGGTTTCTCGCAGTAGACGTGCGCGCCCACGGCGAGCGCGGCACTCACCATCGCGTGATGTTGGTCGGTCCAGCGCGGCGCCACGCTCACAAGCTGCGGACGTTCCTTTTCGAGCATCTCACGGTAATCGGCATAGATCCGCCGCGCGTGCACTCGCTCCTGCGCCTTGGCGCGCCCCGCCTCGACGGGGTCGGCCAGGCCCACGACCTCGATGTTCGGCCGGTCCTTGAACACGAGTTCCATCCCGTGTCCGTAGTTGCCGTGGCCGGTGTGACCGATGATCGCGGCAGTCATTTTTTTCGATGCGTCCCCGCCGGCGGCCTGCGTCCGGGCGGCGAAGGTCAGCGCAGCGGCGCCGGCGGAGCGATGGAGGAATTCGCGGCGGTTCAAGGGATTGGTGGAACGAGGAAACGGAAAATTGTGGAAGATCTCGATAACTGACGGCGGATTTTTCGAGAAGATCGGCTCAGGCCCCTGCCAGGCGACGGTGCACAGTTTCGAGCAGCGTCTCGGTGGTGAACGGTTTCGCCAAGACGTCTGGTATTCCCAGCGTCGCCAACTCCCGGGCATCATCCACCTCAACCATTCCGCTCATGACGGCAATCTTCAGGGCGGGGTTGATCGCTCTGAGCGCCCGGATCAGGGTACCACCACTCATCACGGGCATCATCAGATCTGTGAGGACCAGGCTGATTTCTTCCATGTGCGCGAGATATTGCGCAAGCGCGTCACCGCCATCGACCGCCGAGATCACCTGAAGGTGCTGCCGCTCGAGTATCAGCCGGATCCCGTCGCGGACGCCTCGCTCATCGTCCACCACTAGCAGCCTGTCGGACTTAGGAAGTCCGATCTGGGGCAAACGAATGTTGGCCGAACGGAACCGACAGGCTGCTAAATGAAAATGCCTGGGGCATTTTCGCGGATCGTGTGCCGGTCTGTTCGAAATATATTTGTA
>CANJIU010000089.1 GCA_947474365.1 Opitutia bacterium | reverse complement strand
GATCAGAAATGCAGGGTAGGGACGCCTCTCCGCAGGCGTCCGCTTTCGTGACGGCGACCCGACCGGTTTTGCGGACGGCTCGGAGAGCCGTCCCTACCATCCATACCGACACAGGCGACGCGTCCCTACTTTTTCACCGTGAGCTGCAACACCCGCCCGGGCAACCATCCTGTGCGGCCCTTGAGTTCCGTCGGCCGGGTGTATTCGAGCACGTAGAGTTTTCCCGGGCCCGCGAGGTGGACATCGATTGGCCGGCCGAGCGGCGCGAGAAACGTCGTCGTGCGCGCCGTCCACCTCCCGTCCGCGCTGCGAGCCATCTTCAGGTGCAGCACGTCAAATCCGTGCTCCTCGCCCTCGGCCGGTCCCGTGAGAAAACTGCCGAGCCGGCCGACGAGAAAGCCGTTGCGCACGGACTCGGGCCACTCGTTGCCCAGCCAGACCAGCCCGGTCGGTGACGTGTGCGCGTTGAACGTGCTCGTCGGCATGCCGCCCATGATGCCCGCCGGCCCGAGATTCAGCACCGGCAGCACAAACGACACGCCGGGCGGCGGTGGCGGCACCGGCGTGTGCGCATACCACTTCTTGTCGGCCGGCGCGTCGCCGAATTGGTAGGGGAATCCGTGATGCTCCGGCGCCTCGCCAGGTTTCGGCGGCGTGATGAAATCCATCTCCTCTGGCGCGTGCGCGTCCGGCCCGTTGGACACCGTGAACAAATTGCCCGCCCCGTCCCACGCAAAGCTGAACGCGTTGCGAATGCCTCGGGCGATGATTTCGATCTTGGGCGCAGTAGATTTCGGGTCGAGCCGCCACATCGTCGCGGTGATGTCGACCTCTCCCATCTGGCCGAGGTGCGGCAGGCCGCCTTTCTCGCCAGCGTCGGTGCGCGATCCGCTGCTCACGTAGAGCATGCCATCCGCACCGAAGCGGATGTCGGAGAGCCCGTGATTATAGGGGCCAATGCCCCACGGATATTCGGCCTGCAACCACGGTTTCGGCGCGATCGGATGGCCGTCGGCATCGAAGGCCGACGTGCGATAGATGGCGCATTCGTTCAACACCACGGGCTCGGCCGTGACGCGCTGGTTGACGGTGATCCAGAGCCGGCCGTCGGCATCGCGCACCATGCCCAAGGTCTGAAACTCACCTTCGTGACGCCGTCCGACGAAATCCTTCGGCCAGATAATTTGCTTCAGATTGCCGCTCTTCGCATCGAAGGCCCAGACGCCGCCCGCCTGGCCCAGAATGTAGAGAGGGCCGCCCCGGCCGTCACTCGCCAGCCGCACCCCGAAACTCGTCAACCGCACCAACTCGGTCAGCGCAAAACCCTCCGGTGCCGGCGGCAGTGGCCGGTAGTCGGCCGCCGCCTTCAAATCGTCGAAGGTACGGAAGTTCGTCATCGCGCGGATCGCCTTCACGTCCGCGGTGGTCACCCGGCCGCCGGGATTGCCCCACGAGTTGAGGACAAAGGTCAGCGTATCCGCCACCTGGGTATCATCGAGCATGACGGCCGGCATCTGGCCGTTGAACACCTGGCCGTTCACCGTAATTTCGTTGCTCAGCCCCGCCACCACCGCCCGGACCATGCCCTGGCGGTTGGCCGCGAGCCAGTCCGACTTGGCCAGCGGTGGATAGGTGCCCTTGACGCCGTCGCCGGTCGCGCCATGGCACATCGAACAATTCGCGAGAAACAACGTCTGGCCGCGCGCGATGCGGTCGGCGTCATCGGCGCCGCGCAGAACGACGGCAAGCCCGGTCAGGACAGCGGCAGCGCAAACGAGCGCGGTGGGAAAACGCATGCCGCGAAACTACCGGCGGCCGATTCGGCGAGTCAACGCGGAGGGCGCACCGGTGCGCCGCGAAGTCGCCCATCTCCGACCCGCAGACGGGGCCGCGGCCGATGTTGCCAATCACCAAAGGCCCCCCCACAAGGTTTGGAACCGAATCACCTCCATTCGGGACACTTCAGCAAACCGTCTGCACACCCCATGCTTCGCTCACCCTCCCGATTCGCTCGGGCGTTCCTGTCCGTCTCCACGGTTGGATCGCTCCTTTCCGCGTTCGCCTCCTTCGCCTCCGCCCAGGCGCTCGTCGCCCCACCGGCCGCCAAGCCCGCCACGGCCGAGGGCGATCCGATCACCCTCTCCGTCTTTGAAGTCACCGCGGAAAAAGACATCGGCTACACCGCCTCCACCGCGCTCACCGGCACGCGCACCAACGAAAAACTCGAGAACCTGCCGAACTCCATTTCGGTGATGACGCATGACTTCCTCGAGGACCTCGCCCTGAACAATTACTTCGACGCGGTCGGCTTCGCCACCAACGCCGAGAACATCGCGAACGACCTCGGCACCGTCGGCGCGGTCGTCGGCAATCGCGGCGGCAATCAGGTCAACATTCGCGGCCTCGCAACGGTCCGCCAGCTGCGCGACGGCTTCCCCTGGTACCTCGTGCCGGATGGCTTCAACACCGAGCGCATCGAGTTCGGCCGCGGTCCCGGCGGGCTCGCCTACGGCGACGTCGACGCCGGCGGCATCATCAACATCGGCAGCAAGCGCGCCTCCTGGCGCAATCGCAACGACGTGCAGGTGCGCTACGACACCTTCGGCACGCAGCGCTACTCGGTCGATTTCAACCGCGCCCTCGTGCCCAACCGGCTCGCGCTCCGCATCAACGCCATCAAGTCCGAGACCGAACAATGGCATCAGCGGCAGGGCCGCGACCTCGAGGGCTACGCCGGAGCCGTGCGCTGGGAGCCGTTCAAGAATCATCGCACGCTGATCGACGCGGCCTACGAGACGGGCAACCACACCTATCACCTCAGCCACCTCGGGCCCACGGACAACCTCAGCGTTTACGTCAAGGGCACCGGCACTTCGGCGCTCGACGCGGATCCAAATCGCGCGGGAGTCCAAACGAACGGCGTGGGCATGGCGCAGCTCCGCGCCGTCGGCAACAACCACGCGTGGGCCGACCTGAACGGCGTGATCAACAACTGGCAGTCAACGGCGACCAATGTTTACCGCGTAAGCGCCGTCATCGAGACCGCAGCCGCCGTGGCCGCCAGCGATCCGCAGAACCCGAATCGCATCCCCTTCCTCCGCGTCCCCGAGAGCGTCATCCCGCTGCGCGAGGACTGGGCGGGGCCGGACAACAAGCAAAACTCGAAATATTACGCCTACACCATCGAGCTCAAACACGCCTTCACCGATCGCCTGAGCGCGCTGATCGCGCACAACGGGCAGTTCGACGAAACGACGCGCCGGCAGGTCTGGTCCAGTCTCGCCGGCTGGGGCATCCAGGGCCGCAGCGTCTTTTACGACGTGAATCCCGTGCTGCCGAACCCCAACGGCAACGGCACCACCGTGCCGAATCCCAACTACGATCAGCTCATGACGTATTACTCGCCGCTCTTCAATCCGGACGGCCATCGCATCCTGAACTGGCGCGCGCAGACCGTGTACGACGCGAAGCTCCCGTGGGGCATCACGGAGCGTCTGGTGTTCGCCGGCGCCTACCGGCACGAGCGCAACTACCAGGACAACTTCGGCTACGCCCTCACCCGCGACGAGATCATCCGGCGCGGCTTCACCACCGGAGCGCCGTCGTTCTACACGAACAACATGCTCTACCCGATCCACTACCTGAAGGACGGCAATGGCGACCAGACCCTCGGCTTCACGTCGAACCCCAACGCGGCGTTCTTCCGCAACTCCGCCGGCAGCGGCATCAATCGCCGCCTCGATCAGAGCCTGGCCTCGGGGTCGGTCAGCGTGCTCGGCAGTTACTTCAAGGAAAAGGTCCGCACGAGCATCGGCATCAGCCGCGAGCACTGGCTGCAGAGCGCCAGCCTCGCCACCCGCGCCGACCCCATCACCAACGAGCAGCGCTACGTCAACGCCGACGGTTCGCTGATTACCAATCAAGGCACCGCCAAAATCGACGCTCCCGTCTTCCCCTTCGCCAACAACTGGAGCACGAACCAGACCTACGGCGGCGTGTGGCACGTCATCCCGCTGTTCTCGCTCAGCGCGGCCTACTTCGAATCGTCGCAGTTCAGCGACAACTACGGCCTCGACCTGCAGGGCAAGGCGTTTGCCCCGCTCACGGGCGAGGGCACCGATTTTGGCATTCGCTTTCACCTGCCGCGCGCAATCGAGGCGTCGGTCACCTACTTCAACACCAAGCAGGAAAACCTCAGCGGCACGCTCGACGCCAATGTCCAAAGCGAGCTCACGCCGCTGCTCGCGAAGCCCCTCGTCAATCTCAATGACTACCGCGACCTCACCTCCAACGGCTGGGAGTTTTCCGTGACCGCGAATCCGCTGCCGAACTGGACGCTCACCGCCGCCTATGCGCGCAGCCACGTCGAGTACACGCGCTTCTACCCACTGCTCGCCCAGCTCGTCGCTGAAGCGCGCGCGACGGCGCAGTCGCGGGGCTTGAACCCGGACACTGCCACGAGCTACACGCGCCAGTGGCTCGACGATCAGGAGGGCAACACCGGGCCGACCACGAAGGCCAACGCCAGCCTGGTCACGCGCTACTCGTTCACCGAGGGCCGGTTCAAGGGCTTCAGCGCGGGTGTCGCGGCCCGCTACCTGAAGGGCAAGCCGTGGGTCAACCTGGTCATCGCCAACGTCGAGGTCCTCCCCGCGCGCAACACCGACGACTACATCCTCACGAATCCGTTTTTCTTCTACACGCGCAAGATCGGGAAGCTGAACTGGCGGTTCCAGCTCAACGTGAACAACGTCTTCGACGTCCGCTCCAACCAGGGCAACAGCTACCGCTGGCCCCGCTACACCGAGCCGCGCCAGTATGTCTCGACGGCGACAGTGACGTTCTGAGTCAGGCCATTGTTCGCGGCCATTCGTGCCATTCGTGGGAAAGACTCCGGAGGCTCGCGGCCGAAAGCCAAACAGGCAGTTGAACCACAATCAGCACGAATGCCGGTTCGATTCGGCCAAAAGCGGATTACCCAAAAAGGTTGAAGATCTTTTTGCCGACCTGCTCCGGCGATTTCGGCACGAAGCTGCGTGCGATCCGCTCAACTGGCCGGCCCGGCGGCGCCTTGACCCCTCGCCGCATTAACGCACAAATATGCTTTTATGAGAACCACCATCGATCTGCCCGATCCGCTGTTTCGTGAAGCCAAGGCGGTGGCTGCTCTGCGCGACCAGTCCCTGAAGGATGTCGTCGTCAGTGCCCTGCGGCGCGAACTCAGGGACGGGCGTGCGACTCCCGCCCGCCGGCGCAGCCGTCCGGCCGCGTTTCCCACGCTGGCGTGCAAGGGTGATTTTGTGATTCAGCCCACGAAGGCGCAACTGGACGATGTCGTCTGACGCCACGCTGCCTGACGCCAACCTCTGGCTGGCGTTGTTTTTGGACGGCCACATCCACCACGGGGTGGCGCGCCGCTGGCTGGCGGCGCATCCCGGGGAAACGCTGGCGTTTTGCCGGCTCACACAACTGGCCTTTCTCCGCCACACCACCAATGCCGCCATCATGGGAAAAAACGTGCTGACGCAGGCGCGGGCCTGGCGGGAATACGAGGGGCTGATCGCACGCGATGAGGTCGTTTTTCTGCCGGAGCCAAATGGCATCGAGATTCGCTGGCGCGACTATACTTCGGCCAAACAGCCGGCCCATCAGACGTGGACCGATGCGTATCTCGCGGCCTTTGCGCGCGGGCATGGCTTGCGCGTGGTGACTTTTGACCAGGGCTTCATGAAATACGAAGGCACCGATGTGCTGGTGCTGAAGGCCGACGCATGAGTGAGGCCGGCCACAAGGCGGTTTTCCTTTCCTACGCGTCGCAGGATGCGGACGCCGCTCGACGTATCTGCGAAGCGCTCCGCGCCGCCAGCGTCAAAGTGTGGTTCGACCAGAGCGAACTCCGCGGCGGCGATGCGTGGGGCGCGAAGATTCGGAAGCAGATCAAGGCTTGTGCGCTCTTCGTGCCGATTATTTCCGCGAACACGCAGGCCCGGCGCGAAGGGTATTTCCGGCTCGAATGAAAACTCGCCGCCCACCGCACACACCTGATGTCGGAGCGCGCGCCATTCCTTTTCCCATGAACCCCCTGTTCCGAATTTCCGCCTTGCTGGCGCTCCTGCTTGCCCCGCTCCTCGCCGCCGCCCCGTCCGAGAGGCTCAACGTCCTCTTCATCGTCGCGGACGACCTGCGCAACACCCTCGGCTGCTACGGCGATGCCGCCGCCAAGTCGCCCAACCTCGACCGGCTCGCGGCGCGCGGCGTGCGCTTCGAACGCGCCTATGCGCAGTACCCCGTCTGCAACCCGAGCCGCACCTCGTTCATGACCGGGCTGCGCGCCGAGCAAACGGGCGTCGTGGGAAACGCCACGTTGTTTCGTTCGCTCCTGCCCAACGTCGTGACCTGGCCGCAGCTCCTGCGGCAAAGCGGCTGGCATGCGACCTCCTACGGCAAGATTTACCACGCCGGCGGCGGCGGCGCCGACGGGCGCGACGCGTGGATGGACACCGGCAAGTCCTGGGACGAGGCCGCAATGTTTCAGGCGACGCCGGCCGGACGGGTGATCGAGGGGCGCAACCTCACCGGCGGAAAACTCAAATGGTGCGAATGGGGCATGACCGGCGGCGCCGATGATGATCAACCCGACGGCCAGACCGCCGCGCACAGCGTCGCGATGATCGAGAAGCTCGCGGCCAGCGGCCAGCCGTGGGTCGTCGCCGCCGGCTTTCACCGGCCGCACGATCCCTTTCTCGTCCCAAAGAAATACTTCGACCTCTATCCGCCGGGCTCATTGCAGGTGCATCACGATCCCGCCGGCCTCTCGCCGCTCGCGCGGCTCTCGTTGCCGGGAGGAGACTTCGCCGCCGCGTTTGGCGCGTTCACCGACGTCGAGCGGATGGAATTTCTCCGCGCCTACTACGCGGGGGTGTCGTTCACGGATGCACAGGTCGGACGCCTGTTGGCGACGCTGGACCGACTGAAGCTCTGGGAGCGCACGCTCGTGATTTTCATCAGCGACCACGGCTATCATCACAACGAGCGCAATTGGTGGAACAAGAACACCCTCTTCGACCGCAGTTGCCGCGTGCCCTGCCTGATCGTCGCCCCCGGCGCCAAGGGCGGCGCGGTGTGTCGGTCGCTCGTCGAACTCGTCGACCTCTATCCTACGATCGCCGACTACAGCGGCGTGAAGGCCCCGCACGCGCTCGCGGGTCGTAGCCTGCGTCCGCTACTCGAAAATCCCACCGCCCCCGCACCGGAGCGCGACGCGGCGTTCACGCTTGTGAGCCGGGGGCCCGCGGGCTTCGGCCAGGCACTCCGGACGGATCGCTGGCGGTACATCCAATGGAGCGACGGCGACACCGAACTCTATGACCACACCGTCGACCCGGAGGAGGAGCACAACGTTGCCAACCAACCGGCGCACGCGTCGCTGATCCGGGACTTTCGCGCCCGGCTGCAGAAGACCGTGCCCTATCGTCCCTCCGACGCCCCCAGTGAAGGCCCGGCCCCTGCCCGGAAGAAGAAGAAAAAATCCGATTGAAGTGGGCGAACTCCGGCCGATTGATGAGGCCGCTGTTTCGCCACCCCGTACCCCGTCTTGCCCCGACCTCCCTCCTGTTTTTCCGGCCACCCGATGCCCCTTCGGATCCCACGGCCCGCATTCGCCGCGCTGTGGGTGCTTTGCCTCGCGCTGACGGCGACCGCCTTGCGGGCCACGCCCGCACACGAGGAGGGCCTGAGGTTTTTCCGGGAAAAGATCGAACCCGTCCTGAGCCGCGAGTGCTACGAGTGCCATTCGGCCGAGGCGAAAAAAATCAAGGCGGGCCTGCGCGTCGACAGCCGGGCCGGCCTACTGCAAGGCGGTGAGTCCGGCGCCGCGCTCATCCCCGGCGACCGGCAGAGCCTCCTCCTCAAGGCGATTCGCCACGAAAGCGACCTCGAGATGCCCTCCGACCGGCCGAAGCTCTCGCCGGAGATCGTCGCCGATTTCGAACACTGGGTGAACATCGGCGCGCCCGATCCGCGCAGCGGCGGCGAACCGGCGCGTAACCCGGCAACCGATCCGCAGCTCGGGCGCAGCTTCTGGGCTTTTCAACCAGTTCAGGCCGGCCCGGCTCCGGCGGTGAAGGACAAGCGCTGGTCCAACGGACCAATCGACCACTTCATCCTCGCGCGGCTGGAGTCCCAGCACTTGCAGCCGGCCCCGGCCGCGAGCCGGGCCGAACTGATCCGGCGCGTTACGTTTAATCTCACCGGACTGCCTCCGACGCCCGAGGAGGTGCAGGCCTTCGTCGCCGACCGGGCAACCGACGCCTACGAGCGCGTGGTCGACCGCCTCCTGGCCAGCCCGCACTACGGCGAACAGGCCGCGCGCCTCTGGCTCGACGTCGTCCGCTACGCGGAGTCCGAGGGTTTTGAATACGACCGGCATCTCCCGGATGCGTGGCGCTTTCGCGACTACGTGATCGATTCCTTCAACCGCGACAAACCCTTCGACCGCTTCCTCACCGAACAGCTGGCGGGCGATGAACTCGAGCCGGGCAACCGCGAACTCGAGACCGCCGCGATCTTTCACCGGCTCGGCACCGTCCGCCGCAACGCCGGCAATCCCGAGATCGCCCTCAGTCGCAACGAGGTCCTCACCGAGCGCACGGACATCATCGGCGCCGCCATGCTCGGGCTCACCGTCGGCTGCGCCCGGTGTCACGATCACAAAATCGATCCCATTCTGCAGAAGGACTACTACCGCCTCCAAGCCTATCTCGCCGGCACGCAGGAAAACGACATCCTCCTCGTGCCCGCCGCGGAGAAGAAGGCCTGGGAGGAAGCGACCAAGGCGATCAACGACCGCCTGAAGGTGCTGCACAAGAAAGCCGCCAGCGCGATCGGGGCGGACAAGACCAAACTCGACGTCGAGATCGAGCAACTGGAGGACACCCTGCCGCCGAACCCGGCGACGATTCCCAGCATCCGCCACGATGCCGCGCAACGCACCGCGATTCACGTGCTCAAGCGCGGCGACTGGGAACGCAAGGGCGAGCCCGTGGCGCCACGGCCGCCGACCGTCCTCGTGAGCGACGATCTCCCCGAGTTGCCCGCCGACACGCCAAACTTGCGGACGGCACTGGCGCGCTGGATCACCGACCCGCGGCACCCGCTCACGGCGCGCGTCGCGGTCAACCGGATCTGGATGCAGCATTTCGGCACCGGCCTCGTGAAGACGCCGAATGATTTCGGCCACAACGGCGATCGCCCGAGCCATCCTGAATTGCTCGACTGGCTCGCGGCGCAATTCGTGGCCGGCGGTTGGAAAATCAAGGCGCTGCACCGCACGATTCTCCTCAGCAACACGTACCGCCAGTCGGAGCACTCCGCCCTCGCCGCGACCACTCACCAAGTTGATCCCGAGAACCGGCTGCTCTGGCATTTCGCCCGCCGCCGGCTCGCGGCCGAGGAGATTCGCGACGCCATGCTCGTGGCCTCCGGCCGGCTCAATCCCAAGTTGGGCGGGCCGAGCGTGATGGTGCCGGTCGACCCCGACCTGGTGAAATTCCTCTACAAGCCGTCGCAATGGGCGGTGACGAAGGACCCGGCCGAGCATTTCCGGCGCTCCGTCTACCTCATCGCCAAGCGCAACCTGCGCCTCCCCTTCATGGAGATCTTCGACCAGCCCGATCTGCTGTCGAGCTGCGGCCGCCGCGAGTCCAGCACGCACGCCCCGCAGGCGCTGGAGATGATGAACGGCAAACTCGCCAACGATCTCGCCGCCGAATTCGCCGCGCGCCTCACCCGCGAGGTCGGCGCCGACCCGGGGAAAATCGCCGACCGCGCCTATTGGCTGGCCCTCGGCCGCGCGCCGACGATCGCCGAGCGAAGCCTCTCGGTTTCGTTTCTCGCCACCCAGCCCGTGCGCGAATTCGCCCTCGCGACGTTCAACCTCAACGCGTTTTTCTATGTACCCTGACGGCTTCGGCGAACACTCGCGCCCCACGCGCACCCGCCGCGAGTTCATCCGCGACTCCTGCGGCGGATTCGGCGGACTCGCCCTCGCCTCGCTGCTGCACAGCCAGGGACTCCGCGCCGCGCCCGCCACCGGCAATCCGCTCGCGCCGAAGCGCCCGCCCCTGCCCGCCAAGGCGAAGTCGGTCATCTTTCTCTTCATGGCCGGCGGGCCGAGCCACATGGAGACCTTTGACCCCAAGCCGCTGCTCAACGAGCTCAACGGCCAGTCGCGCCCGAAGGAATTCGGCGAGGCCAAGTACCAGTTCATCCAGGCCTCCGCGAAACTCCTCGGGACCAAGCGCACGTTCAAGAAATACGGCCGGAGCGGCCTCGAGGTTTCGGATCTTTTTCCGCGCCTCGCCACGTGCGCCGACGACCTCGCGGTGATTCGTTCGTGCCACGGCAACTCCGTCGTCCACTCCGCCGCGGAGTACGAACTCTTCAGCGGACGCATCGTCCCCGGCGCGCCCAGCATGGGTTCGTGGATCACCTACGGCCTCGGCTCCGAGAGCGACTCGCTCCCCGCTTACGTCGTGATGCCCGATCCCGACGGGGCGCTGCCCGCGGGACAGCCGATGTACACCCAGGGGTTCCTGCCGGCGATTTACCAGCCGACGATGTTCCGCCCCGGGAAGAAGCCCGTGCTCAACCTCGATCTCCCGCCCGGGGTGTCGCTCGCCGAGCGTCGTCGCACGCTGGATCTCATCCGTCACCTGAACGAGACCGCGCTCGATCCGCACGACGAGGAGTTTGCCGCACGCATCAACGCCTACGACCTCGCGTTTCGCATGCAGACCGACGCGCCCGAGGTGCTCGATCTCTCGCGCGAACCGCAGGAGACCCTCGACCTCTACGGCATCGGCTCCGAGCCGACCAACGATTACGGGCGCCGCTGCCTACTGGCCCGCAAGCTGGTCGAAAAGGGCGTCCGCTTCGTGTGCGTCGTCTCCGGCGGCGGCTCCGGCCGGCTGACGTGGGACGCCCACGACGACATCGAGGAAAACCACCTGCGCATGGCGGTGCAGACCGACCAGCCGATGGCGGCGCTCCTCACCGATCTCAAGCGCCGCGGCCTCCTCGACTCCACCCTCGTGCTCTGGGGCGGAGAGTTCGGCCGTTCTCCCGAGGCACAGGCGGGCAAGGGCCGAGACCATCACAACCTCGGATTCAGCATGTGGCTCGCCGGCGGCGGCATCAAGGGCGGCCAGGCCGTCGGTGCGACCGACGCCATCGGCCTGCAGGCGGTCGAGAAGCCGTATCACCTCCGCGACATCCACACGACGATCCTGAACCAGCTCGGACTCGATCAACACCAATTGACGTATCCGCATCTCGGACGCAACGAGCGCCTCACCTTCGTCGAGGGCAAGGTGATCCGGGAAATCGTCTAAGCCGGATCAATTCATTTGAACCACGAATGGACACGAATGAACACGGATGTTCAGAGCAAGCCGAGCCCACACGCGCGGATCCTACATGCTCACCGTTCGGTGGCGTTCCGGATTTCCAGCCCGGACCGGTTCTCCCCTCTGTATCCGTGTCTATTCGTGTCCATTCGTGGATTCCTTCTGCAGGGTCGCGTCTAGGCGGAAGCGCGGGCGAGCCGCCCGCTCTCCCCGACTTATCGCTGGCGGATCGACGTCTTTTCGGCGGTCGGAAAATCCGCCGGCACCCTCTGCGTGACCTTGCCCGTGGCGGCCCACTCCGTGCCGCGTTGGAGCGTGACGATGAAGCCGGCGCACGCGAGCGAGGGATAGGGCGGAGTCTCCTTCGAGTTCACATGGCCAAGCGTCGTGTGGAAGACGCGGCCCTTGCCGTAGGAAATCGCCATCAGCATCGGCTCGTTCTCCCCCGTGGCGGTGGGAAACTTCGCCTTGTCGGGCAGCGCGGTGGCGAGGACAGTGACGTTCTTCGCCGGGCCGCGCAGCTGGCTGTAAATCTCGTCGCTCGCATGCAGCCAGGTGGCGGGCAGCCCCTTCATGATCGGATGGTCCGGCGTCCGGGTAACGACAGGGAAATCGTGCCGCGCCGGGTGGGTCGCGTTGCCCGGTGTCTCGGCATCGAGCACCATCTTGCCGTCGCGCCAGCGGATTTTCGGCCCCCAGGATTCGTTGCGCGCGCCGATGTTGCCATCGGGCTTGAAGCCCCAGCCACCGACGCCGATCATCTCGTTCCACTCCTTCCAGAACGGAAACGCGTTGTCCGTGTCGTGAACGGAGACGAGCCCGCCGCCGTTCTTCATATAGTCGACGAAGGCGGCCTTGGTCGCCGCGGGCCATTCGGCGCCTTCGTAGACCATGACCACCGCGGCGTAGCCGGAAAATTTCGGCGTGAAGCCGGACATGTCCTGCCCCTGGGCCGGCGTGGTCACGACATCGACGGTGAAGAGCCCGGTCTGCTCCAGGTAGGTCTTCACGAGCGGCGCGCTCTTGGTCCAGTCGTGATACTTGCTGGACTGGCCGGTGAGGAGCATGACCTTCGACGAAGGGGCTGCGAAGCCGACGGTACCGGCGATCAGGGCCAGCGCGGCAGACCGGAAAAAAGAGAGGTAGGGCGGCATTTTTTCAGGGAGGGAGAATAAATACAAATCGCGCCGAGCGCCGCATGGCGAGCCCGGACTGCCCCGGCACTGGGCGCATCTGAATTTCTTGCCTCTGGGGACGCGACGCCCTCGTCGCGTGGTTCGAAACCGCGACGAGTGGGTGTCGCGACGCCAGAAGTTCCACGATGGTGGTCGATGCATGTTTCGCCTGTCCAAAACGCGGGATGAGCCCCGGGGTTTCGGAAACGCTTGAGACTCGTCTTGGGCTGCGTTCACGCGCAACCTGACTTTCCCACCTGAATCCAAACCGTGAAATGAAGGCCCCACAGCCAAACAATGAGAGCGAGCGTTTGAACGCGCTCGCGGCCTACCACGTGATGGACAGCGAACCGGAGCAGGTCTTCGACGATCTCACCACCCTGGCGGCGCAGATCTGCAATTGCCCGATCGCGTTGGTCACGCTCGTGGATGACAGCCGGCAATGGTTCAAGTCGCGCGTCGGCCTCGAAGGCGCGCAGACCCCGCGGGAACACGCGTTCTGCGCCCATGCCCTGCTGGATCCGATGCAACTCCTGGTCGTGCCTGATGCGAGGCTCGACGAGCGCTTCGCCGACAACCCGCTGGTGACAGGGAGCCCCCATATCCGTTTTTACGCCGGCGCGCCCCTGATGACGCCGCAGGGGTTTCCGCTCGGAACCATCTGCGTGATTGATCGCACCCCAAGGGAATTTCCACCGGATCAGCAGAAAGCACTCCTGGCGCTCGGCCGGCTGGTTTCCCAATCACTTGAGTTTCGGCGGGTCAGCCGAACCCTGGCCGTCGCACTGGACAACATGCGCACTCTGGAAGGGCTCCTGCCCATCTGCGCCAACTGCAAATCAATCCGGGATGAGGACAATCTCTGGTCATCCGTGGAAGCTTACGTGGTCAAACACACGCCCGTGAACTTCACGCACGGAATCTGTCCGGATTGCGCCGTGAAGCTTTACCCAGACCTCGACTTCACCGAGATTCTAGCGGCACAAGCGGCGGCGGTACGCCAAAAGGCCGAGCACCCCCAGCCCGGCGCCTAACAGCCCGGCGACCGACGGTTCTGGCACGGTGACGACGGAGACGTTGTCGAGGCCGATGTACCAATTGCCGGCAGGCGCCGAAATGCCCTGCAGCGTGATCAGCGTGGTGGTCGACGCTGCGACGAAATCCAGGTTGAAGGTCGTCCAATTCGCAATGGTGTTGGAATTGATGAAGGAGGCCGACGTCGCCCCGGCGCTCGCCAACAACGACACCGGCCCAGCCGACGCCCCGGAGCCGGTACCCAGATCGAAACTCAGCCGGTAAGCCGTGCCCGGGACGGTGGTTATGCCCTGCTGCACGCCGCCGTGGGGCGCGGCGTCCGTGATGCCGGCCAGATCGAGATAGAAACTGCCGTGGCTCGGGACGGTGCCGATGTTGCCGGAAAACTGAAAATCGCCGTTCAGCAGCGCGAGTTCATCGCTGACAATGGTCCAGCCGGTCAGCGCGGTGCTTCCGACCCCGTAGGAAATAAAATTTGCCGGCGCAGGCTGGCCCACGCCGATTTCAAAGCTCCCGTTGGTGACGAGGGTCTGCGCCTCCAGCGCCGCGGTTCCGCAGACGAAAAGGCCCACGAATAATCGCCAATAATCTCGGCACCAAAGGTTCATGGGCTTCGACGGAGGAGTTCGGTTGAGAGTTGAGCGTCGAGAGCTGAGAGCAAAACCAGGAGGGGCATGACATTTTCCAGCGTGATAACGTATTATTCCGCTCTGTAGATAGAACTCTCAACTCTCGTCCCTCAACTCTCAACTGCTTCGATCCGGATTCGCTCTGAATTCTGAGCTCTCGACTGCATTGTTACGACTTGGAGCGCATCGAAAAGACAGTCGGCAGGCAGGGACGCACCTCCGTGTTTTGTCCGGTTTTCGTACCGAAATTCCCACCGATCTTGCGGACGGCTCGGAGAGCCGTCCCTACCTTTTTCGACGCCCTCTTAGGTTTCCTGTCCGCCACGGTCGTGCACGATCCGATTCACCCCCGCCGGCTACTGGCCCGACTTGGCGCGTTCGGCGGCCAGTTGCGCCGTCATCGCTTTCACGCGCTCCGGCTCCTTGGCCGCGACATCCTGCTTCTCGGTCAAATCGGTCGCGAGGTTGTAGAGTTCGCTCGCGCCGTTGGGCTTTTGCAGGAGCTTCCACGCCCCCACGCGCAGCGCGAGCGGCGACTGGCCGTTGTTTTGCAGCACAAGCGACTCGCGGCCCTTCGCCCCCTTGCGGCCGAGCAGCGCGGCCGACACGTCGACCGAGTCCGGCGCGGCTCCGGCGGGAATTTTCTGCGCGGTGAGCGCGGCGAACGTACGCATCATGTCGACGTGGCCCATCAACGCAGCCGACTCGGCGCCCGCCGGAATCTTGCCCGGCCACCGCGCGATGAACGGCACGCGGTGTCCGCCCTCGTAGAGCTGGCCCTTGTTTCCCCGCAGAATGCCATTGGGCGGCTGGAGCGCGTGCAGGTGATTCGTGCCGTCGTCGTAGGTGTTCTTGATCGCGCCGCCGTTGTCGGAGGTGAAAATCACGAGCGTGTTCTTGGCGAAGCCCAGCCGATCAAGCGTCTTGAGCACCTCCCCCACCGTCCAGTCGAGCTGGTGAATCACATCGCCCCGCCAGCCGCAGCCGCTCGTGCCGCGGAAACGCGGATGGGGCACCATCGGCTCGTGGATGTCGTGCGTTGCGAGATAGAGGAAGAAGGGCTGGCCGGACTTCTGCCGCTCGAGAAACGCGACCGATTTTCGCGCGAGCGTATCCGCGATGTCCTCATCCTTCCACAACGCCGCCTTGCCGCCCGTCATGTAGCCGATGCGCGAGACGCCGTTGACGATTGCCTGCGAATGATTGCGGTCGGCCTTGATGATGAGTTTCTCCGGATGAGTCAGGCCGGTGGGCTCGTTGCCGAGGGGCTTGCCGTAGCTCACCGTGATCGGATCGGCGGGGTCGAGGCCCACGACGCGATGGTTTTCCACAAACACGCACGGCACCCGATCGCCCGTCGCGGGAATGATGAAGGAATAGCCGAATCCGAGTTCGATCGGACCCGGCTTGAGGTCGGTGTTGAAGTCCGGGGTGGTGGTGCCGAGTCCGAGATGCCATTTCCCGACGATGCCCGTCTGATAGCCCGCCTGCTTCAGCACGGACGCCACGGTGGGTGTCTCGGGTGAAATGAGGAGGGTCGCATTGCCCGGAGCGATGCCGGTGCCCGCCTGTCGCCACGCATACCGGCCGCCGATGAACGCGAACCGTGTCGGCGTGCACACTGAGCCGGTCGAGTGCGCGTCGGTGAAGCGTGTGCCCTCGCGCGCGAGTCGATCGATATGCGGAGTCTTCACCTGGTTGGCGCCGTAACAGCCGACGTCACCATAGCCCACGTCGTCCGAGAGGATGAAGACGATGTTGGGCAGGTCCGCCGCGCGCGCCGCGACGGCGAGGACGAGGGAAACGAAGAACAAGCCGGAGGTTTTCACGAAAAAACAGTCGGGCACGGCCACACGCGTGCCGAGCCTTTATTGCAGGTTCGTTTTCCGGCCAGACAACCGCCAAAGGTGTCGAGACGGCCGATCGCTCCCCACGCCGGACGAACGATCAGCGGGCGGCCCCCGTGGTGGTGCCCTCCGTGCCATTCCGACCCAAACCGCGATTTCAGACCCCAAACAGTCCTCCGGTTATCCTCCGGTTATCCTCCGGTTAACCCATTGTTATCGCGACGAAGCGCCATTTCGGCACAAAGGCATCGATATTCCCGCAGCGTCTCTAACTGATAGCGGTGGGAGTGGCGTGGTGAGCGCTGTTGAGGCGGACCAACAATTCATGGACCATGACCACGACCGTTGGTAGATTCGTTATCAAGAAACAGGCCGAGTTCGTCGACCTGCCCCCGCCAGAAAACCGAGCGTCCGGAGCGCTTATAAGCGCTCGGGAGTTCTCCGGCGGCATGCTCAGCCCCTTCGAGCCTCTTTGCGGCCAATTGTCTTGGTTGGGGGGATTCCAGGCTCAATCCCTTTGGCCGCAAAAAGGCTCAAACTTGGCGAGCGTGCTTTCGGGCCTCGGCGTGGCGCCCATAGGCGCGGTGCGAATCGTTTGGCGGGCGGTCAGACGCCAGCCCAACTGACGGGTGGCGGCTGGGCCGAAGAGCTGGGCCTTTTACCGAATTACATTTCGGGAGAAGTTCGACGCGGTATGGCCGAGACGGCAATTGGCCTCGGAAAGAATTCGGTCACCCGTTTCCGGCGATCGGTCGGAAAACTTGCGGTCGGTTCGCCACTCCCGGTGCGGATGACCGTCGGTCGATTTGTTATTAAGAAAAAGGCCGAGCCCGTCGACCCGCCTCCCGTCGGCAACCCAAGCGTCCGGAGCGCTGACAAGCGCTCGGGAGTTCTCCGGCGGCATGCTCAGCCCCTTTGAGCCTCTTTGCGGCCAATTGCCTTGGTTGGGGGGAATCCAGGCTCAATCCCTTTGGCCGCAAAAAGGCTCAAACCTGACGAGCGTGTTTTCGGGCCTCTGCGTGGCGCCCATAGGCGCGGTGCGAATCGTTTGGAGGGCGGTCATACGCCAGCCCAACGACGGGTGTTAGTTGGGCCAAAGAGATGGGTCTGTTTCCGGATAACCGTTTGGGTGAGGTACGCCCCTCTCGGCGCGAATGACCGTTGGTCGATTCGCTATTAAGTAGCAGGCCAACCCTGTCGGCCCGCGGCATCAACGCGGCTTATCCCGCACCTCGCGAATCAAAAGCTGCGCCTGGACCCAGTCTGGATCACGTCGCGCAGGAAAGACTCCGGCGATCAGCCAGCACTTCTCGAGTTCGCGGTAGTAGAGAGAGTAGCTGCCCGAGCGAAACACTGCCACGCGCCAGCCGTGCGGCCTTTCGCGAAACATCGCCGGAGACTGTCGCAGTAAATCGACGAACCGATCATACTACTCCAAGATGGCCTTTGCCTTGGCGCGCGACTGCAGTAGGTGAAACGTCACGATGTCCGGAAGGTCGCGCTCAGCAACGTCGTCCAGAATACGCAACGGCTTCATCAGAGCCCTGTGCGTTCGCGAATCCGGTCCCGCCCCTCTTCGGGTGACATCGATTTCTTCGGATCGTCTTGGAAGACGCTCAACCGTCGATTCAACTCAGTCACGTGCGACGCGGGCGTCGCGACGGCGTCGGGCGGGATGGTGGCCCAAAGCTCGTCTATGAGTTCGAGTTTCTGCTGCGGGGTCGCAGACTCGAGCTGGGGAAAATCGGCGAGATGCATGGTCGGACGATGGCTGAAATCAGTGTTTTGTCGAGGCGACGTGCGCGGTGGCGGGCCGGCCGGGACGGGCGACGGAAATCATTTCGCTGTCGATGCCAACCAACGGCGTTATACCGCGAGTCGCTCGTCCGCGACTGACCGCAATTTCCGCGGCGCCGACCCACGCGACGTGGGCGTCGTGTCCCCAGGGTTCTGTCACTGGACCAATCGCACGGAGTCGTTCACCCCGCGCTTGAAAGCGAATTGGGGCAACGCGCGGGTGGAGGGAACGTGGTTCCGCCCGTCACTCCCCCTTGCCCTTTTTCGTCGGGGAATCGGCCTGCCGGCGAGCGGCGCGGCCGGTGAGCGGCCAGTTCGGGTCGGGCGTGTGCGACGCCTGCATGAGCGCGGCGGCGCGCGCGACCACCTCCGGGTGGGCGGCGGCCACGTTCTTCGCCTCAGCAATGTCGGTCGCGAGATCGTAGAGTTCAATCGCACGGTCGGGGCCGTTCTTCACGGCTTTCCAGGAGCCGAAGCGCACCGCCTGGAGCGGTTTGTTTTCGTGCAGCTCCCAGTAGAACGACTCGCGCTCCGGTGCCGCCCCGCCGCGGAGATAGGAAACAAGCGACAAGCCGTCGGTCTTGTAGCCGGCGGGATAGGACGCACCGGCGAGTTCCACCGCGGTCGGCAGGAAATCCCAGAACGCCCACGGACCGTCAGCCACGCGCCCGGCCGGAACGACGCCAGGCCAGCGGGCAAACGCCGCCTGCCGTAGAGCCCCCTCGTACAGCTCGCGCTTATACCCACGCAGGCCGTTGCCCGCCTGATTGAAAAGTTTTCCGATCTCGGAGTCGGGCGCAAACGACGACCCGTTGTCGCCCGCCAGCATCACGAGCGTTTTCTCGTCGAGTTTCAGTTCCGCGAGCAAATCAAGGAGCTGGCCAACATCGCGATCGAGACGCGTAATCTGCGCCGCGTAGGCCTTCTGCTGCGCGGTCCACGGTTTCGAGGCGTAGATGCCGAGATCGTCGATCTCGTGGTTTCCGTGGGGCAGCGTGATCGCGTAGAAGAGGAAGAACGGTTTGTCCTTCTGGGCGCGGACCCATTTGAGCACGTCATCCTGGATCACGTTCTGCGCATAGATCGGCCCCACGCCTTTTCCGGTGTTGCCCGGCAGCTCGAAACGTACGCCATCCCGATAGAGGAACGTCGGGAAATACGAGTGCGCGTGGCGCTGGCAATTGTATCCGATTTGGTGATCGAAGCCCTTCTTGAGTGGGCTGCCCGTCGTGTCGAACATGCCCATGCCCCATTTCCCCGCCACGGCGGTCGCGTAGCCGGCGCCCTTGAGCATTTGCGCGACGGTGGCGGTGCTCGCGGGCAACGGCAGCTGGCCCTCCGGTTGGATCTCCCAATTGCCGCGCACCGGCGCATGGCCGCTGTGCAATCCGGTCATCAGCGACGTGCGCGAGGGCGCGCAGACACTCGTGCCGCAAAAGGCCTGGGTGTAGCGCGTGCCTTCGCGCGCCATGCGATCGAGCCGCGGAGTCTGGATGAGCTTCTGGCCATAGACGCCAACATCACCCTGCGCGATGTCGTCGCTGAGGATGAAGATGAGATTGGGGTGCGACCCCAGTGGTGCTGCCGCATGAAGCAGCGAGCAGGCGGCGACGAGCAAAAGGGCGAGGACAAAGCGGTGCATCGGGACAAGGTAGGGCGGGACGACCGGCGTCGCCGAGATTTTTCCCGCGCCATTCCACTTTCGGCGCCGCTGCGGACTCCGCGACAACCGACCTGCTGGTCGCGTAACTGAAGGCCAACGAATACGACATCCCTGAGCACGAAACGGTCGTGGCGGTAAGGGAACATCGCGCGCCGGGCACCTCGGCGCGGCGTGAATAGAGAACGCAAATGAGCGCGTTGCGGGCTTTTGACATTGGGCGCGAGGGACGACTTTCGCTGCGGAATCAAGGACGGCACCCCACCCTGCATCTCGACAACCCCAGCATGGCCTTTTTGAGGCCCCCACCGCTCAACTCCTTTGAATGGCGCGCCTCAGACCTTATTAGGACGTCCGCCACGCCGGAAATTCGACCGGACGGAGGTCGTTGGACAATTTTCTGGAAATATCTTGGCCCGTTGCATCAGGTATCGCCTGCCCCACCCATGCCCCGCTGCCCAATCTGTTCCCGCGCCCGGATCGCCGTCGCCGCCGCGCTCGTAATCGGCGCGGGGATTTTTCCCCCACCCACCACTTTCCTCGTCGCTTCCGCCCAGGCCCAGGCCACCGCCCCGGGCGCGATCGAAGGCCGAGTCTCGAATCCAGCGACAGGCGACTACCTCGAAAAAGCCCGCCTCACGATTGAGGGCACCCAACTAGAAACTCTCACCGACGCCGACGGCTACTACCGTTTCACTTCGGTTCCGACAGGCACGGCCCGGATTCGGGCCTCTTTCACCGGGCTTACGCCCCACACGGCATCCGTCGTGGTCACCACGGGCCGGACTTCCACGCACGACATCGCGCTCACCGCGGGCGCCGCTCGAGCCGACATCGGTGGCGGTCCGATCAAACTGGAGCACTTTGTCGTCTCCACTTCGCGCGAGATGGAAGGCGCCGCGCTCGCCATCAACGAGCAGCGCTATGCGTCCAACATTCTCAACGTCGTTTCCACGGACGAATTTGGCGCCACGGCGGAAGGCAACGTGGGACAGTTTTTGAAACATCTTCCCGGCATGACCATCGATTATGCCGGGGGCGATGCCCGCAGCATCTCGATGAACGGAGTGCCGGGCAACAACGTGCCCATCACCGTGGGCGGCTTCGACCTCGCGAGTGGCGCTTCCGGCGGCACGGTGCGCACCATCGAGCTCGAACTCGTCTCGATCAACAACATCTCGCGGATCGAAGTCTCCTATTCGCCCACGCCTGAATCGCCCGGCTCGGCGCTCGCCGGCTCCGTCAACATGGTCCCGCGCGGCGCCTTCGAACGCGTGCGGCCGGTCCTCAACGTAAGCACGTTCGTCATGTTTCGCGACAACGAGCGCACCCTCGGAAAGTCTCCGGGCCTTTTCCGCGAGCCCACTCGCAAAACTCAACCAGGATTCGATTTCTCCTGGATCGTCCCCGTCAACCGGCGCTTCGGCTTCACGCTTTCCGGCAACACCTCCAAGCAATATGCGCCCAACGACCTGATGCAAACCGTCTGGCGCGGCACAACGTCCGCCACCAACGGCGCTGCTTTTCCCGACACCCCGTTCGGCCGGCCCTACCTCACCGACTACGCGGTGCTCGACGGCATGAAGTTCACCACGCGATCCTCGATCGGCACGACACTGGACTACAAGCTGACCGCGCGCGATCGCCTCACGCTTTCGTTTCAATACGCGTACCTCGAGGCTCCTTTCAACAATCGCACGCTCACTTTTTTCGTCACCAACACCGCTCCCGGCCAGTTCTCGACCACCCACACGCGCAGCACAGCCACCGGAGGCGCACTCCAACTCGTCAGCCAGACGCGCAAAAAAACCGGCACGAGTTACATGCCGACCCTGACGTGGCGACACGACGGCGCGATCTGGAAGATGGAGGCCGGTACGGGCCACTCCTCCGCGAGCAACCACTACGTCGACATCGGCAAGGGGATTTTTCAAAATTCCACGGCGCGGCGGAACAACGTCACGGTGGTGTATGACAATATCTCCTACCTGCGGCCCGAAACCATCACTGTCACCGAACCGCGCACCGGCCAGCCGGTCGATCCGTTCAATATCGACAGCTACGTGCTCACGGCGGCGACCTCCGTCCCAAGCCACGCCTACGACGTGCGGCGCAACGCCTATGCCAACGCCCGCCGCGACTTCAGCCTTTTTCACCTTCCCTTCGCCGTCAAAGGCGGCCTCGACGTACGGCAAAATCTGCGCGACATCCGCGGCGACAACACCACGTATAACTTCATCGGGGCCGATCGCCGCGCCACCGTCACGCCCACCGATCCGCTCGGCAGCGACGACGGTGCCCGCGCCGTCTTCGACAGCTATACGGCCGGCCGCGGTTCTCCGTTCGGTTTCCCCGGTGTCCAGTGGGTGAGCA
This sequence comes from Opitutia bacterium, assembly GCA_947474365.1. Taxonomy (GTDB): domain Bacteria; phylum Verrucomicrobiota; class Verrucomicrobiia; order Opitutales; family Opitutaceae; genus ER46. Next base: position 18,806 of record CANJIU010000089.1, on the reverse strand, counting down.
ACGAACGCTACTGGGAACTCTATCAGCAGCATCCGGAGTATTTCACCGTCAACCAGGCCACGGCCCACACCAACACCGTCAACCTCTCGAAGCACATCGAGGAAGTGGTCTCGGCCGCCTACTTCCGCACCGATGCCGCGTTTTTCCAACGGCGGCTCAAGCTCGTCGGCGGGCTCCGCGCCGAGCAGACCAACGTGAAGGGCGAGGGCCCGCTCACCGACCCGACCCGCAACTTCCGGCGCGACGCCGCTGGTAACGTCATCTTTCTCCCCGGCACGCGCACCGGCGCCCCAATCACGACCGACGCCACCGGGATCGCGTTGCTCACCCGGATCGACCGCGGCCTTCATGCGCAGAAGGAATACCTCCGCTTTTTCCCCAGCCTGAACGCGAGCTACAATCTCCGGGAAAACCTGATCGCCCGGGCGGGCTACTACTACTCGGTCGGCCGGCCCGATTTCGCGGAATACTCGAGCGGCCTCACCCTGCCGGACACCGAGAATCCGCCGGGGCCGAACAACCGGATCACCGTCAACAATGTCGGCCTCAAAGCCTGGAGCGCGAAGTCCACCAAGGTGCGGCTCGAGTATTATTTCGAACGGGTCGGCCAGGTTTCGCTGGGGGCCTTCCGTCGCGATTTTGAGAATTTCTTCGGCAACACGGTGTTCAACGCCACCCCCGAATTTCTTGCGCTCTACGGCTTGGACGCGACCACCTACGATCCGTATGACGTCGTGACGAAACACAATTTGTCGAGCGGGGTGCGCATGACCGGCCTGGAATTCGACTACAAGCAGGCGCTCACGTTTCTGCCCCCCTGGGCGCGCGGCGTGCAGGTATTCGCCAACGGCAGCGCGCTCCGCGCGACGGGTGCAGGGGCCGAAAACTTTGCGGGTTATGTGCCGCGCACCGCGAGCTGGGGCGTGAGCCTCACCCGGCCGAAATATAACGTGCGCATGAATTGGAACTATCGCGGCCGCCAGCGTCGGGGTCTCGTCGCCGCCGGCCGCAGCATCGAGCCGAACACCTACAATTGGGGCTCCAAGGCGCTTTATATCGATCTCACGGCCGAATATTATTTTTGGAAGCAGCTCGGCCTGTTCGCGAACCTCCGCAACCTCGGCACCGCCCCGCAGGACGCGGAAGTCGCCGGCCCCAGCACGCCCGCGCACGCCCAGTTCCGCTCCCGCCAGGACAACGCATCACTCTGGACGATGGGGCTGAAGGGAACGTTTTAAGAGGGCGTCGAAAACGCGCCATAAGTCGGAGGGCGGCGTTGCGAGATTCACGTCAGAATCGCACCGTGTTCGTCCACACCCAGCCGAGCGGATCATTCCTGAAACCGGCGTTATCGGCGAGTCCCGTGGCGACGTTGGGATAGATTTCAAGCTTCTGCGTGTCGAAGACGTTGTTGAGATTCACTTGGGTCGTGAACTGCAGCCGGCGGCCGAACTTGAACTGATAGCGCACGATGAGGTTTAACAACGCGGCATCCGCGGCCTTGAGCGTCCGCCGGACATTTCCCGCCGCGGCGTCGTTGTAGTAATAGCGGATGTTGTCGAAATCCGCCCGCCCGTTCACGCCGACGCTGAAGCCTTTCAGCCAACCCTCCTTGAAGTCGTACATGCTCGTGAGGCTAAACGAGTGACGGGGAAAGCCGACGGTGCGTTCGCCGCCGCGGCGGGCGAGGAAGGTCGGCGTCGGCGGCACGAAGCCCAGCTGATGCTGGCTGATCGGCAGGCCGAGCCGGCCCGTGCCAACGCCGGGAATCGTCAGACCGAGTGCGGCGGAGTTCAGGATGCCGCCGCTGTCGCGGGCGAGCTGGGCACGATAGTTGCCGCCGGCGTCGCCGTTGCGGAGGATGTTCACCGTGAGAATTTCCGTCGGGACATTCGCGGCGTAGGTCCTGCCGTCGGTGGCCACCCGGACCGCGGTGCTCACCGGGACGCGCAACGGCGTGCCATCACCGAGGAGGACCTCGCCCGCGGCGTTGGTGCGGAATTCGTCGTTGTAGAAAAACGGCAGCGTCACCGCGCCGCCCTCGCGCCCCTGGCTCAGCGCGTAGCCGAACATCAGACGCCACGCCGGCAGCGGCCGCGCGGAGAGCGTCACCTCGAGCCCGCGGGTCTGCGAATTGTATTCATAGGACGGACTGCGGATGGTGGACCAGTAGCTGCCGTTGATGCCGGTCGGCCCGATCGCCTGCTGGGTGGCGCCGTCCAGGGTGAAAAACTGGTTCTTGCTCTTCGTCTCGTAGGCGGTGACGGAGCCGGAGAGCCGGCCGTCGAGCGCGTTGATCTTGAGGCCGCCCTCGAGGCTCTCGCCGCGGCCGTTGGGCAGCGGGCCGCCGTCGTAGCGGGACTGGGCGTTGATGCCGCCGGGCGTGAAATTCGAGGAGGCGCCGACGTAGAGGGAAACGGGGTTGGTGATCTTCCAGACGACGCCGACGTTGCCAGTCGTGCCGGAGCCCTTGGGGTTGACGCCGGTGTTGTAGAGCTGCTGCTTCAAATTGTCGCGGCGGATGCCGGCGAGGGTGTCGAGCTTGCCGTCAAACCAGCGGGTGAACAGCGCGGCAAACGCGCTCGCGCTCTGGCCGGCGTCCTGGTTGGCGCCAGAGGAACCGCCGTTGAAGCCGAGGGGATTGTCGGGCGTGGCGAAGGCGGGATTGGGATACTTCTGGTAGTCCCAGACGTAGGTGCGACCGCTGATTGTGTAGCTGCGCGGGCGGCGCGGGTCGACAAAACCGCCGAGGTTGCGGGCGACGTCGATCCACTGATTCGGCATGAGCGTGCGTCCGCCATTCGCGGTGTTGAGCTGCGTGCGGTTGACGAGGAACGCGCCACTGGCGTCGACCTCATAATAGTTGTAGCTCATGTTCTGCCGGTAGTGCGGGTAGTCGACGCGCTCCACGCCCAGAATGAGCTGATTCCGGGTGTGACGCGTGAGGCGGAAGTCGGCGTTCAACGTCCCGCGCAGGCCCCACTCGGTCGCGCGCACCTCGGAACCGCCGGGGCGGTAGGAGACAGCCCAGGCGTTGAGCGGATTGCCGCCGGCCAGGGGCGCCTGCAGCGCGGCGATGCCCTGCGCCGTGGTATTATCGTTGAAGGCGGAGCGGACTGTGCCGACGAGTTGCCCCTGCAGCCAGGGGGCGAGCTGCGAGGAAAGCGTGAGGTTCTGAAATTGTTCCCAGCGCCGGCGAGCGAAGGCGTTGCCGCTCAGGACGTCGACGTTCTCCCAGTCAATGACGCCGCCGGCGATTTGTTTGAGCGCAGGATCGTGACGCGCGAGCAGCACGGCGAGGGTCGAGTTGTTCGCGACGAGTGTGGGAGCGCCCGAAACCAGCACGCGCCGCGTCGCCTGAATCGACGTGTCGAAACGATCCTCGATTTCTAGGCGCAGCACGGTGTCGGACGCCGGGAGAATTTCCACCGCCGCCTCGACAAAAACGCCGGTGGTCTTGCGGCCAATCACCTCGCGCCAGAAATTCTGGTCCGACTTCAACGCGGCGAGGCGCAGGGCGGCGCGGCGGTTGAGGAGCTTGCCCGAATAATTGGCGTCGAGCTGGTAGCGGAGGGAACCGTACGTATCGGTCTTGAACTCGGCGCTGGCAAAGTCACCGCCGAAGCTGGCCTTCTTGGTCGAGACGTTGATCACGCCGCCCGCGGGATTGTTGCCGTAGAGGAGCGACTGGGGGCCGCGGATGACCTCAAGGCGCTCATAGGCGAAACCCTCGGCGAGATTGCCGAGGTACATGAAACCATTGCGGCGCGGAAAGGCGGCCAGGCCGCGCACGCTGAACGTCTGCATGTTGAACCGGTCGCCCGCGAGGGCGCCGTTGGCCGAGGAGGATCCACCGCCATTCTCGCCGGCGCCGATGCCCGTCATGCGGTTGGTGAGGAGATCAACGACATCGGACGTGCCGAGATCCTGCATCATCGTGGCATTGAAAATCTCGGCCGTGATCGGGAGCGTCTCGAGGGAGCGATTGGTGCCGGTGAGCGAGGAGGTGTTCAGCGCCTGGTAGGTGTCGGAGGGATCGGCGACAACTTCGAACGGGCGCAGTTGAATCGTGGCCGGGACGGTCGTGTTTCCCGGCGCCGACGGCTGCGCGCACAGGATGAACGGGAGGACGGAGATGGCCGTCGCGACGAATCCGAGATGACAGGAGAAACGGCGGGAGCGCGGAGAAAACCAATGGGGGTGCATAGGTGGCGGTGACAAGCGGGGACGGGGCGCAAAGCAAGCGGACCCTCCAAGCGACTCACGAAGCCGCACCGCGGGCGAGCTTTTTTCTGTTTTCCGGCAAACGGCGCCAGACCCGGCCGAGGATCGACACCCGCGCACGGTCGGCGTGTCGGTCATCGGTCCGCACGACGCCAGCCTGTTCACGGAAATCACTAACAAGCACCCAGCCTCGTCCCGCTTTGACATTGGACCGAGCTGCGCGTGGGATCGTTGCACGGTGGATGTGCGTGTGAAGAATGTCCTCAACCAGCTGCAAGTGCTGAACGCGGTGGCGCCCGGGAATAACCTCCGCGGGCCGCCGCGGGAATTCTGGGTATGCGTCTGTGCCCGACGGTCATGAGTGCGGCCCCGCTCCCAAGAGGGACACTCTCCGGTCCCACGCTGCGCCGCCTGGCGCGGACCCTTCTCGTGCTGGGGGCCATCATTTCCCTCGGGCAGGCGGCCGCGCCCCCGCCGCGGCCGAACATCCTCTTCATCCTCGCCGACGATCTCGGCTGGGGCGACCTGAGGTGCTACGGCAATCCCCAAGTGGACACACCGACGCTCGACGGACTGGCGCGGCAGGGCATCCGCTTCACCGACCACTACTCGCCATCGTCGCTGTGCGCCCCTGCCCGAGCCGGCTACCTCACTGGCCGTTATAATCACCGCACCGGCGCTGTGGATGTGCCGAGCAACCGGGGGCTCGACCGGATCGATCCGTCCGAACTGACCTTTGGCGACTACTTCCGACACGCCGGGTACGCTACCGCGCTGATTGGCAAATGGCACAACGGAGCCTACCGCCGGCAGCTCCTGCCCCATCGGCGCGGATTCGACCTGTTCTACGGCTTTCCCAACGGAGCGCAGGACTACTGGAAATGGAACCTCCTGCGCAACGATGCGGCGGCTCCCCACGATGGGCGCTACCTCACCGACGCGTTGAACGACGAGACCATCGCGTTCATCCGGCAGAACCAGGCGACGCGTTTCGCCATCTTCCTGGCGCATCATGCGCCGCACAGCCCCCTGCAGGCGCCCGAGGCGCTGATGGGCAAATACCGCGCGCGACTGGGCCGGGACGCGACCGAGGCGGTCGTCCGCACCTATGCGATGATCGAGGCAATGGACACCGGGCTCGGCCGGGTTTTCCAGTTTCTGAAGGATGAGGGCCGGTGGGAAAACACGATCATCGTCTTCACCAGTGACAACGGCCCCGTGCTGCGCCGCGACCCGGAGTTCGGCTCGCAGTTGCGCTTCAACGGCGCGTTTTCCGGCGAGAAAGAGTCGGTGCTGGAAGGCGGCATCCGCGTTCCCGGCATTGTCGCCTGGCCTGGCCACATCCCGGGCGGCAAAGTTGTGGCCACTCCGGTACATGGCTGCGACTGGCTGCCAACTCTGTACAGCCTCACCGGAAAATCCGCTCCCCCGAACGCCAATCCCTTTGATGGACTGAATCTCATGCCGCTGCTGGCCGGCGAACCCCTCCCCGCCCTGACCGATCGTTTGCTGCAGTTCCAACGCACCCGCTATGCCCCGGTTTCGCACACGAACGCGGCGGTTCGCGAAGGTCGTTGGAAACTCTACTGGCCGGGGGACAAGGCCTCGTTGGCGAAAGACGGTGGCCGCGACAATCCGTCGTTCCGGCGCGGCGTGGTGCAGCCACATTGGGAGATGCCGCTCGACACTGAACTCGCCGCTCCTCCGCCCGCGCCCCGGGTGGCCGCGCGTCTCTACGATCTCGCGGCCGACCCGGGCGAGCAACGCGACGTCGCAGCCGCGCATCCCGAAATCGTTGCCGCCCTTGCGCGAAAACACGACGCCTGGTTCCACGAAGTGGAGGCGGAATGGCAACAGTCGCGCGCGCGCATCGTGGCGGACGACCGCGCGTACTGGCAGGAGAAGCAGCCGCCCGACCCCGCGGAACTGTTCAAGGATTTCTGGCAATGGAACAGCGCGCCGAAGGGCACGGACCCAAAGTCGGCCGATCCCTTGAAGGTCTTTCCTGGATACTGGAGCAACCCCAAAACCCAACCGTAGGAGACGATGCAAGCGCGCCGTCCAACGTCCGCCATGAACTGCCGCACAGCCTCGCTGCTTCGCATTGCTTTTGTCGTGGCGGCGCTGTGGACGCACGCCGTGGCGGGAAAGACCCCGCCGAACCTGCTCGTGATCATGACCGACGATCAGGGTTACTGGGAACTCGGCAGCACCGGTAATCCGCATATTGAAACGCCCCACCTGGACGCGCTCGCCCAGAGCGGCGTGCGGTTTGCCCGGTATTATGCCGCTCCGGTGTGTTCGCCGACGCGCGCGGGCATGATGACAGGGCGCTACGCTTTTCGCACCGGGATCTACAACACGCGGTTCGGCGGAGACTCGCTCTCGCTGCAGGAGGTGACCGTCGCGGAACTGCTGAAGAAAGCCGGCTACCGCACCGGACTTTTCGGCAAGTGGCACCTCGGACGCTACCACGGCTATCAGCCACAGCAGCGCGGTTTCGACGAGTTTCTCGGGCACTACCAGGGGCACATCGAACGTTATGAATACGCCGACCAGCTCGTGCACAACGGCCGGCCCGTCAGGACCCGCGGCTATGTCACCGAGCTTTTCACCGACGCGGCGATTGATTTCATCGATGAGACTAGGCGGCACACCCCGGAGTCGCCGTTCTTCTGTTACCTGGCCTACAACGCCCCGCACTCTCCCTTCCAGATGGACACTTCGCACGCGCACCAGCCGGAGGGCGACGCGATGATCGAGAAGTACCTGAAAAAGGGGCTGCCGTTGCCGCAGGCGCGGATCTACGCGATGGTCGAGCGGGTCGACCACAACATCGGCCGGCTGCTGGCCCATCTCGAATCAACCGGACTGGCCCGCGACACCGTGGTGTTTTTCATGAGCGACAACGGCGGTGTCAGCAAACATTGGACGGGCGAGTTGCGCGGCTTCAAGGCACAGGTGTACGAAGGCGGTGTGCGCTCGCCGCTGTTTGTCCGCTGGCCCGGACAGTTTCCCGTCGGTGGTGTCGTCAAGGGTCAGGCTTCCCACGTGGATTTGCTGCCGACCCTGTGCGAACTGGCCGGCGCTCCCGTGCCGGACGATCGCGTGATCGACGGCCGCAGTCTCGTGCCGCTCCTACGGGCCGGCACAGGCGATCGCCATCACGCGTACGTTTATCACTCCTGGAATCGGATGCTGCCGACGCCGGACGCGAACTGGGGTATCAGCGACCAGCGTTTCAAGCTGGTCGGCGCCGGTGGCGGCACGCGGGCAAAAGGCGCCGAGGCCAACTGGGGGTTGTTCGACCTCGAAAACGATCCCGGCGAAAAAAAGAATCTCGCCCCCACGCAGCCTGAACGGGTGAAGGCGCTGCGCACCGAGTTCCTGCGCTGGTATGGCGACGTCACGCGCGGCATCGACTACGAGCCGGTGCCGATCCCGGTGGGCCATGCCGACGAGAATCCCGTCGAACTCCAGCCGAGCTGGGCGAAAACGAAAGGGGATGGAGTGAAATATGTGTTCGAGGCCTACGACTGGGATACCATCGAGGGCTGGTCCAAACCCGGCGAAGCCGCGGAATGGAAAATCGCCGTGGCGCGCGGCGGCCGCTACGAAGTCTCGCTCGACTACGGGTGTGCCGGCGCCAACGCCGGAGGGCGGCTCACGATTGGGGTGGGCCACGCCCACGTGGAGTTTACGCCAGTCCCCACGGGCACATCGAATGTGTTCACCCACGCCGTCGCCGGCGTCCTGACACTTTCGCCCGGCCCCGCGACACTGCGAGCGGAGGTTGCCGCCGCGTCCGCGGGTGAAGCGATCCGTCTCAACCGCCTCTGGCTTCGCCGCCTCGACTGATACTTTCGTCCACGTCCGTGCCATTCCACTCAAGAGCCATGCAGCTTTACCCCTTGTTTCTCCGCACCGTCCCGCCGGCGCTTCTGTTTTCAGTTGCGCTCAATGCGGCCCAGGCCCCCGCCATCAATCCGGACCCCGCCGACCTCTCCGGCCTCGGCCGCCGCCAGCCACGCGCGCCGGCGCCCGCGCCGGTTCCCGATCCACGGCACATCTCGAATGGCTGGAACATCCCCAGCGAAGGGTACGCCGATCAGCCGTACATTGTGCAAACCGACGACGGCGCGTGGCTCTGCGCGATCACGACCGGCACGGGCCATGAAGGTTCGTCCGGCCAGCACGTCGTCTCGATGCGCAGCACAAATCAGGGCCGCACCTGGGAGGCCATCGTGCCGATCGAACCGGCCGACGGTCCCGAGGCCAGCTACGCGATTCTGCTCAAGGTCCCCGGCGGCCGCGTCTACGCCTTCTACAATCACAACACCGACCGCGTGAAGGAAGTGAAGTATGAGACCAAGGGGTCCACCAAACGCGTGGACTCGCTCGGGCATTACGTTTTCAAATACACCGATGACCACGGCCGCACCTGGTCAAGGCAGCGCCACGAGGTGTCCGTGCGCGAATTTGCCACCGACCGAAACAACGTCTACGGCGGCAAGCTCCGCTTCTTCTGGAACGTCGGCCGGCCGCTCATCCTCGGCGACGCCGCCATTCTCGTCCTGCACAAGGTCGGCGCCATGGGAGCGGGTTTCTTCGCGCAATCCGAGGGCGCGTTTCTCAAGAGCAAGAATATCCTCACTGAGCGCGACCCGGCGAAAATCACCTTTGAGACGCTCCCCGACGGCGACGTCGGCCTGCGGGCACCGGCCGGCGGCGGGCGGATCGCCGAGGAGCAGAGCCTTGTCGCGCTCAGCGACGGGTCGCTCTATTGCGTTTACCGCACGGTCGACGGCTGGCCCGCCAACGCCTACAGCCGCGACGGCGGTCACACCTGGACGCCGGCAGCCTACATGACATACACCCTCGGCGGTTCGCGCGTGAAACATCCGCGCGCCGCCAATTTCGTCTGGAAGTGCGCCAACGGGAAATTCTTGTATTGGTTTCACAATCACGGGGGTCCGTTCATTGCGCAGATGGCCGCGGACGCCAGCGGCGCCTCCGGCAACCCTTACAACGACCGCAATCCCGCCTGGCTGATGGCGGGCACCGAGCGCGACACGCCGCAGGGCCGTGTGATCGAGTGGTCCCAGCCGGAAATCCTGCTCTACGACGACGATCCCTACATCCGCATGAGTTACCCCGACCTCGTCGAGCAGGGCGGAAAGTTGTTTATCACGGAAACGCAGAAGAACGTCGGCCGGGTTCATGAGATTCCGCGCGCGCTGGCCGACGGCCTGTTCAACCAGGCCGCGAATCGCACCGTCGCCCGCGCGGGCCTCGCGCTCGATCTCCCGAAGGGACACCCGCCTGCCGCCACCGCGAAAATGCCAAAGCTCCCCGATTTCAACGTCCGCGATGCGAAGCGTCCGGACTACGGCGCGGCGGATACGCGGGCCGGTTTCAGCCTCGACCTGTGGTTCATGTTGCCCTCCGCCGCACCTGGCCAGGCGCTGCTCGACAGCCGCGACGCGAGCGGACGCGGGGTCCTGCTCGCCACCACCAAGGGGAACGCGGTTCGGCTCACGTTGAACGACGGCCGCACCGAGTCCGCCTGGGAATGCGACGCCACGATGCTGAAGCCCGGCAAGGTGCAGCACCTGGTGGTCACGGTCGATGGCGGGCCCAAGATCATCACGTTTATCGTCGATGGAGTGTTGAGCGACGGCGGCGATGAACGGCAATTCGGCTGGGGTCGTTTCAGCCCGCACCTGCGCGCGCCCAACGGTGCGGACAAGGTGAAGATCGCTACCTCCGTCAGTTCACTGCGGATCTATCAACGTGCCCTGCACACGAGCGAAGCGGTGGGAAATTTTCAAGCTGGTCAGTAACCGGCGAGACGAACAGACAACCGACCTAACGTGATCCTGCGTTCAGCCCACCTCCGTCCCATGCGTCCCACTCACCCGACTCTTCCGGCCTTCATTCGCCACGCCGCCGGCCTCGCCCTCGCCGCATTTCTCGTCCCGGCCCACGCGGCCGACTGGCCCCAATGGCGCGGTCCGAAGCGCAACGGCATCTCCGAGGAGAAAGGCTGGCTCGATCAGTGGCCAGCCTCAGGCCCGACGATCGCGTGGAAGGCGAAGGTCGGACTCGGCCCGTCGTCGTTTGTCGTCGGCGGCGGACGCGTTTTCACGCTCGGCCACGCCGACGGCAAGGACACGGTGTTCTGCTTTGAAGCGACAACCGGAAAATCGATCTGGAAGCACAGCTATGCCGCCGAGCTCGGCGACAAGTTTTTCGAGGGCGGCACCACTGGCACGCCAACCCTGGACGGCGACCGGCTCTACGTGCTGAGCCGCTGGGGCGATGCGTTTTGTTTCGAAGCGGCGAGCGGCAAGATCGTCTGGAACGTGAACGTGCAAAAACAAACCGGGATTCGCGTTCCCGATTGGGGTTTCACCGGCGCACCGCTCGTGCTCGGCGGCCGGCTGATCCTGAACGTCGGTGAGTCCGGCGTGGCGCTCGACAAGGCTACCGGCGCGGTCGTCTGGAAATCCGCCGACAAGAACTCCGGCTACTCGACACCGCTGCCCGTGGAACTCGACGGCCGGACACTGGTGCTGTTGGGCTCCTCGCAATCGTACCTCGCGGTCAATCCGGACGACGGCAAGGAGGCGTGGCGGGTGCGCTGGGTGACGGAGTACGGCGTCAACGCGGCCGACCCGATCGTGAGCGGTGGCCGGATGTTCCTCTCGACGGGGTACGGCAAGGGCGCAGCGCTTTTCAAGCTCGCCGCCGGTGAACCCGAGGAGGTTTGGAAAGTCAGGGCGATGCGGACGCAGCTGAACGCGGCGGTGCTCCACGAGGGGCATCTCTACGGCGTGGACGGCGACACCACCTCGATTGCGTCTCTGAAATGCCTGGAGTTCGCGACCGGAGCGGAGAAATGGGCACACAAGGATTTTCGCACCGGAGCCCTGAGCCTGGCCGACGGGAAGTTGATCGCCATCAGCGGAACCGGGACGCTACTGATCGCGCCAGCGTCACCAGACGGGTTCAAGCCGACGGCCACCGCCAAAATTCTCGACGGCAAATGCTGGGCCGCGCCGGTGCTTGCCAACGGACTGATCTATTGCCGCACTACGGGTGGAGATGTCGCCGTCATCGACGTGCGCAAAAAATAACCCCGCCCCACATGCCGCTTGACCGGCGATCCTTCCTTCGCACCTCCGTCATTGCCGGCGCCGCGCTCACGGCGGCGCCCTATATCCGCGCGGCCGCGCCGTCCCGAAAGTTTCGCACCGCCCTGATTGGTTCCGGCTGGTGGGGAAAGAACATCCTCAAGGAAGCGATGGCATCCGGCCGCTGTCAGGCGGTGGCCCTGGCCGACGTCGACGCCACCGCCCTCGAGGTCGCCGCCGATCAAGTCAACGGACTCAGCGGCGACACGCCGAAAATCTACAAAGACTACCGCGAGCTCCTGGCGCGGGAGAAGCCGGACATCGCCATCATCGCCACGCCGGACCACTGGCACGCCCTCAACACGATCGCGGCGCTCGAAGCCGGGGCGCACGTGTTCGTGGAAAAACCGACCGGCCACACCGTGAACGAAAGCCGCGCGATGCTCAAAGCCGCGCGCGCCAGCGGACGGGTCGCGCAGATCGGCCTGCACCGCCGCATCGGCCCGCACCACGTCAGCGGGATGAAGTTCCTCAAGTCCGGCGCGGTCGGCGAGGTGGGAATGGTGCGGCTCTTCGCCCATGGCGGTGGCGACGTGGAAAAGCCGTCGCCGAACGAGACGCCACCCGACGGGATGGACTGGAATTTCTGGTGCGGTCCCGCGCCGCTGCGGCCGTTCAACAAGCGCATCCACCCCGGCGGCTGGAGAAATTATCTGGATTACGCCAACGGCCAGCTCGGCGACTGGGGCGTGCACTGGCTCGATCAGGTGCTGTGGTGGAGCGGCGAAAGCTATCCCAGGCGCATCTTCTGCGCCGGCGGCCGGCCGGTGCGGGGCGCGGCGGTGCTGAACGACAAGGAGCAGACGAGCGACAGTCCCGACCACCAGGTGGCGACGTACGAGTTCGAGAAATTCACGTGCGTGTGGGAGCACCGGCGCTTCGCCGACAACAACAGCGAGAAGCACAAGATCGGCGCGTATTTCTACGGGACGAAGGGCGTGCTGCACATCGGGTGGCGCGACGGCTGGACCTTTTATCCCGCGGCCAAGAGCGGGAAGATCCAGCACGAAAACGCTCAATTGCAGGAGCCCGACGGACACAACATCGCGTTGCTCTGGGCGGACTTCATGGAGGCGATCGACCAGCGTCGCGCGCCGATCGCGGGCATCGAACTCGCCCACCGCGCCACCGTGCTCCCGTTATTGGGCATGGTCTCGTGGCGGGTGGGCCGCAGCATCGCGTGGGACGCCGCGACGGAGCAAATCACCGGCGATCCCGAGGCGAATCAACTCCTGAGCCGCCCGTACCGCGCACCGTGGGTGTATCCGGGCGCGTAAGCCTACGGAGATATTCAGTCGACGAGGAGCGGCTTGATCTCAAGACGCTGGCCGTGAGGTCAACTCGCTCCACCCATTGACGACAATCGTCAGCGCGCTGGAGCGGCGACGCCCCCGTCGCCGGAGAAACGCGACGAGGGCGTCGCGTCCCCAGTGTCGCAAAATTGAGATGAATCCCCAACCCTGGCAGGTCGGCTCCCGCCCAGCCAATCGCTCGCGCCGACGCCGAGGGTCGTCATAAAGACCCGCGCAAAGCACGTTGTCTTTTCGCTCCGTCAGGTATTCTGCTCGCGCATGAAATGGTTCCCCACGCCGTTGTTCGCCTTCGTTGCGCTCGCCCTGCCGGCGGCGCGGGCGGCTGCTCCGGTGAATTTCAGCCGCGAGGTCCTGCCCCTCCTCTCGGAAAACTGTTTCTCCTGCCACGGGCGCGACGAGAGCCACCGGAAAGCCGACCTGCGGCTCGATACCCGCGAAGGTGCGACGGATGACGCCGTACGCGCAGTGGTGCCGGGCCAACCCGAGGCGAGCGAGATGATCAAGCGAATCCTCTCGCAGGATGACGAAGAGGTCATGCCACCGCCGAAGTCGCACAAGCCGCGGCTCTCCGCCGCGCAGGCCGATGTGCTCCGCCGCTGGATCGCCGAAGGTGCACCGTGGGGCCGGCATTGGTCGTTGGAAAAACCGACGCGCATCGCAACGCCGGCCGACCGCAACGCCATCGATCACCTCGTCGCCGCCCGACTCAGCCAGGAGGGGCTCTTCCCCGCGCGAGAAGCGGCGAAGCACACGTTGATTCGGCGGGTGTCGTTCGACCTGACCGGGCTGCCGCCCACGCCAGAGGAGGTGGACGCATTTGTCCATGACACCAGCCCGGACGCCTACGGAAAACTCGTCCAGCGCCTGCTCGCGTCACCGCATTTTGGCGAGCGCATGGCGATGTGGTGGTTGGATGCGGCGCGTTATGCTGACACCGATGGATTCCAACAGGACTCGGACCGCACGAACTGGCCCTGGCGCGACTGGGTGGTGGCGGCGTTCAACGCCAACCAACGCTTCGACCAGTTCACACTCGAGCAATTCGCGGGCGACCTGCTGCCGGACGCCACGCCGGAGCAAAAACTCGCGACGTGTTTTCACCGCAACCACATGACCAACGGCGAAGGCGGCCGCGATCCCGACGAATCACGCGTCGACTATGTCATCGACCGCGTGAACACCATCGGCACCACGTGGCTGGGTCTCACGCTCGGGTGCACCCAATGCCACGCGCATAAATTCGATCCGATATCGCACGCCGACTACTACAGCCTCACCGCGTTCTTCAACAGCATCGACGAGGACGGCAAGGCCGGGAAGGAAGCGAAACCGTACCTCGCCTACCAGTCGCCGTACACGGCACGCGCCCTGGCGGACGCGGAAAAGGTCGTCGCCGAACGTGCCCCCGCCGAGGCGCGCGCCCGAGTGGACGCAGAGCCGGCCTTCGCCGCCTGGCTCGCGGCACGTCGCGGTGACGTACGCGGCGGATTTTCCGCGTGGCATCTGCTGCGGGCGACGGCGCTTGAGGCGAGCGAAGGCACACTCCTCGCCGCCGACGCCGATGGTTCCGTCCACGCCGACGGAGCGAATCCCAATCAGGACGACTACCGCTTCATCACAACGGTCCCGCTCCGACGGCTCACTGGGTTGAAGCTCGAAGTGTTGCCGGACGCGGCGCACACCGACGGAAAATTCTCCCGTGGCAAGTCGGGAGAGTTCATTCTCACCGACATCAAGGTCCAGGTGCGACGCCGCGGGAGTTCGCAGATCCGGGACATCCTCGTGAATTCGGCCGTGGCGGATTATTCGACGCCGCAGAAGGGCGACCGCGCCTACGGCGACATCAAGGGCGTGCTCGACGACGACCCGCGCAACGGCTGGACCACGCGGGGCGCCAAGGAAATCACACCGCACACCGCCGTCTTCGCCCTCGCCGAACCGCTCACTCTCGAGCCGGACGAGGAACTCGTGTTTGAACTCCGGCATCGCTCCACCGATGGCGACGCCAACATCGGCCGGTTCCGGCTCTCCGCGAGCGACCAGCCGGGCGAGGCCGTCCGTAGCATGAAGCCCGCACCCTTGGAAGTGCTGGCCCGGGCGTCGATCGACGAGTCCCCGCCAATCGAGCCCGAACTGCGCGCGAGGCTCTTCGAACAGTTTCTCGAGGACCACGCACCGTACCGGGAGCCCAGGAACGCGCTGGATCGCGCCAAACGCCAGCTCACGGACGTCAAGAAGGCGACCGGCAAACTGAACGTCATGGTGCTGGCCGAACGCGCCGAACCTCGCGACTCATTTGTTTTGGAGCGCGGAATCTGGGACAAGCACGGCGAGCGCGTGTCGCCCGGAGTACCCGCCGCCATCGCGCCCTGGCCCGAAGGTGAAACGAAGACGCGGCTCGGCCTCGCCCGTTGGGTCGTCTCGCGCGAAAATCCGCTCACTGCCCGCGTGCTGGCAAATCACCTCTGGCAGATGCTGTTTGGCGCCGGCCTCGTGCGCACGCCCGAGGATTTTGGTCTGCAGGGCGAGCGACCATCGCATCCCGAGCTGCTGGACTGGCTCGCAGTGGAATTCATGGAGAGCGGCTGGGACGTGAAGCACCTCCTTACTCAAATCGTGATGAGTGCGACCTATCGGCAGGACTCGGCGGTCAGCGCCGCCCTCCTCACGCGCGATCCGCAAAACCGCCTGCTCGCCCGCGGTCCGCGTTTTCGTTTGCCGAGTTGGATGCTGCGCGACGCGGCGCTCCATGCGGCCGGGTTGCTTAATCCCGCGCTCGGTGGTCCGCCGCTGAAACCCTATCAGCCGGAGGGCGTGTGGGAGGAGATGTTCATGGGCCGTTTCCGTTACGAGCCGAGCGAGGGCGCAGCGCAATACCGGCGCACGCTCTACGCATTCTGGCGGCGGGCAATTGCGCCCACGTTTCTTTTCGACTCGGCCCAGCGCCGCACCTGCGAAGTCGGCACCAGCCGCACGAACACGCCGTTGCAGGCCCTCACGCTCCTCAACGACCAGACCTACCTCGAAGCCTCTCGCGCCCTCGCCACCACGATGCTCAAACTCAACGGCACGCCCGAACGGCGACTCCGACTCCTCATCCGCCACGTGTTGTCGCGCGATGCCACCGACCGCGAACTGTCCATTCTGACCCGCGAACTGAACCGCGCCCTCACGCACTATCGGGCCCATCCCGCCGATGCGGCGACGTTCACGCGCCTCGGTCAGGCCGCGCCGGATGCCAGTGTTTCCGTTTCCGAACTCGCCGCCTACACGCTCGCGGCCAGCCTGGCGCTCAACCTGGATGAAGCGATCACTCATGAATAACCCGCCCTTCTCCCCCACTCGTCGCACTTTTTTGAAAAACGGCTCGCTCGCGCTCGTGGGTGGCGCCTTGGCCGCGCCGTTTGTGCGGGCGCAGAGCAAGACGGCGCCAGCGCTGCACGGTGCGGTCATCGGTCACGGCGCGTTCCGCTATCGCGCGGACCTGCGCTGGAGCCAGGCGGATTCGGCCAAGTTTCCGGTGAAGGATTGTCACGAGATGGTTCAGGCCGCCGACGGCCGGCTCTTCCTGCTGACCAACCACAAACAGAACAACGTCCTCATCTACGACCGGAAGGGCACCTTGCTCGGCTCGTGGACGCTCGGATTCGGCGGCGCCCACGGGCTCACGCTGCACCGCGAGGCGGGGGGGAAGGAATTTCTCTACGTCACCGACACCGGGACCGGCCGCGTCGTGAAGACGACCCTCGGCGGCGAGATCGCGCTCGAGCTGCCGCACGCGTCCAAGTGCGGGGCCTATACGATCAAGGACAACTACAATCCCACGGAGACGGCCGTCGGGCCGAACGGCGACATCTACGTCGCAGACGGCTACGGGTCGCAGTTCGTGCTGCGCTTCGATCGGACCGGGAAGTTTCTCAGCAAATTCGGCGGCAAGAGCACGCAGCCAACCAATCCGGGGAAGTTCATGCAGGCGCACGGCATCGCGCTCGACACCCGCGGACCCAAGCCGCTCCTGGTCTGCACCGAGCGGATTCGCAACGAATTCAACTGGTTCACCCTCGAGGGCGAACACGTCCGCGGCGTCTATCTGCCGGGCGCCTACGTCAGCCGCCCCGTCATCGCGGGGCGCCATCTGTATTCAGGAGTCTGTTTCGGCGCCAAGCCCGGCGATTTCCGGATGTGGCAGAAACGCGGCTTCGTCACCATCCTCGACGAAAACGACCGCGTCGTCTCGAATCCCGGTGGCCAGGCGCCCGATTACCGGGACGGCCGCCTGCAGGTGATGCTCCAGGACCAGCCGGTGTTCGACAATTGCCACGACGTCTGCGTCGACGACCGCGGCGATCTCTACGTCTGCCAATGGAACAGCGGCAACGTCTATCCCTACAAATTGCACCGCGAGGCATGAATCCGGTTTTCCTCCACCGATGAGTTCGCTCGACATCACCCGCCGTTATTTTCTCGGTCAATGCACCGGGGTCTCTCTCGGTGCGATGGCGCTCTCGTCGCTGCTCGGCCGCGCGCTGGGCGCGACTGCGACCGGGAGTGACGCTCTCGGCCTTTCCGGGCTGCCCCACTTTGCACCCAAGGCGAAGCGCGTGATCTTTCTCACGCAGTCGGGCGGGCCGTCGCAGATCGAACTTTTTGACGAAAAGCCCGGCCTGATGAAGTGGGCCGGCGTCGAGTTGCCCGACTCGGTGCGGCAGGGCCAGCGGTTGACGACGATGACGTCGAAGCAAAAGCAGCTGATCAAACCCGCCGCGACAAAGTTCGCCCGCCACGGCCGGAGCGGCGCGACGATCAGCGAGTGGTTGCCGCACCTTTCCCGGATCGCGGACGACGTGTGCTTCATCAAGTCGATGCACACCGACGAGATCAACCACGCGCCGGCCATGACGAAGTTTCTCACCGGCCATCAGATCCCGGGCCGGCCCAGCATCGGCGCCTGGGTGAGCTACGGGCTCGGCAGTACGAACCGCAACCTGCCCGACTACCTCGTGCTCATCTCCAAGATGCAGCGCCCGAGTGACCAGCCGCTCTACGATCACTATTGGGGCAGCGGATTCCTGCCGTCGCGCTACCAAGGCGTGAAACTGCGCAACGCCCGCGACCCCGTGCTCTACCTGCGCGATCCCGACGGCCTGCCGCGCGAAGTCCGCCGTGGGATGCTCGACGCGCTCGGCGAGATGAACCAGCTGCGCCTCGACCAGACCGGCGATCCGGAAATCGCCACGCGCATCCGCCAATACGAGATGGCCTACCGCATGCAGACGAGCGTGCCCGAGCTGACCGATCTCCGCGACGAACCCGACGACGTCTTCAACCTCTACGGCCCCGACTCACGGCGCGCCGGCAGCTATGCGGCGAATTGCATCCTGGCGCGCCGGCTCGTCGAACGCGGCGTGCGTTTCATTCAGCTCTTCCATCCTGATTGGGACCACCACAGCCGCCTCACCTCGTGGTGCACCGCGCGCTGCCGCGACACTGACCAGCCGAGCGCGGCCCTCGTCACCGACCTCAAGCGCCGTGGCCTCCTCGACGACACGCTTGTGATCTGGGGCGGCGAATTCGGCCGCGGCGTCGCCGGGCAGGGCCAGTGGGACAGCCCGGAGGCCGGACGCGATCACCATCCGCGCTGTTTCACGATGTGGCTCGCCGGCGGCGGCGTGAAGCCCGGTCTCACCTACGGCGCGACGGATGACTTCAGTTACAACGTCGCCGAAAACCCCGTCCACGTGCGCGACCTCCACGCCACGATCCTGCACCTGCTCGGCGTCGACCACGAACGGCTCACGCATCGCTTCCAGGGCCTCGACTTCCGTCTCTCCGGCGTGGAGAAGGCGACCGTGGTGAACGGCATCCTGGCGTAGCGGGCGTCGAAAAAGGGTCGTCCTGTTTGTCATTCTGAGCGCAGCGAAGAATCCATCAAGACGTTCGCTCTTCTGAAAACGCCGCGAAGATCAAATTGGATTCTTCGCTACGCTGCCAATGAACTTATACTGTTTGGGCATGGATGGGAGTGAGGGCGAAGCCCATTTCGGCGGCCCGTTTTTCGAGCCGGTGCTGTTGG
>CANJIU010000088.1 GCA_947474365.1 Opitutia bacterium | reverse complement strand
TTGCGATGCGTAGCTGAGGAAGACGGCTTTGCCGGCGGATTCGGACATGGCGGGGCTGGAGCGTGGGCGGGACCGGTAACGGCGTCACACTGAAAACCCGCCCCTGACGGTGGCGAGTGCATACTTTTCCGCTTGGCCTTCTGGTCGCTGGGGAGGCGACGCTGCCCGGCTTGCAGCGGTTTCGAACCACGCGACGGGGGCGTCGCGTCCCCAGGTTCCAACGGGCACAAAAAAGACGGGCGTCTGAATCAGACGCCCGCCGGAAAACGAAAACCCTGACTCAGCCGCTTACTTGAGCGGGCGAATCGAGATATCCTTGTAGAACGTCGTGCTCTTCGGGTCGTGCGCCTGCAGGGCGATCGTGCCCTCGGCGAGTTTGCGGCCCGGCATGCCCTTCAATTCCTTGGCCGGATCCCAACCCTCGGGCTCGGTGAATTCGACGGTGGTCTTGCCGTCGACCTTGAGGGTGATGTGCTTCCCCTCTACCTTGATGTAATAGTCGAACCACACCCCGTCCTTGCTCGGCGCCGCGTCCACCTTGATGTGCTTGCCGCCCGGCGGTTCCTTCTGACCGGGAGCCAGCGCGAGGATGTTGATCACGCCGTAGAGGCTGCCGGTTTTTTTCGGGTCGGTATGCGTGCTGTTGACCTGGCACTCATAACCGGCGTCCGGCCAGCCCTTGTCCTGATAACGGGTGGCGACGTACACGCCGCTGTTGGAACCGGGCGTGGTCTTCACCTTGAGCTTGAGTTCGAAGTTCTTGAACTTCGCGTCGCCGTTCTTGCCCATGTAGAACAGGTGGGCGCGGCCGCCGCTGACCTTTAGTTCGCCGTTTTCGACGGAGAAGACGTTGGGGACTTCGTCGTTGGATTTCCAGCCGGTCAGATCCTTGCCATTGAACAAGGAGACCCAGCCGCCTTTGTCGGCAGCCGGGGCAGAAGTGAGGGTAAGTGCCGCGAGCGCGGCCAGGGCGAGTTGTTTGAGCATGGAGAAAGCGGGTTAACGTGCAGGGCCAAGACTTGTCTAACGAGGAATTCCTAAAGTCCATCGCGGATTGTGGACGTAAGGAAACTCGAATCGCGGAGGAAAATGATTTGGTAATTCGGCGAGAGCTTCAAAGCTCGTCTCCGAGTCTCATGCCGAACCTGTCAAACCCCACGCTTTCACTCGGTGGGACGATCACCCGCTACCGCGAAAACAAGCCCCACGGGCAACGGGCATCCTGCATCAGGCCCGTCCGTGGTGAGGCCGGACAATTCCGAAAATGACGCCCCCGCCCGGAGCAGGACGGTCGTGGCGGCTCGGGATCGACCGGGCGCTATCGTTCATGGCGATCGCCGCCATCGTCTGGTTCTACGGCTGGACGGTCGACTCGGCGGGCGGTCTGGGACCGGAGCGCTCGGAGGACCTCTACAGCCTGCTGGTGCGGGGCTACCAAAAGGGTCACCTGCATCTCGACAAGGAGCCGCCGAAGGAACTGATCGCGCTGACGGATCCCTACGATCCGGCGCAGAATGGGCCGTACCGCTTGCCGGACGCGTCGTATTATCGCGGGCACTACTACGTCTATTTCGGCGTGGTGCCGGTGCTGGTCCTGATGTTGCCCTACGCGGTCATCACCGGACATCCACTTCCGACGGGGGGAGCGGTCCTGTTTTTCTGCCTCGTGGGATTCCTGGCGGCGAGCCGGGTGTGGCTCGTCCTGCGCCGACGCCACTTCCCGTGGAGCAACGTCTGGACGGGCGCCCTCGGCATCCTCGTCCTCGGCCTGGGGACACACGTGCTCGCCCTGGAACGAAGGCCGATGGTGTGGGAGCTGCCAATCGCCGCCGGCTTTGCGTTTGCCATGCTCGCGCTGGTCGCGGCGCAAGCGGCGATCGACGGGCGACGTCCGCTGACCGCGCTCGGACTCGCGGGACTTTGCCTCGGACTCGCGGTGGCCTCGCGACCGCCCACTCTCTTCGGCGGCGCGCTGCTGCTGGCGCCGTTGTGGCTGCTCATCCGTCGCGACCCGCAGCCGAGGCGCAACGCGTGGCGCTATGTCATGGCGGCGTCCGTCGGCCTTGTGCTGTGCGGAGCTGCCGTGCTGGCCCACAACTACGCGCGTTTCGACCACCCGCTCGAATTCGGCCAGAATTTCCAACTCACCTCGGCCCGCGAACTCAGCAACCGGCATTTCGGCCTCGACTACGTCTGGCACAATCTTCGCGTCTACTACCTGTTTCCCCTGCGCTGGTCGTGGGAATTTCCGTTCGTGTCGGCCCAGACTCCCAGTTGGACCATTCCGGACTATGCCGGGAGCGAGGAGATGTGCGGACTCGGCGTGACGTTTCCATTTCTGTGGCTAGCCCTGGCGGCACCGCTTGTGGGATGGCGAAGATCCGGGGCCGAACGGCAGACGATGGGCGCGACCGTGGGTGCCATCGCCGGACTCTACCTGGGCGTCGGCCTGTTCCTGCTGACGTTTTTTTCCACCACCGAGCGCTATCTCGCCGAGTTTGCGCCGGCCCTGGCGCTCCTCGCCTTGTGCGGCTGGCTCGGAGTTGAGCGCTGGGCACAACAGGTACGCGGGGGATTCTGGATTTTCCTGCCGACGGTGGTCCTCGCCACCGCGACCGTGCCCATGGGGGCGTTGGTCAGCTTCAATTATCACAACAACACCTTCAGCCGCGACAATCCGGCCCGTTGGTTGCCATTGGAGCACGCCTGCCACGAGACGTTGTCACGAATCGGCGTCTGGACGGGTGTCTTCGAGGGACCGCGGGTGCTGAAGGTTCGGTTTCAGCCGCGGCCGATCCGAACGGTGGAGACCATCTGGCGCGCCAGCGAGGCCGCGGCGGACGAACACCTCTTGATCGAACACTTGGCCGACCGGGAGTTGCGCTTCGGCTACCGGCGGGGCGCATCACCCGTGCGCTGGGGCCGGCCCCTGACGTGGGAATTGGGCCACACCCATACGGTGGAACTTCAGCTGCCTTCGCTCTACGGCGCGCCACAGGTGGTCAGCCACGGGCTGCGCCAGCTGGAGGAATTCCGGGAGCGATCGAGCGTGTCGGTGTGGTTTAGCGGCGGTCGCGCGCTGGGCCTGATCGTCGATGCACTGCCTCCGGGCACGAAGCCCGGCGGCGCGGTGCCAGCGGATTTCTCCGGCGAGGTGCGGAGCACAGGCAAGCGGCTGTTTCGCCGCGATGAGGTGCCCCAGGCCGAGGAACCCGGCTGGCCACGCGGCGGCACCCTACATCTGCGCGTGATCCTGCCGACGCCCCTGGCCTCCGAAGGAGAGCCGCTGTTTTCCTCCGGTCCCATGTACGCCTCGGACCTCGTCGCGGTCGGCCACGCCGGCGACGGACGCGTTTTCCTGAAATTTGAACACCACGGCACGCCGCCGCTCACCACGAAGCCGCTCCGGCTCGCTCCCGGGGTCGAGCACCGCATCGAGATCGTCCTGCCGTCCTGCGCCAGCCGTATCTTCAGCAACGCGGCCCGCGGCGAGGTCATTCTGCGGGTGAACGGCGAGGAGGTTTTGCGAGGAATGGCCGAGTGCAGCGCCTTCGGCGCCGGCAGCGAAAACATCGGCCGCAATCCCTTTGGGCTGGGCTCCATCCGCGGCTTTCGTGGTTGGATTCTGGATGCACGCTGGATCGGGGACAATTAACGCCACCGGCGGCACCCTCATCGGTCGGGTTTTGATTGTTTGAGCCAAAAACGGTACTGGGAGTCGTACGGGCCGCGCCCCAGGTCATCCGGCGTGACATCCCGATGCTCCGCAGCCCCCGGCGCAAACACCTCGCGCACCGCATCGAGATAACCGAAGCCAAATTCACGCGTCGGAAAAAGGTAATGCCCTTCGCCGAACTCGTTCCAGTTGTCCAGCAGCACGAGGCGGGATTCTAGTCCGCCCGCCGGACGCTGATCCAGCAGCGTCTTGGCCCGACGGCAAAGCGTGCCGAATTCCGCCGGTGTGAGCCGCCACTGCACTTTGGAATACGACGAGCGCCACGGACGTGAATCCCAGCCCATCGAGAGCGTGAGTACATGTGGCTGGCGGCTGCGTTTGCCAGAGCCGCTCCTGCGCGGCAATGGCTTCCGAACCGCTCGGTCGGAGATTGTTTCGAAAGGCGCCGGTGAACGTCGGCCAATGGTAGGCCCAGCTCGCATCCATCCCGATCCGGCGAACCTCGCCGGCGAGTTCCTGCAGTTTCTTCGGCTCGCCCCAACAATACTGGCCGAGCAGGTGCAGCCCCTTGAAACCAGCGCGCACGCAGGCGGCCCGCATCGCCTCGATCGCGGCGGCGGCCAGCGCCTCGCCACCGAGTTCGCGAACGAATTTTTCCGGACTGTAAATCGAGAAGACGGGCCGGCCGTCGATCACGAGGTAGTTCGCCCGACGGAAATAATTCTCGATCCAAAACGGCACGAGCTTCGTGAGCAGATCCGCCTCCGACGTGGGGTTGGCGTACTGTTTGTTCGCGTTCTCCCACATGATCGCGAACTTGAACCGGTCGCCATAACGGCTGCGCGGCAACCCGTCGTGAAGCCAGTGCCCGAGGGCGGGACGCACCGCCGGCTCGGCGAAATTGTCCTTCGCCCGGTACCAGCACACCATGAAAAACGAGATCCCGTGGTCGAGCGCCCAGCTGATTTCCCAGTCGGTGACCTCTGGATCACCTTCGTCATACCAGCCCAACGCCGGTTTCCGCTCCGGATACGCGACCAAATCGCCCCACCGCCGCCCGCCTTGCCACAGCGGACACATCACCGCCCCGATCAGGTAGCGCCCCGTGTCCACCGGCTGCGGTGCGGGTACATACCCGGCAGAAGGAAGCGTCGGCGGATTCGCCGCCCCCGCTCGCACCGGGCCGCCGCACCAGACCACCGCCAAGAGCAACGCCACCGCTCCCAAGCGCGGCCAGGTGGTCATCGTCGTTCGCCGCGTCGTCAGGCCCGAAAACATTTCAGGATCTCCTCGACGAAGAGCCGGTGACCGAAGGCATTCGGGTGGTTGTAGCCGTTGTTGAAGAGAGCGAAATACGGGATGCCCTCGCGCTGCAGGTGCTTCCAGCGCGCCGCCGTATCGGCCAGGGCATATCCGCGCGCGGCGGCGAACTCGCGGAGGAAACGATCCAGCAACCGCGGCTGTCCGTCCTTCATTTCCGCCAGATCGAAACTCTCGGGAATCTTCTGGCTCGGCGTCACGATGACCCACTCGATGCCCCGCGCCCGGAACTGCGCATCAATCGCGTCGTAGGTCTTCCGCAGCACATCTTCCGCGAAGACGATGTCGTTGAGAAACTCCATCACCACGAGATCCGGCTTCTCGTTCAGCACGTTTTCGAAGCGGCACTTTTCGGCATTCTGCTTGGGCAGGCCGGGATAGTCGCCGTTGTGCAGCCACTGCGCCGTCTTGGTTCCTCCGATACTGTGATTCCGGTGCGTGATCGCCGCCCGGGGAAAGGTGCGGGTGAGCTCGGTCAGCAGGAGGTTGGCCCACGCCTCCTCTGGATTCACGTCGGCGCCCACCGTGATCGAATCGCCCCAGCACACGACCGTCACGGGCTCTCCGCGCTGGAGTTTGCGCAGCGTCTTCGGCACGCGGCCGGCACTGGTCACCGTCGGTGCGTCCGCCGCGCGCGCGGTGATCGGAAAAACATGGGCCGCCTCCAACGTCGTGCCGCGGAACGGCCGGTAAACGTGCGCAATCGTCGTGGCGCCGGCCGGCGCGGGCGGCGGTTCGGGGGTAACGAGGTGCGGCGTGCCGCGCACGAGGCGCACCCTTCCCTGCGCGTCGACCACCACCGCGTCGATCCGTTGCGCGTAATGCGAGTAGGTCGCGAAGACGGGCGTGGCGGGCGTGACGCGCGATTTCGGTCCGATGCCCAGCAGCGCGAACGGCGCGGCCACGAAATAGTCATCGCCCTTGACCAAGGCCCGGCCGGAGGCATCGCACAGACTCACGCTATCTTCGATCAACCCGCGAAAGGCCCCGATGTTCTTCGCCTTCGTGCCCTTCAACTGCGTCCCAACGAAGAACCCGCTCGGCTTCTTCTCGGACAACAGCAACTCCTCGTCGCGCACGGTGACGACATCGACGGGATCGATCCGCAGCGACGCCGGTGTTTTCACGACCACCTTTTGCCCCGGCACGGCATACGTCGCCGCCGGCACCACGAGTCGATCGCCTTCAATCCGGAACGGCGCGATGTCCACGTCGGCACTCGCTCCCCACGTGCGGGTCGCTAGAGCCACTCCGGCGATGCCCGATGCCGCCAGAAACCGGCGACGGGAGGTGGGCGCGGAGGTGGTGCGCGCGGTGTCCATCAGAAGCCAATGGACGACGTCAGCACAAACGTGCGCGGCTCGTTGAGCCGGTAGAGCGCGATCACCTTGCGGTTGGTGCCGTCGCGCGCGTCGACCGCGCGGTGCGGGAAGATTTTATTGTCATCGAGCGCGTTGCGGACGTTCAACTGCACGCGCCAGTCGAGTTTCTGGGCAAACAGCTTCCGCCGGTAGGAAATCCACCCGCCGGTGGTGATGAATTCCCGCGCGTAGTACGGCCGATCCGCGATCGCGACGGCCGCTCGGTCCTCGGCAAAACCGATCACGGTGCGTCCGCGCACATTGGCGCTCGTGCCGACCGTGAATCCCTTCAGCCGCGACTCTTTCGCGAAGGAGTAGCTCGTGACGAGATTCGCCGACCACTCCGGCGAGAACAGGCTGTCGGTCGGCAGCGCGGCGAGGGCGTTGAAGTTCGCCAAGGTGTTCTCCAGCCGCGCGACGGCGCTCGCGATCGTGCCGCCGCCCGACGAGCCCTCGATCAGGGGCGTGGCCATCCACGCGGCGTTGCCCTTCCAGAGCGCCAGATTCTGCGCGAGATAGCCCTTCAGCAGAATTCCGCGGTCGATCGTCTCACCGGGATTGCGGCGGCCGCCGTTGACCGTGAGCCGCCACTCGGGCGTAAGGTTCGAGGTCAGGCTTCCCTCGTAACCGTCGGAGTAACCGGTGCTGGTGTCGAACCACACCGAGAACGGATAGGCGTACGGGTTGTTTTGATACTCCGGCTTGTTCTCGCGCGCGGCCAGGGTGTTCCAGATTGAGTTGATGTCGTTCTGGAAATTGCCGTGCAGGCCGTTGGCCACCGTCTGATCGGGACGGTTCCGGCCGTAGTTCTTGTAGTAGGTCAGGTCGCCCACGATGCGGCCCCCGGCGAGGCTGAACTTCAGCCCGTAGTCCCGCCCCTGACCCTCAGGGTTGGCGAGCAGTCGGCCGGCGACGTCGCGCTGGGTCGAGTTGGGCTGGAGGTTGTTCGACTGGTTGAAATATAGGCTGACCCACGGCAACGCGTGGAACACCACGCCGCGGGTGTACGTTTCGCCCGCCGCCTGCAGCCGGCTGGCTGGAAAGTGCCGCTTCGCATCGAAGCCCCGCGGGTTCGGATAGAGTCCCCGCGCGTCGCGATACGGATCAAAGTCCGTCAGCGTCGCGCGGTACGTGATCTGCGTGTCCTCGCGCAGACCAAAGGTGCCGACGATCCGCCCGTTCCAGAACGAGCTCTGGGTGGCAAAGGCGCGCGTGAGCACGTGCGTGTTCACGACCGTGCCGCCGAAGATGGCGGCCTGGATCGGCGTCACGCCGGTGGGATTGCGGGTGGGCAGCGGGTCATTGGCGAAGATGATCGGGTAGCGGTCCGGCGCGTTGAAGCCCGTCGTGGTCACGCCGCGCGCCGGATCGAGATAGAAGCGGAAGAGCACCCGGTTGGTCAGGTCAAGGATCGAGGGCGAGGCCCCCGGCAGGGGCGTGGCGTTTTGCGAAGGATTTTGGCTGCCCCAGGTGTCGGACACACCGTTCTCGGCGAACGCCGCGATCCGGTGGCGGCCGAACCACGCGCCGTGTTTCGCCCAGAGCTTGGCGAAATCGAGGTCGTAGGAGAGCATCAGCCGCGTTGTCGTGCTCACGAGTTTGTTGGGGAGCACGTTGGCGAAGGAGTCGGCGTAGAGCATGCCGACGTTGGGATTCGGCGTGCCGTTCGGCAGCTGGCGGTTCACGTCGACGTACGGACGGTCATTCTGACCGCCGACGGAGGCGTTGACCAAGGCGTCGCTGAGCGAGCGGTTCACCGCGGCCTCGATGAAGAAGTCGCGCCACAGCTCCTGCTCCCAGACAGCCGAGGCAGTGTGAAACTTCACGTCGCGTTGCGAGCCGGCGCCCACGACGTTGGCGTTCAACGGAAAGAGCGCGGGATTCACCAGCGAGCGGAAAGTGGCGAGGTTCGGATAATTTGGATACGCCGGATTCGCGCTGCGGCCCTGATTGAGCCAGCTCATCGGCGGCACCACGGTGCCGGCGAGGGTGTTGTCCGTGACGACGAGGCTCTGCGCCGCAGCCCCATAGGCATTCTGGATGCCCGCCACGGCGGTGCGCCCGCTGCCGGCGGTCGCGAGCAGCGGGCGGCCGGCGTCGATCCACGGCGTGATGCCGTCATAGGTTGGCCAGGGGCGGATGGCGAGGGTCGTGAAGTTCCCGTCCTCGAAGTATAACCGCACCGAGGTCGTCCGGAACGGCGTGTAGCGCGCGGTGAGGAAGTGGCGGCGCTGCTTGTTGTTGCTCGGGTCGCGAAAGCCCTCGCTGTCCTCGTGGAGCCCGGCGTAGCGCAACGCGAGTTTTCCGGGAACGAGTACGCGGTTCAGGTCGACGGTCGCGCGCAATCCGCCCTCCTGATCACCGCGCACCTCGAGGTTGTACGTGTTTTTGAAGAGAGCGCGCTTGGTCGACGACGTGAACGCGCCCGAGGGGTTGCCCAGGCCGAAGAGGATTGAGTTGGGACCGCGGGTGAACGTGAAATTCTCGGCGTTGTAGCGGTCGGGCGGAATGCTCGGCGTGCTGAAAAAATCCTGGCTGATCAGCGACGTGGCGCCGCCGCGCGTGACAAATTGCGGGCTCTGCGTGGTGAGGAAGGAATTGCCGTTGCCCGAGGTGTCGTTGACGTTGCCGACAAACTGATCCGTGTTCGGCGCAAAGTTCGCGATGTCGGTCACGCTGCTGGCGGCAAGGTCGTCGAGAAGCTGATCCGTGAAGATGCTCATCGCCGCACCCACGTCGCGAATGGCGGAATTGAGCCGCGTGCCATTGAGGGTCTGGGTGGCGAGGTAGCCGCGACTGCTGTCCGAGGTGACGGTGAAGGGCGAGAGCGTGACGATGTCGCGCGTTTCCGGATTAGCCGCCACCTCTTTCGGAGTGGGAAGTGTCGCAGGTTCAGCCGCACCAGCGAACAATCGTAACGCCATTACGAGGCAGAATCCGCGCAGGGAGAGCCGGAGCGATGCACGACGACGCATGGGAAAGGGGATCATCGGATGAACGGGGTGAGGGCGGCATGGTTTCCAGCAGGCACGGTCACGTTCGTTTTGCCGAAACGTGGCGGCCTATGGAATAGCGCAGACATACGGGGAGCGCTCGTTCACAGCAAGCGGCCAGTGGCAGCCCGAAACGACGGGGCGCATCCCGTTTCTTGGACGTGCGGAAAACGTCATCGACTACAATCGTGCCATTGCTGGAACCGCAACATCTCGTCGCGGTTCAATCCACGCGACGAGGGCGTCGCGTCCCCAATGTCGAGAAATTGAGATACCACAAACGAAGGCGGCGCCGCGGCGTTCGCGAACACCCAATTCCATCCTTGGACCAGGACGCCGAACCGGGATACTGCGACTTATGCCCGAATCCCCGCCGGCCCCCCATGCGCCCGCCCCACGATCGCGCCGCCACTTCGTGCAAACCATCGTGGCCGCCACTGCGTTCCCCGGGGCACTGCAGCACGCGCTCGCGGCGGAGGCGTCTGGGGACATCCCGATCATCGACACGCACATTCACCTGTTCGATCCGACGCGACCCCAGGGCATCCCGTGGCCCCCGCCCGGCAATTCGGTCCTCTACAAACCCGCCCTGCCCGCCCGCTACCGGCCGATCGCCGCGCCCCTCGGCGTCCGCGGCGCGATCGCGGTCGAGTGCAGCGCGCTGCTTGAAGACAACCAGTGGGTGCTGAACGTCGCCGCCCACGACCCGATCATCGTGGGCGCCGTCGGCAATCTCGTGCCCGGCGAACCGGACTTCCGCGCCCTCCTCGATCGGCTCCACCGCAATCCGCTTTTCCGCGGCATCCGTTATGGAAATTTATGGGGTCGAAATCTCGGCGCCGGATTGGCCAAACCGGAATTCGTTTCCGATCTAAAGGCGCTGGCGGAAGCCGGACTGGTGCTCGACACCGCCAACCCCAATCCGGATTTGATCAACGCCGTGGTCCGCCTCACCGATCGCATTCCCACGTTGCGGGTCGTCATCGACCATCTGCCGCAAATGAACCCGCCGGACGACGCCGCGGTCAACCGTTCCTGCCGGGAAAACCTGCGCGAGCTGGGGCAACGGCCACAGGTGTACGTCAAGATTTCCGAGGTCCTGCGCCGGGTGAATGGACGCGTCCCGGAGGATTTGGAGTTCTACCGCGCACGCCTCGAGGAGATCTTCGGCGTCTTCGGGGAGGACCGGGTGTTGTACGGCAGCGATTGGCCGAACAGCGACCAATGGGCCGACTACCCGAAGGTCCTCCACATCGTACGCGAATTCTTCCGGGGCAAAGGTCGGCCCGCGGCGGAAAAGTATTTCTGGAAAAATTCCGTCGCGGCCTACCGCTGGGTCAAACGCGAGCCCGGGCAGCCGGAGCTCGCGAAGAGTTGAGCCGGGGAGATGCAGCGAGTTGAGAGTGCGTCGAAAAAGATTACCAGCAGGTAGGGACGCACACTCCGAGGCGTCCGGTTATCGCACCGAGATTCGCACCGATCTTGCGGCGCGACACCGGAGAGCCGTCCCTACCTTTTCGACGCCTCTCAGCTCTTGATTTGCTCTCAGCTCTTGGCTCTCCGCTCTCCGCTCTCCGCTTTTCCTCCGCGAAACCCCGCCCCTTACGGCAGCGGCCGCACCCAGATGTTGCGCATGCGGATTGGCGGCTCGTTCTTGTGATCCTGGAAACGGAAGGACGCCTTTTCCGGAAAGGTGCCGCTGTAGTCCGTGGTCTTCTTGTGCATCGTCGGGCCCATGATGACTGTGCCGTTTTGCACGCAGATGCCGTTCACAAACGTGGTGATGCGGGCCGGCTCCACGACCTTGCCGCCCTTCAACTTCGGCGCGGTGAAAACAATGTCGTACACCTGCCACTCGCCCGCCTTGCGCATCGCGTTCACCATCGGAGGAGTTTGACCGTAAACCGCCCCGGTCATGCCGTCAGCGTACGTCGGGTTGTTGTCGCAGTCGAGCATCTGGCTCTCGTAGCGATCCATGAAAAAGACGCCGGCATTCCCCTTCTTCTGCGAATTTCCCAGCTGATTCGTCGGATGGCTCTTCCACTCCAGGTGCAATTGGCAGCTCGCAAATTCCATTTTCGACCAGCAGTCCCCGCCCTTCACTACCAGCTCACCGTTCTCGATCGGCCACGGGCACGGAATTTGTTTCGGGCTGTCCTTTTCGCGGGAGAAGAGCTGCGAGGAGTCCTTGCCATTGAAGATGACGATGGCGTCGGCCGGAGCGTCGCCGAGTTTCGCGGCCGGTTTCACGACTGGCGGCGCGGGGCGATCGATGTCGTGGACCTTCCACTTGGTGCCGGGAATGAGCGGCGTGTCCGAATAACCGAGGGGCCAGGGCCCCTTGTCGTCGGCGCCAAACGCGCAGACCGTCGTAACAAGGACCGAAACAGCGAGGAGTTTGATCTTCATGGGGGAACGACACTCGAACGCGCGCCGCCCCTCGGCACAATCGGGAAATTTCTGCGCCGGCAAGAATTCCCGCCACCGCGCCCCGCTCAGAGCGGTGTCTAAAAAAGTATGTCATTCTGAGCGTAGCGAAGAATCCAATTTGATCTTCGCGGCGTTTTCAGAGGAGCGAACGTCCTGATGGATTCTTCGCTGCGCTCAGAATGACAAACAGGAAGGCCCTTTTTCGACGCCCCGCTCAAACGGCCAGCGTGTCCCCCACCCGTTTCTGCCAGGCGTGAATCTCCTTCGTCAGCTTCGCGACGGCGTCACGGTTCCCCTCCCGGTAATAGAGGTTGTGCTGCTCGTAGGGATCCTTGCGTCGGTCGAAAAACTGGCAGCGGTCGACGTCGCTGAGGCAGAGCTTGAGTCCCTCGGGCGTGATCACGGTGCGCGTGCGTTCCTGGCTCGCCCGCCGTGATGCCTCGTCGTCCGCCTTTACGCCGTCGCCATCTCCATCGCCTTTGCCGCCGGGCCCTTCGTTGACGTTCCACTGCACAAACACATTTTGCGCGGGCGCGGTCCCGCCGCGAATCTCGGCCGCGCGGCTGCGGCCGGCGAGGCCTTGCGCGGCGGGCTGCCCCATGAGATCGAGCAGCGTCGGCGTCATGTCGATATGGCTCCACGGGCTCATCACGCGGTGGCCTCCGCGGCCGCCGGGCACCTTGATAAAGCACGGGATGCGTACCGATTCCTCGTACATCACGGACTTGCCGACCATGCGGTGCGCGCCGAGCTGGTCGCCGTGATCGCTGGTGAAGACGATGATCGTGTTGTCGGCGAGCCCATGCTGCTCGAGACGCGCGAGAATCCGTCCGATGCTCCGGTCGACGCACGCCACGTTGCCGAGGTAGTGGGTGCGGATGTCGCGGAGCTTGGCCTCGTTGTTGCCCGGCGAGCTTTGCCGCAAGCGGTAGCGCAGCGGGATTTGCTCCGGATCGTCGTCGCGCGCGAACGACGGATCGATCGCGAGCGCCTCGGGCGAATGTAGGGCGTTGAGCGGCGAATGATACGGTGTGTGCGGCTCGAGATAATTGACGTGGAGCACGAACGGCTCGTTTCGGTGCTGATCGAGAAACGCGCACGCCCGTTCGCCCTGGAAGGCTGGTTTGCCGAACTCCACCGGCACGCGCACGGCGTAGTCGCGGCTGAACGTACCCTTCTTGTCAGGCTTGTGGCCCTTCGCGAGCAGCCAGTGGTGATAGGCGCTGCGCGTCTCGCGATCGCGGCCGGCGCTGAACCCGCGGCTGTAACCATCCTCGGTGGAGGCCCATTCGTTGAAGCCGTGCTGCGCAAACGCCTCGTCGCCGAGGTGCCACTTGCCGATGTAACCCGTGGCGTAGTCGGCGCGGTCGCGGAGGAGTTCGGGGAAACAACGCGTGTCCGGCCGGAGCGCGATGTTGTTGCCCGTGCATCCCGACTGGTGCGGCCAAAGTCCCGTCATCACGGCCGAACGCGAGGGCGTGCAGACCGGCTGCGCGACGTACGCGCGATCGAAGACGGTGGACTGCGCGGCGAGCGCGTTGAGATTCGGCGCCTGCACCCGCGGATTGCCGTAGCATGCGAGCGTGTCGGCCCGCTGCTGGTCGGTCCAGAGGAAGAGCAGATTGGGCCGGTCACGCCGCGCCCCGGCAGAGCGGAGCACCGCGGGAAACGCCACCGCGGCCGCCGCACCCACGGCGGCCTGACGGAGAAATTGCCGGCGGGGCTGACGCGAAGAAGCGGGGGATGGAATGGGTTTCATGAGAGGGGAATTCTTCTTCTTGGAGGGGACTCCTGTAATCGGGCATCGGTCATCTGAAATGTGAAATTTCAGATTTGAGATTTGAAATTCTAAATTTCACTCCGCCGCGACACAGTACACGACCTTGCGCGAGCGGAGAAACATCTGCCCATGGATCGGCACGACGCCCGCACGAAAAACTTCGCCGGCACCGGCATCGACCGAGTTGCGCGCCACGATCTCCAGCGTCTTGCCCGGTTTCACGACGACGACCTCGCCCTTTTCCAGCTGAAAATAAACGAGACCGCCGGCCACCATCGGCGACGATGCGATCGCGGAGCCCAATCGATCCGTGAAGTGAATCTTGCCCGTCTTCGCGTCGTACGTGGTGAGGACGCCCGACATGCTCGTAATCAGGACAAAATCTCCCACGACGGCCGGCGATGGCTGATCGCGCCCGCCGGTTCGCTTCGCATCCCAGACGCGGTGCGTCGCCGTCACGTCGCCACTGCCGCCAGGCCGAACGGCGTAGGTGTTCCCGGCCAATCCGTTGACCACATAGAGCAGGCCGTTGGCGTAGGCCGGAACCGGCTCGCCGCGGCCCGCGAATCCCGCGCAGAACCAGAGTTCCTTGCCCGTCGCCGGAGCGTAGGCGTTGACGCCAAACTGGCCGTTGAGAATCAGCTCCCGACGGCCGGCGACCTCGATGACGATTGGCGTGGACCACCCTCCCCGGTCGACGCTGCGGCGCTCGGTTTTCCACGCGGGGGCGCCCGTGCGCTTGTCGAACGCCACCAGCGAGCACGCCCCCTCGGCGTCGCAATTTTGAATCACGAGATTCCCCTCGATGATCGGCGAAGCCGCCACGCCCCACGGGCCGGGAAAGCGTCCGACATCACGCGTCCACTGCGGCTTTCCCTCCAGGTCGAAACAATGCAGTCCGCCCGAGCCGAAGAATGCCACGACCCGCTCACCATCCGTCACGCACGTCGGCGTCGCCCAGGTGTTCATCTTGTGTACGACCTCCGGCGTCGCGTCCTCGACTTCCCGCTCCCAGCGCAATTTTCCGGTCTGGCGATCGAGACAATGCACCCAGCGCTTCCTGCCATCGGACGACGCGCTCGTGACAAAAAGCCGGTCACCGCAATTCACGACCGACGACTGACCGACGCCCTTCAACGTCGTCTTCCAGGCGACGGAAGCGGCGCTCCACTTCACGGGCACAGAACTCTCGCCGGCGAGCCCATAGCCTTCGGGGCCGCCCAAGCGCGCCCAGTCGGGTGCAGCGCACAACGGCAACGCGCCGCCAATCGCAAGGCTCAGGATGAGAGTCGGAAACAGGGGGAATTTCATTTTCGTGGGGCGGGCAACGAACCGTGGCGTCAGAGACGCCGATGCTCGCGAACGCTGAAGCCACACCGCCATCGGCGCGAGTCGAATTCACTCTCAGCCAACGGTTGCCTTCGCGGCTGCAGCCACAGTACTCGGCCGTCTTGCGCCAGCAGCGGCACGATCCCGCTCAGCGCCGGATTCCCGTGCCGCCGGCCGCGGTCACATGTCGGGCGAGTTCAGTCCGCATGCGGGCGAGTTCGGCGGCAGCGCCTGCCGCGCCGATCAGATTGCGCATCTCGTAAGGATCCCGGTTGAGATCGTAGAACTCGTCCGAGTCCGGCAGGTCCACGTAATGAATGAGTTTCCAGTTCTCGGTCCGGATCGCCTGATAGCCCATCTTCACGGTCCGCGGAAAGACACTCTCGGAGAAATGCTCGATCAAGAATGAATCGCGCCAGCCCGCTACGCTCGCCGCAAACAGCGGGACGAACGATTTGCCATGCAGTCCCGGTGTGACGGGGGCACCCGCGAGCTCCATGAACGTCGGGGCAAAATCCAGCGTGAGCACCATCTGGTTGCGCTTCGTCCCGGCCTTGATCAACGCCGGGTAACGGACCAGCAGCGGAATCCGGATGCCTTCCTCATAGGCGAGCCGCCGCTCGACGCTCAATCCGTGCTCGCCGTAGAAATAACCGTGATCGCTCGTCAGCACGATGAGCGTCTGGTCGAGCTGGCCGGTCGCCTCGAGGGCCTTGAAAACCTCGCCCATGCTTTCGTCGATCGCGGCCTGCATGCGCAGCCGGTTGAGGATCACAGTGTCGCTCGACCCGGTTTCCGGGCCGAGCGGCGGCAAACCGGGCAGCACGCGCTGCAGGGCGGGCTTGCCCGTCGGGGCGGAGAGGGCATTGGGCCGCCGCGGAATCGTGGCGCCCGCATAGAGCGTCTTGTGCCGCTCGGCGGGAATGAAATTGGAGAGCGTCGGATCCGAGAGCGATCCGTCGGCACGCTGAATCGTCTCGGGGTGCACCGCCTTGTGGGAGTAGTAGAGCAAAAACGGTTTCGTGTGCTTGGCGCGGAGAAACTCAATCGCCCGCTCGCTCAAAATGTCGGTGACGTAGCCCTTCGCCTGGATGGCCTGGCCGTTCACGTTCAACTCGGGATCGTTGGTGGAACCCTGCCCCTTCAGGCACACCCAGTAATCAAAGCCGGGGCGACGCGTGTCGTCGTTGCCCATGTGCCATTTGCCGAGGAAGGCCGTCTCGTATCCGGCGCGCTGCAACGCTTGCGGGAACGTCACCAGCTTGTGGCTCGCCGGGCTGCGGTCCGTGTTGTCGACAATGCCGTGCGTCCGCGTGTGCAGCCCGGTCAGGATGCTCGCCCGGCTCGGCGAACAAATCACGGTCGTGGCAAACGCGTTCCGAAAAATCATCCCCTCGCGCGCAATCCGATCGAGGTTTGGCGATTTCACGAACGGGTGACCCGTGCAGGCCATGTCGTCCCAGCGCAGATCGTCGACGAGGATAAAAATGATGTTCGGCCGCGGCGCCGGAGCGGCGGCGAGCGCACGGCCCGGGCCGGCGACGGCCGTCACCAGCACCGCCGCCAGGAGTAGAACGAAAAACCGACGTGCAACAAAGGACAGGTTCATGGAGTGGGTTTCATGTCGCGATGCGCGATCAACTGGCGCACCGCCGAATCGACCAGCGCCTCGCCCGAGCCGGGATTGGAGCGGGTGGTGGCATACGACGCGCCATACGCGCCCTCGCGCAGCGCCTTGCGATTGGCGACATAGCCGATGGCCCCGTTGGCGAGGGCGTTGACATAGGTGAATTGATACGGGGAGTTCTGCTTAATCGCGAGGCCGAGCTCGACGAACATCTCGCCGGGCAGGCCGACGAACGCGAGTTCGTCTCCGATCGTGACGACCATCACCTCGGCCTCGAAGGTGTATTTTCCGTCGACGAGCGTGACCGTCAGTTCGCCGTCGTGATACACCGGCTTGTTGCCAAATTGCTTCGCGAGCGCCGGCGCCTTTTCCTCCAGAATCAGGAGCCGCAACACTTCGCGCGACACCTTGATTGGCGCGGTCACGAGCGGCTGCAGCCGTGTGTAGGTGCGCACCACCTCCGCCGCAATCAATGTGCCGATCCGCGCTGCCTCCTGATAACCTTTCGTCCGCCGCGGGTTTTTCGGGTCGAGCAGGTAATAGTGATTGATGTTCCCCGCGGCTCCGATCGTGAAATGCGTGAGCATCTCCGGCCCCTTCACATCGGCGAGGATCCGGGAAATCTGATACGGGAAGTCCGCCGAATATTCGTAGCCACCGGTCGTATCGAGATGCATCGCGAAATTGACGACCGTCGCGAGCGGGTTGCCGTCGACCCCTTCGGCGTAGAGCACCGGCAACGCCGGGTCGGTGGGCCCGGCCGGCCGGACGACGTTGACAAGGAGTTCGTCCTGACCCTTGCCAGGATTGGAAAGCACCGTACCGTCCTTCATCAGGAAACGACGATTGAAGGCCACGTCCGGGACTGTGCCGATGGCCGCGCGAAGTTTCGCCTCGGTGAGGGATTTTTCCGCGAGCCGCACGCTTTCTGCGATCAACTTGGGCAACTGCTCCAGATAACTCGCCGCCACTTTTTTCTGCTCCGGGGTCGCCGTCGGATAAAAACGCGGACGGATGTTCGGCGTCGTGTGCGTGTGCGTCGCCGTGACCATCACATTTTCCGGTGGCACGGTGCTGACCTTTCCGACCTGGACACGCGCCGCCGCGATGATGTCCACCGGGATGCTCGTCATGTCGCATGACACGATCGCCACCTTCACGCCACCACTCTCGAACAGGACCGCCTTCGCGTGCAACGGATCGTGCGCTCCCGTGCCGACGATGACGGGAAACGGCGGACGTTGCGGCACCTGAAACGGCATGTTCGCCGGCGGGGTGATGTCGACCTCCGCGCGGCCGAAACGCAGGGGCTGGGCGGACGCCAGGGATGCAGTGAGCCACACGGCTGAGACCAGCCAAAATGAAAGCGTCCTCATGTGAATGAACTTTCTGCCCATGCAACTCCACCCAATGTAGCCGCGAGCGCCAGCGAGTGGACACTCGTTCGCGTTTTCCCGGTCCACTCGCTGGCGCTCGCGGCCACGTGACGGAACCGACTTCGCGAAGTTTTCCACTGAAGTCTTCATTTCAGTTCCTTGATCAAAATATTCCGATACCGCACGGCGGCGCCGGGCTTCCACGTCGTGAGGCCCGCCACATCCGGATGCACTTGCAGCGCGATGCCGCCGACGGCCGGGATTCCCTTGGTGCTTTGCTCCGTGTGTTGAAAATCCGTCATCAACCGGTCGTTCATCCAGACCCGAATCCGCGCCGGTTCGCCCTCCATCCGGACCACGACGTCGTTCCAGTCATCCGGCCGCACCAGCCGCGCGCCCTCCTGATTGCGATAGACGTACGCGTGGCCGATGAACGGAATGAAGATCGCCCCCACGTCCGAGCCCGGCCGGTAGTCGAGGCAGATCTGGTGGCTGCGTCCGTCGGGTCCCACGCGGACAAAAATTCCGCTGTCCATGGGATAGGTCAGCTTCACCTGCAGTTTCAGGATGAAATCGGAAAACGGTTTCTCCACCCACAGCAAGCCGCCCTTCCCCGGCGGATCCTGGGACCCGAGCAGCTGACCGTCCTCGACCCACCATTTTCCCGCCAGATGCAGCGGCGGCATGCCCTCGTGGGGCGCCCAACCGGCGAGCGTCTTGCCGTCAAACAACGGGACGAAACCTTCATGATCCGAAACCGTGTGCCCCGCGCCCTGTAACGCCTCCCGCACGATCGGTGTGACCCCCTGCGCCATGCGCATGAAGCCAAGATCGGTCGGATGCGTGCCATCGACGGTGTCCTCGCCGTCGCCGCCGAGCAGGTGCCCCGCGTGCACATAATGCAGGTGGGCGTCGCCACCCTTTTTCAGTCGGTCGTAGAGCGTGCGGAGATAGCCATTGGCCTCGGCGACCTTGGCGCGCCGTGACTCGACAAAACCGTTGTCGGCATAATTCACGTTTTCAACGAGAACGATGGGAGTCTGCGGATGCTTCGCCCGCAGCGCGGCGACAAACGGCTCCACGCGCTCCTTCACCTGCGCGACGTCGAGGTTGGGCAGGCTGTCGAGCACGTAGGCCGCCGGATCGAGTTCCGCGAGCAGCTGCGCCATTTCCGGCTCGGTCTTGCCGTTGCCACTGAAGCCGAGGTTGATGATCGGCCAGTCGAGCATGCGTCCCACAATCGACGGATAGGCCATGCCGGGACGGGAGGCGCAGCCACCCTGCAAAATCGAAGTGCCGTAGAAAACGATCGATTTCCGTGCCGTGTAGCGATCGGGAGCGGGGGCAAAGCTCGCACCCGGCGGCAAACCGATTTCAACCGAGCTGACGCCGTTGTAGAGCGGAAGATAGAGCAGGTACTCGCGTTTTTCCTTTTTGATTCCCTGCACGAGGATGCGCTCGTTCGTATCCGGTTTTTCCGGCCGGCCGTTGGCCAGCCAGCGCCACTCTCCCGCATCGCGCACGTACAGATCCAATCCGCTCACGCCGGTCGCCGGCATGTGCGGCATCGCCAGCCGGTTGGCCTTGCGGAGCGTCCAGCGCGCCCGAATCACGTTCGCATCGGTCACAAAGCGGATGCGGAGACCCGCCGAATCCTGGGCCAGGCCCCAGACCGGCGCCCGCACGACGCCCTCGGCCTTCGCCGGCAGACGATCGTAGGTCGCCTTCGTATCGGTCCAGCCCTTACCCTCGATCGGCAGCGTCGCGAGATCGCGCCAGGTGACGGTGGGTTCGGTCGCAGGTGGCGTTTGTGCAGGGGCGAGGGAAAGGCCGAAAAGGAAAAAGGCCGCGAGGATGCAGGGACGCCGGTGAAACGTAGCTGCGAGCGCCAGCGAGTGGATGTGGACGGAAACCCACTCGCTGGCGCTCGCGGCTACGAAACGTGCGTTTCCCAGTCGTGAAACTTGATTCGATCGCATGGTTAAAATGTCCCCTTCAATCCCAGGTTGTACTGCGCCCCGTGTTTGTTCACCCGAAACTGTTTCGCATACTCCGGCGTTTGCGAGCCGTAGCGTTGCAGCACGGGATTCTCGCTCAGCGCATTCCGCGACGATGCGAACCACGACAACCGCGGCGAGATCCGAAAATCGACATTCAGATCGAGCGTCGTCCGTGGCGTGTCGTATTGGTAGGAATCGGGCCCCAGCGCCGGGATGGCACCCTGCCTCTGCAGCCCCCGATAATTCCACTTGGCCATCATGGTCACGCGTTGCCGCGTGTACATCGCACCCCAGTTCAGGCTCTCCGTGATGTTGGCGGCAAAACTCGCCTGCCCGTCCGCATCAATATCGAGCTTCGATCCGTTCACAAACACGCTGAAGGGCCGGCCCCACGCTCCGAGCGGCTGCAGGGAATGTTTCACGTTAAATTCCACGCCTGTAAGCCGCGCCGCGCCACCATTGAATTTTGTCGAGAGCTGCCAGCCGAGGTAACGCGCATCGAGATTCAGTGCCTCCAGATCCGCCGCCGTCGCAATTTTCACCCGCGGGTTGAAGAAGCCACGCACATCCTTACGAAACACCCCGAGACTGAAAATCCCGCCCTTGTCGGTGTAATACTCCAGCGACAAATCGTAATTATCCGCCGACCACGGCTTCAAGCCGGGGTTCGTCACGCTGATCGTGCCGCCGATCGCGTTTGGATCCTCGGTGTCGAATTCGTTCACCGTCGCGGAAGGGATGATCTCCCCGAAATTCGGCCGGCCGTAAGTCCGCGCGTACCCGAAGCGGGCCAGAAAATTGGCGGTCGCGTTGTAGTTGAGATGCAGGCTCGGATAGTAGCCGTCGTATGAGCGCTTCGCCCGGAGTCCGCGTTCGACCCGGATCAGCCGCAGCTCCTCGAGCGAACCGACCGCACCGGCATCGGGCCGGCGGATCCGCGCGCCGGTGGCGGTGTGCACAAACTCGCCCCGCGCGTCACGCACCCACACGGCGGTTGGCTCAAAGAGTTCACCCTGCCCTTTTCCAATCGTCTTCTCGAAGCGCACCCCGGTGAGCAGATTGAGCCGGTTCTTGAATAACCGCAGCTCCGACTGCGCAAATCCCGCTGCGACCTCCTCCTGCACCGCTTCGGAATTGGAGATGCGGAACGACTCTTCCGCGACCACCTGCGCCGGAGTCAGCGAGAGCAGCGCCGGATTTGCCTGATAGGCCTGCCACACGCGATGTGGCGAAATCCACGGCACCCCGACAAATCCGAACTGCGAGTCGCGACCGGCAAACACCCGCGTCGCATAAGGCGCCGCCGATTCGATCGTCGCCGCATTGCCGTCCGGGCCGTTGAAGGTCCACACCTTGAAACGCATCCGCGAATCGCGCTCCTGCGAGCGGTACGCGCCGCCGATCTTCACCGTCGCCGGCACCACGAGGTTCAGCTGCCGGCCAACGCTGAAGTCCGCCGTGCGCACGTCGTCCTTCACATCGCGCAGCGACGAACTCGCCTGGGTGATGCGGTGGTTGGCGATGTCGTAGAAATCGACCGGCTGGTTGGCGTTGTTGAAGAGCTGGAATTTTCCCGGCGCCTCGCCGATCCCCGTGAACGTGATCCGCACCGCCGGGTTGATCTGGCTGATCACGTTGTAGAAATGCCCGTCGTCGGTGTCGCGAAACGTCGTGCGCGACGAGGACTGGCTCACGCCGGACTCCAATTTCCAGCCGCCGTCGTCGAGGCGATAGCGGATATTGCCCGACTTGGTCGTACCCCGGAGCTTGTAGAAGATACCCTGCATCGAAATCGCCCCCCGGCCCGTCGCGCCAATCGTAAAATCCGGCCCGTAGCTGAGCGGCGTGCCGCCGGCGACCGTCGGCGTGCCGAGTGTGCCGACATTCATGAGCAATTGGTAGATGCCCACGTCGTTGGTGAACTTGTTTTCCTGCACGCTCGCCGAAAGGACAGAATTCGGCGTCACGCGCCAGTCGGCCTTGAGGCTGGCCGAATTGCGATGGGTGTATCTCGGGCCGTCCTGCAGCGTGAGCGTCTGGAAAAACGGCGCGCTGAATGACGCCGTCGTGCCGGCGGCGTTGGCGTTGTAGGTGCGCGCCGCGAGATGGAGATCGTTGAATTGGTTCGAGCTCTGCCCCGCGATCACGAGGCCGAATTTGTTGTTCACCGGCAGCGTATAGGTGAAGTCCATGCTCGGCAGCACGCGGTAGCGCATTTCCTCGAAGGAATGCGGCAGCTTGCTCAGCATGAAGTCATCCTGGTTCGCGGACAGATAGAGCCGGTAGCTGAGCTGCGCCTGCTTTCGCTCAAACGCGCTCTTGCTCACCATGTTGATCACCCCGCCCAGCGTGTCGGCCGGCTGCGAGGGAGTCGGCACCTTGGTCAGCTCGACCCGCGAGATATTGTTCATCGACACCTGCTCGAACTGGAACACGCGCGTGGAACCACCGTAGTGGGCGTTGGCCATCTGCGCACCGTCGGAGGTCACCGACGTCAGGTAGCTGTTCAGCCCCCGCACGGAGACCGAGAGGATCGTCGGATCGGCGAAGTCAGCCGTCACGCCCGGCAGGTACTTCATGAACTCGCCGAGATTGCCCTCGGCGATGTCGCCAAACGCCCCGGCCGCAACGACGTCCTTGAGGTTCGGGGAGAACCGCTGTTCGTTGATCGCAATCGACTCGGCGTCCATCTCCTTGGAATCGGCGACGACAAACTGACCGAGCTTCACGATGCCGGGAGTCCGTTCATCCGCCGCGACCGACTTCAGATTTACGTCCTGCGTCGCGGTTCCGCCTTCCGGGACGTGCACCGTCACCTCCAGCGGCTCGAGCCCCGTGTAGAAAACCTGCAGCACGACCGGCCCGCCCGGAACGTGAGTGAGATGATAGATTCCCGCCTGGTCGGTGAAGGCGACCCGATCGGTACCGCTCACGACGACACGGGCGTTGTTGAGGTACTGGCCGGTCGCGGTATTTTCGACGCGGCCAGTGATCGCGCCGGTGCCCCGCGAATCGCTCGCCGCGGCATTCAGGACGACCGGGGTGGAAACGAAAGCCGCCCACACGCCGAAGATCAGCGCGGAAATCCACCGGGCGAAAACAAACGGAAGGCGTGGTTGGTCGGAGGTCATCGGACGGGCGCGGACGAAAAATGGCGGCAAAAAACCAATCGCTCCAGGAATCGGAGCGAAGGGAGCGTGGGGGTTTCACGATTCCCGCGGGCATGAATTAGGGGGACGCCGGAAGAGTCAAGGCCGTGGCGCACGGTCGCTCGGAACGCGCACCTTCGCTTGGAACGCGGCGGCTCCGGGCGGTACAAATCCACCGATCCCAGAACGAAGGCGGGCACACGTGCGGTTTGAATGTGGAAACCAAATTGCAGGCGGAGTTCTTTCAGTCGGAGGGCTGCGACGAGCTGACCAGACCGGCTATCCGGGCAGCCGAGCGAGGCGATCCGCTTGCCAGCAACAAACCGCCCTCGCTGCCTACGCCGCGAGCAGGTCGACTGAAAGAGTTAAGACCTGACTCTCGGGTCGACCCGGGAATCGGGTTGCGGATTGCGGCCGTTGTCCACTGGCGTAGTGCTTTCTCATGTCGTCATTAACTGTCGTTGAAATTCTTTCGCAGTTGGTCCGGATCAACAGCGTGAATCCTGCCTATGGCGGGCCCGGAGAGGGTGAGCTGGGCGGCTGGGTGCGGCGCTTTTTCGAAGCCCGGGGGATCGAGGTGTCGGAGCAGGAGGTCTGGCCCGGACGGCTCAACATCGTCGCACGCCTTCCCGGACGGGACCGCGCGCGGCGCGTAATCCTGGAAGCCCACCTCGACACCGTCTCGGTGCAGGGCATGTCGATTGATCCCTTTGCCCCGCGCATCGCCGACGGCCGGCTTTACGGTCGCGGCGCTTGCGACACCAAGG
Organism: Opitutia bacterium; assembly: GCA_947474365.1. GTDB lineage: Bacteria > Verrucomicrobiota > Verrucomicrobiia > Opitutales > Opitutaceae > ER46. Next base: position 18,446 of record CANJIU010000088.1, on the reverse strand, counting down.
GCGGGCTCGCCGCGATGATGCAGGCGGTGGCCGGAGTGCGGTCGGACGGGCTCGTTCCGCCGTGCGACGTCTGGCTCGCCGCGGTTGTGGACGAGGAGTTCTCGTTTCGGGGCGTGACCAAATTGTGCGAGGGCCTCGAAGCCGAAGCGGCGATCATCGCCGAGCCGACGAATCTCCGCGCCGTGGTCGCCAGCAAGGGCGTCCTGCGCTGGCGTATCCGCGTGCAGGGAAAAGCCGCGCATAGCGGCAAACCGCATCTCGGAGTCAACGCCATCAACCATATGGCGCGGGTGATTCTCGCCCTCGAGGAGGACCACCGCCAGCTCGCGAATTTCCCGCATGCGCTGCTCGGCCCGGCGACGTGCAATGTGGGCGTCATCCACGGCGGCGTGCAGGTGAACTTTGTTCCCGACCAGTGCGTGATCGAAGTCGATCGCCGGCTGTTGCCCGGCGAGAAACCGGCGGCGGTGCTTGCCCAATACCAGACCCTCATCGACGCGCTGCAGGCGCAGCACCCCACGCTGCAGGCCGTCATGGAGCCGCCGATGCTGACGGACGATCCGTTGGAGACCCCGGTGGAGTCCGAGGTCGTCCGGCTCGCCACCGCGCTCCTGGCGGAACGCGGGCGCGAGGCAGAGCCCTGCGGCGTGCCGTTTGGAAGCGACGCCAGCAAGCTCTCGCGCCAGGGCGTGCCGAGCATCGTCTTCGGGCCGGGCTCGATCGATCAGGCCCACGGCGCCGTCGAGTTTGTCGACCTGGCGGAAGTGGAGGCCGCGGCCGGTTTCTACCGAGATTTCATCCTGCGTTTCCGGTGAGGCCGGAACCGCCCGGCGGCGGGCTCTGCCGGCGAAACACCGGCCCTCACCCGAGCGCGACGGCCAGCGCGGTGAGGAACCGGTCGATGTCCGCCGGCGTATTGTAGCCGTGCACGGCAATCCGGATACGTCCGGCGTTGTGCATGACGTGCACGTGTTCCCGTTCGAGCGCGGCGTGAATCGCGGCACTGCGCTCGTGCTGGAAGGCGACAATGCCCGTCGGATTTTGCGGTTGCCACGGGCACAGCGGTTGCAGGCCGAGTTCGCGCAGGCCCGCGTCCACGCGAGCTGTGAGGGGATTCGCATGGCCCGCGATGGCGGCGATGCCGACGCTCTCGAGGTAGCGCAGCGAAGCATTGAGCGCATACAGCGCCGCGAAGTTCGGCATGCCCACGGCGAAACTCGCCGCGCCGCTTTTTGCGACCGCGCGGTCGAAGCGGTCCGCGGCAAAGGCGTTTTCCAGATGCAGCCAGCCGCCCGCCCGCGTCGTGAGCCGGGAGGCGCCGGCGGCTGGCACCCCGACGATGCAGCCGCCGTGGAGGCCGAGCGTCCACTTGTGCGTGCTGGAGATGACGATGTCGGCGCCCGCGCAATCCAGCTCCACGCGGCCGAACGCCTGCGTGATGTCCACAGAGATGAGCGCGTGGGGCGCCAGCCGGCGGACGGCCTGTTGAAACGGAGCCCACTCGATGCGGTGGCCGTTGTAGAAGCTGACCAGCGACACCTGCACGAGCCGGGTGTGTTCGTTCAACAACGGAACAAGATCCTCGACGCGCAGGGCGCCGTCGCAGGCACGCCAATGCCGGACCAGCGGCGCAGGTTGTGCGCGCAACCACGGCGTGGCCCCGGCCGGGAAATCCAAGTCGGTGACCACCACCTCCTCGGCGGCACCCAAGGCAAGGGCGGACGCGAGCAGATTATACGCTTCGGAACTGCACGAGCAAAACGCGACCTCCGCGGGCGCCAACTGCAGCAGACGGGCGCTGACTTCGCGGCAGGCTTCGAGCTCCGCGAAATGCTGCTCGCGTCCGTTCATGCCACGGATCTTGTCCGCGTAATAACGCTGCAGAGCGGCGCCGACACATTGGGGCGGGATGCTTTCCGCGGCGGTGTTGAGGTAGGTCATTTCCGACAGCGACGGAAAATCGCGTCGGCGGGAGGTATCAGTCAGCATGGGAAGATGGGTTTATGCCCGGGGCGCCGCGGTCGCGGCAGGTTCGTCGCGTCGCCAGAGGAACTTCATGGCGAACACTCCGATCCAGGGCGCGATCCCCGCCAGCACGAGGCCCGCGTCGTAGCTTTTCGTCTGGTCGACGACGAGTCCGAAAAGGCTGTGCAGCGGTGAAGTGATGGACCACACCCACAAACCCAGAAGGCCGGTAAGCCGGCCGACGTGGGCCGCCGAAATTTCCTGCACGAAACTGTAGTAGCAAGGGAACATCGCCAGAGCACCCGCCCCGACCAACAGCAGCACCGCCAGCAGCGGCCAGCCTTTTTCCAGCCAAGGGATGAGCACGCTCAACGAGGTCAGCACGCACGCGCAGGCATACACCGTCCGTCGGGCGTCATGCGGCGAGGCACCGCGGCGCCGCGTGAGCCAGAGCGAAACGCCGCCCGCCAGCAGGCAGCCGATGTCGGTCGCGACGAAATAGAGTGAATTGAAATTCAGGGCACTCTCCTCGCCGTAGCCCCGGCCGGTTTGCAGGAACTTCATCAGCCAGGCGCGATAGATGTGCCAGACGGTTTGCGCGCCCATGATCAGCAGGGCCGCCGCCCAAAAACGACGGTGACGCAGAAAGGTCCACCAGGCCGGCTCCGCGACCATCGCGGTCGTCGCCGACGGCGCCGCGGCGGCGGGCCCGAGATCGTTTCGGCGCAGCAGGAGGAACCACACCACAACCCAGAGCAGCCCGCCGGCCCCGACGACGACAAACGCCGTGCGCCACGAGCCCGGATCGTCCGTCAGCAGCATCCGCATGACCTGCGGCGTGATGATCGCGCCGATCGACGCTCCGCTTTGCAGGACGCTGTTCCCCATCGTGCGGTCCTTTTCGGTCAGGAGAGCAAAGCTGGTCTTCAACGCGCAGGGCCAGTGCCCCGCCTCGAAAAAGCCCAGCAGGGTCCGGCAAAGCAGCAAACCGGCAAAGTCGTGCGTGAATCCGGTCAACAAACCCACGGTCGACCATGCGCCCAAGACCGCCGGATACAGCCAATAGACCGGAAACCGGTCCGCAAGAAATCCGAAGACGACCGAGCCGGCGGCGAACGCCCAGCCGAAGGCGAGTTCCAGATTGCCGTATTGGACGCCGCTCAATCCGAGCTGCGCCGTGACCCGGACCGAGGCGCTCGCAAGCGTCACGCGGTCCATGTAGTTGATGGTCGTGGCCAGCAGCAGGACGCCGGTGATCCACCATTTCCACGATGCGGGGCGGGGAGTGCTCACGGTAAAAGGGACGAGCGTTTTGCAGTGTCACTCATGCCGACGGAATTCATGGTGGCAGCAGGCGAACCACTACCGTCTGCAGATTGCCGGTGAAGCGGAATGGAATCTGATAGTTCGCGCTGACCGGGGAACCGAACTGACGCCCGACTCCGAGCGTGTCGGCCGGCCAGAAGTGCGTGATTTTGCCCTCGCCCGCCGGCTGCCCATTGAGAAAAAACCGGCCGGTGCCACCGCCCCAGGGATCTTTGGCCTCGCGGGTGTAGGTGTAGACCGCCTCCACTTTTCCGGACGGCACGGGAATGTTCGAGGTGATGCTGTCACGGCTGCGGCCGAAGAAATTGCTCTCGTAGACCAGCCGCCCGTCTTTGACATAAAAAGCGAATCCGCCGAAGCGGCCGCCCTGCGCGATGAGGATGCCCTCGGTTGTTCCAGAGGCGGTGTCGAAGGTCGCGGTGAGGCGATGCGAACCGGTCAGCTTCGGCACCGCCCAGCCGGGCAGGCGCGGCATGTCGGAATAATAGACAAACTCCGTCTTGCCCTGCAGGGGATCCGGCCGGCCCTGAATCGCCGCGGCGTTGGGCCCCCAGCCGAGGGTCGAGGGGCGCCCCTCGAAGGGATATAGTTGTCCGGTCTTGGCGGATACTAGAGGAAAGACGCGGTTTGCCTCCGCCTCGCGATCGAAGAGCGCCTTCATCGCGGCAAGCTTTGCCGGTTGTTGGGCCGCAAGGTCGCGCGCCTGGCTGAAATCCTCGTCGAGGTGGTAGAGTTCCCAGCGATCGCGGCCATAGTCGTCGGTGCGTCCACTGACGTCCCAGGGCAGCGCATGCAGGGCGCAGGCGAACCAGCCGTCGTGGTAGATCGAGCGATTTCCCGCGACCTCGAAGTATTGCACGCGATGCGTCGACGGCGCCTTGGCATCGGCGAAACTCGACACGAAGCTGGTCCCGTCCAACGGCTCCTGGGGAACGCCGTCGACCTCCGCCGGCGCGGTGATGCCGATGGCCTCGTAGAGCGTGGGGGCGATGTCGTTCAAGTGGGTGAACTGCGTCCGCACTCCGCCCCGGTCCTTGATTCGCGCCGGCCACGAGGCGACGAGCGGATTGCGGAGAGCGCCGAGATGCGACGCGACCTGCTTGACCCACTTGAACGGGGTGTTTGTTGCCCACCCCCAGGCTGAGGGATGGTGGTTGTAGACGAGCGGTCCACCGAGATCGTCGAAGGTTCCGCTGTATTCCGCCAGGGTCCGGGGCGGCACGCCCACGGAGACCGAGTTGTCATAGGTGCCCTCCATGCCGCCCTCGCCACTGGCGCCGTTGTCGCCCGTGATGTAAAGCACGAGGGTGTTCTCGGCCTGTGGCCCCTGCCGGGCGACCTGGAGCAACCGGCCGATCTCATGGTCCGTGTGCGCGAGAAAGGCGGCGTAGACCTCCTCCTGGCGGGCATGCAGTCGTTTCTGCGCCGCCGAGAGTGAATCCCAGGCAGGCAGCTCCGGCGGCCGCGGCGTGAGCACGGTGTCGGCCGGAATCACGCCGAGCCGCTTCTGCCGGGCGAACGTCTCCTCCCGCACCTTGTCCCACCCTTGATCGAATTTGCCGCGGTAGCGGGCGATCCATTCCGGTGGTGCATGCATGGGCGCATGGGTGGCGCCCGGGGCGAAGTAGATGAAATAGGGGTTTTGCGGCGACGTAACTTCGTGGATACGAATCCAGCGGATCGCCTCGTCCACGATGTCGGTCGTGAAGTGGTAGCCCTCCGCCGGCGTCTTCGGCGGCTCGACCGGGGTCGTGTTGCGGTAGAGCGGGGGCTCGTACTGGTTCACGTCGCCCTGGATGAAGCCGTAGTAATAGTCGAAGCCCAGCCCGGTCGGCCACCGGTCGAAGGGCCCCGAGGGATTCATCTCCCAGCTCGGCGTATTGTGCCACTTGCCAAACGCGGCCGTGTTGTAGCCGTTGCGACGGAGGACCTCCGGGATCAGGGCGTGCTTTTTGCGCAGGACCGAATCGTAACCCGGAAATCCGGCGGCCCATGGGGCGATGGTGCCAAACCCGACGCGATGATGATTGCGCCCGGCGAGGAGCGCGGCCCGCGAGGGCGAACAAATTCCGACGACGTGAAACCGGGTATAGCGCAGACCCTCGGCCGCCAGTTGGTCGAGCACGGGGGTCTGCGCCACGCCGCCAAAGGTGCCCATGGCGCCGAAGCCCACATCGTCGAGCAGGATCAAAATCACATTGGGCGCGCCGCGCGGGGCCGTCGCGCGGCGGGGCCAGTCGGGTGTGGAGTCATTTGCCACCCGGCTGATTTGGCCCCGAAATTCGTTGTCACCCGACGGCGCGGACGGTGCGACTCCGGCCGCGACGGCCTGCGGGCCGGTGGCGAGGAGAACGAAGAGGACGGCGGGCAGGAATGATTTCATGGGGCCTTGCGTGGCGCGGTGAGGAGCCGGACGCGTTGGCCCGGCCAATCGGATTTTGGCTTCGCTTCCCAGATTCGCAGACGGCGAAAACTGGCGGACGATCCGGAAACAACAAGGGCGACCGTTGCCTTCGGGCCGACCAGAAGTGGATCGGTGCCCACGATGCTGTGGCCGTCGATCGAAGCCACCAGGTCCGCTCCGCAGATCTCAAGGAGCACGGTTTTCCATTCTCCGGCGCGAATCGGCAGCGCGACTTTTCCGAACGGTACCGCCTGGTCGGGGCCATCATGATCGTGGTCGTCCTTTTGCGCCGCCAATCCCTCGGGCGTGACGATGACGCGGCAGACATGATCGACGGTGTCGTTCAGGCGAAACATGGCCTGCCGGGCGCCGTTCAATTGCACGTCGAACTGGATGACGGCGTCGCCCAGCGGAATCGCATACGCGGCCACCGGACCGTGGCGCTCGGCGAGCGTGCCGCAGATGGCGCCGTCCACGAACGTCCATTTGCCGGGGTGGAGCAGCCAGCCGTCTGCGCGCTGGACGAACCGGGGGTCGCGATCGACAACGCCAAGAACCCCTTCGAACAAGGCATTCGCAGACGAGAGGGCCACCGGGCGGTCAAAATCCTCGCACAGGACGAGTCGGCCGCGCGTGGTCATCAACGTCGACGCCATCGTCGCCTCGGGAACCGCGGTCACGGTCGCGGCCAGGAGGGCGAGGCTGAGCGTAATACAGCGCAACATCATGGGAAGGATTGCCACGACGTGGGCGCCCGGTCGCTCACTCTGCAACGGAAATCAATCAAAAGGTCCCGCGCAGTCCCAGCGCAAGAGAGACGCCAAATTCCGAGCGACGCCATTGGTGCGCATATGCCGGCGTCAAGGTTCCGTAGCGCAGGATGGTCTGCGGCACGTTGAAGACGTTGTTCACATTGGCGACGAGGGAAAACCGGCGATGGAGCTGGAGCGCCGCGTTGAGGTCGAGATTGGTGCGGGCCTTGAAGAACTCAAAGCCCCCGGGCCCGTAGAGCGGCTGGGCCACACGGTTGTCCTGGCCCCGGTAGTTCCACTTGGCGACGAAGGTGAAGCGGCTGCGGCTGAACGAGAATCCCCAGTTGCCCGTCTTTGGGATGAAGGTGCTGAACGAAGCCTGCCCGCTGCCGTCGAGATTGAGCTTGGTGGCATTCGCGAAGACGGAAAAATAGCGGCCCCACGAACCCAGGGCACGGAGCGATTGCCGGAGGTTGAATTCCACGCCCCGGATCTGGGCGTCGCCCGAGTTGAATTTGGTGACCAGGTTCCAACCGACATACCGGGGATCGAGACCGATCGTCTCGAGATCGGAGGGCGTCGCCAGTCGCACGGCGTCGCCGAAGAAGTCCTTGATGTTCTTCAGGAATACTCCCGCGCTCAACACGCCGCCGCTCGCGCTGTAGTATTCGGCCGACAGATCGAAATTGTCCGCGGTCCAGGGCTTCAGTCCGGTGTTGCGGACGGTGATCGAGCCTTTCGCAATCGTCGGATCGGCGGCCTGCTCCGCGCCCAGCTCGAACTCGTTGATCGTGGCGCTCGGGATGATGTCGGTGAAGGCCGGCCGCCCGTAGGTCTTCGCGTAGGCGGCGCGGAGCTGCACGTTTTCCTGGACGGCATACGACAGGTGCAGGCTTGGGTAATAGCCATCATACGTGCGGTTCGCCTTGTAGGCGCGTTCCGTTCGGATGAGTCGCAATTCCTCCAACGATCCGACCGCGCCCGCGTCGGGCCGGCGAATCCGGGCGCCCTGGGCATTCCGCGCCGGAGTGCCGTCCGGGTTCAACGCAAACACCGCGTTCGGGTTGAACAGCATGCCCTGGCCCTCGTCCGTCGTTTTTTCCATCCGCACGCCCGTCAGGATCCGGAGGCGGTTGCCGATCAGCTTTGCCTCCGCCTGCAGGTAGAGCGCAGAGACCGCCTCCTCGATATACTCGGAATTCGTGATCCGGAAGGTTTCGGCGGCGACGATCTGGGCCGGAGTCTGGCTGAAGAGCGTCGGCCGGGCCTGAAACGCGCTCCACGCCCGGCTGGGCGACACCCAGGGCACGTTCCGGAAGCCGTAGTTGGAGTCCTGGTTGATGTAACTCTGCATCAGGTACGGCGCGGCGGTCTCGACGGTGGCGGCGTTGCCGTCGGGGCCGTTGTGCGTCCAAGTGAGGCTGCGCCGGCGCGCGTCGAGGGTTTGGATACGATGCGCGCCGCCGATTTGGAGCGAGGCGGGAAAGGGCAGAAAACCGAGAGCGCGCCGGAAGCTCAGATTGGCGGAATCGATGCCGCTCTGGTGGTTGACGGGCGTGTCCGTCGCGGAGGTCACCGTATAGTTGGCGATATTGTAGACGTCGACCGGATCGTTATTCGCCGCAAAGGTCTGGATGACTCCGGGACGAATCGGATTGATTCCGGCAAACGAGACCCGGACCGGGTTGATGAGGGTGGCCGCCAGGCCCCCGAAGGCGCCATTTTCGGTGTTCGCGCGGTAAATCTCCGAATCGGAATGGCTCAGTCCCGCTTCGATGCGCCAGGTGCCGTCATCGAGCCGGTAGTTCAATCCCGCGGTCGTGCCGCTGCCGCCGTAGGTTTGCGCTCCGCCGTTCATCGTCACCGAACCGCGCCCGGTGGCGCCCGTGACAAAATCGGGCCCGAAGCTGAACGGGGTGCCGTTGGCGGTGGTCGGCGTGCCGACGGTGCCGGGACTGAAGGTCCAGGTGAGGGCGCCGATGTAATTCTTGTAGCGATGCCACTGGCTGTTCAGCGAAAGGACCGAGTGCGGGGTGACCCGCCAGTCAGCGTTCAGCCCGAAGGTGGTGCGGCGCTGCGTGCGCGGTGAGTCGATGACCGCGTAGGACTGCAGATATGGGCGGTCGAAGGAGGCCCCGGTGCCGACGCCCGTCCCCGCATAGGTCATCGTGGAGTGCTGCTGTTCGTTGAACCGATTGCTCTGCATCCCCGCGAGGACTATCCCAAAATTCTTCGTGATCGGCAGCGTGTAATCAAAGTCAAAGCCGGCCAGCGTCTTCCGGGTGTCGTGATCGCCGTTCGAGTGCGGCGTTTTCTTGAGGGTCAGGTTTCCGCTGCTGCTGGCGAGGTTGACGCCAAAACGGAGTTCGGCGGTGCTGCGTTCAAACGCGCTCTTGCTCACCATGTTCACGGAACCCGCGAGCGAGTCGGCCGGCGACGACGGCGTCGGCACCTTCGTGACCTCGACTCTGGAAACGTCGTTCATCGCCATGGTGTTGATGTTGAAATCACGTCCACCCCCGGCGACGCCTCCGACGAAGAACGCGCTGACCATGGGCGCACCGTTGCTCGTGAACGACGTCAGGCCGCTGCCGAGGCCGCGGACGGAAATGCCGATCATCTCGACCCCACTGTATTCGCCGGAGACGCCGGGGAGAAGCTTGATGAACTCGCCGACATTGCTCCCCAGGATGTCGCCCTGCGCGTCGGTGGAGACGACGTTTTTGATGTTGGGCGCAAAACGCTGCTCGTTGACCGCGATAGCGCTGGCGTCGGTGTCCTTGTCCGACCCGACCACGAACGGATTGATGCGGACGACGTTCGGGTCCGTGCCGTAGCGCGTGACGCTGGTCAGTCCGATATCGTGATTCAGGTGTTCGTCGGCCTTGATTTCGAGCGGCAGACGTTGCACGTCCAGATCGGTGTAGAAGACCTCGAGGGTCACCGGACCCGCAGGCACGTTCACGAGTTGGTAGGCGCCGGATTGATCGGTAAACGCGACCAGGTCGGTCCCCTGCACGGTCACCCGCGCATTGTTAAGAAACTGTCCGGTCACGGCGTTTTTCACCCGCCCGGAAATACTGCCGGCGTGGCCGGCGCCGCGCACGGCGGCGCTCTCGGCGGCGCGGGCGGAGGTTTGCTGCAGATCGGAGGCCAGCCCGATGAGGGTAAAGGCCAGAAGCAATCGACGGTTCGTATTCATGGGGGATGGACGTTCAGCTGCGACCAGGCGGCCGGTGGGTGGCCAGACGGTGGCATAATAGCGGGTTTGCGGACATCGACCATGCAACGGTGTCCCGGAACTTCTGCGATTTTGTCCCAGCTGACGTCGCGATGCGGCGGAAATGTCGGGAGCGGGTGGCGTGCAAGCCGCCGGGCCGGTTACAGCACCTTGATCCGGATGGCCCGATACCAGACGGGTTCACGATGGTCCTGGAGGCCAATGCGACCGATGCGGGACATGTCTTTGTAGGCGGTGTTGAACTTGTTGCGGGTGCCGTCCGGGTTCCGGTGCGGCTCGGTCCAGCGATCCAGGTCCATGTCCACGATGAGTTCACCGTTGAGGATGACGGATATTTTGCTGTCCCGGCAGGTGATGGTGAATCGGTTCCATTCACCCGGCGCCTTGATGGCGTTCTTGGAGGGCACCACGCAGTCGTAGACCGCCCCGCAAAGCCCGGCGTAGCGGGGGCGGGGTCCGTACGAATCATTCACGTCGATTTCGATCGAGTTCTGCAGCCAGTTCACGGTGTCGCTGGAGCGGAGAAAAACCCCGCTGTTGCTGCCCTCCTCGATCCTGAATTCAAGGTCGAGGATGAAGTTCCGGTAGGCGGCCCTGGTCCAGATGTGGCCCGGCCCCCGGCGGGCAAGTATTCCATTCTCAAATACCCAGCTGCCCGGCGTGAGCGTCGCATCGGCAAGGTCCGGGGCGAAGAGATCCCGCCAACCGTCGCGCGCGTCCGTCGTCGGATGCGCCGCCGGCGGCGGTGATCCGGCCGGCGCGGACGCGGCGGGGCCGGCGAGCAGCAGGGCGAGCACGGGGAGCAGTCTGGGGCAGAGCATCGGTCGGAGTCTAAAACGTATCGTTATATAAACTACAGACTCCAGCCCGGCCGGTAGGGATAATGCAGGAGTTCATTGGCCGCGGGCTGGTTGGTGATGCGCATGCCGTCGCGGTCCCACCGCAGTTTGCCTCCGCCCAGCCGGACGCAGATCAGGCCCAGGAGCAGGCTTTCGGTCAGGTTGGAAGCGAAGTCGAAGTTGGAACGCGTGGCGGATCCGGTTTTGCAGGCGTCGACCCATTCGCGATGGTGGCCGACGGAGCGCGGCAGGGAGCGCGCCGGTGGCCGGAAATCGCGCATGCGCGCTTCGGGGATCAGCCGGGGGCTGCGTCCGCCCCAGCCCTCCACCAGCAGCTTGCCGCCGTCGCCGACGAAGAGGATGCCGTCTTCCGGATTCAACGTGCGTTCATCCTCCAATTCGTCGGGCCGCTCCGGCAGAATGCCGCCGTCATACCAATGCACCTTCACCGGCGGGCGTTTCCCGTGGGCCGGAAAATCGTAGTGAATGGAGGACGCCAGCGGACAGGTTTCGGGAAAAACCGGAGTGGACGACGCATGCACGCTCGTCGGGGCCGTGAGATCGAGGGCGGAAAAGACCGGGGCGAGATTGTGGACGCCCATGTCGCCCAGACCACCGGTGCCGAAATCCCACCACGCGCGCCATTTGAATTTCGCCCACTCGGGATGGTAGGGGCGATACGGGGCCGGCCCGAGCCAAAGATCCCAATCGAGCGTCGGCGGCACAGCATGGCTGTCGGTCGGTCGGGCCGTGCCCTGAGGCCACTTGACGGGCAGCTTGCCGCGGGTGGAGGGCCGGTCCGACCAGACGTGGACTTCGCGCACCCTGCCAATCGCGCCGGCGGAGATCCATTCGTTGATCAAGCGGTTGCCTTCAAATTCCATCCCCTGGTTTCCCATCTGGGTGGCAACTCCCGTCTCGCGCGCGGCGGCAGCGATCGCCCGGGCTTCGTGGATGGTGTGGGTGAGCGGTTTTTCGCAATACACGCCCAGGCCTCGTTTGAGGGCCGCCATCGTGATGACGGCGTGATTGTGGTCGGGCACGGAAATGACCACGGCCTCCAACTCCGGCTCACTGGCGAACATCACCCGAAAGTCCCGGTAACATTTGGCATCAGGGAACTTTTTTGCCGCCTCCCCCAGGATGGCTGAATCCACATCACACAACGCGTGGATGGAAACGTCGGTGAACTGGGTGAACTCGCCGAGGTTGCTGCCGCCCCGGCCGCTCACGCCGACAAAGCCGACGCGGAGCTTTTCGTTCGGCCCTCGTTTGCGCGCCGCGCCCGCGGCGGAGCGGGGCCCGACCGCGAGGCCGGCGGCGACCAAGGCCCCCGCCTGGACAAATTGTCGTCGGGTCAGGGGAGCGGAAGGAAGGGGTGCAGGATCCATGTTTTTTAGGGGTTAACGGGTGCCCGGCGGTTTCCACAGATCGATCGGCCGCGCCGCGGTGGTCGCGAACGGCAGTTCGACTTTGCGGCCCAAGCGGGCCGATTCGTAGGCGGCAAAGAGGACTTCGAGCACGACGCGCGCGTCCTCGCCCGTCACGAGGGGCGTCTTGTCGTTCTGCACGCAGTCCACGAAGTGGGCCATTTCCGCGTGGAAACCGTAGTTCCACGCCTCCTCGTAAATCGTGAAACTCCACCCTTTCGTGGAGCCTGCTTTCTCCACGGCATACTCATAGCCGCGTGCGCTGTAGGTTTCGATGGCATTCCCGTGGAGCAGATCGGCGTAGGCGACGCCGCCGGAGCCGTGCACCTCCGCGCGATCGTCCATGCCGCCGAGTTTTGTCCAGCTTTCCTCCGCCACGCAAATCACGCCGTTGACGAACTCGAGGATCAGGATCGCGTTGTCGTCGCCACAGGTTTTCGCGCCGTGCACCTGGGTGCTCATCTGGGCGTAGACCGACTTGATCGGCGGACGGCCGAGCATCCAGCGGAAAAATTCGATCGCATGACAGCCCATGTCCATGGTTACGCCGCCACCCGACCGTTCCACATCCCAGAAGTGGGCGGCGTGTGGACCGTCGTGCTTTTCCGTTTGCTTGATCAGCGTGGGCGCGCCCAGGGCGCCGGAATCGAGCAGTTGTTTCAGGCGGACATATTTTGGCGCGAAACAAAGTTCCTCGGCATACATGAGCTTCACCCCCGCCTTGCGACACGCCGCGATCATGCGATCCGCCTCGGCGAGATTGAGGCAGAGCGGTTTTTCAATGACGACGTGCTTGCCCGCCGCGGCCGCCTCGAGGACCACCTCGCAGTGGAGGTGATTGGGCACGCCGACGACGATCATCTGAATCTCCGGCTGCGCGAGCAACTCGCGATAGTCAGTATATGCCTTCGGCAGGCCAAAACGCTGCGCGAAGGCCTGGGCGTTTCCCGGGGTTGGGGAGGCGACCGCGGCAAGGCGGGCGTGCGGACAATGTTGCAACGACTCGGCGTGGATGGCCGAGATGAATTGAGACCCGACGAGGCCGACAGGAACGGGAGGTTTCATGGTGACAGGGAAAACGCGTGCCCCGGGCGAACGGCCGGCTCGCCGGGTGATTCGCTGCGTCGCAGGGCCCAGCCCGCCGCCCCGACCAAGCCCGCCCGATTACCCAACCGCGCCGGCACAATGTCGACGGTGGAACGGGCCACCAGATGCGCACTTTTTTGCGCCTGGCGGGCGGCGGCGGTGAAGAACTCCGCCTGGGCGTCCACGAGTCCGCCACCCAGGATGATCCGGGCCGGGGAAAACGTGTGCAACAGCGTCCAAATCGCGGCGTCGAGCGCGCGTTGAACGTCGGCCAGGATGGCCGCGGCCCCGGCATTTCCCGCAGCCATGCCGGCAAAAACTTCGGCCGCGGTTTCCAAACCGAATTTCTTCCCGGCGTCTGCGATCGCGGGGCCTGAGATGATTGATTCGAGACAGCCGGACCGGCCGCAGTAGCATCGCTGGCCTGCAAACGAAATCGGGATGTGTCCGATCTCAGGGTGTTCGCCGTCGACTCCCCGATAAATTCCGCCACGCATGATGACGGCGCCGCCCACACCGGTGCCGATCGTCAACATCACCACTGGATCGACGCCCTGGCCCGCGCCGAAATAGTATTCGCCAAGAGCAGCGGCATCGGCGTCGTTTTCCAGCCAGACAGGCAGCCCGAATTCGCGGGCGAGAGCCGGGACGATTTTGGCGCCCGGCCAGCCCGGGAGCGTGTGTGGATTGTTGATCTCGCCGCGCAAGGGATCAACCGGACCGGCGCAGCCGATGCCGAGGCCAAGCAGGTCCTCCTTCGTTTGGCCGGATTCCAAAATGACCTCGCGCACGGCGGCGGCGATCCGGCCCACCCCGTCGGCAAATCCGGTATGCGATTTCGTCGGGAGCGTCTTTTCGGCGAGGACACTGCCGTCGGTCGCGACGACCCCGACGGCGATCTTCGTGCCGCCAATGTCCACGCCCACGGTGCAGCGTTGCGGCTTCACGGCTCTTGCCCGGGTCGGGCGGTAGACGCGGCCCACGGTTCGACTGGGCACAACGACGCCGCGGCGGCATCGCAATAAATGGCGACGGAGCGATGCTGTCGCAGCAGCGAGGCGGGAAAGAGCGGGGAGATCTCACCGGTAACCAACCGGCGGAGTTGCTGCGCCTTGTGCCGGCCCGTAACGAGCAGCAAGATCCGCCCCGAACCAAGAATGTCGTCCATCCCCAGCGTCAGTCCGTAAGCGACCCGGCCGCGACTTTTTCCGAGCATCGCGTGGGAAAGTGATTCGCGGGTCAGGGCGGCCACATGCGGCTCGCGACAGAGTTCCAGCGCCGGTTCGTTGAAGCCGAGGTGCCCGTTCTCGCCCAAGCCAAGCACGTGAAGGTCGATGGGGCCGTTGTGCGCGAGCCAGGCCGCGATCGCGCGGCACTCCGCCTGTGCGTCGGCTGGCTGGCTTTTCCAGCCGCAATAACGCTCCGGAGGAACTTCGAGCGGGTCAAGGATCGCGTCACGCAGGAAGGTCTCGCACGAGGCCGGATCGTCCATGGCCAGCCCGCCCCATTCATCCAGTTTCATCCAACGGGCCCGGGCAAAAAGCTGTCGCTCGGTCTGCGCCCGGGCGGTCAGCAACTCGTAAGTCCGCTTGGGCGACGCGCCCGTGGCGAGACAAACCAGGGCGCTGGGATTCGCCCGCAGTTCCTCCGCCAGCCGGGCCGCGGCCGCCGCGCTCATCGTCTCGTCGTCCGGAAACAAGTGCCACTCCCAGGCTGGGAACGTTCCAGCGGCGGGTTCGCCGCTGGCAGAGGGGGGTTGGCTGATCGACCTCATGAATTCCAATACTAGCGGAGGGGCTCGAATCCGCCATGTGATGGCGTCCCTGATCTCCTGAGATTTCGTCCCCTCCCGCGGGGGTGCCCTACGATCGCGTCCGCAAGCGCCGGCGATATTCGCCGGGGGTCAGGCCCAGTTCCCGCTTGAAGGCCACGCTGAGGTATTCGCTGTGCTGAAAGCCGCTCAGTTCGGCGATGTGCTCGAGGGTGAAGTCATTTTCATCCAACAGCCGTTTCGCCCGCTCAAGCTGCACGCGCAGAATCTCCTCGTGCGGGGATTTGTTCAACGCGTCATGAAATCTCCGATACAGCACCGAGCGCGAAACCTTGAAGCGCGTCAGCAAATCCGCCACGCGCAACCCGCGCGCGGAATTCTCCCGGATGTAGCGCAGCGTCATTGCGATGAGGGGATCATCCACGGCGGTCACCTCCGTGGAGCGGCGGATCGCGATTCCGAGCGGTGGAATCAGGAGCGGCGGCAGCTCCATGCCCGGCGGCGGGCGGGCCATCAGCCGGTCCAGCAGCCGGGCCGCCTCGAATCCCACCTGGCGGCCGTTGTCCTTCACGCTGGAGAGCGGCGGGTCCGCCAGCCGACAGGTCTCCTCATCGTTGTCCACGCCGACCACGGCGACCTCCTCGGGCACCACGATTTTCAGGCGGCGGCACGCGTCGAGGATGCGCAGCCCGTGCCGATCGCTGCAGGCCATGATGCCGATGGGCTTCGGCAGTGCGCCCAGCCAGTCCATCAGCCGCTCCCGGTCCCGCTGTCCTTCCGCCAGCGTGGCGCCGCGGCGCCGGGAGAAAAAATGCCGCACCGGCAATTGCTGCCCCGCGATCGTCCTTTCGAAACCGAATCGCCGGCGCTCCGACCAGAGCTCTTTTTGATAGCCGCAAAAGGCGAAGTGCTTGAGCCGGCAGGACAGAAGATGTTCCGCCGCCATGACGCCGATCGCGTCGTCGTCATTGCCCACCTGGGGAAGTTTGAAATCCAAGTGGTGGCCGAAGACCTCGACCGCCGGTATATTCGACGCGCGGAGGCGCTGCGCGGTCGCGCGGCTTTCGACATAGGCGAGAATGCCGTCGCCCCGCCAGTTCTCGAGCCAGTCGGCGGAATACGAGCCGGTCGCCTCCGGATCGACGTACAGCGACCAGCGCCCAACGGTTTCGGCATAGTCCGCAATCCCCTGGAGGACCTTGCGGCCGTACGTGCGCGACTTGTCGACGCAAACCGCAACCTGAGGCAATCCCGCATTTTCCCGTTGATCCAACATTCTGATCTCCACGCATGGGCGAAGCCGCCGGGGGCGACAAGTCGCGAAATCGGCGCTCGCTCCTACCGGACCGGCCGCGGCGCGCGGCATTCTCGTCGCCCGCTCGGAGATGCGCCGCGCCGGCGCCCCGTCGCCCCGGGACGAAATCTCAAGACTGCGCGGACGGCCGCGCATGGTCGGTTGACTGCATTCTGTTAGTATGCAGCACGCCGGTCGCCCGGTATCGCTTTGTCCCTGGCTTCCCCGCAACCTATGAAACGAAACCTCATCCGCCTGTGGCCGATCCTGTGGCTCGGGCTGGCCGCCGCCCCTTTCTTGTCCGCTGGCGAACCGACGCGACCAAACATCCTGTTCTGCCTCGGCGACAATTACTCGTGGCTCCACCTCCCGCCCTATGGCTGCAACGTGATTCAGGCCCCGAATTTCGAGCGCATCGCGCGCGAGGGGGTCGTATTTCGGAACGCCTTCAGCTGTGCGCCCTCATGCGCCCCCTCACGCTCCGGCATCGTCACGGGACAGGACATCTGGCGGCTGGCGGAGGGCGCCAATCTGCACGGGTCGCTTCCCTCCCACCTGCCCACTTACCCCGCGCTGCTCGAACAGGCCGGTTATAGCGTCGGCTACACCGGCAAGGGCTGGGCTCCGGGATCGGTCGAGGCTGGCGGACGGACCCGCAATCCGGCGGGGGAGAAGTTTGCCGGCTTCCGCGAGTTTCTCGCCCAGAAGCCCGCCAACCGGCCGTTCTGCTTTTGGTATGGCGATGTCTATTCGAATCCGCTCGGCAAGCCGGTCGTGAAGGACGGCGTCAACCTCGACAATTTCCGGATCCCCGGATTCCTGCCGGATGTCGAGGCCACCCGGGACGATTTCTACTATTACTTTCAACGGCTGCGGCGGCTCGATGCCGCCATGGGCGAAATGCTCCAGGCCCTGGAAGCCGCCGGGCAGTTGGAAAACACGCTGATCGTGTACACCGCCGACAACGGGATGGATTTTCCCCGCGGGTATCCAAATCTCTACGACTACGGCACGCACATGTTCATGGCGATGCGCTGGGGCAAGGGCGCCAAGCCCGGGCGGACGGTCGAAGATTTCGTCAACCTCAACGACCTCGCGCCGACCTTTCTGGAAATCGCCGGGCTGCCGGTGCCGCCCGCGATGACGGGGCGCAGCCTGATGCCCATCCTGACGTCGGCCGCTTCCGGCCGGATCGATCCGCGCCGCGACCGGGTTTTCACGGCCCGGGAGCGGCACGCTTGGGCGCGGCGCGGCGGCCTGGGCTACCCGATCCGGACCATCCGGACCGACGACTTCCTCTATATCCGCAACTACGAACCCGACCGCTGGCCGGCCGGCGACCCGGACTTTGCCCATCCCACGCAGGGCATCTACGGCGACATCGACCGCTGTGCGACAAAGTCGTATATGTACGAGCACCGGAACGACCCGGCACTGAAGTCCCTGTTCGCACTCTCGTTCGGCAAACGCCCGGCGGAGGAACTCTATGACTTGCGCACCGATCCGGAGCAGCTGCGCAACGTCGCGGGGCAGGCCGGCTATGCGGCGGCGCAACGAAAACTTGCGTCGGATCTGACGGAATATTTGCGCGCGACCGGGGACCCGCGGGCCCAAGGCCGACCCGCGCCTTGGGACGCGTTTCCTTACAACGCGGCCTATCGCAGCACGCTGCAATAGGAGCGCCGTTTCGCGCCGATCGGGCGGACGCCCGAGGGGTCTGCCAGTTGAACACGATAACAAGTCGACGGGCGGGGGCGCGCGCTGAGAGCGGCGAAACCGCCCGCCATTGTTAACATGTAACAGGCGAACCCCGTACGTTCACCGCATCGACAGCATCGATTCCGACCGGCGCGGCACCGCCCATTGCAAATTGGAATACGGCAGCACCGCGTGACACAAAAGCTGCTCCCACCTCTGCCCGGCGATGGTCACGCCGAGCTCTGCGGCATGCGTCCAATCGAGCTGTACGCTCACGCCCGGTTCGCGGGCCTGCGGGAAGAACACCTCTTTTGGCGGTCCATGGTGTCGTCGCCAACTGAGCACCCGGCGTTGGAAGGTGCGCAACGCGTTCTGCGCCTCCGGCGAGCAGGTATTCGAACAACGCTTTCGCCGTCAATTCCGGCGCGTCCTTCAGCAGTCGTTCGGCCGCCGGCCAGATCGTCGTCAACAGATCCGGCCGCCGCCGGCCCCGTCTCTTCTCCGCTGCGGCCCCTGGCCCGCCGCCAGGTATTTTGCCGCCGTCTCCCGGTGCATTCCAGCCTTCATCGCCGCCGTGCCCAGCACGCCGGACTTCGCATGTTCTTTCATCAGCGTTGGTATTGTTGCTCGGTTACCATGG
>CANJIU010000087.1 GCA_947474365.1 Opitutia bacterium | reverse complement strand
TCCAACGCAAATATACGACAAAAACCCGTCCCTCCCGCCGTGCTCCGCACGGCGCTCAGCAGCCCGTCAGAGTTGGGCCTCCCGTCGCCGGAAAAATTTTGGAAAATCACCCCCAAGCCTGATTTTCCAAGTCCGACGGGCTGCTAGTGCGAACTCGCGCTCGGGCCGCCTCCCTCCGTTGTGCGACAACCTGCATCCCACAAGCTGTCGCACGCAATCACCACCCGAACCGCGGACGCGGCGCTACGCGCGGCAGTTTCAGCATCAGTTGTGGTAGCTGCTCGGACCGACCAGCTTCGCGAGACGGTTGTGCGGCTCCGGGTCGGACGAGTGCTCAAAATGACCGTTGTTGGAATTCGCAACCGGAGTGCGGGATCGCCGGGCGACGTGGACCGGTTCGGAAGCCGGCGCAACCGTCCCGCCCGCTCCGTGGCTGTGCTGGCCCACGAGAGCCATCAGATCGGATACGGTTTGCTGCAACGACATGGCCTGAGCGGTCAATTCTTCCGCGGCGGAGGCGGTCTCCTCGGCACCGGCGGCGTTGCTCTGGGTGACCTTATCCATTTGCGAGACGGCACTGTTCACCTGCTCCACTCCACTGCTCTGTTCGTTTGACGCGGTGGCGATCTCTGCCACGAGGGAATTCACGCGGCGCGCCTTGTCGGTGATTTGGCTCAGCGTTTCGGCGACACGGGCGCTGAGGCCGACGCCGTTGCTGCTCCGCGCCATCGACTCGTCGATCATGCCGGCCGTTTCCTTCGCCGCTTGGGCGGCGCGCTGCGCGAGGCTGCGCACTTCATCCGCGACGACGGCAAAGCCCATGCCGGCCTCACCTGCCCGTGCGGCCTCGACCGCGGCATTCAGTGCGAGGATATTCGTTTGGAACGCGATCTCATCAATCGTCTTGATGATCTTCGAAATATTGTCGGAGGACTGCTTAATCGCGTTCATCGCGCCAAGCATTTCGTCCATCTGCTTTGAGCCCTGTTCCGCCACCCGCCGCGTCTCTTCCGCGAGGCCCTTGGCGTTTTGCGCGTTTTCCGAGCTGCGCTTGGCCATGCCGTTGATCTCCTCAAGGGAAGCGCTGGTTTCCTCCAGCGAGGACGCCTGCTCGCTGGCCCCTTCGGCCAGCGACTGGCTAGAGGAAGAGACCTGGCCGGCGGCGGATGAAACCTGATCAGCGGCCTCACGCAGGGAGGTGGCGACGCTCGTCAGAACCTTGGTCGTGCCGCGGATGATGAAGAACGCCACGGCGATGCCGAGAATGACTGCGACGGCGAGACCAGTGATTACAATCGTGGAGGAGGAAGAGAGCTTCTGACTCGATTCGTCCGCCGCGCTGACCGTGCGCTTCATGCCAGCCGAGGCGGTTTCGTCCGTGAGTTTGAGGAGCGTCGCGGCGACTTCCGCCCTGGTCTTGCCGATGGCGGCAAGCGAGAGGTTGTCGCCCATCATCTCCTTCATCGTATCCCGGTAGAGGATGGCGTCCTTTTTTACCCGTTCGAGCTCCTCGATGTCCGCCGGCACCTTGAGCATGCTGTGCACCTCGGCGAACTTCTTCTCCATGGTCGTGAAAACCGACAGGCCCTGCTCGATGACGGCCGGATCGCGTAGGGCCTGCGACTTGAACACCGCGATGCGCGCCGCGTTGCCCTCGCCCCGGATTTCGGTGAGGAGCGTAAGTTTCATCCGCCGCTCCTTCAGTTTTTCGACCTCTGTAAAGGACGCGATTTCCTTGTCGAGGCGTTCGATCTGGGTGGCGATCAGGATGTCGATGTTGGTGATGAAGTCCGCGGCCGCCTTGTTCAGGCTTTCGCGCCCGGCAAGGATCTCCTTGTTTTTCACGACGGTTTCCTCGATCGCCTTTTCGTACGCCGCCAGTGCCGGCTTGAGCGCGGCGAGATCTCCGCGGAGCTTCACGAGGTCGGGATGAGCGTCCGAGAGCTTTTGCGCCTGGCCTAGGTGGGAGTGCACATCCTTGAGCGACGTCCGCGCCGCGGCCAGATATTTTTCTTCGGCCGTGAAGCCGTAGCTGCGCACCTCAAGTTGCAGCTCCCAGATGGCGCTTTCCAAATTGCTCGCAATATCTGTTTCCGGGACAAATTCCGTCGCGAGCGTTATGGCCGCGCGTTCGACGGACTTCATACTCAACACGGCGACAGCACCGAGGATGGCGGCGACGGCGATAAGGGTGCCAAAGCCGATGGCGATTTTCCTGCCGAGAGTCATTGTTTGCATAGTGTGGATGGGTCGGAGGGGAATGGTGGATCAGGGAAGAAGTTCAATCTGGCCGGACTCGAGGTCGTACCGCGCCGCGACCACCTTGACGTGACCGGTCTTGACGGCCTCGCCGAGGATGGGTTCGACGCGTCGCAGGATGCCCGCGACATGCTGGGCATTGGCACGGAGGGCGTTGTCGACCTTGTCGCCGGGCTGACCTTTGACTTTTTCCACCGCCGGTTCGATCGCGCCAACGATGCTGCGGATATGACCGGGCGCTTCTCCACCCGCGGCTGCAGCGGAAACCGCACCACACTTGGAGTGACCGACGACCACAATCAGGGAGGCGTGCAAATGTTCGACGGCGTACTCCATGCTGCCGATCACGTGGTCATCGAGAATGTTACCGGCGTTGCGAATGACAAAAAGATCTCCGATTCCCTGGTCGAAATAGATCTCCGGAGACACCCGCGAATCGGCGCAGGTCAGGATAATCGCAAACGGCGCCTGACCGTTTGCCACGGCCAACCGGCGCTCGGCCGTTTGGTTTGGATGTGTCACGGAACCGGCGACGAAACGCTTATTGCCATCGAC
Organism: Opitutia bacterium; assembly: GCA_947474365.1. Classification (GTDB taxonomy): domain Bacteria; phylum Verrucomicrobiota; class Verrucomicrobiia; order Opitutales; family Opitutaceae; genus ER46. Next base: position 40,167 of record CANJIU010000087.1, on the reverse strand, counting down.
CAACCGCGCCAGTGCTTCATCCGGAGTCGGGCCGGTCGACTTCGCCTGAGAAGCCAGCAGTGCGGCACCGGTCAGACCGAAACCCAACAAGCCAGCGGAGAGGATTACCCGGTGGCGTCGAAATGACCCGACAAAGAATACTGAGGACAGGAAGTGGGATAGAGGTACAAAGCTCATTGCCACTCTAACGGCCAAAAACCGACCGAAGAATAGTCATTTTTTGCAGATCGAAGGTCAAATCCTGCGGGGTTTTGACCACGGGTCTCGACTAGCGGCGCCCAAAGCCCAACCGGATGGAAAAACGGTGCCACCGTCGACCGTGACCCACTCCCGTCCTCGACAACCGAAAAGATCTCGCTCGCCCGACCCGCGAAAAGCCCCACCGTTTTCCGATGCCCCGCACTCCAACGCTCAACCGCCGCGACTTCCTCAATCGCTCCGCCGCGCTCGCCGCGACTTCACTGCTCGCGTCCCGTCTTTCCCCGCTCCTGCACGCGGGCGAACCCGCAGTCGCTTTCCACAGCACCTGGGACCGCGCACCAGACCGCGTCTGGCTTGGCCCCGAATATTGGTCCAACCCGCTCCAGGATTGGCAAATCCGCGGCGGTCGGATCGAGTGCGTCAACGCCGCCGCCGATCGCAATGTCCACCTCCTCACCCGCCAGCTTTCCAGCCGCGCGGGTACGCTCGAACTTCAGGTACGCATCGGACGCGCCGGCGGCGGCACCCTCTCCGGTAAAGGCTCCGCTGGCTTTCGCATCGGCATTCTGGGCACCCTCAAGGACTATCCCGACCTCCACGACTACCGAAATAATCTTTGGTCGACTCCGACTTCGGGATTTAACGCCGGCATCACCGCCGACGGAAATCTATTCCTCGGCCGGCTGCCGGCGGCCGGAGCGGTCAAAGTCGACCTCGCCCGTGACGCGATCGACCTGCGCCTCACGGTCGTGCCGAAGGACGGCACGTACACCGCGACGCTCACTGCCCTCGACCCCGCGAGCGCCGCCCCGCTCGCCACGACCACGCAGTCCGGACTCGGCGGCGATGTACTCGTTGGCAATATCGCCCTCGTCAGCAATTTTCCCGGTGCAGTGGACGGTGCCGTGAATGTCAAGGGCAGGGCCAAGAAGAAGGCGGCCTCCTCGGAATCCGTCGGTCCCGGCCCGGGTCTCGGGCGTTTTTGGTTTTCCGACTGGCGCGTCGGCGGCTCGAAACTCACGGGCAGCGACGAACAGATTTTTGGTCCAATTCTGTGGTCCCAATATACCCTGAGTAGCGGCGTGTTGAAACTATCCGCCCAGATGCCGCCTCTCGGAGCCAGAGATGCTGATTCAGTCCGCTTCCAAGTCCGCGACGGTGCCGGATGGAAAACGATCGGTGAGGAGAAAATCCACCCTGAGGCCCGCACGGCGGTGTTTCGCGTCGCGCCGTGGGATGCCACCAAGGAGGTCGGCTATCGTCTCGTCTACGATCTTCGCGATCGCGACGGTCGAGGCACGGAGCATTTCTGGAGCGGAACCGTACGGCGCGACCCGGTTGACCAGGAAACGCTCACCGTCGCCGACGTCTCTTGCAACATCCACACGATCTTCCCGAACGTCCCGCTCGTGCAGAGCATGGCGAAGCTGCGTCCCGACCTCCTCGCGTTTGTCGGCGACCAGTTTTACGAGAGCACCGCGGGCTACGGCGTCCAACGCGACCCGCTCGACAAGGCCATCCTCGACTATCTCCGCAAATGGTACTTCCACGGTTGGACCTGGCGCGACCTGATGCGTGACCGCCCGAGCCTGTCGCTGCCCGATGACCACGATGTCTATCAAGGCAATCTCTGGGGCGAGGGCGGCGAGGGCCGCAAGACCACGCAGGAGGCTGGCGGTTACGACATGCCTGCAGCTTGGGTCAATGTCGTCCATCGCACCCAGACATCGCACCATCCGGATCCCTATGATTCCTCCCCGGCCAAGCGCGGCACGCTGAATTATTATGGCCCGATGACCTATGGCCGCGTGAGCTTTGCCATCTTGGCCGACCGTCAGTTCAAATCAGGACCGGAGGGAAAGGTCCCCCCAACCGGCGACCGCGGCGATCACGTGGTAAATCCAAACTTCGATCCCAAGACGGCGGACGTCCCCGGTCTCGTGTTGCTCGGTTCGAGGCAGGAGCAATTCATCCGTGACTGGGTGCTCGACTGGCGCGGCGCCGACATGAAGGCGGCGATTTCCCAGACGATTTTTTCTGCCATGGCCACCACCCACGGTGGCAGCCATGAAGTCCTGATGGCCGACTACGACGCCAACGGCTGGTCGCAAACACCCCGCCATCGTGCCCTTCGCGAATTGCGCAAGGGCTTCGCCGTCCACATCGCAGGCGACCAGCATCTGCCCGCCGTTGTGCAATACGGGATCGACACCCATCGCGACGGGCCGGTCGCATTCGCCGGACCCGCGGTGAACGTCGGTTATCCTCGCTGGTGGGAACCGGCCAAGACCGGTCGCAACAAGCAGTCCGGCAACAAGGAACTCACCGGCGACTTCCTCGATCACTTCGGCAGCCCGCTCACCGTCCTCGCGGTGAAGAACGGCCCCTACGATCCGCCCAAGCCGGTCTTGGAACTCGTCAACGCCAAGACCAGCGGTCTCGGCGTCGTGCGTTTCAACAAAGCCAAACGCACGATCACCTTTGAGTGCTGGCCCTACTCAGCCGACGTCACGAAGCCGGGCACGCAAATGTCGACGTGGCCCGTGACCGTCAGCCAACTCGACAACTACGCCCGAAAACCCACCGCCCACCTGCCGACACTTAAGATCACGGGAGCAAAGAACCCCGTGGTCCAAGTCTTCGAAGAAAAATCAAGGGAACTCGTCTACGCGCTGCGCCTCAACGGCGCGACGTTCCGCCCTCCGGTGTTCGCGACGGGGAGTTACGTCGTCAAGGTCCTCGACCCCGATGCCGGCCGTGTAAAAACGCTGACCGGCATCGAGGCAACGGCCGGCAACGGGGCGTCGCTTGAGGTGCAACTGTAGGCGTGAGGACCGGTTGGGCGTCTCAGGCGCCGCCCGACTGTCCGAATCTCGGTCCGTTGTCGCCTCGGCAACGTCTTCAGTTTTATCTCAACGCATGCGCTTCCTTCGTTTTTTGCCCGTCGTCGCGTTGGTCGGTGTCTGCCTGCTCGCGCAAACCGGCCCCACCGCCCCGGCGTGGCCGGAACTCACCCGCGAGAATAAACCCTGGACGCGCTGGTGGTGGCTGGGCAGCGCAGTGGACAAGGAAAACCTGACGCGGGAACTTGAGGCGATTGCAGCTGCGGGGTTCGGCGGCGTCGAAATCACGCCGATCTACGGCGCCAAGGGATTCGAGTCGCGCTTCCTTCCGTTTCTCTCGCCGAAATACGTCGAGATGCTCGCGCACGTGACCAGTGAAGCGCAGCGGCTCCAACTCGGCGTCGACATGGCGACGGGCACCGGCTGGCCGTTTGGGGGCCCGCAAGTCACCCCGGCGGACGCGGAGTTGAAAGTGGCGTTCGACGCCGAGGGCAAACTCACCCCGCGCCCGAGTAATTTCAAAGTGAAGCGCTCCGCTCCAGGCGGCGAAGGACTCGTGCTCAACCCGTACTCGGCGAGCGCGATGACGCACTATCTCGAGCCGTTCACGAAGGCCCTCGCGCCACTGCCGCCCGGTGCGTTGCGCAGTCAGTTTCACGATTCGTTCGAATATCAGGCCAATTGGGCGGCGGAGGTCCCGGCGAAGTTCAAACAACTGCACGGCTACGATCTCCTCGAGCATCAGGCCGAATTCAACGGCAAGGGCGACCCGGACACGGTCGCGCGCATCAAGGCCGACTACCGCGTCACTCTCGGGGCCCTGCATCAGGATTATATGAACACCTGGATTGCGTGGGCGCACGCCCGTGGCGAACTCACCCGCAACCAGGCGCACGGGGCGCCCGGCAACCTGCTCGATCTTTACGCCGCCGCCGACATTCCGGAGACGGAAATTTTCGGATCGAACATCTTCTCGATTCCCGGGTTTCGCCGCGAAACGGGAGATTTCGACCGTCCTCCCCACCCTCCCATCGTGCATCGTTTCGCGTCGTCGGCGGCCCACGTGGCCGGTCGAGCACTGGCGTCGTCAGAGACGTTTACGTGGCTGCGGGAACATTTTCGAGAGGCGCCCTCGCAGATGAAGCCCGAGGTCGACCAACTCCTGCTCACCGGCATCAACCACCTCTTCTATCACGGAAACGCCTACTCCCCGAGCGATGCTCCATGGCCCGGATGGCTCTTCTATGCTTCCACCGAGGCGAACACCCGCAACCCACTCTGGCGTGAACTCTCGTCGGTCAATCTCTACCTCGCCCGGTGCCAGGCCCTGCTCCAATCGAGCGTGCCCGACAGCCGCAACGAAGTGCTGGTGTATTGGCCGATGCATGACCTGTGGCACAAGGCTGACGGCCTGCAGCGTCAGCTGACCGTACACGCGACCGACTGGCTGATGCCTTCGTCCGCGGGCCAGACGGCCCAGGCCCTGGTCACGCTCGGCGTAGGCTTCGACTTCATCTCCGACGCGCAGCTGCTCGCCAGCAAATACGAGGGCAACGAAATCCGCACCGGGGGTGACGCCCGGTATTCCGGGTTGATCCTCGTTCCCAAGACCGCGCACATGCCGGTGGAGACCCTGCGCCACCTGCGTTTGCTCGCTGCGAGCGGCGCCACGGTGCGATTCCTTGACGCGTTGCCCGGCGATGTGCCCGGCTTTGGCGAACTGGAGAAGCGCCGCGGGCAGTTGAAAGGCCTGCTCGCCACCGTCGACTGGAAGAGTGCCCATTTCCGGGCCGCCGAAGTGCAACGGGCGAAGATCGACAATCGCGGCTACTTCGAGCTGATGCACCTGAACGACCTCGGAGAATCGACGCTGCCCTCTGCGGTGGGTGCGACACCGTTCCTGTGTGCCGAGCCGTTGACTGACGCGGGGCTCAGCTTCGTGCGGCGCAAGACGAAGGAAGGCCAGGGGCATCTCTATTTTCTGGTGAATCACTCCGGTCATGCGGTGAAAGCGTGGGTTCCGCTCCTGCTCGCCAGTGGAAAAAGCGTCATCTTGCTGGACCCGATGACAGGTGTCACCGGAACCGCTGCAACGCGGGTCGCCACGAAAAATTATTGGGGTTCAGCGCGGGCGACCCGTGAAATCCGCGAGGTCCATCTTCAGCTCGCGGCCGGCGAGTCGATCTTTGTTCGCACCACACCTGACTCATTGGGAACCCGCCCGTCGTGGTCGTATCTCGAAACGGCCGGCGCGCCCATCCCCCTCAGCGGCGAATGGCGGGTGACCTTCCTCGAAGGCGGGCCGGAACTCCCCTCCCCTCGCACGATGGAAAAGCCTCACTCCTGGGCCGACGAGGCCGATGCGGCGGCGCAGGCATTCGGCGGCACGGCGCGCTATGAAACTGAATTCACGTTGCCGTCCGATCTGAGGCCGGAAGACTGGCAGCTCGATCTCGGCGACGTGCGGGAGAGCGCGCGGGTGTTCGTGAACGACCGGGAGATCAGCCGTTGCTGGAGTCTGCCGATGCGCACGCGGCTCGGTTCGGCGCTCAAAACCGGCAAGAACACGATCGCGATCGAAGTCACCAGCACTGCCGCCAACCGGCTGCGCGATCTCGACCGGCGCGGAGTCGCCTGGAAGAATTTCCACGAAATCAATTTCGTGAATCTCTTCTACAAGCCGTTCGACGCGTCCAAGTGGGCGACCACACCGTCGGGGCTGCTGGGCCCGGTGACCCTTACTCCACTGCGGACGTTGCGGCCGTAGGTTTTCCTCCGGGGGAATCCGGTCCGAAATCGATTGTGCGGCGGCGAATCCGCCTCACAATTACGGCAATGGGGTTGCAAATTTTCACAGCGGGCCGGCGATGAACGAGGCACTGCACATCATGATGGAGTTACTCCTGGTGTTCGCGCTGGTCGCGATCAACGGGTTCTTCGTGGCGACTGAATTCGCCCTTGTAAAAATCCGGTCGAGCCAGCTCCGCCCCATGTTGAAGACCGGAGGCTGGAGGGTGAAATTCGCCTTGAAGGCCACCGAGCACCTCGACGCGGCGCTCTCCGCGACCCAACTGGGGGTCACACTCGCCAGTCTCGGACTGGGCTGGGTCGGCGAGCCGGTCATCGCCCACCGCATCGAACCATTGCTGGCCCAGGTTGGCGTCACGGATCCCGGCGCAATCTCGTCCATCTCATTCGCAGTCGGTTTCGCGTTCATCACGTTTTTTCACATCGTGCTCGGCGAGCTCGCGCCGAAGTGGATCGCGATCCAGCGCCCGATGGGAATGTCGCTCAACGGCGCCGCGGCCGTGATGGTTTTTCACAAGATCTTCTACCCGTTCATCTGGCTCCTCAATCGCTCCGCCAATCTCGTCCTGAGAATCGCCGGGCTGGATCCCGCCGGCGGCGGCGAGCACTCGTTCAGCGCGGAGGAACTGGAATACGTGTTCAGCCAGGCCCGCCATTCGCATCCCGGCGACGCGCTGATCAACCGGCTGATGGTCCGCGCCGTGCGTCTGCGCACGGTCACCGCGCAACAGGTGATGCGGCCGCGCGAGCAGATCGTGGCGCTGTGGCTCGACAAGCCGCTCGCGGAGAATCTCCGTCTCGCCCAGACCGCGGGATTCAGCCGGTTCCCCGTATGCTCGGGGTCCGTGGACGAAATCAAGGGTATCGTCCTCGTGCGCGAGTGGCTGTGGCAGACCCTTGCACTCGGACCTGACGCCTCGTTCGAGCCCCTGATCCGGGCCCCGCTGACGTTCATGCTGAAGACGCCGATCCACACGATGATCGAGCTGTTCCGCACCTCGCGGGTGCACCTCGCGATCGTGTTGGACGCCGATCTAAAAACCGCCGGCATCGTCAGCTTCGAGGACGTGCTGGAGGAAATCGTCGGCGACATCCGCGACGAATTCGACCTCGGACGCGGACCGGTTTTCGAACACTCTGACACCGAGATCGTGGTGAGCGGGCTTTTCAGCATGCGCGAACTGCAGGCCGAGACCGGCTGGGCGTTTGAATGGCAGCCGCGCGAGACGGTTGCAGGCTGGGCCGAACGCCAGCGGGGACACGCGCTCAAACGCGGCGAAAATTTCAACGTCGGGGATTATCGCATCACGGCGACCGATGTGAGTGCGGAACGCCTCCGCCGGGTCAAAGTGGAACGGCTGCCGGCCACATCCGCCTGAGGCCCTGGAACCGAACTGCATACGTCCGCTTGATTTTTTCCCCAGCCTGCTAAACTAGCGGGCTCGTTGCACTTTCCTGTCATCTGAACCAGTTCCACGTAACAACCATCCATGTCCACCGCCACTCCGCAAAAATTCGAGTTCCAAGCCGAAATCAAGCAACTGCTCGATATCGTCATTCACTCGCTCTACACGGAGAAGGAAATCTTCGTCCGTGAGCTCATCTCCAACGCCTCCGACGCGCTGGAGAAATTCCGCCACCTCCAGCTGACGGAAAAGGAAATCTTCGACGACCGCCTCGACCTCGAAATCAACGTCACGACCGACGACAAGGCAAAGACGATCACAATTCAGGACTTCGGCGTCGGCATGACGCGCGGCGAATTGGTCGAGAATCTCGGCACGATCGCCCACTCCGGCTCGAAGGCTTTCCTCAAGGCGCTCGGCGAGGGCGGGGCGAAGAACGCCAACCTCATCGGACAATTTGGCGTCGGCTTCTACTCGGCCTTCATGGTCGCCAAATCGGTCAAAGTTTACACCCACTCGTGGAAGAAAGATGAAACAGGTCACGCGTGGACCAGCGACGGTTCCGGCAGCTACGAAATCGAGGAATCCGACGGGCAGCGCCGCGGGGCAAAGATCGTGATCGAGCTGAAGGACGACTGCGCGGAATTCTCTCAAGATTGGAAGATCAAGGAGATCGTCGAACGTTATAGCGCGTTCGTCTCGTTCCCGATCAATCTCAACGGCAAACGCATCAACACCGTCCAGGCCCTGTGGCTCCGCTCCAAGAGTGAAATCAAGGAGGAGGAGTACACCGAATTCTACAAATTCCAGTCCCACGCCTACGACGAGCCACGGCTCCGCCTTCATTTCAGTGCCGACGCCCCGCTCGCCATCAACGCCCTGCTCTTCGTGCCGAAGGAAAACACCGAGAAGCTGGGACTCTCCCGGCTCGAGCCGGCCGTTTCACTTTACTGCCGCAAAGTGATGATCGACGCCAAGCCCAAGGACATCCTGCCCGAGTGGCTGCGTTTCCTCAAGGGAGTGGTCGATAGCGAGGACCTGCCGCTCAACATCTCGCGTGAGACGATGCAGGACAAGTCACTGATCGAGAAGCTGAACAAGGTCATCACGAAGCGGTTTCTCAAGTTCCTCGAAGAGGAGTCCAAGAACCGCGCCGAGGCCTACGGTGAGTTCTACAAGGAATTCGGACACTTCCTGAAAGAGGGAGCCGCGCTCGACTTCACGCACAAGGACCAGCTCACGAAGTTGCTGCGCTTCGAATCGTCGCTGACGGAGAAGGGAAAAACCACGTCGCTGACCGACTACGTCTCGCGGATGGGCACCGAACAAAAGGAGATTTATTATCTCATGGGGCCGAACCGCGCCTCGATCGAATCCGGTCCCTACCTCGAAGGGCTCAAGGCCCGCAACATCGAGGTTCTTTTCTGCTACGAACCAGTCGACGAGTACGTGATGAACAACGTCCGCGAATTCGACAGCAAGAAGCTCACCGCCGCGGATCACGCCGACGTGAAGCTGGCCGAAATCCCCAAGCCGGAGGGAGCACTGAGCGACGACGACGTGAAGAAGCTGACGACGTGGCTGAAGGACACCCTCGGCGAACGCGTGGCCGAAGTGAAGGCCAGCGATCGCCTTGTCGATTCGCCGGTGCTCGCCCTGAATGCCGACAAGTTCATGTCGCCCCACATGCGCCGAATGATGAAGGCGATGAACAAGGAAGGCGCCGAAAGCCCGGTCCGCGTCAACCTTGAGATCAATCCCCGGCACGCCGTGATCAAACGACTCTTCGAGACCCACACGGCGAACGCGGAGAAAGCGAAGATGGTCGCCGAGCAATTACTCGACAACTCACTCATCAGCGCCGGGCTCCTCGACGACACGACGGCGATGGTTGCGCGCCTCAATAAGCTGCTCGAAAGCGTCTGATTAGTCATTGTTAATAAGAGGTATGGCTTATGTGCCATACTTTTTAATTGAGGTATGGCACGCGAGCCATACCGTGGGTGACATTGTGAAAATGACCATGCACATAGATGAAGAGGTTTTGGAACGGGTGATGAAGATCACCGGCGCCAAGACCAAGACCGGAGCCGTCGAAATCGCCTTAAACGAGATGGCCCGGCGTCACAAAATGAAAGAGTTGTTCAGCGCCGGATTGGGAATGACGCCGGATGAGTTAAAAAACGCGTTCGACCCGAGTTCGTTGCCGGAGGAGCCCCAGCACGTGATACTTGCTGCCGAACCTCGGGCTCCTTATGGCAAACCTGATCCTGCCGGACAGTAACGTCTACATCGGAGCCGTCCGGGCAGGGGTGGATCCGTTCCAGCGATTCGCAGTTGGCATCGAGGACCGCGATTGGGAGTTCGCCACCTGCGGCATGGTCATACTGGAAGTCTGCCGCGGGTTGCGCGATCCGAACTTGCTCAAACGGTTTCGTGAACGCTTCGCCGTGATGATATTCCTTCCAACGACAAATCAGATTTGGGAACGCTCAGCCCAACTCGCGTGGTCGCTGGATCGGCAGGGACGCGTCCTGCCAGCCCAAGACCTGCTGATTGCCGCGTGTGCGTTGCAGGCGGGCGCAACCGTGCTCACGTCGGATGCTCACTTTCATACGATTCCCGGCCTGCGTGTAATCGAAACGTTGGAGTGAGTTGCCTGTTCTCCGCTGCCAAGATCGATGCCGCCCGCGACTTGTTTTCGGCCGGCCTGTGGCCAAGCTGCCTTTATGTCACCGCTTCGCTCCCTCGTTTGTAGCCTGATCATCTCGGTCGCATCGGCAGCTTCACCCACCGCCGAACTTGGTCAATGGGCGGCGGAGCAGATGCCCGGCGGCCGGATCTCCACCCGCGGTGACACGCTCGTGATCGAGGATGCCGGCGGAAGCACCGTGTGGTATCGCGAAAAACTAACGATGCCGGTGGAAATCACCTACGACGTGACAGTCGTCGTCCGCGATGGGCCGTTTGATCGCCTTTCAGACCTCAATTGTTTCTGGATGGCCTCCGACCCGAAAGCACCCGGCAAAATGCCAGCGGGGCGATCAGGGAAATTCCCCGAGTACGATTCGCTTTTCACCTACTACGTGGGCTATGGCGGCAACAACAACAAGACGACCCGCTTCCGCCGCTACGACGGCACCGCCGCGCGTCCACTGCTGCCGCAGCATGACCTTTCGGACACGAAATTCTTACTCGTGGCCAACCATACCTACCACATTCGCTTGGTGGCGCGGGATGGCGTGGCGGAATTCTGGCGCGACGGGGAAAAGATTTTCTCGTTTGAAGATCCGAGTCCGCTGACAAACGGTTGGTTCGCCTTTCGAACGGTGCGAAGTCACCTTGAGATTCAAAATTTTCGGGTCGCGCGCCCCTAACGGGAGCCAACCCAAGCGGCATCGGCAGCAGCAATCGCGTGCAGCTTGCGGGCTGCGCTTGAAATTTGCCGGGAATCGTCCGTCGCTTTCCCTTTCCCACCACCCGATGCCTCAACGGGTCCTGCTTCCCTTTATCACCCTCTTGTTCACACCGCTGGCCCTCGGTGCGGACACGGTTGCACTCAGTGCTCCCGCACTCGATCGCACATTCCACGATCGGGTCGATCCGTTCATCGTCACGTATTGCGTCGAGTGCCACGGCAGGGAAAAGCCCGAGGCCGAACTTGATTTGAGCGCGTTCAAGTCAACGGCGTCGGTTGCGAACGGTTTCGGCGTATGGGAACTTGTCACCGAACGACTTGACGCCACCGAAATGCCTCCGGCCAAGGCGAAGAAACAACCGTCGGCAACGGAACGCCGGGAGGTGATCAATTGGATTCAGGCGTTGCGAACCAACGAGGCGAAAAAAAACGCGGGCGACCCCGGCCCGATCCTTGCCCGCCGCCTCAGCAACGCTGAATTCGAACACACGATTCGCGACCTTACCGGAGCCGACATCCGGCCCACGCGGGAGTTTCCGGTCGACCCGGCCAACCAGGCCGGTTTCGACAACTCGGGAGAGTCGCTCTCGATGTCTCCGGCACTGCTCACCAAGTACCTCCAGGCAGCCCGGACGGTCGCCGAGCACCTCGTCCTGAAACCCGATGGCTTCGCCTTCGCGCCCCATCCCGTCGTGGCCGACACGGACCGCGACAAATACGCCGTGCTGCGCATCGTGGATTTCTACCGGCGGCAGCCAACCGACCTCGCCGATTATTTTTTCGCGGCCTGGCACCACGAACATCGCGCGGAATTCGGAAACGCCACAGCCACCGTCACCACCAGCGCGGCAAAATGCCGGGTAAGCGCGAAGTATCTCCAAACCCTCCTCGATGTCCTCCGCGATTCAGCCGACGACGTCGGACCGCTGGCTCGACTGCGCGAGTTGTGGCGGAAGATGCCAACTGCAAGTGGAGCGGACGCCAGCGCCACGGCGCGGGAAAACGCGGTCACTATGCGTGAGTTCGTCACCGAACTTCGCGGCAAACTCGTGCCGCAGGTGAAAAATCTGACCGCTCCCGAGATCCAAGGCGGCTCCCAAACACTTGTTCTGTGGAAGAACCGGCAAATGGCCGCAAACCGCCGGCGCTTCGATTCCACGGCGCTCCAAACGCCTGAAACCGCCGCCGAACTTGAGTCCAGGCATCTCGCAGCGATGGATGGCGGCGCGAAAAAAACAACCACGACAAAACTGCCCGGCAAGGCAGACAAATCGCAGAAGAACGGCACCTTCCTCGCCCCGGTGGTCGTCACCACCGGATCGTCTGCGACCTCGCAGATGGCAACACTCCGACAACAACGGCGCGACATGGACCTGGCGGTACCGGCTGAACCCGACGCGCGGGCAGCGTTTGAGCGGGCGTTCGCCCGATTTGCCAATGTCTTTCCCGATGCCTTCTACATTACCGAACGGGCGCGCGTCTATCTCGACGCCGCGAAGGAGCAGGATAACTCCGGACGCCTGCTGAGTGCCGGGCTGCACAGCATGACCGGTTATTTCCGCGATGATGATCCCCTCTACGATCTCGTGCTCGATGAGGCAGGCCGGCGCGAACTCGATCTTCTCTGGCGCGAGTTTGATTTTTCTGCGTCGGTGCCCCAGCGCATGCATCTCAGTATGCTCTGGTTCGAACGCACAGACTCGAGCTTCCTCCGTGACCCGGAGTTCGATCCTTACCGTCCCGAAGACAAGTCCGTGACCGAGCAGTCCAAAATCGCCAGGCTGGCCGAACTCTATCTCGCCAAGGCCGTGCGTGGCGGCTCCAGCGAAACGGTGCAACGGGCGATCACGGAGCACTTCGAAGCGGTGGCCGCCAATATCCGGCGCGTGGAGGAGGATCGGCTCGCAGCCGAGCCCTCCCACCTGAATTCGCTGCTCGTGTTTGCAGAACGCGCCTACCGGCGTCCGCTCACCGCGGACGAGCGCTCGGACCTCGGGGGCTTCTACCGCACGGCCCGGCAAGACAACGGGCTCGACCATGAGGAGGCGATGCGAGACTGCATCGTGAGCGTGCTAATGTCGCCGAATTTCTGTTACCGGATCGACCTGATCGAAGCCTCGGCCGCGGGAGCAACCGCCGCGGGGGCCAGCCTCCCGCTCCACGCTCCGCTCTCGGACTTCGCCCTCGCCAACCGGCTCAGCTATTTCCTGTGGTCGAGTATGCCCGACGCCGGCTTGCTCGCGACCGCCGCACGAGGGGAATTGCGTCAACCGGCGGCGCTGGCCGCCCAGGCGAAACGGATGCTCCGCGACGAGCGCGCCCGGGACTTTGTGCGGGAGTTCGCCGGCCAATGGCTCGAATTCCGGCGCTTCGAGGAACACAACGCCGTCGACCGCGAACGTTTTCCGGCCTTCGACAATGAGCTCCGCACCGCGATGTCTGAGGAACCGCTGCGTTTTTTCGTCAATCTCATGCGCGAGGATCGGCCCGTCCTGGATTTCCTCTATGGTGACTACACGTTCGTGAACGCGCCCCTGGCCCGGCACTACGGGATGCCGGAACCGAAGGGCGCCGCCACGGACTGGGTGCGCGTGGATCGCGCGACCGAATTCGGGAGGGGCGGACTGCTACCAATGGCCGTGTTTCTCACCGCCAATTCTCCGGGACTGCGGACCAGTCCAGTCAAACGCGGTTACTGGGTTGTCCGCCGTGTGCTGGGCGAGCGCATCCCTCCTCCTCCCCCGAACGTGCCCGATTTGCCGAACGATGAAAAAAATCTCGGCGACCTCACCCTGCGCGAGGTGCTGGAGCGACACCGCGCAGAGAAAAACTGCGCGAGTTGCCATGCCCGCTTCGATTCCTTCGGCCTCGTGTTCGAGGGCTACGGGCCTGTGGGCGAACGCCGCGCCCGGGACATCGCGGGCCGCCCCGTCGACACGCGGGCGGAATTTCCCGGCGGTCCCACTGGCCAGGGACTCACCGGTCTCCGCGACTATATTCAAAACCACCGGGAGAACGATTTCGTCGAAAATCTTTGCCGCAAGCTGGCGGCCTATGGATTGGGACGAACCCTGCTGATGTCGGACGATGCACTGATCGCGGAAATGAAAACAAAACTCGTCGCCAGCGGCCATCATTTCGCCACCTTGATCGAAACCATCGTGACCAGCCCGCAATTCCGCAATAAGCGCGTCGCCGCCCGTTCCGCCCCGACGGCAGCCTCCGCGCCTTGATTTACCGCCATGCAGCCCGAACACGAGCATGACCCGTCCGAACACGGAACCTCCGCGGTCATTCGGATGCGGCCGTACGTCGCCCCCCGCCGGGAAATGTCAGTGTCGAGGCGAAATTTTCTCCGCGGATCGGGCGTGCTGATGGCGCTGCCGTTTCTCGACTCCCTGCCGGCATGGGCTAGCCCCGCCGTTGATGCCAAACCCGCCGAGTCCAACCTACCGCGAAAATACCCCCAGCGTTTCGCCGCGGTTTTTGCGGGCAACGGGATCAACGGCAACCATTGGTGGGCGAAGGGGACAGGCGCCGACATGGAGTTGGGCCGCACCCTTGAGCCGCTGGCGCCCTTGCGGGCCAAACTGAACGTCATCAACGGACTTTTCAACCGGCCGGCGGTCGGCGTCGGCATCCATCCGGGAATGACTGGCAACATCCTTTCCGGCATGCCGCTGATGAAAGGCGCAGTGCTGCGGGGTGGAATCAGCCTGGACCAGGTCCTCGCCAACCGCGTCGGCGAGGAAACGATGCAGGCCAGCCTCGTCCTCGGTTGCGAGCAGCCGATTACCGGTTACCACGAGACAAATTTCTCGATGGCGTACAGCTCGCACATCTCGTGGCAAAGCGCTGACTCGCCGGTGCCGATGGAGGTGTATCCATCGCTCGCGTTCGACAGTCTGTTCGAAAACCGTGGCAGCAACCGCACGCAGAGCATCCTCGACCGAGTCCAGGAAGAGGCCTCCCGGCTCAGCCGCAAAATCAGCTCAGAGGACAACCGGAAACTTGACGAATATCTGACCAGCGTTCGGGAGGTGGAAAAACGCGTCGAGCGCATGCGCGGCGACCAAGCCAAAGCCGCCGAAAATGCCCGTGATCGTGGAAGACCGCTGATCGTGATGAACCGGCCGGACAACGGCCTGCCTGAAGATATCCGCGATCACATGCGTCTGATGTGCGACATCGTCGCGCTGGCGTTTCAGACCGACAAGACGCGCATCGCAACCCTCGTCCTCTGCCGTGACTTGTCGGGGTTATTTTACCCATTTCTGGGTGTGAAGAAGACGCATCACTCCGCGTCCCACGACGACCAGTCCGAAGACTATCAGAAGATTGCGCACTACTACGTGGGCAACCTTGCGTATCTGGCATCGCGGCTCGACGCAATGCCGGAGGGCGAAGGCACCGTCCTCGACAACACGTGCCTGCTCTACCTCTCGAATATGTGGTCAGGAACGCGGCACGACAACACCAAGCTGCCACTCCTCACCGTCGGCGGGCTGGGAGGTACGTTGGCGACCGGCCGCGTCCTCGACTTCGGCGGCGCCGGCGATGAAAACCGCAAACTCTGCAGCCTTCACCTCTCGATCATGGATCGGATGGGAGTGAAGCTGCCTCGGTTTGGCGACGCGGATCAGCGGCTTGCGGGAATTTAGAGCGGGAACTGCGTGCCGCCATCCATCGGCGGGCGGGAATGGATCGACGAACGCGGATGTCGTTTCGGCTTGTCACGCCACGTTTGGTGAAGAATCGCGTAACCCAATAGCCCGCCGAGGAAGCCCACGATGACCGCTCCGAGATAGAGTGAAGTAACGGCATCACCCGTGAGTAGATGCTTGGAACCGTGTGAAATCTCTCGCCAGACATCGCGGGGATTCACCCCGCGCGCAACCTGCCCCACAAAGTAGCACGCCGGCAGGTGCACCGGAGCGGTAAACGGCGTCGAGAGAAACTGGAGGGCGATGCAAAGCAGGAGGTTTCCTCTCACCACCAGCGCCCCAATGGTGGCGAACACGCTCTGCGCCGGCAAAAAAGGGATGACGGTAATCGGGAAGCCAATCAACCAGGCGCGCGCGAGCGAATTGCGAGTCGGCAGCCAAAGCGCCTTGTCCAGGATTCGGTCGCCAAACCAACGGTGCAACCGACCGCCGCGCATCTTGTGCCGCGACAGATTCTGTCGGTGCATCAGGCGAAAAACCCACAGTGGCAGGCGCATTTAAGACGAAAGCGTATCGACGGCGCGGAGTGAGTGACCTTATCGCAACACCACGCTGCTGGACTGAACGGGTTTCACCAAGGGCCGCAACCAAGGGGTAAGCATGAGCGCTGATACTCGACCGGACGGGCGCGAGTCAACAGGCACGGTGCGATTGTTTTCGCCCGTCTTGCGCGCCACCGCAATTTCAGTTTGCGATACGCCGCCAAGTAACCCGATAGTGAATCATCGCGTTTCTGCTCTCTTTCGCCGACCAGTCGTCGGCAGTCGGAACTCCCCATGGACCGTCGCATTTTCCTAAAATCCTCCGCCGCCCTTGCGGCTCTTGGTTCATTGGCCCTCCGGGGCGCGAACAAGCCGGTCCGCTCGCACCAAAAGGCGTTCATGTATTCCACACTGAACAGCCCGACGTCGAAAACGCTCAGCGTGCTCCAGAAGTTCCAGCTCCTGCGCGACGCGCGGTTTGCGGGCGTCGAGGTGATGAGTGCGATGGACCAAAAGGAAGTTCTCGCCGCCCGCGACGCGACCGGCCTCGCCATTCCCAGCGTCATCATCGCAACCCATTGGACCCATCCCCTCACCTCCCCAAATCCCACGATGCGGGAAACCGGACTGAACGGCCTCAAGCAGGGCCTGCGGGACGCGAAGGCGTATGGAGCCAGTTCGGTCCTCTTTGTGCCAGGCATCGTCAGCAAGGAAATTTCCTACGCAGACGCGTACGCCCGTGCTACCTCCGAAATCGCCAAGGCGGTCCCGCTCGCTGAGGAACTCGGCGTCGCCATCGCGATCGAAAACGTCTGGAACAAATTCTTGCTCAGCCCCCTTGAGGCAGCCGCGTTTGTCGACTCGTTCAAGTCGAAGGCGGTGCGCTGGCATTTTGACGTCGGCAACGTGGTGGACACGGGCTGGCCCGACCAATGGGTGCGCATCCTCGGTCCACGGATCGCGAAAATTCACATCAAGGAATTCAGTCGGAAGCTCCGCGACACGACCGGCCCGCGCACCGGATTCAACGTCGACCTGCTGACCGGCGACAGCGATTGGCCGGCGGTGATGGCAGCGCTCGATGCCGTCGGCTATTCCGGCTGGCTGATTGCGGAACAATATCGCGTGCCGGACATGACCGACGCCGCGTGGCTCTCCCATCTCTCAACCAAAATGGATCAAATCATCGCCTCTTAACCTATTCCTATGAACGACTCCACCAGCACGTCTGCCGCCGTTTCGACCGCCATTCCGCGTCGCAGTTTCCTCAAGACCTCGGCCGGGATCGCCGCCGCGACCGCGATCGGCGCGCGCCCCCTCACCGCGGCCGAACGCTCCCGCTCCATCGGGGCCAACAGCCGTATCCGCATCGCCCAAATCGGCTGCGGCAACCGTGGGCGCACCGCCCACATGGAGGGCATTCACAAGCACGTCGACGCGACCAATTTTGAAATCGTCGCCGTCGCCGACACCTGGAGCAAGGCCCGCGAGGAAGCGAACGGCATGGTGAAAAAATGGTTTGGCCGCGATGCGAAGCAATTCGCCTCCTATCAGGACCTGCTCGCGATGGACGGTATCGACGCCGTGATGGTCGCTTCACCGGACTTCCACCACACGACCCACCTCGAGGCTGCGGCCAAGGCGGGCAAGCACATCTACATCGAGAAGCCGATGGCCACGGAACTCGACAAACTCCTCCGCGCCTTTGACGCCGCCAAGGCCGCCCAGGCCAAGGGCAGTATCATCCAGGTCGGCACTCAGCTCCGCAGCCTCCCCGGCATCGTCGGCGCCCGCGAAGTGGTGAAGAGCGGTGTCATTGGAAAAATTTCCCGCATCGACGAGACGCGCAACGCCACCCCGCCGTACTGGTACAGCTACCTGAAACGCGACGTGCAGTCGGCCGACGTCAACTGGAAGGAATTCCTCGGCGACCGGAAGGCGCGACCGTTCGACGCGCGGCAGTATTCCGCTTGGTACGGCTACTACGAATTCTGCCAAGGTCCCGTCCCGCAATGGGGCGCGCACTTCCTCGACCTGATGCACTTCGTCACCGACTGCGGATTCCCGCAGTCCTGCATGTGCATGGGAGGTGTCTCCACCTGGAAGGACGAGAATAATTTTACCACGCCCGACAACGTGATCGCCACGTGGATGTACCCCGAGGGCTTCATGGTCACGAGTTCCAACAATTTCGGCAACAGCGCGGGCAACACCCGAAAGTTCTTTGGCGACAAAGGCACCCTCGCCGTCGACAACTGGAACGCCCCTTCCTACTCGGCCGACGGCGGCCCGAAACGCGACGGCAAGATCCGCGGCAAGGTCGACGTGCCGTTGATCGACCGCCCCGACCACTTCCTCAACTGGCTCCAATGCATGCGCAGCGGCGAGACGCCCCATGCCTCGATCGACGCCGGTTACCAGCACGCGATCGCAGTGCTGATGGCCGTTACCTCCTACGACACCGGCCGTAAGACGGTTTACGATCACGCCAAGCGCACAATCAAGACGGTGTAGTACCTACGGTTAGACGATACCGGGCAAACCACGAACACGTGTTTTGATTGGGGTTTTCGGACGGCTGCAAGAGAGCCGTCCTTACCTCGACGGATCGAGCCTCGTATCGGCTCGGGACGCCTCGCCGCAGGATTTCTACTCCATTAAGTCGAACCGAGGATTTTACGGACGGCTCGGAGAATCTTTCCAACCGCGCCCTAACTGACACGGCGACAAAACGAATGGGTGTCGCCGTGGCGATTACAGCACGCAGTGCGGCGCCACCGGCGAGATGCACGCCCCATGGCATCATCCCGGTTCTGATTCGACATTCGAAGCCACGTTTTCAGTTAATGCTTTACGCCTCCCGTGAAACACCTCGCTCCGTTCGCCCTGCTGGCCTCGTTATTCCTTACCCGGGTTCTTGCAGTCCCCTCATCCGCCGACGCGATGCGGGCGTTTCCCGGCGCCGTCGGCTGGGCCGCCGGGACACCGGGCGGACGCGGTGGACAGATCCTCCGCGTCACCACGCTCAAGCCCAACGGCCCCGGATCCTTTCTCGCCGCGCTCAACACCAAGGGCCCGCGCATCATCGTGTTCGAGGTGGGCGGAGTGATTGATTTGGGCAGCCTGACCGGCCCGAAAAACACCTCGATCAGCATCAAGGAACCGTACGTGACCATCGCCGGCCAGACCGCACCGTCGCCAGGCATCACGTTCATCCGGGGCGGCATCGCCATCGACACGCACGACGTCGTCATCCGCCACATCCGCGTCCGTCCTGGCATTGCCGGCCATCCCAAGAAAACCGGCTGGGAACCCGACAGCATCGACACTTCCAGCGCGGCAACGGACATCATCGTCGATCACTGTTCGCTGACGTGGTCGATCGACGAAAATCTCAGCGCCTCCGGCAAGGCCTTCACCGGCGCGACCCCCGACGAGTGGCGGAAAAACACGTCGCACCGCGTCACGTTCAGCAATAACATCATCGCCGAAGGTCTGAGCCACGCCACCCACGCGAGCGGCGAGCACTCCAAGGGTTCGCTCATCATGGACAACGTCACCGACGTCCTGATCATCGGAAACCTCTACGCCAATTGTTCGCAGCGGCACCCGTTGGCCAAGGGCGGCACGTGGGTCGCCGTGATCAACAACTTCATGTTCAATCCCGGCGTGCAGGCGGTGGGCTACCGACTGCCCGATGTGCTCTGGCACGACCGCAAATTTGAACTCGGGAAGATGGACCTTGTCGGCAACGTGATGCGCGCGGGCGCCGACACGCGGGACGGGCTGGCACTGTTGACGCTCGAAGGGATTGGCGACCTGAGCGTTCACCTCCGCGACAATCTCGTCTTCGACCGCGACGGCAAACCGGCCCCGCTCACCGGCATCGCCAAGGGCGCGACCGGTCACATCCTCGAACAATCCGCCCGCGTCAATTGGCCGCCGCATGTGAATCCCCTTGCGGCCGCCGAGGTGGAGGAAACCGTGCTCCGCAACGCGGGGGCGCGCCCCTGGGACCGCGACGCGATCGACCAGCGCATCGTCCGGCAGTCCCGCGACCGCACCGGTCGGATCATCGACAGTGAGCAACAGGTGGGCGGTTACCCCTCCCTGGCTGAAACCCGCGCGAGCTTCCAGCCGTCCGAATGGGACCTGACCACGATGGAACGAAAGAAAACCCCGGCCAACTGACCCCATGCCAAATCGCACCGATGACACCCCGCCGCGCCTGACGCGCCGCGCCCTCCTGAAATCCGCCGCCCAGGCCGGACTGGCCGGCGCGCTCGCCCCCCTCGCCTCAGGGGCCGAACGCAGTCCCGCTGCTTCGGGCGTGATCGCCGCGGAAAACCGCAAGCCCGGCACGACCGACTGGCAGCTGACCTTTGTGCGGACCCAGAACCACCGCTCGGAGATGATCGAGGGCTATTGCTCGCACACCAGCGTGCGCCCCGGCGGTACGATCGACGTGTTCCTCAGCGCCAAGCCCGCGACCGATGTCACGATTGACCTGTATCGTATCGGCTACTACGGCGGCAAGGGCGGGCGGCACATGGCGCGGCTCGGGCCGTTTCCCGTCACACCCCAGCCCACTCCGCCCGTCGGCGCCAACCGGCTCCGCGAATGCCAGTGGGCGCGCACGACTCCCGTCACGATTCCAAAGGACTGGGTGAGCGGTGTGTACGTCGGCAAACTCTCGTGCCGCGGCCACCGTTACCAGAGCTACATCATTTTCGTCGTGCGCGACGACCGGAAGGCCGACCTGCTCTTCCAAACCAGCGACACCACGTGGCAGGCCTACAACAAATGGCCCGATGCCTATTCGCTTTACGATACCGACGCGCCGAACCGTCCCTGGAACGCGACAACCTGGATCAGCTACGACCGGCCCTACGGATTTTATCCGCAGGTGGTGAGCAACGCCCTGTCGCAGGGCTCCGGCGAGTTTCTCCTCTGGGAATATCCGCTCTGCTACTGGCTCGAGCAGCAAGGCTACGACGTCACCTACTCCTCCAACATCGACACCCACGTCGACGGCGGCGGGCTCGATCGCGTGAAGTGTTTCCTCTCGGTGGCTCACGACGAATACTGGAGCCTTGAGATGTACGACAAGGTGCAGGCCGCGATCAAGAACGGCCTCAACGCCGCGTTCCTCTGCGGCAACAGCGTGTCGGGCGTGATTCCGCTCAACCAGCGGAACGCCGCCGGGAAGCCGCACCGCATCATCTACCGGCAGGGCATGTTTGGCGGCACGAACGCCAACAACAGCACCGAGAAATGGGAGCAGCACGGCCCGGATGAGTCCCTGCTCGTCGGCGCCCGCACGATGAGCCCGGCCAATGGTTCGGGCGACTGGATCGTAACCAATGCGGCCCACTGGATATTCGCGGGCACCGGCATGAAGAACGGCGACCTCATCCCCGGACTTGTCGGCTGGGAGCACCACGGTGACCCGGGAAAGGTTCCCGGGCTCGAGGTGATCGCGGCCGGCCAGACCCTGAAGGCGGGCGGCGAGGAGTCGTCGTACGCCGCGACGGTGTATCCGGGTCCCAAGAACAATTGGGTGTTCAACGCCGCGACGATTTTCTGGTCGATGGGGCTGGCCCAGCCGCCCGGACTCGTTCCGCCCTACTGCCATCTCGGCCGGCCCCACGGCGTCGACGAGCGCGTGCAGAAAATCACCGCCAATTTCCTCCAAAAATGCCGCATCGCTCCTGCCAGCTGACGCTCCGGTTCCACCGCGCCCTGGCGGCCTTTGGTCTCGCCCTCACGGCGGCCCTCGGACCGGTACCCGCCCGCGCCGATACTCCGGCCATCACGCCGAAGGAGGTCATCCCCTTGTTCAACGGCAAGGACCTGTCCGGCTTCACCACGTGGCTCGCGAAGCTCGGCCCGGTTGACCCGGATCGCGTCTTCACGGTCGTCCACCAAATCGACGGCGCACCCGCGATTCGGATGAGCGGGCAGCATTACGGCGGCATCATCACCCGGGAGCGTTACCAAAACTACCAGCTCGTCGCCGAATTTCGGTGGGGCAGCATCACCTGGGATCCGCGCCGCAATGCGACGCGCGACTCCGGCATTCTCTTCCATTGCCAGGGCGACCCCGGCAACAACACGCCGGATTTTCTCGCCCCGTGGATGCGCTCGATTGAGTACCAGTTCATCGAAGGCGGCACGGGCGACATCATCCTCGTCGGCGGCTACGAGCGCGGCCAGAGCGAGCTGCTTTTTCCGACGATGAAGTCACGCGTGACACCGGGCACGCGGCGCTGGAATCCCGACGGGGTGCTCGGGGACTTCGGCAAGGGGAAGAATCGCACTGACTGCCGCTACAAGGATCCGTCGTGGAAAGACCTGCTCGGATTTCGCGGGCCGAACGACCTCGAAAAGCCCGTCGGTGAGTGGAATCGCGTCGAGGTCATCGTCGACGGCGGCCACCTCACCTATTTTCTCAACGGCACCCAGGTGAACGAGGCGCTGGAGTGTTCACTCAAGGAAGGTCGACTCCTCTTCCAGACCGAGGGGGCCGAACTCTTCTTCCGGCGGATTGAACTGCACCCGCTGAAACGGTAGGAGCAGCGACGGGACATCCCGATTGCCGGTCATTGCGCCCTTTCGTCGAGGTGCCGGTCAATCTGAAGCTACGAGGCCCCCGGCGCTTGCGAGCGACCAGGCGCCACGTCCACCAGCAGCATCGTCTCCGCTTCGACGCCGTAAGGGCCGCGCAACGCGGGCTGTCCGTCGGGTCCCATCACGAGGGAACAACCGATGCATTTCCGCCCGGCCCACGGTCCGTCCGTGATCCAGCCGACGTTGCTGCAGCCGGCAATCCACAGCTTGAAGTCACGCGCCACGGGTCCGTAATTCTCCAGCCACAACCAGCCATAGGGCTCCCGCGTGTTGTCATGGTCGGCGGGCATCGCCCACGCGCATGGGGAGAGAATGACCTCCGCGCCCATCAGGCCGAGCGTACGGCTCACGACTTGCCCCGAAGCAAATGCGTCGGCGCAAATCATCACGCCGAAGGTGCCGAGCGGCGTGCGGACGACGCCAAGCCGGTCGCCGGTCGAATAAAGGTAATGGGCGATGTCGAGTTCGTTGATTTTGCGGTGATGCAGCAGGAGTTCGCCTTGCGGATCGAAGAGGACTGCCGCGTTAAAACACCGGGCACCAGATCGCTCCACCAGACCGGCACACACATAAACCCCGTGCGCCTGAGCCGCGGCCCGAAGGCGCCGACACGACTCGCCGCCGGGAATTTCCTCCGCCTCCGACACCGCCGATCGGTGGGTCCATCCCAGATTCAGCGTCTCGGGCAGCAGCACCACCTGCGCCCCGGCCGCTGCCGCCGTGGCGATGAAGCGTTCGGCGCGGGCGACGTTTTCCTCCCGGGCGCCGCCCGTGACACGCATCTGGATGAGGGCAAGTTTGAACATGGCATCAGCTCGCACGAACGCGCCGCGCGAGGCAACCCGTCACGGCTTCGTCTCCGCCAGAGACTCGTAGTGCAGGCGGGCCACCTGCCACATGTAAGCCGGTCCACCCTCGGCGGAGCGTCCCCACTCGCTCGACACCGCCTCGCGCAGCAAGGCGAGCGCCTTGGCGCGACGTCCGTGAATCTCCTCGTTCAGTCCACCGTAGTAATTGGCGAAAAACATCACGGCGCCGTCCGCCGTCAATTTTCGTTCCGTGATTCCACCGAACACGTCGTCCGTCGACTTGGCGCCGGCGAACATGTCGTAGAGCGAGGGGAACGGTTCGCGGTCAAAGCGTGTGTACGGGAGCATGCTGCGCTGCGCCGCCTCAAGGCCGTTCGTTTTCACGTCGGCGAGGAATTTCCAAATCCCGTTCTCGCGATCGCGTCCGTCGTACGCGTGGTATTTCTCGAACTGTTTCGCCGACTTCGCCCACTGGCCCGCAAAATGATAGGCGATGCCGAGCCGCCAATGGGGCGCGTCGAGCGCCGGGTTGAGGGCGATCATCTTCTCGAAGTCGTCAACGGCCTCCGCGAAACGCCCCAGGAAAAGCCGCCGGTCTCCCCGCCGCGAATAGAGCGCCGGATCACCGGGTGCGTTCTCGATCGATCGGTTCAGGACGCCAATCTGCGCCGTGAACTCGCCGAGCATCTTCTCGCGTTCGACCGCGGGAATCGGCGGAGACGCTGCCGCCGCGATACTCGCCAGCGCAACGAAGAGGGAGACGGAAACCAATCGAAGCATGATGGGGAACCACACTGCATCGGTCCCGTCCGCCGGTTCAACCCCTCACTTCGGCACTCCGGGCTCGGGCCGCCACTCGGACATCAATTTCCGGGCGGCGGCATGGGTGGGCGTGCGTCGCAGAACTTCGGCGACGAGCCAGATCGCAGAATCCTTGTCCCCTTTCTTGAAGATCGCCTGGGCCAAATCCAGCGCCTGCCTTGAGCGCAGGGCGTCTCCGTTGATGAAGAGCGCTGCAGCCGACTGCATGCGGACCCGCTCGCCCCTGCCGTGCGCCAGCCTGACGTCGGCCAACCTGAAATCCCCGTCGCGCAGCGCAAACCAATCTGGCTCGGGCAGGGCATTCCGCGCGTCGCGGAGGAGCTGTTCGGCGGCGTCCCATTGCTCGCCATTCAGCGCGTCGCCAAGACGTTGAAAAAACACGTTTTCCTTGGGAAAGCGTTGGGCCACGACCACCGGCGCCGCAGGCGCGGCCGGTAGCGACTCGACCGCGAGCGCGACTTCCGCCGCCAGCTTGGCAATCGAAGCGTTGGCCGGAAACCGGAGTTGAGCCAGGTTGGTAACGTCACGCGCCGTCTCGATCTGCTTGGCGTGGAGCAAGGCCGCCACGGTGGTCTGGTAAATCTTCACCGACCACAGCCGGCTGCGCAACACGTCCACCAACGTGACGGCGTTCATGCCGCTCCGCCCCTGAACGGCGTCGAGCAATTGTTTCATCCATTCGGCCCACGCCTGATGCATCGCCGCATCGCGACCGATGGGTGGCACCAGCTTCGCAAAAATCGCGCTCGCGGCCTTCCAATTGGACCTTTGGACCAATGTCTGCACGAGCAGCACGTTGAACGGCAACGCCGGGTAGCCTCGCTCGGCCGCGGACGCCGCACAGAGCTCCAGCAACGGAAGATTCCCAATCTCCGCCAAGGGCTCTGCAATCAGCCGCAGATTCTCCGGCGACCCGCCGAAACGAAACACGAAATCATCGAGGCCGGCCCGGGCCGCGGTCTCGCGCCCCGCGAGCGCCTGTTGGATAATCCCATAAACCAAGGCGCGCGGGTCGGCCGGAGATAGTTCCTTCAGCTCCTGCAACGCCCGCTCCATTTCGTCCATCTGACCCGCTTCACGAAAGGCCCGCACACTGAGGCGGACGACCGTGGCCCGATCGGCACCGGGCAATCGCCGCCACTCCTCCAGCAGACGTCGGGCATCATCCGTACGATGAAGTTCGAGCAGGGCGAGGACCCGATATTCGCGATTCAAATCGCCCGGCTCGGCCGCCTCGGCCGCAGTCAACGCATCTTCAAATCGTCGCGCGCCAAGGAGCGCCCCCATCTCCCGGGAAGACAGCCATCGGCGATCGAGTCGACCCGCGTCATCCGCCAGCAGCGGCAGGTACCGCCGGGCCGTCTGCACCACGAGATCGAAGTTTTCCTCCTGCTCGGCGAGCCCGAACATCGATTCGAGATACGCTCGTCCGGGAAATTTCACCGTCAGGCCGTCCTGGAATTGGCGGAGAGCAAGTACACGCTGGTTGGATGCCGTGTAATACTCTGCCAATTTCAGATGTGCCCGCTGGTCGTCCGGGTGCAGCGCAAGCCCACGCTTCAGGTAGTTGGAGGCCTCTTCCCATTTGTGGTCCCGAAATGCGTCGATGCCCTGCGCAATCAGCGCCTGACCGTTCTGGTCGCGAATCTGGGCCCGACGGAGCGGAAGGAGGACGGCGTCCGAGTAGGTCTGAAGATTGTACGGGTTGCGCTGCCAAAACCAATACAGCGCCGCCGCTCCGGCCAGCCAGGCTGCCACTCCGGCGGTCACGAGCAGCGGCAGCAAGCGGCGGACACTCACCGCCAGCCCGTCCGCATGCTCGCCCTCCGTCCGGCCATAAAAGCCAAATAGTCCGAAATACCACCGACCTTTGATTCGCTCCGGACCGCCCCAGACAAATTTGATGCGAATCATGACAAGGGGCGTTTGAGGGACATGTGGGGTATGGGGGCCAAGGCGAGCCGAGTTGGCCCGCGACCGGACCCGCCGTCAACCTCTCCGCACCTTCCGTCGTGAATCACAGGCGCGCCCTGGCGCCCGTCCGCTACTTCGCTGCGAGAGCGGCCTCAATTGCCTTGATGACCTCCGAAGAATCCGGCTCCGCATCCGAGTCGAATCGGCGGAGAATCGTACCGTCGCGACCGATGAGAAACTTGTTGAAGTTCCACTTGATGTTGCCGGGAAACGGCGAGGACTTCCCCGCCAGAGCAGCATAGAGCGGATGCCGCTTGGCCCCGTTGACCTCGATTTTTTCAAACAGCGGAAACGTGACGTGAAACGTGGTGCTGCAGAACTTCTTGATTTCCGCGTTGGATCCCGGCTCCTGACCGCCAAATTGGTTGCAGGGAAAGCCGAGCACCGTGAGGCCACGCGCCTGGTATTTCGAAAAAACCTGCTCAAGACCGGAATACTGCGGGGTGTAGCCGCACTCGGACGCGACATTCACCACCAGCAGGACCCGCCGACGGAAGGGCGCGAGTGACGTCGGCTTGCCGTCGATATCATTGACCGGAATGTCGTAGACCGACTCGGCCCGCGCGTTCAACAGGGAGATGAGGCCGAGGGAGGCGAAGAGTAACCAAGTTTTCATGGCCACACGGTGCGGAGACCGCACCGCAGGTCAATTGTGCGCGCGGAAGCCGGATCTCTCAGCGCTCAACTTCATAGTTACCCAGTCCGTCGATCCAGGTCCCACAACCTTACATTTCTGTAATGCTCAGGAAAGCATGGGGACACAGTGGTGTGGCATCCTGTCGTCACTTCGTAACCATCATGAACACATCACACGCCTCTCTCTTCAACCGCCGGCAGGCCCTCTGGGCTGCAAGCGTGCTCGCGCTCGCGGGTGCGTTTGCTGCCGGCGCGCAATCTGGCAACTCCACGGCAAAGACCGCGATCGACGTCAAGCGCAACGACCAGCCCGTCAACCGCGGACCACTGGAAACCGGCAGCTTCTCCAACGTCGTCAAGCGCGTCGCCCCAAGCGTCGTGAAGATCACGACCAGCACCAAGGCCCGCAGGGTCGCCGCGAATCCCAACCAGTTCCCCGGCTTCGACAATCCGGCCTTCCGGCAATTTTTCGGAGGAAGCCTGCCTCAGATTGAGCAGCCCCCGCAGAGCGGACTGGGCTCCGGCGTCATCATCAGCACCGACGGCTACATCGCGACGAACAACCACGTCGTACAAGGCGCCGACGAAATGATCGTCGCTTTGGACGACGGCCGCGAGCTCAAGGCCAAGGTCGTCGGACGTGATCCGCAAACCGACATCGCCGTCATCAAGGTGGACGCAACCGATCTGCCCGCCATCACGTTTGCCGACAGCTCGAAGATCGAGGTCGGCGACCGGGTGCTGGCAATCGGCAATCCGTTCGGGATCGGCGAGACAGTCACGACCGGCATCGTTAGCGCCAAGGGGCGTCGCGCCGGACTCGGCCTCGACTACGAGGACTTCGTCCAGACCGACGCCGCCATCAACCCGGGTAATTCCGGCGGCGCCCTGGTCGACGTCGAGGGTCGTCTCATTGGCATCAATACCGCGATTCTCAGCCGCAGCGGCGGCTTCCAGGGCGTCGGACTCGCCGTCCCCGCCAACCTGGTCAGCCAGGTCGCCGACGGTCTCGTGAAAAACGGCAAGGTGGTCCGCGGCTATCTCGGGGTCGGCGCCCAGAATCTGACGCCCATGCTGGCCGATTCGCTCGGGCTCAAGACCCAGCGCGGGGCGTTGGTCGCGGACGTTCAGCCGGGCAGTCCGGCCGCCAAGGCCGGCCTGAAGAACGGTGACGTGATCACCGCGGTCAACGGCGAGAAAATCGAGGACGCCAACCGCCTGACGTTTTCCATCGGCGCCGTCGCTCCGGGAACAAAGCTTGAACTCAACGTCATTCGCGACGGCAAGAGCGAGAAAGTCAAAGTAACCGTCTCGGAGCGCACGGCGAACCTGGCCCGCGGCGATCGCAAGTCTCAGACGGAAGATCCGGCCGAGCTCGCGCAAAACCACGAGGGCGTGCTCAACGGTGTCGCCGTCGATGACATCGCTCCGCAGATGCGCAACCAGCTGAACCTGCCGGCGCGTCTCAAGGGCGCCGTCATCACCAACGTGGAACCCGACTCCGCCGCCGCCAAGGCCGGGCTTCGCTCCGGCGACGTGATTCTCGAGATCAACAAGCAGCCGGTGAAGTCCGCTCAGGATGCAGTCGAAATCAGCACGAAAGCCGAAGGCAAGAAGACCCTCGTCCGGGTGTATTCCCGCGGCAATACCGCCTTCGTCGTCGTCGACGAGTCGAAAAACGACAAGGGCGCTTCCGAGTGATTTTGGGCAAATAGTACACTGTTGTGACCAGTGGCGGCCCCGGTTTCTACCAGAGACCGGGGCCGTTTTTTCCTTTTTCAACGTGTCACCGCACACGCGGTTTGCTTCCGACCTTTCCAAACCCGCAAACCCCAGCACACTCTCCTCCATGCGCGTCCTCGTCGTCGAAGATGATGCCAAGATTGCCTCGTTCGTCGTGCGCGGCCTGAAACAGGCCGGGTACGCGGTCGATCACGCCCCCGACGGTGAAACCGGACTGGCGCTGGCCCAGTCGACGGACTACGACGCTGCGATCGTCGACGTGATGCTGCCCCAACTCGACGGCATCAGTCTGGTAAAGCGCCTCCGCGCGGCGCGGCGCCCGATCCCGGTGCTCTTCCTGAGCGCGAAAAGCTCGGTGGATGATCGGGTCCGCGGATTGCAGGCGGGCGGCGACGATTACCTCACCAAGCCCTTCGCGTTTTCCGAACTTGTGGCCCGAGTGCAGGCCCTCATTCGCCGGGCGACGTCCTCGCCGGAGACCACCCGCCTCTCTGCGGGCGACGTCTCGCTGGATCTCGTAACGCGCGAAGTTTCCTGCGCGGGCCAGGCGGTGGAACTCCAGCCGCGGGAGTTTTCCCTGCTCGCCTTTCTGCTGCGCCACGTCGGTCGCCCCGTGAGCAAAACAATGATTCTTGAGCACGTCTGGGATTACAGCTTCGACCCCCAGACCAACGTCGTCGACGTCGTGATGTCGCGGCTGCGCGCCAAGATTGATCCCGACCACCTCCGCATCGAGACCGTGCGCGGCGTCGGGTATGTATTCCGTCCCCACGGCCATGCTTGACCGCCTGCGCCAATCTCTCGCCTTGCGGCTCGCGGTGCAATACGCGGCGGTGTTTGCGCTCAGCGCCGCCGTGCTGTTCGGGGTCCTATACTGGAGGCTGGCCGAGGCCCTCGACGCCCGGGAACAGTCTTACGTGCAGGCCCGCGCCACGGAGTTGGCGACGATCTACGAACGCGGCGGCGCCGCGCTGCTCCGCGTGCGCCTCCAACGCGAAACCTCTCCGGAGGCGCGCTCCTACTTTGTTCGCGTGGTCACGCCCAACAACGAAAGCGTGCTGCAGTCGGTGCCGCCCACGTGGATCGAGACACAGGTCCGCGAACTGCCGCTCCCGGGCTTCACGCTCACCCAGGAAACGTATGCGGTCCGGATTCCGCAGAACGCATTGCGAGACTATGCACTGGCGGCGCGAGAATTATTCGACCGCAACACGCTTCAGGTCGGAGTGCTGATCGAAAGCCGCGCGGTGCTCCTCGCGCCGGTGCAGCGCGCGTTCGCGATTGTGGGAGCCGGTGCTCTCGTGCTCTCGTTCGCGCTGGGCACCGTACTGGCGTGGCGCGCCACCCGCCCACTTCGCGCCGTTTCCGACACCGCCCGCCGCATCCTGGAGACCGGGGATCTCTCCGCCCGCGTGCCCGGCCCCGGCGGCAGCGGCGAGCTCGAGGTCCTGGTGCATCAACTCAATACGCTGCTCGATAAAAACGCCGTCCACGTCCGCGTGCTACGCGAGACCCTCGACAATCTCGCGCACGACCTCCGCACTCCCCTCACCCGCCTGCGTGGCACGGCCGAACTGGCGATGCAGGACGCCGGCGATCCCGTCGAAGCCCGCGCCGCGCTCGCCGATTGCGTCAACGAATCCGACCGCGTGCTGCACCTGCTTGAGACATTGCTCGACATTTCAGCCGCCGAGGCCGGCGCGCTGAAACTCAATCGCGACCGCCTCGACCTGCGCACCCTCACCGAGCGCGCCGCAGATCTCTATCGCGAAGTCGCGGAGGAAAAGCGAATCACCGTCACGCTCGATCAACCCGAGGCGGTCGAGTGCGACGCCGACGCCATCCGACTGGGGCAGGCGATCAACAATCTTGTCGACAACGCCCTCAAGTACACGCCGGAAGGCGGCCAGGTGGTCCTCGCGATTCGCGGGTCGCCGCAAGCGGCGATCGTCACCGTGACGGACAATGGCCCGGGCGTGCCTGTGAATGAGCGCGAGGCGATCTTCCGCCGTCTGTACCGCGGGGACGCCAGTCGCTCACAGCGGGGTCTCGGCCTCGGGTTGAGCATGGTGAAGGCAATCGTCGAATCGCACGGCGGCACCGTGACGATCGACGACGCCCCCGGCGGCGGTGCGCGTTTCACCGTGCGCGTGCCATTGCGGTGATTGGCTCGACTGCACCGAATCGCAATCGTCGTTTGCGAGGTGAAACGACCGGGGATTCCGCACGGGATTCCGCACGGCGGGATTTGACCTTCGTGCCACACACCTCCACGTTCCGCCTCTTTAATGGCTGAATTCCTCACCGACAAACCCGCCAAGCTCGAGCGCGCCTTCCTCGTGGGCGTTCAAACCGACAAGATGGCCGATGGCGAGGGGGCTGAACTTCTCCTGGAGTTGAAGGAACTCGTCGAGAATCTCCGCATCTCCGTTTCCCGCACCGAACTCGTCAATCTGCGCCGGCCCACGCCAGCATTTCTCCTCGGCAGCGGCAAAGCCGAGGAACTCGTCGCACTCGCAAAAGCCGATGGCGCGGACGTCATCGTGTTCGACGAGGCGCTGACTCCCGCCCAACAGCGGAACTGGGAGGAACTTTCGGGCCTCGCCGTCATCGACCGGCAGGAAGTCATCCTGGAAATCTTTTCCGACCGCGCCCACACGCGCGAGGCGACGCTGCAGGTCGCGTTGGCCCGCATGGAATATTCGCTGCCAAGGCTCACCCGCGCCTGGACCCACCTTTCACGGCAACGCGGCAAGGGTTCGATGGGAGGCGAAGGCGAAACCCAGCTTGAGAACGATCGCCGCACCGTCCGCGACCGCATCGCTCACCTGAAGGAAGAGCTCAAGAAAGTCGTCCAACAGCGCGACGTGCAGCGTCGCAAGCGCCAACGCGTGCCGATTCCGACCTGCGCCATTGTGGGCTACACGAACGCCGGCAAGTCCACGCTGCTGAACACACTGACGGGGGCCCAGGTGCTCGCGGCCGACAAGCTCTTTGCCACCCTTGACCCGACGACCCGCCAGCTCGTGCTGCGCGGCAACCAAAAGCTATTGGTTACCGACACGGTGGGATTCATCCGCCGGTTGCCCCACGGCCTCGTGGAAGCGTTCAAGGCGACCCTTGAGGAAGTGATCGTGGCGGACTTCCTGGTTCACGTCCTCGATGTCACGAATCCAAACGTCGATCATCACCACGCCACCACCCTCTCCGTCCTCGGCGAACTCGGAGCGGTCGACAAGACCATCGTCACCGTCTTCAACAAGAGCGACGCGGCGACGCCCGAGATGATCGCGCGGGCCCGGCGGCTGGTGCCGGACGCCCTCTTCGTCAGCGCCCTGACCCGGGCCGGACTCGACACGTTGGAAGCCCGTTGCCTCGAACTCATCGCCGAAGCGCACAGCGCAACTGAACTCATGGTGCCGCACGGCCGCTACGATGTGATCGCGCGGCTGCACGCGGTCGGCCACGTCCAGAGCGAGGAACAACTCGACGACGGCGTCCGCCTGCGCGGGCGATACCCGCCAACCCAGGCGGCGTTCTTTGCGCCGTTTGTAGTGACGTAGGCCGCGACGATGAAGCCGAGTGCTTGGAGCGAAGGGCTGGGGCCCAACCTCCAAGCAGGCTGAAGCTCTACCGCTAAATCCCGGCAACCGCGCTCACTCCGCGTCGTAGATCTGAACGCGGCTCCAGAACGTCTTGAACTGATTGATGAACGCCAGGTGGATTGCGTCGACCTGATAAAGATCGTGGGCCGCGACGTCTTTGCAGAGCACCGTCAGGGCCACCGAATAGGAATCATCAATGATCGGCCGTTTTTCGGTCTTGGCCGGAGTGCCGACGTAGATCTTGTCCACGGACTTGATCCCGCCGAGCGCTTCAACGCCCTTGCGGAATTCGGCGCGCTGCTGCGCGGTGAGTTCAGGTTTCAGCCAGAAGTAGACGGTGTGAACGAGCATGGGAAAGGGGTATGGATTGCCGGTTCTGCCTCGGCACCGCAACGACAACGTGGAGAATTTTCGTCAGGTGGACAGCGCGTCCAGTTTCGCCAGTTCCTCACCGATCTTGAAATTCATCGGGACATCCGGATCGGGTGAAGGGACCGCGGAGAGGAGAATTTTCGTGTAAGGGTGGCGCGGTGATTGAAAGATATCCTCGGTCGGCGCGACCTCAACGATTCGACCCTGTCGCATCACGGCCACGCGATTGCAGAATCCACGGACGACATCCAGGTTGTGCGCCACGAACAGGTACGTGAGCCGGAAATCGCGTTGCAACTCCTGCAACAGATCGAGGACCTGCGCCTGCACGGAGACATCCAGCGCCGACGTCGCCTCGTCACACACGAGCAGGGAGGGTCGCAAGATCAAGGCCCGCGCAATTCCAATACGTTGCCGCTGGCCACCACTGAAGGCGTGCGGATAGCGCGACCGATGATCCGGTTTGAGCCCAACCCGGGCTAGGATTTCCGATACACGATCGTCGAGTTCAAATCCGCGCGCGAGATCGTGAATCACCAACGGCTCCCCCACGATGTCGCGCACGGTCATCCGCGGGTTGAGCGACGAATACGGGTCCTGAAACACCATCTGGGCATGCCGGCGGATCGGCTTCAATTCCCGATCGGAGAGCCGCGCCATATCCACGACGCGCCCGTCGGGAAGTCGAAAGAACACCGCCCCAGCGGTCGGCAGGAACGCGCGCAGGATGCAGCGCGCCATCGTGGTCTTGCCGCAACCGCTTTCTCCGACCAAGCCGAGCGCTTCCCCCTCGGCCAACTCGAAACTGATGTCGTCCACCGCCTTCGTCAGACCGCTGACACGGCGGCGAATCCCAGACGAGTAGATGGGAAAATGTTTACTGAGCCCCTGCACCGAAAGCAGAGGTGTCCCGTGCGCGTCCGGCAACAGGGCGACGGCAGTTGGAATCACGCCCGGGGTGACGTTCATTTCTGGCCCGGGTCGCCGCCGATAGGCTCCCCTTTGTGAGCCGCCACGACCGCGGTTCGACGTGCGGCCGACCGTCGCGTCGGCAGCGCGTCGAGCAGGGCGCGGGTGTGGGCGTGCTGGGGATTTCTCAATACGTCCCGCACCGACCCGCGCTCCACGATTTCACCGCGTTGCATGACGGCGACATCATCGGCCATCTGCGCCACGACGCCGAAGTCATGGGTGATCAGGAGAACCGAGCACCCGATCTCCCGCTGCAGGGATTTGATGAGGCCGAGAATTTGCGCTTGGATGGTAACGTCCAGCGCGGTTGTCGGCTCGTCCGCGATGAGGAGTTCCGGCCGACAGACCAACGCCATGGCGATGACCACCCGCTGCCGAAGTCCGCCGGAGAGTTCATGCGGGTACTGGCCGTAGCGTTGATCGGCGTCGCTGATTCCGACGCGGTTCAGCATTTCGAGGGTGAGCCGCCGGGCCGCAGCCGGACTCACATCCTGGTGCACGAGAATCGCCTCGTCGATTTGGTTGCCGACGGTGTGCACCGGAGACAGGGCCGTCATGGGCTCCTGAAAAATCATGCTCATCAACCCTCCCCGCACCGTAAAAAGAAGCCCGGATTTTTCGTCGAGGTGGGCGATATCGATTTCTCCGGCCCGCTGTGAACGCAGGATCATGCGGCCGGCGAGAATCCGGCCGGGTGGCTGAATCAGGCGGAGCAGCGAGCACGCCGTCACACTCTTCCCACTGCCGGACTCACCGACCAACGCGAGTGTCCGCCCTCGACCGATTGAAAACGAGATGTTCTGCACCGCGCCGACCACGCCTTCTGGCAGGAAGAAGGAAACCCGGAGGTTTTTTACTTCTAGGAGAGGGGCCTCGGGGGGGAAATTCATTTCGTGGCGTAGGGATCTGCGGCGTCGCGCAAGCCGTCGCCGAGAAAATTAAAACACAGGACTGAAAGTACAATCAGGACCACGGGCATGAGCAACCAAGGATAATTTGCGACTGTCTGCAGGTTGAGGCAGTCCTGCAACATCACACCCCAGCTGACCACCGGAGTGCGCAATCCGAGCCCCAGGAACGAGAGCGAGGTTTCACCCAAGATCATCGCGGGCACGCTCATCGTCAGTACCACGATGATGTGACTCGTGAAGCCGGGCAGCAGATGGCGGAAAAGAATCCGCGTGTGGCTCGCACCCAGCAATCGCGCCGCGGTCGCGTAGTCCTCCTCGCGGAGCGAGAGCAGTTTGCCCCGCACGACTCGGGCGAGCCCGGTCCAACCCAGCAGACTCAACACCAGCGTGATGGCAAAATAGGTCGCGAGCGGAGGCCAATCGGCGGGCAGGATCGCGCCAAAGGCGAGCCAAAGCGGAATCTGGGGAAACGCGTTCACGATTTCGATCAGCCGCTGCACGAGCGTATCCGTGAGACCGCCAAAGTACCCAGAGATACCGCCAATCGTCACCCCGAGGATGAACGTCACCGCAATGGCGACGAGTCCGACCGAAAGGCTGATCCGCGTCCCATAAATGAGCCTGCTGAAGATATCGCGCCCGATGGCATCGGCCCCGAGGAAATAAAAGGTCGGCAGCGTGCCATCCGCGGCGCGGATCCTCGCGGCTCTGACACCGAAGAAATGGCGATCGGTGGGAAACAGTCCCCAAAAGCGATAAGTTTCACCGCGGACAAAGAAACCGAGCCGGATCGCCGTGTTCCGTTCCTCCAGATACGTTCGGCGAAAGGTCAGCGGGTCGACCGCCACCCGCATGGCCGGGACGTACAGGCCGTTCGCCAGCGAAAATCGCGGCAACTGGGGCGGACAATAAGCGCGGGATAGATCGCGCCACTGCCGCGGATAGGGCGCAAAAAACTCAGCGCCAACGGCCAAGACGTAGAGCACGGCCAGCAGGAACAGCGAAGCCACCGCCAGCCGATGATGGAAGAAGCGGCGCCGCATCAACGCCCAATGCGACAGCGAGCCAGGCTCCGACGCCGTTGGGGGCGCCGCCAACGGAGGGGTTTCGGCAGCTGCAGCCATCCGCTGGAGAAAAATGCGCGCCGGCAGGTGCGCAAGCGGCAAGTGAATGAGATTCGCTTCGTTTTCCGACTCGTCGCCACCGACCGGTTCGCCACAGTCTCCCCTTTTCCATTAGTATGAAGAACGTCGCAGCACTGCTGCTGCTTGCCCTCGCCTCCGTCGTTCCGCTCCGCGCCCGGATCGATCTGCTGCTGGTTCCACCCGAACACCCGGTCACCCTCGCGCCAGGATTCGAATTCACCGTCCATCTCAACAACCCGACCGACGCCCCCGAGGTCGCCCTGCTCCCGGCCGTCGTCGAGGCGGAATACGCGAGCCAGTCCGGGCCGGGGCATCTCACGCTCGATGTCATCGGTGGCAACCGGACTCTGAGTGTCGCGGCGATGCACCGGACGGAGATCCGACTCCGCGTTACACAGCCGATCAAGGCGGCCGGCGGCTTCGTGTCATTGCGACTGACCAACCCGGTCTCGAACGCGATCATGTTCGAACTGACCGGCGCGCCACCACCCTCAGCACCCGCCCCGGGGCTTCTCCAACCCGCGCCACACATCGATCTCGCCAGCGATGTGGAAACCATGCGGAGGCACATCTCCGGCTACGATCCGATTTACTTTGCGATCGGTTCGCGGGAACGGCTGAACGCCCGCTTCCAGTTCAGCTTCAAGTATCGGGTTTTCGAACACGGGATTGCCGCCGAACCCTGGTGGAAGGATCTCGGGCGTGACGTCTACGTCGCCTATACTCAGACTTCAATTTGGGATCTGGAGTCGTTTTCAAAGCCCTTTTACGACACGAGCTACAAACCCACCGTGTTCGTCCTGCATGATTTCGAACGCGCTCCCGGCGATGCCTGGACGTTCAGCCTCCAATCCGGTGCACAGCACGAGTCCAACGGAAAAGGCGGCGGGGCGGCTCCGGTGGCAACGCCCAACGGTTTGATTTCCGGCGCCAATACGCTCCGCCATCCCCTTGATACCCGCAGCCTCAATACCCTCTACATCATGCCGCAGGTGCGCTGGTCCGACGACGCCGGCTTGTTCTTTTCCGCCCGCGCGCGTGCCAGTGCCTATTTTCAGATCGACGAAAATCCCGACATCGCCCGGTACCGCGGCTATGTCGAGCTGACGCTCAAGGGCGGCTACGATCGAGGTCCGCAAATCGCGATCAACCTGCGGGGGGATGGCAACCGGGGCAGTGTGGACTTCAATTTCACCTGGCCCGCCAACCAGACCCCGCTGCTGAAACACATCGACTTCCTCCGTTCACTGGGCGGCTACGCGCAGATCCAGTATTTCAACGGCTACGGCGAGAGCCTGCTCGACTACGATGTGCGCCGCCGGGACCAGCTGCGGTTCGGCGTGATGATCGTGCGGTGAACCTCGGCCGATGATCGCCAGGATCGCGCGCGATCAGAAACGTCCGTTGACGCCGAAGGTGATCGTCGTGCCGTTGATGACCGTCGTCTGCATCTGGTCTTTGATGCCGCGATAGAACGCCTGCGGCTCGTTGAACAGATTCGAGACGTCGACCGTGAACGCCAGTGACGGCCGGTACTGGTAGGCCACGCCCACGTTCACCGTGGCGTATTTGAAACGGTAGATGTTTCGGCCGAGGCTCGCGGCCGTGTAGCTCGTGATGTAATCGCTCGTGAAGTTATAAAGCATCCGGGTGCTGAAACCCCGATAGCGCCAGGAGAGGTTGAGATTGCCTGTCCGCGGGATGAATCCCGCCACCTGATTCGTGCTCAGGCTGGTCGTGCCGCCGAAGTCGCCGTGTGTCGCGATGACCGTGTAATTGGCGGAAGCACCGAGCCCCTTCAGGAGTCCCGGCAGAAACGTGAACTGTTGCTGATAGATGAATTCCCAGCCCTGCACGTACGCGGTGCCGGCGTTGGCCGAGGTCAACCGGGTGAATCCGGGGTATTCGCCGTTGTAGCCATTGTCGTTCCCCGTGGCGATCGTGCCGGATGCAATGCCGGTCACAATGTAGTCCTTGATCGTCTTGTGGAACCAGCCCACCGACAGATTTCCCACCGGTTCGAAATAGTACTCGAGCGTCGCATCCCAATTGCTCGCGGTCTGGGGCTGCAACGCGGGATTGTTCACCGTCAGGGTCTGGTTGTTTTCATTCACCGTCTCATTGGGGAGCGCGTTGTTGAGGGGTGGACGGCCGAAACCCGTCGACCAGCTCAGTCGGGCTTTCACATTGGGCGTCACGTCCTGGGTGAGATGCACGCTGGGAAACGCCTTGGTGTAGTCGCCGGAAATCTTGCGCAGGGTGTTCGCGTAGTCGCGCTGGGCCGAGCCGACCGGGTCGGCTGTCTGTTGCGCCGCGGTGCTGCCGGCACGGGCCCGCACCCAACCCCAGCTTGCCGTGTCGGTCTTTTCTTCGCGCACTCCGGCCAGGAAGGCCGTGCGACCGACTCGACCCTGCACCATTCCGTATCCGGCGGTGACTTCCTCAGTGACGGCGCGATTGCCCGTATACTTCGTCTGCTCGTGAAAATAGGCATCCTCGCGCCAGAGTGCGGGAGTGATCGGCTGCCGATCCTTGATCAGCTGCATGTTTTCCCAAGTCGGAAGACGCCGGCCGGTCCTCAGAAAATCAAAGGTGACAATCGACGGGTCCGCCGGAAGCCCGGTTGTACCGATGTAATTCCAGCGATACGCGATGTTTTCAGCCGACACATAATGCTGGCGCCACAGTCCGCCCACCTTGAGGGAAAACGGAAACTTCGTCGGAAAATCGTACCGCGCGTTGGCCCGCGCCTCCTTCATCTGATCATCGTTCCCCTGGTTGTTGTTCGTATAAGTCGTCGCCCGATAGTTGGCTGGGTTGGTAAAATCGAGTCCCTCGGTCTGAATGAATCGCGGATAAAGATCCGACTGCGTGCGGTCCAGGATCCAGCCGATATTGGTGATGCGGTTGACCATGATGCCGCCGCGGCCACCGCCACCGCCGTTGATATTAGTCTGGGTGTAGACGGCGTTGTAGTCGAGTTGGAGCGGCCCGAAGACATGCTCGGCCCCCGCGTCGAGGCGCCGCAACCGGTTGAAGAAATTGCCCGGCCCGGTTTCGGTGATGTCGATGGTCGAAGCCGTGCTCGCCCGGACCTGGGTAATGCGATCGGTATAACCTGGAAGGATGCCGGCCGTGCCGGTCGTGCCGACCGACTGATTGGTGAACGCCCGCGTGTCGTATTGGCGGCGGAAGGTCTCGATCGCGTCATTGACCACGGCATTCAGCGACAGCTTGGTGTTCGGGGAGAGCCGGTAATCGGTCTTGAGGTTTACGCTGCGCTGCTTGCGGTTGTTGTAATTGTCCCACGTCCGGTAATCCCACAGATAGGCGGGCTGGCTCGTGGTGTTTTGGAAATCGCGGATGGTGCGGAAACCGCCCACGGCGTTTTCGCTGTAGAACAGGTTGAGCGAGACTCCGAGATTGCGCTCGCCGCCGAGGACGCCGAACACTTCCTGCCACGCAAGATTGAACAGCGGATGGGAGCGGTGCGCCTCCCGCAGCGGCACCTGCTGCGTGAACGGCGGCGCCCAGCGCATGCCCGCGCTGTAGCTGATGCGGCGCTTTTCCTTCATGCTGAGCGGCGAACGGCTCTTCAGATTAATCGTGCCGCCAAGCGAGTCGGCTCCCTGGTCCGGCCGCTGGCCCTTCGTGAGCTCCATCTGGTCGAACATCGTCCCGGTAAGATTGTTGATGTTCGTCCCACGCGTCAGCGCGCCCTGACTGGTCAAAGGCGTACCGTCGAGCGTGATGCTGTTGAGCCCAGGCCCCATGCCGCGGATCGTGAAACCGTCGACGGTGTTTTCGTCGCTGAGGCTACCCACCACGCCCGGCAACCGCATGGCAACCTCGCCGGCGTTCATGTTCGGCAGGTTGCCGTAGGAATCCATCGCCACAATGTTCTTCACATTGTCGGCGTTGCGCTGGGCCGTGATCGCAGCGGCGCCGCCCTCGCGCTCGCCAGTCACCTTGAAGGCATCGAGTTGATAGATGCCGCTGGTGAGGTCGAAATTGCGCACGACTTGCTGCCCCGCGGCGACGTCGATGCTCGCTCGAGTCGAATCAAGCCCGATGTACGACGCCACCACTTCATGCGTTCCCACGGGCACGTGGGGCAGCACAAAGCGGCCGGTGATGTCCGTCAGGACGGTGAGACCGAGCTGCGGCACCGAGATGCGCGCCCCCTCGAGAAGGTTGCCGGTCGCATTGTTGCTGACGAAACCAGTTACACTCCCCGAGGTGGCAGCGTCCGCCGCACGGGAAACGGCTCCGAAAACCGCAAGCGCGAGAAGGACGGTCGCGAACCGCAGGGAGAAGGCACGATAACGACCAAGGCGGCTCAGGGATGAATACAGGTGGCAGGTCATATTGGGGATCAAGTTCAAGAGAGGACGAGAAGCGCCACTTGGGCAGGAAGTGATCCCGCCGCGCCATCCGGTCCCAGTGAGGTTTGGAGCCAAAGCGAACGCACCACCCTCGTGTACTGGCAAGATCGAACTGCGGTCGTTGCCGACGCTGTACGGCTGATTTTTTCTAATTTGGAAGCCAGGCGGTGGGGTTATCCGCCGTGATCAGCGCGAAGGCGCGGGCGGCACTGTGGGCTTCGAGATGCTCCTGAAAACTGCGGGTGCTCTTGCGACTGTGCTTCTTCGCGCCTTTCTCCCGC
>CANJIU010000086.1 GCA_947474365.1 Opitutia bacterium | reverse complement strand
TCCCGCGTAGCCGGTCTGCGCTATTTCAACATCATCAAGGAAAAGCTCAAGGAGCGCGGCGCGAAATACAAGGTGCTCTACGCCTTCTCGGATTTCACGCACCCGGAAACCAATGCGGAAATCCACGAGCACACCGTCAATGAATTGCAGCCGGGCGAGTTGATTGAGGACCGGTTCGAGGGCGAGGACTACCGCTTGATGGTCGTCGCCAACAAATTCCAGACCGGCTTCGACCAGCCCATGCTCGCCGGCATGTTCCTCGACAAACCCGTCGTGGACCGCAACGCCGTGCAAACGGTGTCGCGCCTGAACCGCTGCCACGAAGGCAAGAAAGACGTCGTGGTCGTGGATTTCACCAACAACGCGGCGGCCATCCTCAAGGCGTTCCAGAAATATCGCAAAGGCACGCCGTTTAAGCCGGAAGAGCCGGACAAGGACCTGTGCCCCAAACTCTACAGCGACATTCTGGCGGTGGGGGTGTTCACCCAGAAAGACGCGGCGGATTTCGCCAAACTCATCGCCAGTGGCACGGACGCGCAGGTCCAATTCTTCGTCAATGCGCTGCGCACCCGTTTTCAGGCCCGCATCGTGGATGGCGAGGAGCGCAAGGCGTTCGTCTATTTGCTCGCCCGCTACGTCAAGGTGTTCCACTTCCTATCATGCTTCTTC
Organism: Opitutia bacterium; assembly: GCA_947474365.1. Classification (GTDB taxonomy): domain Bacteria; phylum Verrucomicrobiota; class Verrucomicrobiia; order Opitutales; family Opitutaceae; genus ER46. Next base: position 42,450 of record CANJIU010000086.1, on the reverse strand, counting down.
TCCTATGCGCCGGAATTGAAGGAGTTCGCCACCTTCGCCGAATACATCGGCGAGCAACTCATCAAGCTCGGCAGCGTGTCCGACCTCATGAAGCAAATCCGGCAGACCGAAGTCATCAAGGCGGCGGTTGAGTATCAGGGCGTCACCACCAGCGCCGGCCCGGTGAAGCTGAAACCGGGGCATGGCAAGAAAGGCATTGGCCCACCGCCCAAGAAGGTTTCCGTCCAGGACATGATCACAGAAATCCGCAATAAATTTAACATCACGGATGAGGAAGCCCTCTACATCAAGGAAGTCACCGAGGAAAAGGCTGCCGACCCAGTGATCCGCACCACCGTCATGGCGCACCGGGAAGATCGCATGTTCTTGGAGGGAGCGTATCGCAGCCAAGTCAACGGCGAGATTCAGGAAGCTTACCAGGGACGCGACCGCTACAACGAATTGGCTAATCCCGATTACACCCGGGAGGGCGGCATCTTCGACATCATGGCCATCACCGTCATTGATACCAACCTCGCCTTTGCTGCATGACCCGGCCCATACATGAGATTCCGGCGCACGACCGCCCGCGAGAAAAGCTGTTGGCGCGCGGGGCGCAGGCGTTGAGTGACCAGGAACTCTTGGCCGTTCTCCTCGGCAGCGGCAACACGTCCATTGACGTGATGACGCTGGCGGAAAAGCTCACCGCCGTCGTGGACGCAAAAGGGCTGAACCTCCGCGCCGAGGACCTCAAGCAATTCGGCGCTGTCGGCGACGCCAAAGCCACGCTCATTCTGGCCGCCATCGAGTTCGCCCGCCGCCGCATCAAACCCGAGGGCACAAAAATCACAACGCCCGCCGACCTCCTGCCACTGGTCCGCCACTATGCCGACCGCCGGCAGGAGCATTTCCTCTGCGCCACCATCAACGGCGCGAACGAAGTCTTGAACGTCCGAGTCATTTCCATCGGCCTCATTGACCGCAGTCCGGTCCACCCGCGCGAAGTCTTCGCCGACGCTGTCGCCGATCGCGCCTCCGGCATCATCGTCGCGCACAACCATCCCGAAGGCGGCCTCGACCCCTCTCCCGCCGACGTCGAAGTCACCCGCCAGATCAAACAGGCCGGCGAACATCTCGGCATCGCCTTGCTCGACCACATCATTTTCAACCGCAGTGGATATTTCAGTTTTTTGGAAGACGGGAAGTTGTAGAGGCAGAAGGCGGAGCGGTTGCGCGTGATTGATTGGGAGCAGCCGGCGAACAACGATTTCCTGCTGGTCAGCCAGTTCAGCGTCACCGGCGCGCTCTACATCTGCCGGCCGGATTTCCGCCTATCCAAGGTCCGGCAAACGAAGCCTCGGGGCGTTCTCTCTTGCAGTGCCGGGGCTCGTTCGTGACTTGGGCTGGGCTTATCATCGACGCGTAACCATGAAGTCAAATTGTCTTGACAAACATACATCTTGTCGTATTGTTGTCGTATGAGTTTTAAAATTGTCATTCAGGCCTCTGGTCTCAACATTACAGCCAACCTCAAAGATGAGGCTTTGGTCACGCTCATGCAGTTGGTTCAAGAGAAGAGGGACGATTCCGTCCCGGCGACGCCCGCACCAATAGCCTCAAGTCTCAACGTGCCAACGGCGAACGGCGAACCCCTCGGTGGAGCCGATACCGAGGAGGAGATAAAGACGACCCTCAAGACCCACGGCGGCGCCGAACTACTCAATCAGCTCAAATGGGACAGCTTCCCGGAGAAAATCCTGCTGCTCGCTGCGTGGTATGAGGCGCGCGGCGGAACAACGCCCTGGCGGAGTGCCGACATGGACGACACCTTCAAACTGGCCAAAGAAAGCCCGCCATCGAACTTCCCCCGCGACATCAAAAACGCCATCAAATCGGGTTGGATTCACAACGAAACGCCCCGCACCTACGTGGTCACCCGCACGGGCTGGAATAAGATAGGCCAAGCCCTGCGCAGTCCGTCCACATGAGTCCACTGCCGTCCGAATTCAGGTATCGCGTTCTACCCTTGCCTCGCGTTCAGCGGGAGGCAAAAAAACTTTTGACCGCCCAACAACTTGCCGAGGGGGTTACTCTCACCAAGCAGCTGCGCTATTACCCCGATGTCCCGGACTTGAGCATTGAACCTTGCGGGGACGGGATGGAATTACGCCTCGAAGGCGAGGCGATTAACCGTCAGGGTTGGCTGCGCGCGATATTCTGGACGCACGATGCCAGCAAGACCATCTACGTCGTCGACATATTCTGGAAAAAGACCAACAAGGTGAGCGTCGCGGACCTGCACCGCATCAATCATCGGATTCGCCAACTCAAGGCCCTGCTCGCCGGCGGCGGCCAACCGTGGAAATCAGGGTAGTAGCTCGGCGACGTCGACGCCGAAAGCCTTGGCCAGTTTCTGCAGGGTTTTTTGCTGCGGGAAATGGTCCCCCGACTCGATGACCGCGATGTAGCTGCGTCGCAGGCCCGCCTTCTTCGCCACGGCTTCTTGCGTTTGTAATCCCGCTTTTGCGCGGAGCGAAAAATATCTTTTCTTGAATTCCTCGTGGCGACGATCCGTTTTTCTCTTCGCCTTGGCAAAGCCGGCGTCGCCAGCCGTCAGTCCTGCCTCCCACTCTTCCACGGTCGCCGTGGGTAATTCGAGTGGCTCGTTTGCACTGATTTCCTCGAGCGTCCGGAGGATGTTGGCTTTTTCCGCGGAATCGGTTTCACGCTCATAGGCGAAACACAGCTCCACGATCGAAGTGATGCGCGCCTTCTCATCGGTGGATAAGTCGGGACCACGAACCGATTGCTCCGCGCGTTCCAACGCGGCACGTAGTTGCGGATGCGAGGCCCATTCCTTGGCCCCGAGCCGTCTTTCAGCGATGATTTCCAAAACACCCATGCGCAAAGTTTGGAGCAAATTAGAGCAATTTCTAGCTTTTTCATCTAAAGTGTGACATGCGATTTAACCCATTTCTCTAACATTTCCTTGAATGTCACAAATGGCATATTCTCACACTTCTGCCGCGAATTCCCTACAATGATGAACTGACCCTTTGGGGAACCGATCATCCTTCACGACGTTTCCGGCCGGCACAGTCCAAAATTGTTCTCCGTGCTTTTTTGCAATGACAGGGCTGGTTCGTGGCGTGGGCTGGACTCGGTTGGTGTCGCCGGAGCGACGCGCATCGGATTCCGATGCTTCGCCACGGCCCGCGCCGCCCCGGTGGCGGCCGGGCCTATCTGGGGCGAATTTACCCCAGCCCCATGGAAACAGCCCGACCCGCCGTTTCGACACCGGCCCGCCCACCGCAAAGAACAAGAGTTTCACCATGCCTCCCGGCATCGTGCCCATATTCGCCTCTGGCGGCTTTGGACGTTGCGCCCACCTTGCGCAAGCGCCCCGTGATCGTTGCCCGAGACCTGTTCAATTGGCAGTCAACTTCCGACCGGCGGCAGGGAAAACGCTTGCGCCATTCGTTCGATTTCCGCGCGCGGCAGCCGATGGTTGGTAGCGACAGTCCGCCATCGACTGATGGCCTCCCGCGCGCGCTGAAGAATCTTGGCCGCCTGCGCATGGGTGAGGCCGTAGAACTCGGCGGTGGATATGGCCAGCGTCACATCGGGCGTGGGATCACTGGAGTCGATGGCCAATTGGTGGTGGGTTCGTTCGACGTTCGGATTGAGATCGTAGGCAGGCGCGAGGCGCCAGCCGTCTGCGGATAAAATGAAGCCATGGTTGCGCAGATGATCGTCCCGGTTGGAGACGAGGATGTTGAAAACGATGCGCGTCCACAGCTCGCGCAGATCCGCTTGCTTGTGCTTCGGGCTGCCGCGCGTGCTGAGAAATTCTGCGAGTTCCAGATAACTGGCGTTCTCGCCATCCTGTCGGTTCAGCAGCGTCATCGCCGACACGAAGAAGCGCCGCCGGCCGTTCGCGAGCCGGTCAAACCGGCGGCTGGCAAAGGTCCGGTGACGGCTGCCCAGACTCAAGAGCTGCGTGTCCGGGACGTTCAGGCCGGCGGCTTTGGCGAGCTGATGCACCACCATTTCCCAAGCACCGATGTCGCGACGATCCTCGCGACTCGGAAACTTGGCGATCCACAAGGCTCCCGCCGGATCGGTAAAATTGGCCTTGGGCCGGGCGCCGCCGAGTGAACTGCCGGGGGCCAGCAGGGCGGTCAGCCATTGGCGAAACTCCGGTTGCTCGTCGGCATCCGGCGCTTCGAGCGCCAGCGACGCGGCTTCGAGTTCGCGCAGCGAGGCGATGGGCGGCGCAGCCAGATGGCGATCGTTGTCCAAAAACGGCGAGTCAGCGTCCCGCCGGAAACGCAGAGCACCCATCCGGCAGCTGTCATGCACGCCGAGGAGATAGTCCCATTCGGTGAGCGTCCGGGGTGGTCGTTTTTCCTCGCGAGCCTTGAGGGTTTCGCGACGGTCGAGCAGCAAGCGGCCCCAGCGGTCGGGCGCGGAGTCCGTGAAAATCCGAAACACCCCGGCCGGCTCGCTGGGATAGCTTTCGGCATCGTGCAGTTGCAGGTCCGGATCGATTTCGAAGGTGTTCGGCCGGCGCAACCATTCGGGGTCGTAGGCGAAGGAAAAAACCGAGTGACCGTGACCGGCTGCATGGAAAAGTGTGCCCACCCGGCAGAGCGACTCGACGATGTCGGCATCCAAGCAGACATCGATTTGTTGCCTGCCGGCGCTGGCAGACGTTTTGACTCGGGCGCTCATGGCGAGGAAGGTGCGGACGGAACGGGTTCGCCGGAGTGAGCCGATGAAGGTTTTTCAGAAGCCGAAGGACGGCGTGGAGCCACCTTGCGGGTGGGCAGTTTCAAATCCTGGAGTTTGCGGCCGAGCACATCGTCGCGAGCGACGAGATCGAGATCACCTTGCAGGCCCAGCACGCGAAGCACACTGGCGTAGGTGGCGATGCTGACGCCGGGGTCGCCTTCTTCGACGCGATAGAGAGTCCCGCGGGCGACGCCGGCACGTTTGGCCACGGATTCGGCGGAATAACGCCGGCGCAATCGGGCGACGCGAAGGCGCTCACCCAGCGAGGCGAGTTGGCGGATCGCAGGGGGGAAGAGCGTGGGAGTGGTTCGTGGCATGATGTCTCATACTTTGGTCATCCGATGGCTTCTTTGTCCAGAGTATAAGACGCCAATCCTCAAACGGCGGTGAAGGGGCACTGTGGCGAAGAGGTTTATACCGGTGGGGGTCGCCGGAGCTCCGCGCGCCGTTCCCTGCGGCGCTTTGCCACGGCGCGTCCGGCCCCGAACGCCGGCGCGCCTAACTGGGGCGACTCCGCCCCAGACCCCTGCTAAAAAGAACGATATTCCACCATGCCTTCCGGCATCGTGCCCGTATTCGCCTCTGGCGGCTTTGGACGTTGCGGCTTCTGGGCGCCAACCCGTTGGACTGAAATTGAAATCGCTCGGTGAAAACGTGCGCGAGTCACAGCGTGTTGAGCGCGGCGAGTTCCTGAAACTCCTCCAGGATTTCCGGGTAGCGGTTGCCAAGGAAGCGTTTCACCTTGGCGTTTTCGGTGAGCCGCTTCACGTAGCGCTGGGCCGAATTCAGGTGGAGGGAGTTCTCCCCGAAATGATCCTGATGGAGCCGATAGTCGCGCTCCAGCATCTCCATCTCTTTCTCCATGCGAGCGATTTCCTCCTCGGAAATTCCGTGCGCCGATTTCGGCTTGCTGCCGTTGACGAGCTGGCTGCTGGGCGTCCCGACGATCAGCGCCTCGGCATAGGCCCGCGTGTAGTTGTTGCCGGAGACCATGAGCTGCGCCATGTCGATCTGGCGGACGGGATTCGCTTTGCGGAATAATCGCAGCGCTGCCGCCGTGATCGGTTTCTCCTTCAGCAGATCGACCGCGTCGGCGTGGATGCCATCGAGCAGATTGAGACTCCCCCTGATTTTGCCGATATCGAGGTCGAGTGCCTTCGCGATTTGCTCAGGTTTAACCCCGTTGTCGACCGCGCGCAAAATCATGGCATGCTCCTGGATGAGCGAGAGCCGGTTGACCTTGTCGTTGTAGGTAAACGCATCGTCGTCGTTGGCCACGAGGCAGAACGCCTCGGTCCGGCCGAGTTCGAGCAGGGCCTTCAATCGCATGTGACCGTCGAGCAGCAGGTAGGCATCGCGCGATTTCTTTTGCGGATGCACGATGAGCGGCTCGATCACGCCGACTTCGCGGATCGAGGCCAGCATCGACCGGTATTTGCCCCATGCGTAATCGCTCGGCTTGATCTGCCGGATCGGAAGAATCGCGCCCAGTGGCAGGGTGATGCCATCGAGATCGAAAGCGGCGTGGACCTTTTGCTTCATGCGGCCTGCTTCGCCCGTTCCGCCAGAAATTTTGGCATCGTTTCCAGTTTCTCGGCCCGGAGCAGATTGATGTAGTCCTCGTCTCCGACGAGCACCTTGATCGCCGCCGACACGGACAGCAGCTTCGCCTCGCAGAGCTTCGCTTTTCGGACCATGAGTTTCTGGCGCTGGGATTCGAGGCGATAGGCGCGCACGAGACTCTCGGCGCTCGTCCGGCGGGCGGAGTCCCGATGCCTGGTGCCATAATTCCGGCCAAAGTGGCGCCGCTGATCGAGCACCCGCTTGAATGCCGCCAGCGTTTTCTGGTTCATGTCCTTTCGTTCGTAAGCTTCCATCAGCAGCCGCTGGGAATCTTCATCGGACGCACCCGAAATCCCGACCGCTACCGTCACGGGGATCTTGCCGTGAAGCACCGCTTCGAGCAGGCGCTCCTCGCCGTTCCGGAGCATGTTGAGGATGTCTTTCACGTATTCCTCGCTGAGCCCGGTCTTGCGGGCGATGTCGGCGTGTCCGTGCCCCTGCTCCTTCATCCACTGGATCAACTTTATTTGGTCCAGCGAGCGCACCCGGCGCCGGGCGATGTTTTCGATCAGACTCGCGAGCAGTCCGTCGGTTTTCGACAGGCCGCGCACGAGCGCGGGAATCTCCGTTTGCCCGAGCGCTTTGAACGCCTCCAGCCGGCCTTGCCCGCACACGAGATCGAACGATTCCACGCCGTCGTCGCCGGCTTTCCCCACCGTCACCGTGATCGGCTTCTTGAGGCCGAGCTTCGCGATACTCTCCACGATGCGTTCGAACTTCACCTTGTCGCGGACACGTGGATTGACCACGCGAATGCGGTCGACGGGAATCAGCCGCACCCGCGATTCGTCGCCGGGCTTCATGCGGCATCCTCCACCGAGATGCGTTCGGCCATTTCGAAGAAGAATTCGAGATTGTCGAAACGGTAGGCATCCAGGAGCGAGTGATTGTTTTCAGCCAGCCGGAGCTTGGCATCCGTCAGGTCGATGGCCGGGAAGAGATAGTAGTCTTTGATGGCTTGGTTCGTTTCATTCATGCGGACGGCGATGGTAAGATCGGGCCGGAAACTCTCTTCAAAACGCAGCATCCAGCGGGACGAGCCTGCCCCGGTGCGCAGGCATCGCGATAGGACGAGCGACACCGTCAGTTCGCGATCGAGGATGAGCAGCTCGGTCGCAGGGTCGCGTTCGACCGCGACACCCATCGTGGACAGACGCGTGATGACTTCCTGCACCGCCTCCGGATGCCGGCCGCGCAGGTAGCGGTTGATTTCAAGAAACGAATAGTCCGTTTGCGGAGTGTAGCCGACCAATTCGTAGGCGCGGACCAGACTGCCGAAACGATGGCGGAACGCGGCGCTCGACGGCATGCTGTCCTGCTCGTCGATCAACAGCCCCGAAATCCGGCCGTGCCGTGACCACAATTCTTTCAGCGCCTGGAGCATCTCGTCGTCTGAAAAACGTTTCGCCCGGGCGAGGATGGCTTCCTGCACCTTGGCGAACGTCAGTGGGTCGACGATGGCGGGAAACGCCCGATCCGCCCGAATCCACATCTCCGGCGGATTGAGGACGTGCTTGCGCTTCAGTTTGAAGGACGTGCGGTGATAGACGTTGTTGCCGATGTATTTTTCGTTCGTGAGGACCTGATGCACCGTGCCCCGCGTCCACGCCCGCCCCAGATCGGTGGGAATCTTCCGCGCATTGAGGGCCTCGGCGATTTCACGTTCGGTTTTCCCCTCGTCGAGAAACGCGCGATAGATCCAGCGGACGGTTTCCTGTTCCTCGTCCGGCCCTGGCATCAACACCACCCGGTCGGTCTGAAGGCTTTTGTGTTCGCCGACTTTGAGTGTGCCCTTTGCCTTGCCGGTTTGATCGATCAACACCCGCCGCAGCCCGAAGCCCGCGGCGCCGCCCTGTTTGAAGCCGAGTTGGATCAGCCGGCAGGCACCTTGAAAAACCTTGGTCGAAAGTTCGCGGCTGTATTCGCCGGCCATCGAGCGCTTGACGCTCTTGATGATGTTCGAGGTCGGGCTGCCGTCGTTCTCAAATTGCTCGGCACAGTAGTGGACATTGATGCCGGCACGCTTGCAGATGTATTCATAGTAGCCGCTTTCGTCGGCGTCCTGAAAACGGCCCCACCGGCTGACATCGTAGGCGAGGATCGCCTTGAAATCAGTTTTGCCGGCTTCGACCTCGGCGATCATGCGTCGGAGACTCTCGCGGCCTTTCACGCTGAGCCCGCTTTTGCCTTCATCGGCGAAAACCCGGACGATTTCCATGCCGCGCTTGGCGGCGTATTCCTTGATGCGGTCGAGTTGGTTCTCCGTGGAATACTGCTGGTGCTCCGTCGACATGCGCACGTAAGCCGCGACCGGGATGAGACCGCCGGTCGCGGCTGCGAGCGGTAATTGGACTTGCCCGCTCATCGTGCGTTATGTCGTCGGCAGCAGAATCCACCGCGAGAACGCGGGGCGTTCACTTGACCGACCGGACGGGCTTGCGGCGCAGAATCGCATATCCGCGCAGCATGAGCCGGCGGATTTCCTTGGCTATCGTATCTTGTAACGCAGCCCCCGAGAGCTTCGAAATAATGCCGATTTCTAGAGCGACACGCGTGTCAATCGTATCTTGTAACGCAACGTATCTCATCATCGCGGCGAGTTCCTTCGTCAGCGTAAACTCACGGGATCGCAACCGGGCGGACCCACCGTTTCTTTTCCAATACTGCGGATGGTTCTGGCGCCAGCCGCGCACGCGGTCGTTGTTCTCCGTCCCGAGATAGTAAGCCTTGCCGCCGTTTTTTCTCAGCCATTTCTTGCGCGCGGTGCGACGACTGGCTTGAGCACATTCCCGTTTGGTGCAAAAGCGATGGCGTTTTCCGAGACGGGGATTAACGGCGAACTGCAGGCCGCAATGGGCGCAGCGCCGGGTATGATTTCGGTGACGGTGATCTTTCATCGCCGCCATCCTGCGCGCGAATAACCCCTGGGTTCGTCGCCTTCCTCACAACGCCACACTAACACATCAACTTCTCTCCTGCCTACGCGGTTCGCTAAATCCAAGTTCGCCAGATATGACCACGTCGGCGTCGGACTATTCGTGCCGGCGGAAGGACAAGGACAATGTTTGCCGTGGGACCGTTAGCTTCTGCCGTCCGGTCAGCGCGACGGAAGAGCATCGGTCCAAATTCCGGATTCGAGATCTTTGTTCCGGGGCGTCAGGACGGCTTCGGCCGTAATCCCGCTTGCGGGAGCGCCCATCTCGCTATGCCTTCGGTTGCGTCCTCTTTTCTGTGGAAACTGCTCCTGCTCTCTCCCGAATCCTGACCCGCCGCCGCGTGCAACAACTGGCCGGCGGCGCGTCGTTCGAGCGCGGCGAAATCTATGCCGCCGAGGGCCGCGTGCGCTCGCTCGTCATGCATGGCGATGCGCTCACGGCGGCGGTTCGCGGCTCCAAGGATTATGCGGTCCGGCTCGCGGTGAAGGACGACGCGTTGGCGCACGCGTGCTCGTGTCCGGTCGGCGCCGACGGCGGCTTCTGCAAGCATTGCGTGGCGACGGCCCTGGCGTGGCTGGGCGCGAACCAAGGCGCGGCGTCCGGCGAGTCCGGCGCCGCCGCCGTGGTGAAACTCGACGACGTGCGGCCGTTTTTGCTGAAGCAGGACAAGGCGACGCTGGCCTCGTGGCTGCTCGAAGCGGCCGAGCGCGACGAGCGGCTGCGCGAACGCCTGCTCCGCGAGGCTGCGCGCGCCACCGGGAAAGGCGTCAATTTCGCCGCCTACCGGCGCTCCATCGACCGCGCGACCGAGACGGGCGGCTTCGTCCACTACCGCGAAGCCCACGATTTTACGGCCGGCATCTGGGAGGCCGTCGAGCCGCTGCGTGAACTGCTCCGGGAGGGGCACGCCGCCGCGGTGATCGCGCTGGCCGAGCACGGACTGTCCCGCGTGGGCAAGGCGTTGCTCGAAATGGATGACTCCGACGGGGGGATGAGTCCGATTCTGGACGACTTGCAGCAACTGCATCTTGAAGCTTGCCGGGCGGCGCGCCCCGATCCCGAGGAACTGGCCGCGCGGCTTTTCGATTGGGAAATCAACGGCGAGTGGGACGTCTTTCACGGTGGGGCGCAAACCTACGCCGACGTGCTCGGCGAAAAAGGACTGGCGGTGTATCGAGCGCGGGCCGAGGCGGAATGGCGGTCGCTGCCGGCCCTCGGTCCCGGGCGACGCGAGGATTATTCGAGCCGGCGTTTCCGCGTCACGGGCATGATGGAGGCGCTCGCGCGCACGAGCGGCGACCTCGAAGCGTTGGTCGCCGTCAAGGCCCGGGATCTTTCGCTGCCCTACCACTTCCTGACCATCGCCGAACTCTACCGCGACGCGAAGCAGGCCGACGCCGCCCTCGACTGGGCCGAGCGTGGCGTGAAGGCTTTCCCGGACAATCTCGATCCGCGCCTGCTCGAGTTTCTGGCCGACGAATACCACCGCCGCCGGCGTCACGACGACGCGCTCGCGCTGGTCTGGCGGCTGTTCGAGGCCCGGCCCGACTTGGAGGGCTACCAGCGGCTCAAGCAACACGCCGAGCGCGCCGACGCGTGGGCGCACTGGCGCGAGCGAGCGCTGACCTTGCTGCGCCGTAACGCGGAACCGGCGTCCAGCCGGACGCGCGACCGCTTCCGCCGGTGGGCCGCGCCGCCGGATCGCTCGACGTTGGTGAGCATTTTCCTGTGGGAGAAGAATGCCGACGCGGCCTGGCAGGAAGCGCAGGCCGGCGGGTGCACCCGCGAACTCTGGCTGCGCCTCGCCGACGCCCGCGAAAAAACGCATCCCGCCGACACGCTGCCGATCCACCTGCGCGAGGCGGAGGCGCTCATCGCGCAGAAAAGCAACGGCGCCTACGAACAAGCCGTGCGGCAGTTGCAAAAAGTGAAGTCCCTGCACCTCGGTCTTGGGCAGTCCGACGAGTGGGACGCGACCATCGCCCGCCTCCGCACGGCGCACAAACCCAAGCGCAACTTTATCGCGCTCGCGGCGCGACTGTAGGCGCCGGTGTCGCCTTCCGGCTTTGCAATCAGCCGGCTGCGCCGTATCTCCGGGGGCAATTCCGGAGCTTTAATTGCAGCGTCGTTTGGGGCGCCACAGCGAGTGAATGAAGCTTTGTATTTAAAACAAAAACATACTCACTTTTGTTTCAAATATGGGCAGACACGCACAGTCAACGGATTCCAAGGTAACGGACCGCATCAACCAGCAATCCCCGGGCTGGGTTTTTTCGGCCGCTGATTTCCGGGACTTGGGTAGCCATACCGCTGTTCGTCTTGCCCTCATGCGCCACGCCAAGAGAGGCGGCATCCGCAAAGTTGGCCGCGGCCTTTATGACCGGCCGCGCCAACTGGCCCGGCTGGGTCGCGCGCTACCTCCACTTTCGGAGAATGTCGTTCAGGCCATGCAGGCCCGCGATCATTCGCGGGTTCTTCTGTCCGGCGCTCACGCCGCCAATTTGCTGGGGCTTTCCACACAGGTCCCGGTTCGCGCTGTCTATCTCACCGACGGTCGCGCGCGCAAGGTGCCCTTGGGGCAGCAACAGATTATTTTCAAACACGCCGCGACCCGACAGATGGCCACAGCGGGACGGATCAGCGGGACGGTGATTCAGGCCCTCCGGTGGCTCGGCCGGAACCAAGTTGATCTGGGGACAATCACCGCGCTCCGTCGCCGGTTGTCAGATCAGGACAAGAAGCAACTTTTGCAGGATCTCCGCTATGCACCAGCGTGGATCGCCGATATCATGCGACGGGTGGCGGAGCCGGCGGCAACCTGATCATGGACGATTACTTTGCATTGTCACCGGAAGAACAGCGCGGCTAGGTGCCCAAATTCCCGGGACCACCTCACGCGGCGTTTGTCCCCATTTCTCGATTTTTTCGAAAGGTTGCCAGAAGGTTGCCCGGCAGGTCACTCTTCGCTTCACATCGGCGCATTTCTGTGCTCCTATCTTCTCGGTCCAAAATATTAACCATCAACTAAGTCCTCGTTTCCTAGCGACTTAGCTCCGCGGCGGCCGGGCGGTTCAAATCCAACCCCTGCACCCAATTTAACTCCCTCGTACACCGCAAGGTTACGAGGGAGTTTTTTTGTCCAATTTGGGGAGATTGGTGGCATTACTAGTGGTGCCGGGTTTCCCTTTGAGCCATATGCAACCTCCGCCCCCTCCTGTCGACGGTGAGGCCTTCACCCGGCTGCTGCTGCAGAACCAGAAGCGGATTGCCGGACTGATTTATTCCCTCGTGCCCCGTGGGGCGGATGCGGACGACGTGATGCAGGAGACGTGCGCTGTCATGATAGCACGGGCGACGAAGTCGGCGTGCGCGATACCGTGCCACTCCCGCTCGGTGAATGGCAATTTGTCGCGTTCACGCTCGATGGTTCGACCCTGCGCCTTTATCGGAACGGCCATGAGATTGCTTCCACGCTCTGCGCGGGACTCAGCCCCATTGGGCCCGCCGCGCTTGGCCTCGGGGTCAAACTCAACGCCGGCGGTCGCGAACCGGAGTCCAACACCCCCGGCTTCTGGGACGGAACGCTCGACGAACTCGCCGTGTTTCACCGCGCTCTCGCGCCCGAACAAATTATCGCCCTTTTCGAAGCCGCTCGCTGACCCCCAGGCGCCGACTCAAGTTCGGTCCCCAGCCGGCTTTCCGCCCGCCATCCCCGCTCGCATCCCTGCAACCCCGATGAAAACCAAACTCACCCTTCGCGCCTTCCTCGCGTGCGGGACGCTTCAAGCTGCCGCAAGCGGGTTCGCCCAGACCCTGCCGCCTCTCCAATCTGGCTCACCGTTGCCGCCGACTCCGTCCGTCGAAGGGGCAGTGGTCGAGCTCAGCCCGTTCACCGTCAACGCCACGGCCGACAAAGGCTATCGCGCCGAAAACACGCTCGCTGGCAGCCGACTCAACACGAACCTGCGTGACACGCCCTCGTCGGTCAGCGTCTTCACGGAAAAATTCCTGCAGGACCTGGGGATCAACCAAATCGAGGACTTTATCGGCTACACCGTCGGAGCGACTCTGGGGGTCCAGGATACCAACGCGGCCTCCAACGCGAACGCCGCCATCAACGGCTCGCTCCTGGTCCGTGGCGTCGACATCCGTGGCATCGGCTCCTCGCTCGGTTTGGATTATTTCAAGAGCATCACCCCGAATGATTCGTATCGTATCGGCCGTTACGACGAGAGCCGCGGTCCCAACGGCATCCTCTTTGGCATCAGTTCGGCCGGCGGTCTCATCAATCAGAGTTCGATTTTAGCCACCACCAACCGTGACAGTGGAAAGGTGGGTTATGAATTCGGCAGCGGTGCCGTCTCCGCCAACCGCTGGGACTTCCGCGCCAATCAGGTCGTCATCCCGCAGAAACTCGCGTTCGCCGTCTCCGCCGTCGATCAGCAGAACAGCGGCTGGCGCAAGCCCGACTATCAGGACAAGCGCCGCCTCTTCGGCACGCTCACGTTCACGCCGACCGACCGCATCACCCTCCGCGTCTCGGGGGAACGGGGCAACGAATTCGCCTCGCGGGTCGCGCCGTATCCGCTCTTCGACGGCGCGCTTGCGTGGTTGGATAACCGCAACGCCAAGGGAGTTGCGGCGGTCACCTTCGTGCCGAACAACGCCGCCACCGCCACCCCGGCGCAGCTCGTCGTCGGTGTCGTGGCGCGCAACCAGGGTTTAACGACGGCAGTTCCCGGGATCCGCCGTTTCGTCTACATCGAAAACGACGGCACCTTGTTCAACTCTGCCGGCACCCTCCTGACGGGATCCTACGACAACCCCGCGGTCCGCTCGCCGCCCGGCGAGCCGGGCGTGAGCGGGGTCACGCTGTCGATCAACGACCCGTCCTATCTGCCGCAAAGTTTGAATTCCGGCGGGCCCGGGATGTATCGCAGCCAGAATCTTCACAATTACACCGTCTCCCTCGACTGGCGGATCACGAACCGGCTCAACTTCAATTTCTCCCACAACTATCAGCACACCGATTTGCAGAGTCCCGTGATCACGGGCACAAGTCCGATGCTCTCCGGTGACGCCAACACGCTCCAGGGTGTCGGTGGTCCCGCCAATCCGTATGTCGGGCGGCTCTATATCGACGCCACCTGGATCAACGGCGACCACCGCGCTCACTACCGGGAATCGCGTGCCTCGCTGGCCTACGATCTCGAACCCAAGTGGAAATGGCTCGGCACCCACCGCATCGCGTCGATGTTCTCACGCAGCCGGGATGTCGACAGCTACAACAACCAGGTGTGGGGCTTTTTCGGGGCACCGTTCAACGCGGCCGCCGACAATCAGAGCAACCGCATCTCCCAGCGGATCTACCTGGACGAAAAGAACCCCGCCTCGTTTCAAGCCCCCGACTGGCGCACGCTGCCCAAGACGGCGAAAGTGGGCACCACGACCTATGACACCGGCTGGATCAACGGCGCGGCCGGCACGAACAACTCCTATGCGACCCAGGATTCCGAGGCGAAGCTGGCCGTCGTGCAGAGTCATTTTTGGAACCGTCGTCTTGTCACGACGTTTGGCTACCGCGTCGATTCGGCGGACATCACGAGCTACGCGTTTGGCACGGACCCGGTCCTGAAATCCTCGATCGTCGACTACGATGTGTCCAAAGCCACGGTCAATTCCGTCCGCGGCATCACGCGCACCCAGGGCGCCGTGTTCCACGCCACATCCTGGGGTTCGCTGATCGCCAATTGGTCGACCAACATTGGCATCCCCACCTTCACGAACAAGGTGCTGCCGTACGGACTCATTCCTTCGCCATCGAAGGGCGAAGGCTCGGACTACGGCATTGCCCTCGATCTGTTGGAAAACCGACTGTCGATGAAGGCCGTCTATTTCCAGACCGACTCCCGGGGCAACACGGGCAGCGGCGGAATCGACGCCCGTTACAACCAGCGCAATATCCGGATCGCCGATGCGCTGCAGGGTCCGCTCGTCGGCCCCGGCCTCGCCTATACCGCCGCGCAGTGGGCGCCCATTCGCTCGAGCATCACCGTCCCGGTCTCGGCCGCGATGTTCGACCAGACGACCAGCGGTTATGAATTCAGCGCCGTTGCCAATCCCACGCGGAACTGGCGCCTGACCGCCACCTATTCCTACACGGATCGCATCCGCAAGAACTCTTCCGGCGCCGACGCCATCCCGTGGTACGGCTACACGTTTGCCAACGGGCTCCTCGTCGAGGGCGTGAAACAAAATGCCGACTCGAGCTACACCATCACGCCCTCGGCGTTTACGACGACTGGAACCGTGGCCAAGTGGATCGAGCTCGCGGCAAAATCGCCGGCGGCTGATCTCGCCAGACTCGTCACCGCCAGCTCGATCACCGCCGCGCAGGAAATCCTGAACATGATTCGGGACATCAACGACGACATTCAGCAAAATGAACAACGCTGGGGCCTGCGCCCGCACAAGGTCAGTTTCTTCTCTGCGTACGATTTCACGACGGGTCGACTGAAGGGGCTCACCGCCGGGGCCGGCTATCGCTGGCGCAGCCCCAACGTGATCGGCCGCTATGCCAACGGATCCGAAATCCAAGGCCGCGCGCTCAGCGGCGTAGACGTGATGCTGCGCTACAGCCACAAGGTTTCCGAGTGGCGCTTGCGCGGCACGTTGAGCTACCAGCTCAATGTGACCAACGTCCTCGACCAGCACGGCATCATCCCGCAGCGCTTCTCGTCGACTCCGGATTTCCAGATTCCCGGCGGTCGCGGCATCGGTTACAGCCGGGTTGATTTCATCGACCCGCGCACGATTCGATTCACGACGACGTTTTCCTACTGACCTCAGCACCCTTCGTTCCCCAGCCATGCCTTCGCTCCGCTTCCTTCTCCTCTTCGCCCTCGCGCTCCCCGCGGCCATCATCGGGTGCCGCGCCGCCACCGTGCATCCGCCCAACGTCGTGCTCATCGTCGCGGACGATCTCGGCTACGCCGATGTGCTCTTCAATCCCCAGCACCCGAAGGAAGTCGTGACGCCGAATCTGGACCGACTGGCCAGGGAAAGTGTGATCTGCCGCCAGGGCTATGTCACCGGCCACGTTTGCTCGCCGACACGCACCGGTCTGATGACGGGCCGCTACCAACAGCGCCTCGGGCTTTACACCGCGGGCGAGGCCGGCTCCGGCGTGCCGATGCACGAGCAGATCTTTCCGCAGTTCCTCAAGCCCGCGGGCTACACTTCGATGCAGATTGGAAAATGGCATCTCGGGCCCACTCCCGAATGGAGTCCGGCCCTCCGCGGTTTCGACGAAGTCTTCGGTTTTCTCGGTCGCGGCGCACACGATTACTACAATCTCAACGACCCTGACGACCCGATCTACCGCGGCACCACGCCGGTCAAGCTGGACGGATACCTGACGGATCACTTCGGCAACGAAGCCGTTGCCTTTATCGAGCGCCGGAAAGCCAAACCGTTCTTTCTCTATCTCGCCTTCAACGCCGTCCATGCCCCGCTCCAGGCCCCTGCCGACGAGATCGCGAAATTCAACACGGGCAACAAGGACCGCAATACCCTCCTCGCGATGGGTAAGCGGATGGACGACGCTATCGGCAACGTCGTTGCGAAGCTCAAGCGCGAAGGCGTGTGGGAAAATACGCTCCTGTTTTTCATCAGCGACAACGGTGGTCCGCTGCCGCAATCCGCCAACAACACGCCGTTGCGTGCCGGCAAGCACTCGGACTACGAAGGAGGCATCCGCGTTCCGTTCCTCGTGTGCTGGCCGGCGCAGCTCAAGCCCGGCGAGAACCAAGCCGTCGTCAGTTCGCTCGACATCTTGCCTACGGTGCTCGCCGCCGTCGGAGTGGACGCGCCGACCGAAAAGAGGCTCGATGGGAAAAATATTCTCCCGCTACTCCGGAGTGAAACCGCGCCGACCCCGCGCAATTTGTTCTGGTGTTCCGGCAGCGAAGAAGGCTGGTGGGCCGTACGCTCCGGCGACTGGAAGCTCGTCGGCGAGAAAGGGAAGATTGGGCTCTTCGATTTGAGCAAGGACATCTCCGAGAAAAACGACCTCGCGAAAACCCTGCCGGAAAAAGTTGCCGAGTTGACCAAGCTCCACGACGCGTGGCTCGCCGAGATGGCCAACCCCATCAAGGGCGAAGGCAAACGCTACGGGATGGAATCCTCGGCCGAAAAAGCGCCGAAAAAAGCCAAGGCGGATCGCAAAAAGAAAAACGCCCCCGCGCCATGATTTTCCGCCGCGCCCTCGTCGTTCTCGCGTTTCTGATCGGCGGTGGCGCCTCTGCCGCCGAACGCCCGGTCAATCTGCTCTTCATCATGACCGACCAGCAGCGCTGGGACGCCATGAGCTGCGCCGGCAATACCGTCCTCAAGACCCCCAACCTCGACCGGCTCGCCGCGGAGGGCGCGCGCTTTTCCAAGTTCTATTCGTCGTGCCCGGTTTGCGTGCCCGCGCGCACCGTCATCCTCACCGGCCACGCCCTCGAATCGAACCATGTCTGGAGCAATGCCAACGTGGATACGGCGGATTTCCCCGCCACCTTGCTTTCGTTCGACCAACTGCTGCTGCGGAACGGGTACCGCGGCGAATACTACGGGAAATGGCACGCGCCCTATCGGATGACCGCCGACTACACCCGCCCCGTCCGCTGGCTCAACGGCAAGAACCGGCCTCCCGGCAGCAAAGCCGATATGTCCGACTCTGATGCCTACCGCGAATACGTCCGCAAAAACGTTCCGCGGCGCGATCCGCTCCCCGGCCAGCTTGTTCAGAAAAACGGGGTGTGGCCTTATACGCCGATTCCCCTCGATGAGAACTACGGCAAGGCCAACCCGACCAAATCGGCCCAGTCCGATTCCTACGGCTGCCTCGACATCCCGCCGGAGTACAGCAGCACCGCCTACACGGCCAAGGAAGGCCTTGAAGCCCTCGAGCGCCTCAAGGGAGGTCCCTTCACCCTGACCCTCTCCATCGATCCGCCGCATCCGCCGATGATGGTGTCGGAGCCGTATTACAGCCAATACGCGCCGGAAAAGATTCCGGTGCCCGCGAGCCTCGCCGATCCGCGTACGAACTCGCCTTATGTCGATCGCACCCAATCGGCCATCGACGCCCTTTACCGCGATCCGCAAAACGTCCGTCAGATGACGTCGATTTACTATGGCATGGTTGCGGAGATCGACGACTGGGTCGGGAAAATCCTTCACCGCCTCGACGAACTCGGCCTTGCGCAAAACACGCTCGTCATCTTCACCAGCGATCATGGCGAGGAACTGGGCGAGCACGGCCTGCACGGGAAGTTCGTCTTTTACGAAGGCTCGGTGCACATCCCGCTCCTGATGCGTCTGCCCGGCGTGATCCCGGCCAAAACCGTCGTCAACGCCCCGGCCTCCCAGCTCGATCTCTTCGGGACGATCCTCGACTACCTCAACCAACCGGCCCGGCCGACCGAGGGACGCAGTCTTCGCCCGCTGATCGAGGGCAAGGAAAACGGCGCCGGCCGCATCGCGGTTTCCGAATGGCCCGCCGCTCAGTTGCCCGGCTTCATGGTGACCGATGGGCGCTGGAAGTTTTTGTTCGGCCGCAATGTCACCAACAAGTCGCTCGACGCGCTCTACGATCTCCAGACCGATCCGCACGAGCTGAACAACCTCATTGGCCGCAATCCCGATCGCGAGAAATACCGCGGCGAGGCGACGCGGATGAAAGGGCTCCTGACCGACTGGCTCGTTCGCGTGAAATCGCCGCTCCTTGAATCGGTGCGCCAGCGACCCGTGTTGGCCGATGGCCAGCGGCAGGAAATGGAGCCCAAGCAAAAGAAATCTCAGTCCAAACTGTGACATGAAACCCGTCGCTCTCGCTCTCTCCGTTTTGCTGCTGGCTTCGCTGGCGTCGCTCCACGCCGCTGCGCCACCGGCGAAACCCAACGTCATCTTCATCCTCGCCGACGATTCCGGCTTCGCCGACTTCGGTTGCTATGGGCATCCCTACGCGCGGACGCCGAACATCGATCGACTGGCGGCCGAGGGCACGCGCTTCACGCAGTTCTACGCGACCGGCGTAACCTGCTGCCCGGCCCGCACCGGCCTGATGACTTCGTGGCTGCCCGCCCGCTACAGCACCTATCCGGCGAACGGCGGCTTCGCGGACCGTGTCACGATCACCGAGTTGCTGCACAAGAACGGCTATGCGACCGGACATTTTGGCAAATGGCACATGGGGCCGGAGGCAAAGAACGGTACGTACGGCATCGATACCGTCGGCGCGGAGGCCGAGGAAGGTGGCCGGAAAAAACGATCCGACGGCCACGGCAGTCGCGATGCGCACATCTACGACGACGCGATCACGTTCTTGGAGCAGCACCGGAGCGGCCCCTTTTACCTGAACGTCTGGAGTCACATCTCGCATCACACGATCGCGCCGCCGCCGCGTTATGTGGATCGGTTCAAGGATGTGGTGGTGGATGAATCGAAATTCTCGGCCGCGATGCGTGAAAAATTCGCGATTTGCCGGGCCCGCGGCGGGGATGTCAGCGAGCACATGCGTCGCTATCTCGCGGACATCAACTCGATGGACGACGATATTGGCCGGCTCTTGAAACGACTCGATGAACTCGGCCTGCGGGACAATACCATCGTCGTCTTCAGCAGCGACCAAGGCCCGGCTGACATCCGGGCGAGCTCGGAAGATGATCCCGACAAGAAAAGGAAGCGCGCCAAGACCAAGGCGGGCGGCAAAGAGGTCGAATATGCCCGGCTTGATGCGATGGGCTACGCCGGCGAGTTTCGCGGCGGCAAGCACGGGATGTTCGAGGGCGGCGTGCGCGTGCCGTGGATCGTGCGCTGGCCCGGCCACGTGCCTGCGCAGCGGGTGGACGACAAGTCCGTCCTCAGTGGCGCCGACTGGCTGCCGACGTTGTGCGCGATCACGGGCGTCACGATCAATGCGAACGACTTCGACGGCGAAGACACGTCCGCGGCGTGGCTCGGCCAAGGTGCGCACGTGCGCACGAAACCACTACTGTGGAAAACCAGTGCGGTCGGCAGCGATGCCTGCATCCGCGAAGGCCGGTGGAAACTTATCCGCCCGACGCGCAAGAACGGAGCCGAAGTTGCGCTCTACGACATCGGCAGCGATCCCGGGGAGAAACATAATCTCGTCTCCCAACATCCCGATGTGGTGAAGAATCTCTCCGCGAGGCTTGCCGCCTGGGTCGCTAACCTGCCGAAGACCTACATCAAGACCGACGACCCCGACAAGTAACCAGCGAGCTGCGCCTGTCCCTTTTCATGAGATACTCCGTCTTTATTGTCCTCGTTTTTTCGTCTGCCATCGCGGCCGCCTTCGGCGCCGAAGCTCCGCGCGTCGATTCGTCGACCCTCACCGGCAAAGTCATGGTCGGCTACCAAGGTTGGTTCAACGCCGAGGGTGATGGCGCCAAGCGCGGTTACAACCATTGGACCAAGGGAGGGGCGAGGCCAGCGCCGGGTAATGTGCGGGTCGATCTCTGGCCCGACCTCAGTGAGTTTCCCGCCAACGAGCGGTTTCCCACCGACCTTCGCCATGCCGACGGCACGCCCGCGGAGGTGTTCAGCTCCTATCGCCGTCCGACCGTGCTCCGCCATTTCGCGTGGATGCAGGAGCACGGCATCGACGGTGTGTTCGTGCAACGCTTCATCAACTCGCTGTCGCGCGGCACGTCGCTCGCGGCGAACAATGCTGTGCTCGAAAACATCCGCGCCGGTGCCCGCCAACACGGCCGCGTTTATGCGCTGATGTACGACCTCAGCAGCCTCGCGCCGGGCAAGGCTGACGTGTTGATCGACGATTGGAAAAAGCTGGTGCGCGAGACGCGCCTCACGGCCGACCCGGCCTACCTGCGGCATCGCGGCAAGCCGCTGCTTGCTCTTTGGGGCTGCGGTTTCAAGGACGACGATAAACCCCGGCCCTCGCTCGAGGACTGGCGCAAGATCATCACCTTCCTCAAGGACGACCAACAGGGGAGGGGACTCGCGGTTATGCTCGGCGTGCCGAGTTTTTGGCGCACGCAAACCCGCGACTCCGTCGCCGATCCCGCGCTGCTCGAACTCATTCAGCTTGCCGACGTGATCTCGCCGTGGACGCCCGGCCGTTACCGCACGCCGGAGGCCGCGAGTACGCATGCGATCACCGTCTGGCAACCCGATCTCGCGTGGTGCCGGGAGCGCAACCTCGATTTTCTCCCCGTGGCCTTTCCCGGTTTCAGCTGGCACAACATGAAACCAGACGCACCGCTCAATGCGATCCCCCGCCTGCAAGGGCGCTTCTTCTGGTCGCAAATCACCGCCGCCAAGCGCGCGGGTGCCGACATGCTCTACGTCGCGATGTTCGACGAGGTTGATGAGGGCACGGCGATCTTCAAGGTCACCAATGCGCCGCCCGTCGGCGAAGGCGTGCAGTTCGCTACCTACGAGGACCTGCCTTCGGATCACTACCTCCGGCTCACGGGCCTTGCGGGCCGCGTCATCCGCGGCGACCTCGCCGCGGTCGACGAACTTCCCATCCCCACGCCCGCCTCCAAATGAAACGCCTCCTTCCTCTCCTCGGTGCCCTGCTCAGTATCGGACTCGGCCTGCGTGCCTCCGCGGCCGACATCCGCCCACCCAACATCGTCTTCATCCTGATCGACGACATGCCCTGGTTCGGCACGCCGGTCCGCATGGGTGCCGAACTGCCGGAATCGGCGATGGCTTTCCGTCACATGCCCAACGTGGAAAAACTCGCCGCGCAGGGCATGACCTTTCGCAACGCCCACGCGGCCGCCGGCATGTGTGGCCCGTCGCGTTGCTCGATCCAAACCGGCATGATGACGGCGCGCCATCTCTACAGCGGGAACGGCGGCTTCGGCGAAAAGACCAACGGGACGGTGCAATACCTCACGCGCGGGCAGGACGCCGATCGACCGCTGCTCCAGCCCGAGCCGCAGGGCAACATCCGGTTCCCGTCGATTGGCGACCTCTTCAAATCCGCCGGCTACGCCACCGCTCATTTCGGCAAGTGGCACCTCTATGGCGGCGGACCGGCGAAGCACGGCTACGACGAAAGCGATGGCGACACCGACAACAAGACCTGCCAGCCGATCGACGCGGCGACGGGCGGGCGATCCGATACGTCGGACGATCCCAAGCTGATGTTCAGCATCACACGGCGCAGTGTCGATTTCATCGAGCGTCAGGCGAAGGCCGGCCGGCCTTTTTTCCTCCAGGTGTCCCATTACGCCACCCACGCCCGTTATCAGGCGACGAAGAAAACCCTGGCGAAATATCAAAACGATCCCGTCTTCGCGAAAATCGAGAACCCGCGCGAACGCTCCAATACGATACACGGCACCGCCATGGCCGAGGATCTCGACACCGCGATCGGGCGGCTCCTGCAGAAGCTCGATGTGCTCGGACTCGCCGAGAATACCTACGTCGTTTTCACCACCGACAACGGCTATCGCGTGTGGAACGAATCCCACGACCCGCTGCGCGGCGCGAAGTGGTGGCTCTGGGAATGCGGCATCCGGGTTCCGCTCATTGTGCGCGGGCCGGGGATTGCGGCCGCCTCACGGTGCTCGGTCAACGTGGTCGGTTACGATTTCCTCCCGACCTTTGCCGATTTCGCCGGTGCAACCGCCAAGCTCGGTCCGAATATCGACGGCGTGAGTTTCAAACGCTTTCTCTTCGGCGCTTCACCGACGGAGGTGGAAAACAACCGTCCGCTTTTCTTCCACTACCCGCATTACCGGGTTTCGCCACCGGCGTCTGCACTCATCGTGGGCGAGACCAAGTTGATGTATTGGTACGAGTGGCCCGACCAACGTTTCCTCTACGACCTGCGGCGCGACCTTGGCGAAAAGACCAACCTCGCCGCGGCCAGCCCGGAACGAACCGGCCAGCTGCAGCGACAATTGATGGAGGGTTTGAAGGCGGCCGGGGCGTATTTCCCCAAGCCGAATCCCAGCGGTGATCCGAAAGCCAAGCGCTACGATCCCGCCAACCTTGCCGACCAGGGCGAGGGTGGGGATCCCGAGGCGGCTGGTGCCGACGCGCCTCCGGCCGGCGCCAAGAAAAACGGCAAAGCCAAGAAGAAATCATGAAGTTCCTGCCCCCAACGTTTGCGCTCGCCGCCCTGGCCTTGATCTGCGCCGCCGCGCCGGCGTCCGCCGCCGCGCGCCAACCCAACGTCGTTTACCTTCTCGCCGACGACCTCGGCTGGGGCGATCTCAGCCGCAACGGCGGCAAGATTCCGACTCCGGCCATCGACAAGCTCTTCGCGCGCGGGGTGGAGTTGAACACCTTCATGGGGTGGTGCGTTTGCTCGCCAACGCGCGCCATGCTGCTCACGGGGCGCCACCCCTTTCGGGTCGGCACGGGTCCCGAGGTCGGCGGCGAACTTGCGGCCGAGGAGATTACCATCGCCGAGGGATTCAAAGCCAACGGCTACCGCACCGGCGTCTTTGGCAAATGGCACAACGGGGACGATCCTGACACCACCGAGTATCGCGCCGCGTTTGCCGAGGCGTGGAAGTCCATGCCGAACAAGAAACTCAAGGGCGGTCTTGGCGCCAACGCCCACGGTTTCGACGAGGCGTGGGTTTACTACGGTGGCGGCGCGGATTATTTCAATCGTCGTACCGTGCAGGGGCGCGGCCCCGTGAGCTGGTGGCACAACCGGGAATTTCGCCCGCAGGACGCCGGTTACACCGAGGACCTCATCACGCGCCACGCGCTGGAGTTCATCGGTGAGAGCAAGGACACACCGTTCTTCTGCTACGTGCCGTTTCACCTCGTGCACGCTCCGTTGCAGGCCAAGGACGACGATCTTGCCGAAATCGAACCGACCATTGGCGCCGCGCTGCCCGCCGCGAGCCCGAAGGCCACCACCGCCGAAAAGCGCACGCACGCCGCGATGTTGCGCGCCCTCGATAAAAATGTCGCGGCGATCGTGGCCGAACTCGATCGCCTCGGCCTGACCGAAAACACGATTCTCGTCTTCACGAGCGACAACGGCGCCATGGAAGCCGGCAGCAGTCTTCCGCTCCGCGGCGCCAAGCACACGATTTACGATGGAGGCGTGCGCCTGCCCACCGTGGTCCACTGGCCCAAAGGCGGCCTCATTGGCGGCACGAGGTGGGACGGGCTCTGTGGCGCGCTCGACATGTTCCCGACGCTGATTGCGATGACCGATTCGAAAATGCCCGCCACCCGGCCACTCGATGGCCGCAACCTCTGGCCCGCCCTGCGGGCGCGCACCGAGAGCCCCGTCGAAAGCTATTACTGGGCCTGGCACGGGCAGGACGCACTTCGCACCGTGCAGTGGAAGCTACACCGCTACTACGATCGCTTTGAGCTTTACGACATCCGGAAGGACGAGAGTGAAATGACCAACGTCGCCGATGCGAATCCTGCGGTCGTGCAGTCGCTCGTCCTGAAGATGAACGCGTGGACCGACTCGCTCCATACTGCCCTTTCCCATACTCCCGCTCCGATGGCCTTCGATGCGAAGCCGGCTCCCGAAGGCGACGTCCTTGAGGTCACGGTCACCGTCACGGCCGAGGCCAAGCCCAAGGATCGACTGATTGTTCCCATCGCATCGTGGGACGGATTTCAGCAAGCCACCGACTGGGTCGAGTTCGATCTCGCCACCGCTCCCGGGGCGCTCCCGCGCGGCTTCTTCTACTCGCCGTTCCAGGGCAACGACAGCAAATCAATGCAGGTTTTCTTCAAGCGCGGCGACGGCATCGACCAGTTTGGCCGGGAGCAGGCCGCGGGCCCTGAAATCCGCGGTGGCGCCGGCGTCTGGGAGCATCGCGTTGTGGGCATGAGCAGCACCGCCCCGGGCCCGCTTGGTCGCCACGGACTTGTCTTTTCCGGCGGTACCCCCGGTACCTACACCGTCTACGTCGACAACCTCCGCATTCGCCGTGTCGACGGATCCGTGTCTTCGCTCTGGTCGGACCGCAGCCAAACTCGGACGCAGAAAATAATGGATTCCGCCGCTTTCAAGAACATCCGCGTACGCACCGTTCCGCTCGGTGAGGTGAAGGCGCGTTCCTGATGATGACCGCCCGGATGGAAATGATCACCCGCCTCTGATCCCGTTCACTTTAACCCCATGAAAACACCCCTGCTCCTCCGCACCCTCGCTTGTCTTGGCGTGGGTTCGCTCGCATCCGCGCAATCCGTGACGCCTGCCACCACGGGCAATCAGGCCTCCGCCGCCGCCGACCCGACCGTCACGTTGAACCCCTTTGTGATCAGCGTCGAGGCCGACGATGGCTACGCGCCGACGGAAACGCTTTCCGGCACCCGGCTCAAGACGCTGGCGAAGGACGTGCCTTCGGCCATTTCCATCATCTCCGCCGACATGCTGTCGGATTTGGGCGCGCTCAATTTCAACGACGTGCTTGATTTCCTGCCCAGCACCGCGCGTTACCAGAGCAACGAGGGCGACCTCGACAACAACGGCCAGCGTACGGGCAATCCCTATACGGTCCGGGGATTCCGGTCCGACAGCCTGACGACCAACTTCTTCACCGCGCTGACGCCGATCGATTCCTACAACACGTCGCGCTTCACCTTCACCCGCGGTCCCAACTCGATCCTCTTTGGCGTCGGCAATCCCGGCGGCGGGCTCGACATCGTGACCAACCGTCCTGATCTCAACAAGAACTCCCACTCGCTCAGTCTCCGCGTGGACAGCTTTGACAGCTACCGTGTCGCGATTGATTCCAGTCACGTCCTTATCCCGCAAAAACTCGGTCTGCGGATCGACCTGCTCCAGGAAGATCGCCGGCGCTATATCACTCCGACCAAGAGTGAGCGGGGCTCCATTTTCCTTGCCACCACCTATCAGCCGTTTCCCGCCACGACCGTGACGCTCAACGGCGAGAGCACTCGCATCCGTCAGCAAATCGGTCGTTCCGTCGTCTCCTATGATCAATACGCACCCTGGTTGGCGGCGGGTTCGCCGGTGAAGCCCGTTTACGGCAACACCGCGGCGACAAACGGCCTCGAATTCAGTAACGGCAACGGTTACGTCGTTGCCATCGAGGGCCAGTCCGCCATCGCACCGATGAACTGGCGCTCGTCCGCCCTTGGCACCCGCTACCGCGTCAACGGCGCGCTCAACAATCGCGTGAGCTTCGCCCGCGCCTCGGTCGTGCCGCTCAACGTCAATCTCGGTGGCGACGGCGACTCCACCAAACTCGATTCGAGCAACACGTCGCTTTTTATCCAGCAGGCGGTCGGCCGGAAGCTCTTTATCGAGGTCGCGGGCAAGTTTGAACATCAGTTCCTCCGCAGTTTCGAGGGCATGAGCGGAACGGACAACACGGTGCGCGTCGACGCCAATGCCCAATTGCCCAACGGTCTGCCGAATCCCATGGTCGGCAAACCGTACGTCGAGACGAGCGCCGCGTTCTGGGTTGTCCGTCCGACGGACAACGCCCAGGGCCGCGCCACCGCGTCCTACGAGGTCGACCTCAACGAGCGCCGCGTCTTTAACCGCCGCCTCGGCACGCTGACGTTTGGCGCCCTGTTCAACTACGAGCGACTGCACCAGCTCCTCGACAATGCCCGCGAGGTGAACATTACGCCGTTGCTCACCACGGGTACCTTTGGCCGGTTCGACAACGCGGTGAACAACATCCACCGGCGCACTTATCTCGTCCCTGGCGCCAATAATTTCCTCACGACCGATTGGGCGCCGATCAACGCCGGTGGCATCCGCTCCAATTACGAACGCGTGCGCGCCACCCCGCGCGACAACATCAGCGACACGAAGGCCCTGGTCTTCTCCGCCCAGGCCGACCTGCTGGACAATCTCCTCGTCGGTACCTTCGGGACGCGCCGCGACCGGGTGTTGCAGGAACAGGGCGTCTTCGAACGCGACGCCCGCGGCGTATTTGCCGATCTCAAGGGCTCCACCGGCACGCTCACCACCAACGACCGCGGCCGCACCTACTCCTACGGTGCCGTTCTCAACGCCACCAAGGTCATCAGCGTCTTCGCTAATCGCGCGACCAATTTCGTCCCCTCCAATCAATCCGTGGTCAACATCGACGGCATCCCCGCCGCGCCCATCGAGGGCGAGGGATACGACGTCGGAGTCAAGTTCACGCTGCTGGGAGGAAAGCTCCAGGGCTCGGTCGATCGTTTTTCCACGACGCAGAAGAACGTTACGGACAACACGCTGTCCGGCCAAAAGCGGGCCGCGATCGACGCCATCTGGGGCGCAATCGATTTGAACCGTGTGCCGAACCCGCAGTGGGGCGAGTTCAAGTCCACGCAGACCGAGGGCTACGAATTTCAGCTCGTGGGCAATCCGGCGTCGAACCTCCGGCTCATGCTCACCGGGAGCAAGAACATCACGACCATTGCCGACCGCGGCGCCCGTCTTTTCGCCTACATCGCCCGCAATCTCCCGGAGTGGCAGGCCAAGGCCGGCACGCCGGTCAACTCCACGCTCGGCGCGACGGTCGGAGCCCTCACGACACTCATCACCAACGAAGCCGCCAATGACAAACTCACCATCGGCATCCGCCAGACGCGCTCGAGCGAGTGGCAGTTCAGCGGCGTCGCCCGCTATCGTTTTGATCCCACGTCGAGCCTGAAAGGCTTTGCGGTCGGCAATGCGTTCACCTGGCGCGATGAACCCGTGGTCGGTTACAAGGTCCGCCCCGGCACGGCGCTCTTCGACATCACGCAGCCGTTCTTCGGCGCCAAAACCTTTAATGTCGACGCGTGGTTGGAATACAGCCGCGTGATCCTGCAAAAGCGCGTCCGCTGGGAGTCCCAGCTTCGCGTCCAAAACGCTTTGAACAACCGCAATGTCTCGCCGTGGACCGCTCTCGACGACGGTACCGGCGGCCGCTTCGTCGAACAACGCCTGTTACCCAGCGCGCTCGGCGTGTCGCTGAGTTCGGCGTTTCGGTTCTGAAGCGACGGGGAAATTTCTGCGCAAACCTAGGTCGGTGCGCGGCGGATCAGTGCAATTCCTGCCCCTGCCGGAGGTATTTCACCACCGCTTCGGTCCGGCTGCGCACGTGCAGCTTTTGGTAGATGTGGGTCACGTGCGTCCGCACCGTTTCCAAGGCGATGCCGAGTTGTTCCGCGACCTCCTTCAGCACCAGCCCTTTCACTAGCAGATCTAGCACCTCTAGTTCCCGGGGGGAAAGTTGTTCGGATTCCGCCGTCGGTTTCCCACTGCGATGGAAAAACTGCACGACCTGGCGGGCGATGTGGGCCGACATGGGCGCGCCGCCGTGTTGGACGTCTTGCAGCGCATCCAGGAGTTTTTCGGCGGCATCGCGTTTCACGAGGTATCCGTTCGCTCCCGCCTTGAGCGCGCGAAAGATGCTGTCGTCGTCCTCGTAGACCGTGAGCATGAGGACCTGCAGGTGCGGCAACTGGGACTTGAGCCGCACCACGCATTCGATGCCGTTCATCTTCGGCAAATTGATGTCCATCACCGCGAGGTGCGGCTGCAGCACCGGGATTTCGCGCAGCGCCTCCTCCGCTGAGCCAAAGGCCCCGAGCAACCGCAGGCGCTCGTCCGTGCGGATCAGTGCCGCCAGGTTTTCTCGCACCGGGCGGTCGTCCTCCACAATCACGATCCCCGCGGTCATGGCTCCACCTCCGTCGCCGGCAGCGGCACAATCAGGCGCACGTGCGTGCCCGCTCCCGGCTTTGAGTCCACCACGCAGCCACCGCCGACCTCCTCCATGCGTCGCACCGAATGATCCAGCCCATTGCCGCGTTTCACCGTTGCGAGATCGAAACCACTGCCGTTGTCCGCCACCGTCACGTGCAAGCGCTCGCCGTCGAGTTCGAGTTGCACCCGCACCTCGGCCGCATGCGCGTGCTTGAGCGCATTATTCAAGGCTTCCTTCACGACCATCATCAGGCGATGCCGCAGTCCGCTCGGGAGCGTCCGCGTCGGCAACAACGTCGGGATGTCGAGCCGACAGCGCAGACCGGCATCGCGCAACACGGCGACGGTATACTGGCTGAGATAATTGCTGAACCCCTCGAGCGAGTCGTGCGAGGGGTTGGCCGCCCAGACGATCTCCTCCAGGGCCGCGGCCAATTCTTTCACCGCGCCGTTGATGTGGCGGATCGGTTCCCGCACCGCTTCGTCCGCCGGGGCGGATTTCAGGGCGCGTCCGGCCAGCAGCGAAATCTGGGTGAACCGCGCGCCCATCTCATCGTGAATATCCCGCGCCATCCGCGTGCGCTCCTCTTCGACGGCGCGCCGTTGTTCCAGCCGCTGCAACTCCCGTTGCAGTTTGCGCCACGCAAAATACCGCACGCCGCCGACCAGGCCGGCGCCGATCAATCCGACGCCCAGCAGCCGAAACCACGGCGTCGCATAAAATGCCGGCCTCACTTCCACCGGCAGTCGCAGCGACGGCCCGGTTGGCCGACCCAGCTCATCGGTCGCCCAAGTCCGAAAAACATAACTGCCCACCGGCAGCGCGCGGAAGGTCGCCGTCGCTGCTTCGCCCCGCCCGATGCTGTGCATCTCCTCGCATTCCAGCCGCAGCCGCTGACCGGGCACGACGGGCGTCGCCGTTTTCGTCAATTGCAGCCAGCCACCCGTATCGGTGGGGTCGACATCGACGAGTGCGAGCAGCGGTTCGGCGACTCCGCCGTCGTCCACGTGGGAGTAGACGCGCGGGATGCTCAAACCGGTGCCGTCCCGCGTCCAGCCATCGGGATTTCCCCGCGGAGAGTCGAGGCCCAGCCCGCGCACGGCGTCGAGTTGATAAAGGGGCGCACCGGTTTCGTCTCCCGGCTTCGGCGTGGTGAGACGTAGGCGGCGCACCGCCCAGAATCCCGTCGTCTTCGGCGTGCCGCCCGACACCAATAAAATCTGCACTCGGGTGCTGCGCTCCGGCACGACCGCCTCGTCGACCCGGCGATGCCATTGGGAATTCTGTGGCAGTCCGCCCCACCCCGGGCTCTCACCCCGGCGCACAAACGTCGCACTGCTCACCGCACGATTGTCCCGATCAAGAAAGCGCACCACGAGATACATTTGGCTATCGTGGTCCTCCCACTCATCCTGCCAGCCTTCTAGCCTTGAGCGCAGTCGCACCACCGGTGCTTTGCCGCCCGGCGCGGTAAGGAGATTGATCTCCAAGGGAAGCTCGCCTGGCCGCAACGAGAGTCCAAGATACGCCGTTTCACCGTTGGCCTCACCTCGTGGGTCGAGCTCCGGGGTGAGGGACCGCCCTCCGAGCACAAGGTCGCCCAGCACCGGACGCGCGGAATAGTTCACCGTTTCCTCAGCCGCACCCAACCACCTCACCCCACCGAAGGTAAAGCCGGACACGGCCAACCAGATGATGAGGTGGGAGGAATTGGGCACGGTGACGATCGTCGCGATCAGCTCCTTTATTCCGAGTTCATTCTTACCCCAAGGGCTGCGGAACATCCGACGAATCATAGCGATTTGTGGCGCGGTTGGCATCCCCCGAAAAGGGGATGTTCGCGCCGTACGAATTACATCATGATCACCGGTGATCGCTGGCCGCTCCGCCCCTCAGAGCAGTCGTGCGCGATTAATCCCTGCCTCTGGCGCCGCTCGCATGAACCCTATGACCCGCACCCTCACCGCATATCACGCCCTCGCCATTGTAGGCGTCGCTCTGGCTCCGCCGTCCAATTGGGCGGCGGAAAACCCGGCGACGCCTGCAGTGAAGGATGAGCCCGTAATGGTCCTGAACCCCTTTACCGTCGTCACCGACAAGGATACCGGGTTTATCGCCTCCAGTTCATTGGCCGGCGGCCGCCTCGCAACTGATCTCATCGACACCCCGGTCGCCTATTCGGTCATTACGCGCGACTTCATCGATGCACTCGGCATCACAGATCTCGGCGCGGCTGCCTTGTGGTCGCCGAATGTCAGCACACCGATCAATGGAAACGTCGGTTCACTCTACAACGACATCTCGACCTCACCGCAGAATTATACCGTGCGCGGCGCCTCCCAAGGTGGCGGCCCTTCCGGTGGCGGCGGCAACCTGCGTAATTTTTTTCCCGCCAGCTTGCCCATGCTCTCCTACTCCATGGAGCGGTATGATTTTGGCCGCGGCCCCAACGCCGTCCTCTTCGGCAATGGCAGCCTCGGAGGCGTCAGCAGTGCGACCACCAAGATCGCCAAGGTCGGTCAAAATTCCGCCTCGTTCCGCCAAGAGTTTGGCTCGTGGAGCTACCTGAACACGACGCTCGACGTCAATCGGTCGGTCAGTGAGCGCTTCGCGGTGCGCGCCGCTGCCACCAATCTCGATCGGCAAGGGTTTCGCGATCGCGAAATGGAAAAGAACCGCGCCGCCTTTCTGACCGGAACGTTCAAGTTCTCCAAAGACACCAGTGTTCGCTTGGAAGGCGAATACGGCACGACGAAGCGTCACATTCCCGGCTCACTCCTCAATGATCGCTTCAGCGGATGGGACGGAACCACGACCTACAGCGGTCGATTGGATACGCTCCCCGGGAACGCCAACGCGATCGGGGTGAGCCGGAAAGTGCGGGCCAGCACCTCGAACGCCGCCGGAGCGATCATCTACAACCCCTACGCCGGCGCGATCTACAACTACGACAATCAACCCATCACCCTCGCCGGCGGATCGACCGCGCAAACGCCGATCGGCGGCTTCGTGCAAGGCTCGCAGCCCAACTTCGGTGGCTTTCCCATGAGCGTCCTCGCGGCCAACAATGCACCGGCCGGCCGCTTCAACAACGCCATCGCCGGCTCGGCCTTTCGTGTGCCGTCCCAGAGCTTCAGCTTGGCCAAAGACGTGCCGGAACTCCAGCAACGCTTCAAAGATATCCAGCTCACGTTCGATCATCGGTTCGGTGATTTCTTCGTGCAGGTGGCGGCGGACAAAAACATCAACGACCTTCAGGCGCACACCGTCGGCGTCCGCGGCGGCCAAGATATCTATATCGATATCAACCGGGTGAATCCCGACGGAACGCCCAACAGCCAGTTCCTCCAGCCCTACACCGACGGACAACTCAGAAAAAATCTAACCCGCAAGGACATGGACGGCATTCGCGTCGCAGGCGGATATTTCAAGGACGCCGGAGTATGGGGAAAATACACCGCGAGCCTGCAGGGCGGCGTCACCCGTCTGGACGCTTCGGCCTTGGTCTATAGTCTGAGCATCGCCCAAAATGCCGACCATCGTCGGTGGGGCGCGGCCGCGCAAACGATCGGCCAGACCGATCTGATTCGCATCCGCAGCTCCATCAATGATCGCGGCGCTCGTCCATATTCGACGCCGACTTCCGTGCGCTACGTCGATCCGCTGACGGGCGTCGACAAACTGATCACGCCCATTTGGGCCCTCGAATTGGATCGGTCGGATTCGGTGCAAACTTCCCTCGCCCAGTTCAACTACGGCATGGCCGCGGTGAATGCGAAGTTCTGGAAAGATCGCATCGTTCTCCTCGGTGCCATGCGGAAGGATAACTTTTCCAACGACGTCAGCCAGACGATCGACGGCGGAGACTACTCCGCCAGCTCCTGGGATGGCAGGACGCCCCTCTATCGTCCGTCCGCCCCCGCCGACTACAGCACGCTTACGTATGTGCCCAAGTCCACACTGGGGGTTCCGTCCGGAGGCAGCCGGGAGGCAGCCAACCGTCCGCGCGACGCCAACGGAACTCCCCTGCCGCAATACGCGAACGACCGGTTTAAGAGCGATTACAACGGGCCCATCACCAAGGAAAAGGTGACGACCTATAGCTACGGTTCCGTCGTCCATCTGACCAAATGGCTCAGCGCCTATGGCAACTACGCCGAAACCTTCAATCCGCCCCTCACCATTCAGCGGATCGACTCGACGTTCCTCAAGTCAACGGTCGCCAAGGGCACCGACTTCGGTCTGCGCAGCCAGCTCTTGGGCGGGCTCCTGAACCTCAACGCCGTGCGCTACCAAAATAGCGAGCAAAACAACCCCTTCGATCCGGGCATCCAGAATCAAATCAACCCGATCCTCCAGGCCGTGCCGTTGGGTAATCCCGGCGGTATCGGGCGCAATACTCGCGGTCTGGCCAACGTCCCGGCAACGATGCGCGACATGCAGGACCGCAAGGCCACCGGCTGGGAATTCGAATTGGTAGCCAATCTGACCCAGAGCTGGCGCACCATGGTGAACATCGGCATCCCGAAAATCTATTCGGTCAACCGGTTTCAAGATTCCAAAAAATACCTCGACGCAAATTTGGACACGCTCAAGCAAGTGGTGATCGATACCGGTGGTCTGGTCAACGCGGCCAACGTGGCCACGGTAAACCAAACCATTCCGATCAACAGCCAGTCGCCCGACGTCAATACGGCGGTCGGCAACTGGAACAGCCTGCAGACGGCGATCTTGAATTTCGCCGAAGGCCCCCGGTCCCCCTTGGACCAGCAGCCCATGTCGATCAACGTCTTCAGCGACTACACCTTCAAAAAGGGAATCCTGAAGGGCTTCAGTTTTGGCGCTGGCATGCAATACCGCGGACGGCGAGTGCTCGGTAATCGAGGTGCCGATACGATCGTCAATCCGGCGAATCCGTTGACGGCCATCGACGACCCTGCGGTCGACCGCTACACACCGGTTTACGGGGCGCCCTACCGGCAGGCGACCGCGACCCTCGGCTACGTGTTCCGTCTGAAGGAAAAACGCACCGTCACTGTCAGGCTGCGCGTAGAGAATGCACTCGATGACCGGTCGGTCCTTTACGCCGGCACCGTGCTGCGTCCGAAGAACAACGACTACACCTCCCCAGCCCGGGAATCGGTCCCCGGCAACAACATCGTGATCAGAAATCCGATGAGTTTTTATCTCTCCGCTGAGATAAAACTTTAAGCCACGAGGACCACGCACTCGTTGAGCAAGCCCGCCCGAAAGGGCGGGTTTTTCCTGCGGGCTGCGGCTGCCAAAAACAGACCGTTGGCTGCGTCCCAGTCTGAGCCCCTGCCCGCACCCATTGCCGTTTCACCTGGGAATCGAGTTGGCTCAAGACCAGCGATTTCCCGAGGCCTGCCATCCCCCGAAAAGGGGATGTTCACTGATCGTGGAATCTATCATGATCCGCATCATAGCTGGCGGCTCCGACCCTCTGGGCCGCCGTGCATGATTGATTTCAGCAACCCTCCCAACCATGAAAACCCCCTGCCTCGCCCTGACCCTGTCACTCCTCGCCGGCACTGCGCTCGCCCAATCGCCCGCTCCTACCGTGACCTCTGTGGCAGAGGACACCATGGTCGTCTTGAACCCCTTTATCGTCAGCACCGAGGCCAACAAAGGGTATTATGCTTCTGAGACATTGTCGGGGACCCAACTGAGGACCCAGGTCCGCGATCTGGCGAACCCGATCACGATTCTCACTGAAGAGTTCATGCGGGATATCGGCGCCGTAAATTATGAGGAAGCCCTGGAGTTTCTACCCAGCACCCGCGCGTTCGCGGGGGATTCCTCAGACCCGGAAGGAGTGTCGTCGCGCACCGGCACCCCTTACATGGTGCGGGGCTTTCGCTCCAATTCGCTGACCAATAATTTTTTCACGAGTCGCATCAAGGTGGACAACTACAACACCGAGACGGTGACCCAATCCCGGGGACCCAACTCCCTGCTCTTTGGTTTGGGTTCGGTGGGTGGAGCGCTCGACGCGACCAACAAGATGGGAAAATTCAATGCGAACAGTTATGGCCTGGAACTGCGCCTCGACTCGGAGGGCACCCGGCGCACCGGTGTGGATATCAATCAGATTCTCGTCCAGAAGAAGGTGGCGCTGCGCTTCGCCGGCCTGTCCACCGATCAACGCACCGCGCGTGATTTACAGTATATGCGGCGCAACTCCGTCTACTTGAATCTGACCATTCAGCCATCCAAAGGCGCGACGATCAACGTCAACGCGGAAGCCGGCAGGATCGACGAATCGCTGCCCCGGTCCTACCAGGCTTATGATAGCGTCTCCGCCTGGTTGCGAGATCCCCGGACCCCGTTGCAGAAGGCGAATCTCATTGATAACCTGTTGGTCACTTCCGGCACCACCGCGGCTCGCAATACCGCCCGCAACGTCCTCACCGGAGTTACCCAAGGATTATCCACCAATAACCATCTCCTGTATATTATGAATGCCCCCCAGCTGGGTGTGCAGAACTGGAAGTTTAAGTCCAAGGGTTCGGAGATCGTCGTCAACGGACTGGCTCAGAATCAAACCAGTCTCTCCGGAGCGTCCGTCGTGCCGGGGGTGAACTTTCCGTTGGATACCATGGTGCCAGGACCCTCGGAGCATTTCGACACCAAGTTCAGCAAATATTCGGCTTCGTGGCAGCAAAGGGTGCTGGAAAAGACCTATTTCGAACTGGCCGGGGCCTACGAGAAATCGAAGAACGAGGACTGGCAACCGATTCAACGGGGAGACTACGAGGTCTTTATCGATCCCAACTATTATCTCCCGGCCCAGTTGGCATCGAACAACCCCGATCCCACCAAACCGCTCAACCCCTATTTCGGAGTTCCTTATCTGGAAGGCGTGGCCACGCTGCAAAATCGCGACTCAACCACCAAGCAGTGGCGCGCCACCCTGACCCATGAATTCAACCTGAGTCGCATCGAGCCCATCAAGGGATTCGACTTCGGAAAATTTACCGCCGTTGTCTTTCACTATTATAGAAATGAAGACAGCTTTTTTGAGCAACCCGAGGAAATGACCACGACCTCGGTGCTGCCGACCGGCGTCATCGGGAACACCGATAATCAGATCAAGCGGCGCTACTATTTGTTGCCAGGGCAACCGGTCACGTTCCCTGCTTTTGATCCGAGTGAGATCACCAAAGTTAACCAGACGGCGAACCCGGCGATTCCGGGCGCAGTCGTCCCCGCCATCACTTCGGCCTTTGTGCGGCGCTTGGCCAACACCTATGCGCCCGAAACCACCAAGTCCTATGCCGCGATTGGGCAGTGGGAGCTGTTTTCCCGCAGGGTGATCCTCACGGGCGGTATGCGCCAAGACGAGGTCAGTTCCCGGCGCTTCGATTTCAAGCTGGATCCTGTCACCCTCTTATTCGGCGGGAAGGGCGAGGGCACCTTCGCTCCAACGGTCAAGAAGAAGGTCACCAACCGCAACTTCGGAGCCGTCGTCAAAGTCACGAAGTGGCTCGATGTTTACGCCAACATGTCGACGAACACCGTCGCGGCCGGCGGCAGCAACTATGACATCTTCGCCCAGCCTTTGCCCGATCAAGAAGGAAAAGGTTATGATTTGGGCCTGCGCGGTTTCTTCCTCGATGAGCGCGTGATTCTGAAGCTCAATTATTTCAACAACGAATCCTTTAACCGGGTCTCAAACCCGCTCCGGGATGCAGCCGTCGGCGTGGAACTGGCCCGGCAGACCGCTTATGTCGAAAAATACCTCGAGGGCATGGTCCTCAACGGATTTGGCAGCAAGGTAGCCGGGGCGCCCCGCTTCACGGATTACCCGGGCAATGGTCTCTGGACGGACCTGGAGTCGGATTTGACGAAAGGTTACGAACTGGAGGCCACTCTGAATCCGACGAAACAGCTGCGCATCATGCTCAACGGCTCTTACAACGATGCGACGCTGAACAGCACCTACAAATTCTTCCGGCCGTGGTATGAGCAATTCGCCAAGCCCTACCGCGCGGATCCTGCCATTACATCGCTCATCGCCAACCCTGCATTCAATGCCACCCGGACGATCGGCGACTATATCGCAGGTTTCGAGCGCCGGTTGAATTACCATGAAGCGCAAGTTGGCGGCGCCCGGATTCGCGGCAACAATTGGCTGGTGAATGTGGTCGGGAGCTACGCCTTCGATCAGGGCACGTTGAAGGGCCTGCGCGTGGGCGGTAGTGCGCGGTGGCGAGATGCTCCCACGATCGGCTACCCGGAAGTGGCCGGCACCTTTAATGTGAAGAAACCGTTCACAGGTGCAGAATCCTTGGTGACGGATGCCTTCGTCAGCTATGCTTGGAAGAACAAGCTGCTGGTTCAAAACACGAATTGGTTGGTTTCGCTCCGGGTGCGCAACCTCCTGAACCATGACGAATCTTTTCCCAATAGCGCCGTCGACAACGGTAACGGCGTCCCGCACTATCTTCAGCGGATGTATGTGCAGCCTCGCACGTATGAACTTACGGCCAACATGAAATTCTAAACCGGGCCAAGCTCCATGGGCACCGGTCGCATGGTGGGGCGCGACGCGGAGCCACCAAACATTCCAGCTGGATTCTTCCCCGAAGCGATCCAGCTGGATTTCTCATTTCCTCAGCCCCGACAGCGGTTCCCTCATCGATTCCAGCAGATGGCACTGCTCGGCCGGATCCGGTCAATTCAATCCCAAAAATGAAGATAGGCACGGTGCACGAAAAATGCCAAAATTCCCCCAAGCACCGATGGGGCCGCCCATCGGAACAGCCGTTTGTGATCAGACCATAGACACTCCCAACCATGAAAAACCCCCGCCTCGCCCTGACTCTGTCGCTCCTCGTGGGCCCCGCGCTCGCCCAATCGGTCGCTCCGCCAGCGCCCTCCGCAGCGCTGGAGACCCCGATCGAACTAAACCCCTTCGTCATCACGGCCGAAATCGACAACGGCTACGCCGCGAAAGACACTCTCTCCGGCACGCGCCTGCGCACCGATATCAAGAATGTCGCCTCGTCGATGTCCGTCATCACCTCGGAAATGCTGCGCGACATGGGAGCGACGAGCTTTTACGACGTCGTGGACTTCCTCCCGAGCTCGTTCTCCTACGGTAGTAACGAGGGCGATGTCAGCGCCAACGGGCTCCGCACCGGCAGCCCGTTTGTCGTGCGCGGCTACCGGTCGGATTCGCTCTCGACCAATTTCTTCACGGCCAACTTTCCGGTCGATTCCTACAACACCGACCGCATGACCTTCACTCGCGGGCCGAACGCGATTCTTTTCGGCATCGGCAACCCGGGCGGCACCGTCGACATCACGAACAACAAGGCCGACCTGCGGAGAAATTTCGACAAGCTGGATCTCAAGGTCGACTCCTTCGGTAGCTTCCGCACGGCGTTCGATGCCAACATGGTGGTGGTGCCGAAGAAACTGGGCGTCCGCCTCGACGTTCTGCACGACGACCGCCGGAGCAACATCGAGCCGTCCTACAACAAGCGGAATTCCATCTTTGGCACCGTCACCTATCAACCTGCGAAGAATTCGTTGCTCTACGTGAGCGCGGAATCGAACCACCAGCGCGCGCAGATTGCGCGGCCGTTCGAATACTACGACTGGTACAATCTCTGGGCGAGCGCGGGCAGCCCGATCAAGGCGGTCGC
Organism: Opitutia bacterium; assembly: GCA_947474365.1. Taxonomy (GTDB): domain Bacteria; phylum Verrucomicrobiota; class Verrucomicrobiia; order Opitutales; family Opitutaceae; genus ER46. The sequence goes on along the minus strand of CANJIU010000086.1, from coordinate 3,744 downwards.
CAAGAACACCGCTGCCGGTCCTGGCTGGGAGTTCGAAACCACGGGCGGCTATAATGTAGTTACTCCGGGCATGGGTGTGATGAATTGGGGCGCGATGGCCTATGGCGGACGCCCGACCGTACGCGGCGCCCGCGTCCGCACGATCAGCTACGGTGTTGGCTCGCCGAATCAGATCGTTCCGCTTGATACCAACATCGTGGGCAACGGCGACCTGATGGAGTATCACAACGAAAACTACTCGATCTTCTTTCAACAGCGCCTCGCGAACAATCTCTACCTGGAACTCGCCGGCAAGCATGACCACAACTACCGCTTTAACCGGGAGATGGATGGCAACAACGTCGCGATCAAGGTGGACCCGAATGCCCAGTTGCCCGACGGCACAGCAAATCCGAACGTGGGGAAAGCCTTCGTCGACGTCCGCCCGACCGAGCAGCACATCCCGACCGACGTGAACCAGCTGCGGGCCACGCTCAGCTACGAAAAGTCGCTGAATGATCTCAAGGTGTTCAATCGCGGCCTGGGCCGGTTCTCGCTGGGCGGTCTCTGGAACAACGAGGCGGTTCATCAGTTTCTTGAGCAATACGCCGAGACGAACACGACACCGCTCAGCACGCAGCGGGATCTCAGCAACGGCGTGAATCTGGTCCAGCGCCGGTGGTATTTTCTCCCGGGCAGGGAAAATTTCTATGCCGGCAACTTCGATCCGGTGAGCGGCAACGGCATCAACTCCAGCTGGGAGCGCGCCGCCAGCACCCCGCGCAACAACGTCACCCGCACGAATTCCTACGCGGTTGCGGCCCAGGCCCTGCTGTTCGACGAACTCATCTCCCTCACCGGCGGACTGCGCCGCGATGAACTTCTCATCACGTCGGTCAATTACCTCAAGGATGCGCGTGGGCTGTGGCCTGACGCCCGCGGCGGTTCCGCCGCTCCTGTCCTCCGCGATGTCGGGCGTCCGTACCTCTTCGGCGGGGTGCTGAACCTGCACAAGAACTTTGGCCTCTTCTACAATCGAGCGACCAATTACCGCGGCTTCAACCAGTCGAACCGCACCATCAACCAGGACTTGATTCCGACGCAGGCAGGAGAGGGCGTTGACACCGGGTTGAAGTTCAACCTCGGGGGCCGCCTTTCGGGTTCGGTGACTTATTTTGAAACCTCCCAGACGAACAGCCTCGACAACACTCTGCGGGGAAAAAAGGCGGCGTGGATCACTTCGATTTGGGAAGTGGTGGATCCGAGCAAGCGGCCTGACCTAATCACCAACTGGACCGATCTGAAGGACCAGAAGACCCGCGGTACCGAGATCGAGCTCGTCGCCAATCCGACCAAGAATCTGCGCGTCTTTGCCACCGCAAGCCGCAACGTGAATTTTTTGGTCGACCACGGCGCAATCGTCTTCGCCTACCTCGCCCAGAACTATCCTGCCTGGCAGGCCAAGGCCTCCACTCCGTTGCTGACCAGCACGTCGGATGGCAGGACCGTAGGCGACCTGATTCCGAAAATTCAGGCCGAGGCCAGCGATGACCTCCTCGTCATCGGGCAAAAGCAAACCCGCGTCTACGAATGGCAGACCAATCTCCTCACGCGCTATCAATTCGACAAGGAGACGGTCCTGAAGGGATTCGCCGTTGGCACCGCCTTTCGATGGCGCGACGCACCGATCATCGGCTACTACCGCAAGCCGACCGCCAACACCCCGCTCGGGATCCTCGATCCTTCGCGTCCCATCAGCGGCCGGGTCTCAACCAACGCCGACGCCTGGCTCGACTACAGCCGCACGTTTACGGTGGCGAACCGGAAGGTGCGCTGGTCGGGCCAATTCCGGATTCAGAATCTCTGGAATGATCGCACCGCCCAGCCATGGTCCGCCGACGTGGATGACCGCGGCACCGTTTTCTTCCAGCAACGGAAGACCCCGGGCGAGCGCCAGTTCATCCTGAGTTCGACGTTTGAATTCTAAGCGGACGCCAAAAAAGGTCGGGACGGCTCTCCGGGCCGTCCGCACGATCGGTGGGAATTTCAGCGCGAAAGCGCGCGTCCGCCCCCGTTCTACTCCCGAAATGAAAACCATCCCGCGCTTCCTCGCCCTCGTCGCCCTTGCGGTCGTGACGTATACGAATTGTACGCACGCCGCTCCGGCGAAGACACCCAATATCGTCGTCATCCTCAGCGACGACTATGGTTACGGGAGCCTCGGGGCCTACGGTGCCGATCCCGCGCTCGTTCGCACGCCCAACCTCGACCGCCTCGCCCTCGAGGGGCGGCGCTTCACGGACGCCTACACGCCGTCCTCCGTCTGCACGCCCACGCGTTACGCGCTCATCACCGGCCGCTATTGCTGGCGCACCGCGCTCAACCACGGCGGCGTCGCGAATACGCTCGATCCGCTCCTCATCGAAACCACGCGCCCGACGATCGCCTCGCTGTTGAAAAAACACGGGTACGCCACCGGCTTCGTCGGCAAGTGGCACCTCGGCTACGGCACCGAGCCGCGCGTCGACTTCACCAAGGAGCTCAAACCCGGTCCGCTCGAACTGGGTTTCGACTACCAGTTCGCCGTGCCGCAAAATCACAACGACAAGACTCGTGTCTTCGTCGAGAACCATCGGGTCTACGGTCTGCGCTCCGCCAAACTCACGCCGTCAGAAAAATCGCTCGGTCTCGATGCGCCCGAACGCGATGACCCGAAAACGATGGGCGACCTCACCGAACGCGCCGTTGGCTGGCTGGGGCAACAGGCCGGCCAGTCCGCGCCGTTCTTCCTCTATTTCGCCCCGGTCGCCGTTCACGAGCTGGTCACGCCCTCCGCGGAGACCCAGGGCACCAGCAAAGCCGGACCGTACGGCGATTTCATCCACGACCTCGACCGCAGTGTCGGCCGGATCCTGGCCGCGCTCGAAAAGCAAAACGCCCTCGAGAACACGCTCATTATTTTTTCGAGCGACAACGGCGGCGTGGTTTCCGGCGGGCAGACGGGCGCGAGCAAGATCGCGATGGACGCCGGCCTGAAAATCAACGGCGCCCTGCGCGGCGGCAAACACGACGTCTGGGAAGGCGGTTTCAAAGTGCCCTTCATCGTGCGTTGGCCGGGTCGCGTCCCCGCCGGCACGGTCAGTCACGAGATGTTCGGCTTGGTAGATGTTTTCGCGACGGTCGCCGCCGTCGTCGGGGAGACAAAGCTTGACCGCACGACCACCGCGCCGGACAGCGTCAACGTTCTCTCCGCCTGGACGGGTGCGCCGACCGCACCGCCGCTCCGTCGCGACCTCATCCTGCAAAGCGCCAGTGGCGTCTATGCGATCCGCAGTGGCCCGTGGAAGTGGATCAACGGCGTCCCGCTTGCGCCGAAAGACAAGAAGGCTCCCGCCGTCTCCGGCCCGAAAGCCGACCAATTTCGCCCGCGGCTCATTAATCTCGTCGACGACCCCGGCGAAACGACCGACGTTTCCGCCGCGCATCCTGAAATTGCGCGCGAGCTCGCCGCATTGCTGAAGCAGCACCGCGCGCAAGGTTTCAGCCGCGACTGATCAAGGCTTGGGTGCGAGTCTGCTCTGGAGATTGGGCTCTAAGCTCTTAGGGCGTCGAAAAAGGGTCTTCCTGTTTGTCATTCCGAGCGCAGCGAAGAATCCATTAAGAGCCTATCCGTAAATAGAGAATGAGCATTCTAGGCCATCCGAAAGCAGATCATGGCAGCTGCGCAGTGTGCGAGGGCCAGGTAATTCGCTTCCTTCTTCTCGT
>CANJIU010000085.1 GCA_947474365.1 Opitutia bacterium | reverse complement strand
TGACATCGAATCAGGCCAGATCCTCAACGCCCAAGTGCTCGGGCTGCTCACCCCGGGCGTCGGCACCGGCGTGACCGGCCTTCCGCTCAGCGACCTCCAGCGCGGTTTCGTCTCGCCCTCCGGCGGCAGCCTGATCGTCCGCCGGGCGGGCGAGAAAACCATCGGCTACGCCGAGCGCAGCTACAGCCTGATCAACCGCTACCAATTCGACCAAGGAATGTTCCGCGGGCTCGTCGTCGGTCTCAGCAGCAGCCTGAAGGATAATCAGCGCGGCTACATGTTCACCGATGCCGCCGACGCGAACAAGCGCAAGATGTATTACTTTCCGGACCGTCTCCTGCACGATCTGTTCGCCGTCTACCGGTTCAAGGCGATGGGAAAAACCCGCACCTCCCTTCAGATCAACGTGACCAACCTGCTGGACGCGAATGAAGTCGTCTACCTCGTCCGCTCGACCAACGGCACGCTCCGCTACGCGCAATGGCTCAACAACCCGCGCAAGCTGGGCGTCACCACCACGGTGAGTTTCTGAGAGGGCGTCGAAAAAGGGTCTTCCTGTCTGTCATTCTGAGCGCAGCGAAGAATCCATCAAGACGTTCCCTCCTCTGAAAACGCCGCGAAGATCAAATTGGATTCTTCGCTACGCTCAGAATGACATTCCTTTTTAGACACCCTCTGAGTGCGACGCGGCGTGCCGGATGGCGACGCGCCCCGCAGCACTCGAACCACTTGGGCCGTTCGGTGAACTCACGCAGCTCCACCGCCCATGGATCGCATCGGTGGGCCCGAGGTAACGGATGATGCAAAACGGACGATCTCTCCGATGGGCGGTGGCGGGACTCTTGTTCCTGTCGACCGGTATCAACTATCTGGATCGCCAGACGCTCTCGATCCTCGCCGCCACCGTTCAGGCGGAGTTGAAGATCGACGACGTGGGGTATGCCACCATCACGTCCTATTTTTTGCTGAGCTACACGGTCATGTATGCGATCAGCGGCGGGTTGGTTGATTTTCTGGGCACGCGCCGGAGTCTCACCATCGCGGTGTCAGGATGGTCGCTGGCGAGCATGCTGCATGGCTTCGTTCACACGGCCTCGCATCTGGCCGTTGTGCGATTCTTTCTGGGGGCCTTCGAATCGTCGAATTATCCCGCGGGCGTCAAGGCGATCGCCGAATGGTTTCCGATCCGCGAGCGCGCCCTTGGGATTGGGATTCTTGCCGCGGGTGGTTCGTTTGGTGCGGCGGTGGCGGCACCGCTGGTGAGCTATATCGCCCTGTCGTTCGGCTGGCGCACCGCGTTTGTGTGCGTGGGCGCCCTCGGGTTTGTCTGGGTCCTGCTCTGGGTTTCTCTTTACCATCCGGCCTCCACCCATCCGAAGCTTTCCGCCGAGGACCGCGCCTTTCTGACCGGTTCATCCGAACCTGCGGTAAAGCCGGTGCCCTTTGGCTTGATGGCGCTCCTCAGTCACCGACGCGCCTGGGGCTGCATTCTGATTCGGGTGTTCACCGACCCCATCGTCTATTTCGTGAGTTTCTGGGTGCCGAAGTACCTGACGTCCGTTCACGGGTTCACGCTGGCGGACATTGGCAAGTACGTTTGGATTCCCTTCGTGGCACTTTCTAGTGGCAATATTCTGGGCGGATTGGTCACGAGCACGCTGGTCGCGCAGGGGCTCTCGGTGAACCGGGTGCGCAAGAGTCTGATGCTGGGAGCTTCGATCCTCATGTTGTTTTCAGGCCTTGGGGTCGCCTATGCCGCCAGTCCGCTGATGGCCGTCGCCGGCATCACCGGCTTGAGTCTTGGACATGGGTTGTGGGGAAATATCGCCGTGCCGGCGGAGGTTTTCCCGTCTCACAGTGTCGCGTTTGTGTCTGGGTTGGGCGGGACCCTGGGCGGCGTGGCGGGCATCGTTTCTCAGTACGGCATCGCCTGGGCGTCCAGCCACCACGCGTATCCCGTCATTTTCATCGTGTTTAGCGTGTTTCCACTGCTGGCATTTCTCGCGGTGAAACTGCTCATCGGGAATCTCGGGGAGATTTCCCACCGCCTGGATGCACGCAACCCATAGCCTCTCATGAATCGAAAAATCCGGATCGGCATCGCAGGAGCTGGCCAAATGGGAATCGCCCACGCGCAGGCCTTCGCCGCCCACGGCGCTGACATCGTGGGGATCGCGGACTCCCATGCGGAGCGCGCCAAAAATCTGGCGCAGACCTTTGGCGCCGCCGCCTTCGGTTCGGTGGCGCAGCTTTTGGAGATGGGACTCGATGGACTCAGCATCTGTCTGCCGCACAGCCTGCACTTTGACGCGGCGATGAAGGCGGCGGAGAACCGCGTCGCGCTCCTGATTGAAAAGCCCCATTGCGTGACTCTGGACGAGTCGCGCGCCCTGCGTGCCGCCTGTACGCGGCACGGGGTCGTGGCGATGGCGGGATTCACGCATCGCTTTCTGGCGACCTCCCGGCGGTTGAAGGCCGCCATCAGTTCCGGTCGGTTTGGCCGGATCGACTTGGCGGTGGACCGCTTGATTGCCGGCTCCTTGACCGCCGCCACGCCCACTTGGTATCGCCAGCGGACACTGGCCGGCGGGGGCATCGCGATGATCGGGATGATTCATTCGATTGATCGACTGCGCTGGCTGCTCGACTCCGAAATCACTTCGGTCACGGCCCTGACCCGGCAGTCGGATTCGACCGCCGACGTGGAGAATACCGCCCTGGCGCTGCTGGAGTTTGCCAATGGCACCCAGGCCTCGCTGATCGCCCACCGGTCGCCGGTGGCCGGCCATGAACGCGCGCACCACTACGAGATTTTCGGGGAGCACCTGAACGCCTCGTGCGCAATCGGCTCCTTCGCCCACCAGCAATTGCGCTTCGTCGGCTCCGCCGACGCCGGCTGCGAAACGGTGACCGACGATCAGCCTTTCCTCACCGAGATCCAGGAGTTCACCTCCGCGCTGGTTTCCGGAAAAAGTGTCAGTCCGGATCTCATGGATGCGGAGATCGCGTTGGGTGTCGTGCTCGCAATCTACGAATCGGCGAAAACCCGCCAGCCAATCAGCACGAGGGAATTCATCGGGGACCTTTCCATCAAAAAATAATCTCAGCCGCACCTCCATGCCTGACCAAATCTTCCTCTCGAAATACACTCCGCTGAAAAGCATCCTGTTCGCCGATGACTTCGACGAAGGCGTCAACGGCTGGTGCGAGCTGATCGGCAACCACGACGGCGATCTGAACAAGGTCCGCAAGGTCATGGAGGACCTCCGGCCGCCGCAGCTTTCAAATGCCAACTTCTTCGACATCGGCAGCCACGGTTCGCTCTCGGGCACGTATTCGCTCAAGCTCGCGACGCGCGCCAAGGCCGGCCACATGGCCCAGGCCATCAAGCGCACGACCTCGCGCTGCGACGGCCGGGTGCGCGTCGAGTGCTATTTCACCTACAAGGCGGAGCAGATTTTCGGAGCTGACACCAACTGGGACGGCAATGTCGATCCGTCAGAAAGGAATTTCGGCGACTTCACGATCAGCAACGACATCTGCGAGGGCGACAAGGGGCGGCGCTATCACATCGCGCTACGCTACCTGAACACCGACAAGACGGGCGCGCTGGTGCAGCGCTGGATGTACAAGACCTCGGTGCAGCCGAGCACAAAAATGGTGATGTCCAAGATGGTGCAGCCGAACTACGACTACCACGTCATCCACGAGGACGACTGGCAGCCGGTGCCCAACGGCCACCAGCCGTTTTGCTACAACGAGATTCCGACCAAGATCAACTGGCACTACCTCCGCTGGGACTTCGACACGCGGACGCGGCGCAGCGTCGAACTACAGGTGAACGATCTGGTCATGCCGCTGCAGGACATTCCCGTGCCGTTGTACGATCATCCGTACAAGGCACTGAATCGCCTGATGAATTTCTGCGTCGATGTCCGGACGCATCGGCCGGTGCGGAATTTCCTGTTTCTGGATTCCGTGGTGGCGTCGTTCGACCCGTCATGACCTTCCGCCGCTCGATCAATCTCTTCCCGTGGGACGTGGCGCACGAAGGCGCGTCAACCTGCGTCGAGGCGATCGCACGGTTGGGCTGCAATTCGGTCATTCTCAGCCCGAATTACCATCGCGCGCGGCTGTTTCGCCCGCGGAACTTGGGGTTCTATAATCGGCCGATCGACTGGTGCGACTTCAACCCGACGGCGGCGCTCTACGAAGATCCGTCATTGCTTCCGCCCGTGAATCCCGACGAACGATGCCGGGGTGCCTGTCACGAGGCGGCAACTTCGGCCCGCGCCGCCGGACTCGAGGTGATCGTTTCCGTCATTGGGTGCCACAACTCGACGATCGGCCTCGCACACCCGGAGTTGTGCGTCGAAAACGCCTTCGGCGATCGCTACGCGTTCGCGTTGTGCCCGGCCCAACCGAGGGTGCGTTCATTGCTGGCCAGCCTGGTCGCGGACCTCTGCCGACAATACCGGCCGAATGCGCTCCTCCTCGACAGTTTTTGTTTCCTGGATGCCGTCCACCGCGAGCACCACGAGCTGATGTTTGTGAGTCCGGGCGCGTTCGGGAAGCATCTGCTTTCGATGTGCTTTTGCCCCGCGTGTCGCGAACTGCACGTCCGACAGGGGATCGATCCGGAATCGCTGCGCGTCCAAGTCCGCCAATTGATCAAGGCGTCGGTGGAACGCGAGCCGCTGCCGCGGTCGCCGGAAGGGGAGCGGGACGAGTTGACGGCGTTGATGCTGGAGTTTCCCGAACTGCTCGCGTCGCAACGGGTGCGGTGCGGCGCCGTCGAGGGCCTGCTGCAGCGCGTGCAGAAGGTGGCCCGTGAAGAAAAGGTTTCCGTTCACAATCAGAGTGGATTGCTCGCGCGACCCTCCGCGCGCGCATGGACCGAAGGGGCGGGGCTGCGGGAGCGCGCGCGATTCTGCGAAAACATTTTCATCCAGGCCTTCTTTGGTTCAGCCAAAGAGGCGGTCCAGGATCTCACGTGGGCGGCTTCGATCCTTCCCGCCGAGCGCCTGGTCCTGTCCCACATGGTCGGGGAAGATCACATTCCCTCCGAGGGCGACCTGATCCAGCGGGTGGCGGCGGCGAGATCGGTCGGCGCAGCGGGGGTGAGCTTCTACAATTACGGACTGCTTTCCGCCGCACGACTGGAGTGGGTGCACCGGGCGAACCAACAAACCCAATGAAATCCCTTGTTCCTATTTTGATGCTTCTATCCGCGGTCTGCGCGTCGCGGCTCGCAGCGCAGGACACGGGCCCCGGGGCCAGGCCGGTTACGCTCTACGTTTCGCCGCAGGGTAACGATGCCGACGCGGGTACGGCCGAAAGACCCCTGGCAACTCCCCACGCCGCGCGCGACAAGGTGCGGCAGATCATCTCCCAAGGACTCAGCAAATCCGTGGAAATTCTCTTCGCCGCGGGCACCTACACGTTGGAATCGCCGCTCGAACTTCGGCCCGAGGATTCCGGCAGCGAGAAATTCCCGATCACCTGGAAAGCCGCGCCCGGGGCCAAGGTCGTCTGGAGTGGAGGTCTGGCGATTCCCCCAAAATGGAGCAAGGGCGCGGACGGCGTATGGCAGGTGGACCTCAAGGGCATCGGCCCCGACGCGTGGAATTTCCGGCAGATGTTTGTGAACGAAATCCGCGCCACCCGCGCACGCTTTCCGAATGCCGATGCGCCCAACCCCTTCCTCTACGCCACCGGCGGCGACATGGACCACGTGATCGTTGCCCCGGCCCTGGTGAAGGAGGCCTGGGGTCGAGCTCGCGACGCGCAGATCAACATCGTGCCTCAATGGAGGTTCTTCAACCAGTGGAACACCGTCACCAAGGTGGACCCCAAGACCGGGCGCATCGACATCGCCGACAGCGAACGGCACGCGAAGATCATTCCGGGAAACTGGTTCTGGATCGAGGGGGTGCGCGAGGAGCTCGACCAACCGGGCGAGTGGTTCTTGGATCTGCAAACTCGCCGCCTCCATTACATGCCCGCCCCGGGCGTCGATCCGAACACCCTACACATCGTAGCCCCCGTGCTCAACCGGCTCGTCAACGCCCAGGGCGACGTCAATGCCGGGACCCACGTGCAACACGTTCACTTCGCCGGCATCGATTTCCGCCACACCACCTTCACCCTCGGCCACATCGAGGCGCGCGTGCACACCGACACCGCGGTCATGTTCGAAAACACCCTCGATTGCTCCATCCGGAACTGCCACTTCGAGAACATCGGCGGTTACGCCCTGTGGCTGCACCTCGACAGCCGCCGCAACCGATTCGACCGCAATTCCGTCCGCCACTCCGGGGGAGGGGGCGTGCTCGTGACGGGCGCACGCCTGTCCTACATGGACGACACCAAGATTTACACGCCCGGCGAGGCGGCGGCCAAGGTCGCGCCCATCCTCAACGAGATCACCCGCAACACCGTCGAGCATTGCGGGAAAATCCGCTACTATGGCGGCGGCGTGCACCTCGACTCGCGGCCCTTCCCCATGTCGATGGAGCCTGGAAACCTGATCGCCCACAACTATTTCAACGACCTCTCGCGCAACGGCGTTTTCGCCTTCCGCAACCAGGGCGGCAATGTGGTCGAATACAACCACATTCACAACGCCATGCAGACGACCATTGACGGCGCCTGTATCCACTTCGCCACGATGAACCATCTCAACGCGCCGAACTTCATCCTCAACAACTGGCTCTACGACGCCTGGGGCTACGAACAGAAGCCGGACGGCAAACCCATCCGCAAGCTCGGCAACGGCATCTTCCTCGACTGGGACACCAGCAACACCACCGTGCGGGATAACTGGATCTACAATTCCGTCGGCGGAGCGATCAAACCGATCTGGAAAAACCAGATGCTCGTCATCGAAAACAACCGCGAGTCCGCCACCCGCATCGTGCCCCCCTTCGTCAACGAACTCGGCCCCGAAGGCATGGCCACCCATGCCATCGACCTCGCTTCGAATCGCCTCACCGGCGGCGTGGTCCATTACCGGGATTCCAAGCACGTCACCACCACCGGCACCTGGAACTCCCAAACCGCCACCGGCATGTGGGGGCTCTTTCGCTTCAACTTTCTGGTGGGCACCTCCGCCATTCCGTCGGAGGCCATCTACACGCTGCCCATCCCGGCAGACGGCACCTACCAGATTTCGCTGCTCTATAAACCCGGCAATGATTGCGCCACAAACGTACCGGTCATCATCGACCATGCCGACGGAAAAGCGAAACTCACCTGGAACATGCGCAAAGGTTCCGAGCACGGCTTTTCCGTTCCAGTTGGCACCTACCGGTTCAACGCCGGAAAACGCCACACCGTCACGCTCTCGACCACCCACGCGGATGGCAACGTGATCGCTGACGGGGTCGCCTTCGTAAAGGCGGCCGATTAACTCGGTGGCCTGATCGGGTCTGCCCGCACCGTGAAATGAATTTATGATCAAGAATTCCTATACTGCAGTGCTCGAGCGCAACACGACCTTCGCGGAAGAGTTGGTCACTGAGCCTTATGAGGTCGCCTGGGCCGGCGAGGCCCGCGTGTTCGTGCGTGCGCTCGATCTCTCTGGCAGCATTGAAGCATCGGCGGAGATTTCACCCGACGGACTTTTTTGGACTGCGGAGGGCAGCCCTCCCGTCAAACTGGCGCAACCCGGTTTGATTTCCTTTCCGCTTCGCGAGTTTGGACATTGGCTGCGGGTTGTCTTGCGGAACAAAGACGCCGCGCCGTCAGCGCGGATCATCGTCTATCTCGCCCTGAAGGAATAAAATGATTCATCCCACCATGCGCGCCGCCGTGTTAGAGGCGGCCAGAACGATCAGAGTGCAGGCCAGACCAACGCCGGAGCCGAAGGCGGGCATGGTCATGCTTCGCATCCGCCGCGCCGGCATCTGCGGATCGGACCTGCACTATTTCGAGCACGGCGCGTGCGGTGCGTTTGTGCCCACGCGTCCGTTTATTTTGGGCCATGAATTCGCCGCGGAGGTCGCCGCGGTTTCCGATGGCGTGGACCACCTGCCGGTGGGCACACGGGTCACGGCCAACCCGGCCCGGGCCTGCGGCGTCTGCGACGATTGCAAGAGTGGTCGCGGCAACCTCTGTCGCCGCACCATCATGCTCGGAAGCGCCAGCACGACTCCGCCGACCGATGGGGCGTTTGCGGAATTCGTCACAGTGCGCGCCGACCAATGTCACGTCTTGCCGGCGGGGATGGATGATGCGACGGCCGCCATGCTCGAGCCGTTTGCGGTGGCGCTCCACGCGGTGAAGCGGGCCGGGGTGGTTTCCGGCAAACGCGTGTTGGTGACCGGCGGCGGGCCGATCGGATTGCTCGTGGCGATGACCGCGCGGATGTTTGGCGCAGCGCCGGTGGCGGTGAGCGACATCCTGGAGTCGCGCCGTGAAACAGCCTGCAAGCTCGGAGCAGATGTGGCCTTGAATCCAGCCGATCCCCAATTGGCGGACGTAGTCCGCGAGATCGCCGGGGACGGCTTTGACGTCGTGTTCGAAGCCTCGGGCGCAAAGGCCGCGCTCCGGCAGGCATTCGGCCTCGTGGGGCCCGGTGGCACGATTGTGCAGATCGGCACGCTTGGCACGGAGGACATTCCGTTGCCGGCAAACCTGCTGATGAACCGCGAAATTAATTTCATCGGCTCCATGCGATACGGAAACGTCTTCAACGAAGCGATTCGCCTCGTCGCGGCCGGCCGGATTGAACTGCGCGGCCTCATCAGCGGCGTGCTGCCGCTGGCCGAGGCGCAACAAGCCATGTATTGCGCGGCGGAGAAAGGGAGTGCGCTCAAAGTGCAGCTGGAAATAAACTGAACGCCGCAACGGGCCGATGCACGCTGCGACGTGTTTCTATTCCGACGCGTTCGGGAATATTGAGACAAACCGGTTATCATTCCGCCGCTGATATGGAATCGCGAGGTTGGCGTGAAAGAGGTCGCGATTTGCGCCAGATTGGCGCGGATTTCGTGATTCAATACCAACCGTATTATAGACAGGGTAATCCCGATCGTCCCTCCGAGGCGGAATTATCCCCACTTGAGGGGGCCTTTTAGGAACAGTGAGTCCCCGTCCCCGTAAAGGACCCCGTGGAGGCTGCCAATACCATCCGGTGGGTAGGGTCGACCTTTGGGGCTTATGCCAACGCTGCCATGCCTTGCCGGACGACAGCCTGCGGGCCGCCGTCGTGGTGACGCGTGAGACAAATGAGACAAATCCGAGCCCGATTTCCGGCCGGCGGCGGCCAGATTCGTCTCACCGCCGAAGATCGTCAAAGTGCTGAACGCGGTTTTCCGCTCTGGCCGGTGGATTTGTCTCACGAAAGTTCGTATTTTCATCCATCCATAGAAGCCATTCACAGACAGGGACTTGCGAGATACCTCGTAAGTTCTTGATTCTTGACTGTTGTGGGTGACAAAAACTCCATCCGGCAAGCACAGGTGTAACTTGCGGAGTGTTTCCGAGACAACTGTGGCGACCCGCGGAGTGCTGTCGTGACGCGCGTTGGTCAGGATCGCAGGGCCGGATCGGCGGAGGAACGCGGTATCCGAGTTATGGAGGCCAGGTCCTGCGACGAGGGTGAAAGGAAATCCACCGAATCGCCCCGGCTCCCGCTTGGCGACGCCCGATTTGCTCCGGTGTCCCAACGGCCGAGCGTCAGGCCGCCTTGCGGGCGTAGAGATGATGCAGGCCAGTCAACTCGACCAACTCGTGATCCTTCGGGGTGCGGCCAGTGCGAGGTCGCGATCGCCAGCGCCAGAAGAGCCGGAATCCCGCCTGATGCCAGCGCACGACTGTCTGCGGTTGGACGATCACCAGCGCCGTCGTCCATCGTGACCACATCACAATGAGGGCTGCCCAGAAAAGCCGGTCGGATTTGCGGAGAGCAGGGGTCTTGATGGTGCGGTTCAACACCAGCAGTTGGTGCCGCAAGGCGAGGTTCTCAAGGACGAGTTTTCGACGGGCGCAGAACCCTGCCGTCAAGCTGCGCAACATCGCAAGAACGAGGGAGAGCATGGCAATTCAGCCTGCTTCGATTCGGCCATCCCTGAACGATTTCCGAATCAGATGGAATTTTTGTTGCCCACAGGCGATCCAATCCAACTTGTCCTCGACCTAGCAGCTCGGTGTTAGTTAATACGGGTATGCCAGAAACCCTTCGCGTTAGCCTCGGAGAACGCTCCTACACGCTCCATTTTGGGGCGAACCTTTCAGAGGAAATTCGGGCCGAATTATCCCGGTTGCGGGCAGCCGGCCGACGGTTCGCGGTGGTGACTGATTCCAACATCCGGCGGGTGCAGGCCGACGCGTTGGCTCTGATGTTCGACGGCGCTCCGATTCTTGCGGTCGAACCGGGCGAGACGGCCAAATCGATGGCGGGTCTGGGACGGGTGCTGGATTTTTTGGCCGAGGGCAAACTCGACCGGGGTGGGGTGGTCTTCGCCGTGGGTGGAGGCGTGATCGGTGACCTCGGAGGCTTTGCCGCCGCGACCTGGCTGCGCGGGGTCGACTTTTATCAGGTGCCGACGACGCTGCTCGCGATGGTGGATAGTTCGGTGGGAGGTAAAACTGGAATCAATATCGCCGCGGGCAAGAACCTGGTTGGAGCGTTTCATCAGCCTCGTTCTGTCTATATTGCGACGGGACTGCTTGCGACGTTACCGCCGCGCGAATTTGCCGCCGGCATGGCCGAAGTGATTAAATATGGTCTCCTCGGGGATGCCGCTCTTTTCGACAACCTGGAAAAAGAATCCCTGACGGTGTCGAGCGCGAGTCTGGCGGGTGTGATTCGCCGCTGTTGCGCGATCAAGGCGCGGATTGTCGAGGCGGACGAACGCGAGATGGCGAAAGAGGGCGGACGGGCTTTGCTCAACCTTGGGCACACCTTTGGGCACGCGATCGAGAACGCTGCGGGTTACGGTGAATACCTGCACGGCGAGGCGGTGGCGATCGGCCTTTGTGCGGCGGCGCGATTGTCGGGAAAATTGGGTTATATTTCTGCTGCTGACGTCGAGCGGGTCGAACGTGTCGTCGCGGCCCATGTCCTGCCGGTCCGGCTTCGGGCGCCGCTGGCCTACCCGGCGCTGCACGCGGCGATGTTGCGTGACAAGAAAGTACGGGCGGGCGGACTCCGGTTTGTCGTGCTCCGCCAGCTCGGCATGGCCGCGACGCAGGATGACGTGCCTCCTGCGCTCGTTGAGGCGAGTTTCCGCGAAGTGGGGGCGGCGTAGTTTGTAGTTTTCGACTCACGATTTTCGAGTTAGTGAATCGGAGCCGTGCCGGCGGTAATGGCCGCCAATCGAGCCCTGAACTTCCTTCAATCGAAAATCCACCATGTCAGCGATCGACGAAGGCATTGTCCGCGAGTACTTCGAACAGAACGGATTTCTCGTGCGTCAGGCCCGCAAGTACCAGGTGTCGGCGCGGCGCAAGGTAGCGGAGGAGGAGATTGATCTCATCGTATACAACCCCGCCTGGCAGCGCGACGCGCGTAAGCCGGATTTTTTCCTCTTCCCCAACGAACTGCCGTATGTCCAGCGGGCGATTGTCGCGGTGAAAGGGTGGCATACCGGCGTCTTCACTCCCAACATGCTGAAAAGTAGTCCGGAGATTTTCAGTTTCCTGCAGCAGAACGTGCTGAAGGAGGCGGCGAGGTTCTTTCCGGCCGAGGCGGGCGATGCCGCGGGTGGCACGCTCACCAAAATCCTCGTCCTGCCCAGCTTGCCGACGGCGGAACCGTTTCGCTCTCAGAGCGTGGAACTGCTCAAGCAGCACGGCGTCGACGCGATCATATCTTTCCGGGCCATGCTCCTCGATTTGCTCGACAAGATTGAAATCAACCAGAACTACAGCAAAAGCGACACGTTGCAGGTCATGCGCCTGCTCAAAAATTACGATCTCTTGAAAGACACCCAGCTCGATCTCCTTCCCGATCGCGGTGGCGCCATGCCCCCGCGACGGGCCCGCAACCCCTCCTGAACCGTGCCGACCCTCGTTCATCCCACTGCCATCATCGAACCCGGGGCCCAGCTGGGCGCTGATTGTGAGATCATGGCCTACGCGATCATCACCCGGCATTGCGTGCTCGGCGACCGCGTCGTCGTGCATCCGTACGCTGTCATCGGCGGTGACCCGCAGTACCTGAAATTCGACCGCACCAGTTCCACCGGCGTGCAGATCGGAGCGGGAACCGTTTTGCGGGAGCACGTCACGGTCAACCGGTCGATCTACCCGGGCAAGGCGACGGTGATTGGCGCGAATTGTTTCTTCATGGCGACCAGTCACGTCGCGCACGACTGCGAGGTCGCCGACAACGTCGTCTTCGCCAATGCGGCGCTCCTGGCCGGTCATGTCAGTGTCGGCGCCCATTCGTTTCTGGGCGGCGGTGCCGCGGTGCACCAATTCTGCCGCATCGGCGAGAGTGTGATGGTGGCCGGACATGCCTCGATTACGCGTGACGTTCCGCATTTCACGATGGTGGCGGAGCGCGACGACATCATCGGATTCAATGCCGTGGGCCTGCGGCGCCGCGGGTTCAGCCGCCCGGCGATCGCCGAGCTCAAGGCAGCGTATCAGAATGTTTATTTCACTGCGGGCAACATCCGCGAGGTGGCGGCCCGACTGCTCGGTGCCGGCACCGTGGAGACGAACGAGGCCCGGCGGTTTCTGGAGTTCTTCGCCGGTGGAAAACGCGGCTTCGCCCGGGCGCGCCGTGCCGAAAAAGACGGGGACAATTCCGCCGAATAAACGCGTGTTTTCGCGACCCTGACCTTGAGAACATCCAAGACCAAGAAGCTCGCGCTCACGTGCGGCGACCCGGCCGGCGTCGGCCCCGAAATCATCGCAGCCTGGCTGGCGGCGAATCCCCGCGCCGCGCGCGACACCGCGGTGATTGGGCCGGTGGGTTGGCTGGCGACGCTCGATACCCCCGCGAAGAAGATTCCGGTGGGTCTGGAAAATTTTATGGCGATACCGGGCCGCCCGAGCGGCGAGGGGGCGCTGGTCGCATGGGCGGCGATGGAACGGGCCGCCGAAGGCTGTCGCCGCGGGGATTTTGCCGGAGTCGTCACTGGTCCGGTGAGCAAGGCGGAACTCGCCCGCATCGGCTATGCGTTTCCGGGGCAGACGGAGTTTTTTGCGGCCCGCTGGGGCGGTGATCCGGTGATGGCCTTCTGCGGCGGCCAACTGCGGGTGGTCCTCGCGACCTGGCATGTGCCGTTGCACGAGGTGGCGAAACTCCTGGGGCCGCATCTGCTGCAACGCACGATCGCGGCGGCGGACGCGTTGTGTCGCTCGGAAGGAATCGCACAACCCCGCATCGGGGTCTGTGGGCTCAATCCCCACGCCGGCGAAGGCGGCCTGCTCGGCTTGGAGGAGATTGATCTGATCAATCCGGTTCTGGAGAAATTGCGCCGACAATTTCCAGGACTCTCCTCGTGCCAGCCGGGCGACACGTTGTTTGCCCGGGCGTTGCGCGGAGAATTCGATGTCGTGTTGGCGCTCTACCACGATCAAGGGCTCGCACCGCTGAAGGTGATCGATTTTGACGAAGCGGTGAACGTTACGCTCGGTTTGCCGCATGTCCGCACCAGTCCCGACCACGGCACCGCTTTTGGCATCGCCGGCCAGGGCGTGGCGCGCGCCACCAGTTTCTCCAACGCCGTCGCCGTGGCGCGTCGGCTAATCGCGGCGCGTGCCGCCACCCCGGTTCGCCGTTCCGCTCGCGGCAATCCCAAGAGGAAATCATGAAAACCCCGTCACTCTTCTGTCTGCTGGCGATTGTTGCCTTCCTCCTGCCGGGTGCCGCCGCTGCCCAGGAGCCGATCGATTTTGAAAAAGCCCGGCAGATCATGGAGCGCGGGAAGCGCGGTGACAACGTGACGCCGGAGGAACGCGCCTACGTCCAGCGGGCGATGAAGGTGCGGCAGGAAGGGAAGGGGAAGCAGACGGGAGGAAAGGGCGGTAATGCGCTTCCGCCGCCGCCCCCGAAATGGACGCAGCATCTCACTCCGTTGACGGAGCTCGGCGCCGCGAATTACAAGGGCGAGGACGGCGGACTCTATGGCGGGGGGAGAAATACGCCGCCTTCCGCTCACCTTGAGGCTGCGTTGCGGGAGGCGGCAAAAATTCGTCCCGTCGATGCGGCGGGCAAACCGGCTGCCGCTGGAAAAATCGGGCTGATCTCCGTGGGGATGTCGAACACGACGCAGGAGTATTCGCGCTTCATGGCCGACGCGAACCACGATCCGCAGAAATCCCGGCACGTCGTGCTGGTCGATGGGGCGCAGGGCGGACAGACGGGCATGCGGTGGGCCGATCAGAGCGCGCCGCTCTGGCAGACGGTCGACCAGCGCGTACAGGCCGCCGGGCTCAGTCCGCTGCAGATCCAGGTCGCATGGATGAAGCAGGCGGAAGCGGGACCGGCCCGGCTCGGCGAGTTTCCGCGGCATGCGCAGGTGCTGACGGACAATCTTGTCACCGTCCTCGGCCACCTGAAGCAACGCTTCCCGAACCTTCGTCTCGTCTACCTCTCCAGCCGTATTTACGGCGGTTACGCCACGACGGCGCTGAACCCGGAGCCATATGCCTACGAGGAGGCGTTCTCGATGCGCTGGCTGATTCGCGATCAGATTGCCGGCAATCCGGAACTCAACTTCGACCCGGCGCGCGGTCCGGTGAAGTCGCCGCTGCTGCTCTGGGGGCCTTATCTCTGGGCCGACGGCGAGACGCCGCGCCAGGACGTGGGCCTGAAGTATGTCGCGGGCGATTTTGGTGGCGACGGAACGCACCCGGGCGACAGCGGCCGGGCCAAGGTTGCGGCGTTGCTCTTGAATTTCCTGAAGACGGATTCGACCGCGAAGCCGTGGTTTATGGCAGCGGGCAATCCGTAAGTGGACGACCGCGTCGTTCGTCGGAGATTTTCTCCGGAAAATTCTAGCAACGGATTGATTGCCGTGGTCGTCTGGCGGACGACGCGGTCTGGTTCCGCACTTTCCTACCCGATATGCCACCTCCTCCTCCTGCCCGAAGCCGCTGGTTTCTATATTGTGCGGTTGCCGTGATTTTTGCCGGCGCCGTCTGGTATTTCGGATTTCAAGCGGAACCGCCCAAGGCATCGGGCAGCTCCAGCATGTTTCGCTCAAGGGGCAAGGGTAACGCGGCACCCACGCCGGTCCGGGCGGTTCCGGCGGTTCGCCAGAATCTCACCGTGCACCTGCACGCGATCGGCACCGTTGCGCCGCTCAACACCGTGACGGTGCGCAGCCGGGTGGAAGGGCAATTGTTGCGCGTGGCGTTTGAGGAAGGGCAGGAGGTGACCCAAGGGCAGCTGCTCGCCGAAATCGATCCGTTGCCCTACAAGATTCGTCTGAACCAGATGGAGGCCGGCCAGCGGCAAAACCAGGCGCAGTTGACGACCGCGCGTGCCGATTTGGAACGGTTCAAGCAGTTGCACGCCCAGACGCTTGTGACCCAGCAGCAATTGGAAGCGCAGCAATCCCTCGTCGCCGAACGCGAAGGTGCGGTCGCCGCCGATCAGGCGCAGGTGGATGATGCCCGGCGCCAACTTGCCTACACCAAGATCGAGGCCCCGATTCCGGGCCGGCTTGGACTGCGGCAGGTCGACGTGGGCAACCTCGTGCGTCCGGGTGACGCGGGCGGGTTGGTCGTCATCACCCAGACCCGCCCCATTTCAGTCATTTTTACTGTACCGGAGATCGATCTCCAAAAAGTAGTGGAACCGATCCGGGCCGGTGAGCGGCTTGAGGTGGATGCGTGGGATCGGGGCGAGCAGACCAAGCTGGCGACGGGCGTGCTGCGGACGGTCGACAACCAAATCGATCTCGCGACGGGCACGCTGCGGCTGAAGGCGGAATTTCCCAATGCCGACGAGAAGCTTTTCCCCAATCAGTTCGTAAACGTCCGGCTCCGGGTGCGGACGCTCACCGACGTGGTGGTGATTCCCGCCGCTGCCGTGCAGTTTGGTTCTCGCGGCACCTATGTCTTTATCATCAATGAAAAGAAGGAAGCTGCCGTACGCGACGTCGTGCTGGGTTCGTCTGACGGGACCAACCAGGAGATCGTGAAGGGCCTGCAGGGAGGGGAGGCGGTCATTCTGGAGGGCTTCGATCGGTTGCGCGAAGGCCGTCCGGTCGTCGACATCGGCGGCGAAGCGGCCAAGGGGGAGAAAGCTGGAAAGGGGGATCGGAAGGGCAAGGGGGAGAAATCGGGGAAGAAGGAAAAATGAGTCCCTCTCGCATCTTTATCCTGCGGCCGGTGGCGACCAGTCTGCTGATGGTCGCGATTTTGCTTACCGGCATCATGGCGTTCCGGCTGTTGCCGGTCGCGGCTCTGCCCCAGGTGGATTTTCCCACCATTCAGATTTTCACATTTTACCCCGGCGCCAGTCCGGCTGTCACTGCCAGCGCCATCACCGCGCCGCTTGAGCGCCGATTTGGTCAGATTCCCGGCGTGAACCAAATGTCGTCGGCCAGCTCCGGTGGATCCTCGGTCATCACCTTGCAGTTTTCTCTCGAGGTCTCGATGGGCGTGGCGGAACAGGAAGTACAGGCGGCAATCAATGCCGCGGACAACCTGCTCCCCGCCGACCTGCCGGCGCCACCGATTTATCGCAAGGTCAACCCGGCTGACACCCCCATCCTCACCCTCGCGGTCACCTCCGGCAGTCTGCCGTTGCCACAGGTTCATGATTTGGTGGACACCCGAATCGCCCAGAAGCTCGCGCAGATTCCGGGAGTCGGCATGGTCAGCCTCGCTGGTGGTCAACGCCCCGCGGTGCGGGTGCAAATCAATCCCGGCGAACTCGCTCAGCGGGGTCTCAGCCTCGCCGATGTGCGCGCCGCGATCGGCGCCGCCAGCGTCAACGGCCCCAAGGGCAGTCTCGACGGACCGTTGCGCACGATTCTGATGGATGCCAACGACCAGCTGCGCTCGGTCGAGGAATACCGCAACCTCATCCTCACCTGGCGCGACGGCTCTCCCCTCCGCCTCGGTGATGTCGCGCGAATCGAAAATGCCGCCGAGGACCGCCGGCTCGCGGCCTGGGCGGACAAGGCGCCCGCAGTTCTCGTCAACGTCCAGCGCCAGCCCGGCGCCAACGTGATCGAGGTCGTCGATCGGGTGCAGGCCCTGCTGCCGCAGCTTTCCGCCAATCTGCCCGCGTCGGTCGATATGGCCGTGCTCACCGATCGTACCCAGAGCATCCGAGCCTCCGTCAGCTCGGTACAGCATGAGCTGATTTTCGCCGTCGGCCTCGTCGTTCTGGTGACGTTTTTGTTTCTGCGCAATTTCGCCGCCACGATCATCCCGAGTATCGCGGTCCCGCTCTCGCTGGTGGGAACGTTCGGCGTGATGTATCTCGCGGGTTTCTCGCTGAACATTCTCACCCTGATGGCGCTGACGATCGCGACCGGCTTCGTTGTCGACGATGCGATCGTGATGCTCGAAAACATCGCGCGTTTCCGCGAAGAGGGGTGTCCTCCGATGGAGGCCGCGCTCAAGGGCGCCTCGCAGATCGGTTTCACCCTCGTCTCGCTGACGCTCTCGCTCATCGCGGTGCTGATCCCGTTGCTCTTCATGGGTGACGTCGTCGGGCGGCTCTTTCACGAATTTGCGATCACGCTTGCCGTCTCGATTTTGATTTCGCTCGTGGTGTCCCTCACCCTCACGCCGATGATGTGCGCACGGATGCTGTCGGAAGCGCCGACGCACACCGACGCAAAACCGGGGTTTCTCGATGCTGTGATCGCTCGCTACGGCCGCTGGCTCGACTGGGTGCTCCGGCATCAGAAAATGACGCTGCTCGTCACGCTCGGCACATTGGTGCTGACGGCCGTGCTCTATGTGGTGGTGCCGAAAGGCTTCTTCCCTCTGCAGGACAACGCCGCGATCCAGGCCGTGACCGAGGCGCCGCAGTCCATCTCGTTTTCCGCGATGGCGGAGCGGCAACAGGCGCTGGCGGTGAAGATCCTGGAGGATCCCGCGGTACAGACACTCTCCTCGTTCATCGGAGTCGACGGCACCAACGCCACGCTCAACAGCGGACGGATGCTCATCAACCTGAAGCCGCATGGCGAGCGTCGCGATTCGGCTTTGGCGATCATCGAGCGCCTGCGCGCAAACGTCCGCGACGTCCCGGGCATCACCCTCTACATGCAACCCGTGCAGGAACTCACGATCGAGGACAAGGTGAGCCGCACCCAATTTCAGTTCACGCTGACCTGCCCGGACGAAGTGTTGTTGCATGAATGGGTGCCGAAGCTCATCGCGGATCTTCAGCAGGAGCACGCGCTGGCTGACGTCGCGAGCGACATGCAGAATAAGGGGTTGCAGGCCTTCCTCGAAATCGATCGCGATGCGGGTAGCCGTCTCGGCGTGACCGTCGCCGATATCGATGACGCGCTCTACAGTGCTTTTGGCCAGCGGCAGGTCTCCACGTTGTTCACCCAGGCGAGCCAGTATCGCGTCGTCATCGAGGTGGATCCGAAGATTGCGGTGGGACCGCAGGCGTTGATGGGGGTTTTTGTCCGTCCGCGCAACGGACGTCCGATTCAATTGTCGAGCATCGCCCGCGTCAGCGAGCGGCCAACGACCTTGCTGGTCAGCCACGTCGGGCAGTTCCCGGCGGTCACGGTGTCGTTCAACCTCGGACCACGATCGTCGCTGGGCGACGCGGTTTCCGCGATCGAGCGGGTGGCGAAGTCCGCGGACCTGCCGGCGGCGATCGAGATGCGCTTTGAAGGCGCGGCGCACGCCTTCCGTTCGTCCCTCTCGAGTACGCTACTGCTGGTGCTGGCGGCGGTCGTGACGATGTACATCGTCCTCGGCATCCTGTACGAGAGCAGCATCCACCCGATCACGATTTTGTCGACGCTGCCTTCCGCGACGGTAGGGGCTCTGCTTGCTCTTTGGATTACCGGGCGCCCGCTCGATATGATCGCGATTATCGGAATCATCCTGTTGATCGGTCTGGTGAAGAAGAACGGCATCATGATGGTCGACTTTGCGCTCGAGGCGGCGCGGCGGCAGGGACTTTCACCGCGTGATGCGATTCATCAGGCAGCCATGCTGCGTTTTCGGCCAATTCTCATGACCACATTGGCTGCACTCTTTGGCGCTCTGCCACTGATGCTCTCGTCCGGATCCGGCGCGGAACTGCGGCAGCCGCTCGGCTTGGTTATGGTCGGCGGCCTGCTCGTGAGCCAGGTGCTCACGCTGTTCACGACGCCCGTGGTTTATCTTTTCTTCGATCGCCTTGGGCAACGCGCCAAGGGGCGGCCGTCGAAGGTCGCCGTTGGAAAACTCCAGCCCGCGCATTCGTGAGTCCGGCCACGCACTGACTCGCCCATGAACCTCTCGCGCCCTTTTGTCCGACGTCCGGTGGCGAGCAGCCTGGTCGCCGTGGCCCTGGTGCTCGTCGGTGCGTTGGCCTACGGCCTGTTGCCGGTGTCTCCGCTGCCCCAGGTTGATTTTCCCTCGATCCGGGTGAACGCGTCGCTGCCGGGCGCCGGACCCGAGACGATCGCGGCGAGTGTGGCGGCTCCGCTGGAGCGGGCGTTGGGCAGCATCGCCGGCGTGACGGCGATTTACTCCGAGAGCCGCCAGGGATCCACCTCGATCACGCTGGAATTTGCCATTGGCCGTCAGATCGACGCCGCTGCCCGTGATGTGCAGGCTGCGATCAACGCGGCGCGGGGTCAGTTGCCGGCGGGCATGCCGGGTAATCCGACCTTCCGAAAATCCAATCCGTCGCAGGCGCCGATCATGGCGCTCGCCCTGAGTTCGCCCAATCTCGGGCCGGGCGCGTTGTATGATCTGGGCTCAACAATTCTGGCGCAGAAAATTTCGCAAATCTCCGGGGTCGGCGAGGTGACGGTGGGAGGCAGTTCGTTGCCGGCGGTCCGCGTGCAATTGAACCCGCACGCGCTTTCCCACCACGGGATCGCGCTCGACGAGGTGCGCCGTGCAATCAGCAACACCAATTCGCTGCGGCCCCGCGGCACGGTGGAGGACGGCGACCGCCAGTGGGAGGTGCAGATCAGCAACCAGCTCCGGCGCGCCGCGGAGTATCGGCCGCTCGTCATTCGGTATCGTGACGGCGCGCCCGTGCGCCTCGGCGACGTGGCGAAGGTCACCGACTCGGTCGAGGATCGTTACAGTGCCGGCTTTCACAACGACCAGCCCGCCGTGCTGCTGTATGTGAGCCGGCAGCCCGGCGCCAACATCATCGCGACGATCGACGCGATCAACCGCCAGTTGCCGGCGCTGCGTGCGCTCGTACCGGCCGACGCGGGTCTGGCGGTAGTGATGGATCGTTCGCCCGGCATCCGCGCCACGCTGCATGAATCGCAAAAGACGCTGATGATCGCGTCCGGCCTCGTGATGCTCGTGGTGTTTTTGTTTTTGGGCAGCGCCCGGGCCGCGTTGATCCCGTGTCTCGCCATACCGGTGTCGATTGTCGGCACGTTCGCGATCATGTATCTCTATGGATTTTCGCTGAACAACCTCTCATTGATGGCGCTGATCGTGGCCGCGGGACTCGTGGTGGACGATGCAATCGTCGTGCTTGAAAACATTTCCCGGCACATCGAGCGGGGGTTGTCTCCTTTCCGGGCGGCGATGCGCGGTTCGGGCGAGGTGGGGTTCACGTTGCTGGCGATGAACCTTTCGCTGGTGGCGGTGTTCGTCTCAATTTTGTTTATGGGTGGGATCGTCGAACGGCTGTTCCGCGAATTCTCGATCACCTTGGCGGCGGCGATGCTCGTTTCCCTTGCGGTTTCGCTCACCCTGACTCCGAGCCTGTGTGCTCGGTTGCTCGTGAAGAAAGAGGAGCAACCGGCTGGCCGGTTCCGGCAAATGACCGAGCGCACATTCGACGCGGTGCGGGCGCGTTATGCCCAATCACTCAGCTGGGCGCTCCGGCACTCGACGCTGATGATGATCGTCATGGTCGGAACGATCGCACTCAACGTCACGCTCTACATCCGGATTCCAAAGGGATTTCTGCCGCCGCAGGACACCGGGCAGCTGTCGGGTTTTGCGCGCGGCGACGACTCGTTTTCTTATCAGGTGATGCAGCCAAAGGTCGACGTCTACCGCCGGATGGTAATGGAGGACCCGGCGGTGAAGGACGTGATCGGGACCTCGGGCGGCAGCAACGGTCTGCAGAACTCACGCATGACCATTCGTCTGAAGCCGCTCGCGGAGCGAAAGGTTTCCGCCCAGGACGTCGTGAACCGGCTCCGACTGTCGACGCCACCGGTGGCCGGCGGTCAGTTTTACGCCTACGTTGAACAGGACATGGACGCGCCCCGGGGGTCCAGCTCAGGATCGTATTATCTTGTGCTGATGGCGAATGAACTCCCGTTGCTGCGCAAATGGGCGCCGAAAATTTCCGTGGCCATGCAGGACCTGGACGAGTTGGCCGACGTCGAGACGGTTTCGGACAGCGGGTCCCAGCGGGTCATGCTCCAAATCGATCGGGAGGCCGCGCGCCGCCTCGGGGTGGACATGCAGTTGGTTTCTGGCGTACTAAACAATTCCTTCAGCCAGCGGCAGATTGCGACCCTCTATGATCGACTGAACCAATATCGCGTGATCATGGAGCTGGAGCCCCAGTATACGGCGGACACGACGGTGCTCGACAAGGTCCAGGTGGTTGCGGCGGATGGCTCCCGCGTGCCGCTCTCGGCGTTTACGCGTTTTGAAAATTCGATGATCGACGATCGGGTGCGGCATCGCAGCATGTTCGCGTCCCAGTACATCTCGTTTGCGCTCGCTCCGGACGTTTCTCTTGAGGCGGGCCTTGAGGCGATCAACCGGGCGACGGCCCGGATCATGGTGCCGACGGACATCCAGGTCCAGTTGGGTGGGACGTCGTCAAGTTTCCAACGGAGCATGCAGGCGCAGCCGCTGCTCATCCTGGGCGTGCTCGTCATCGTGTACCTTGTGTTGGGAGTCCTTTACGAGAGCTTGGTCCATCCCCTGACGATTCTCTCCACGCTGCCATCGGCCGGCCTCGGTGCGTTGTTGGCGCTCTGGCTCACGGGCACGGAGTTCTCGCTCGTCGCGCTGTTGGGATTGTTCCTGCTGATCGGCATCGTGATGAAGAACGCGATTCTGATGATCGATTTTGCGATCGCCACGGAACGGCGCAATGAGCTCAGCCCGCGCGAGGCGATTTTCGAGGCGGCTCAGCTCCGGCTCCGACCTATTCTGATGACAAATTGTGCGGCCCTGCTCGGCGCCCTCCCGCTCGTGCTCGCCACGGGCGAGGGCGTCGAAATGCGCCGGCCGCTCGGCATCGCCATTGTTGGTGGACTCGTGGTGAGCCAGTTGCTGACGCTCTACACGGTGCCGGTGGTTTATCTGTGGCTCGACCGGGTGCGGCTGCGCTTCCGCCGCGAGCGCCCGGTGGTGCTGGCGCAACGCGCGACGAGCTGAGGCCGGGCGGCGCGGGCACTTGCGGAATGAGCCGGCGTCATCGTGGCATTGGGACACAAAAAAGCCCGCGCGAAACAAAACGCGCGGGCTTCGCTTGTTTCTCGAAATATCAGCTGAGTGTCACGCCCTTGGCTTTCGCGGCCCGCAGCAGCGCATCGGCCATTTCGCTCGGGGTTGCCGCCACTTCGATGCCGCATTCCTTGAAGACGGCGATTTTCGCCGCGGCGGTGTCCTCGGCTCCCCCGACGATCGCTCCGGCATGTCCCATCCGTCGGCCGGCGGGTGCCGTCGCTCCGGCGATGAAACCGGCGACGGGTTTCTTGCAGTTGTCCTTGATCCAGCGTGCGGCCTCGACCTCGGCGGTACCGCCGATTTCGCCGATCATGATGATGCCATGCGTCTCGGGGTCGGCGTTGAAGAGTTTGATCACGTCGAGGTGCGAGGTCCCGTTGACGGGATCCCCACCGATACCGACGCACGTGGTTTGGCCGATGTTTTTCGAGGTGAGTTGGAACACGGCCTCATAGGTCAACGTACCTGAGCGGGACACCACTCCGACGTGGCCGCGCTTGTGGATGTAACCGGGGGCGATGCCGATGCGGCAGCCGCCCTTCGAGCCTTCGCCGGTGCCGGGAGTCACGATTCCCGGGCAGTTCGGTCCGAGGAGGCGGGTCTTTTTCCCCTGCATGGCGCGCTTTACGCGGACCATGTCACGCACCGGGATGCCCTCGGTGATCGCGACGGCGAGATCCAGGCCGGCGTCCACACCTTCGAGTATCGCGTCCGCGGCAAACGGCGGCGGTACGAAGATCGCTGAAACGGTCGCGCCGGTGGCCTGGGCGGCCTCGGCGACGGAATTGAAAATCGGGACCTTTTGCCCGGCATGTTCGAAGAACTGGCCGCCCTTGCCGGGAGTGACTCCGGCGACGACGCGGGTGCCGTAGTCGAGCGAGAGCTTGGTGTGGCGGGCGCCGAATTCGCCGGTGATGCCTTGGATGAGAATCTTGGTTTCGGGAGTGATGAGAATGGCCATGGCTGGAAATGTTGAGAGTTGAGGATTGGGGGTTGAGAGCGACTTGGGCCGGGCCGGAGGGGGAACCTCGCAATGCCCGGCACTCCGATCTCAACCAAGGTGGTTACGCCACCAGTTTCACGATTTTCTGCGCGGCGTCGGCCATCGTGTCGCCGGAGACGAGTGTGAGACCCGAGGCGTTGAGTGTGGCCTTGCCCGCCGCGACGTTGTTGCCCTCAAGGCGGACGACGAGCGGGAGCTTGAGGCCGACTTCCTTGACTGCTTCGACGATGCCCTGGGCGATCACGTTGCAGTCCATGATGCCGCCGAAAATGTTCACCAGGATCCCCTTCACGTTCGGATCCCCGAGGATGATCTTGAACGCCGCGACCACCTGTTCCTTTGACGCGCCGCCGCCGACGTCCAGGAAGTTCGCCGGGGTGCCGCCGAAGTGCTGGATGATGTCCATCGTGCTCATCGCAAGGCCCGCGCCGTTGACGAGGCAGGCGATGTTGCCGTCGAGCGCAATGTAGCTGAGCGAGTACTTGGACGCCTCAATCTCCTTCGGGTCTTCCTCGTTCAGATCGCGCAACGCGACGATCTCCGGATGCCGGTAGAGCGCGTTGGAGTCGAAGGAGACCTTGGCGTCGAGCGCGAGCACGTCACCGGTCGGCGTCGTGATGAGCGGGTTGACTTCGACCATCGCGGCGTCGGTCTCCCAATACATCGTGTAAAGGTTGCGGATGAGCTTCCCGGCGTTCTTCGCCTCGGCTCCGGTGAACCCGAGCTTGAAGATCAGGTCCCGGACTTGGAAGTCCGCGAGCCCGTAGGCGGGATCGACGATGACCTTGTGAATCTTCTCCGGAGTGTCGTGGGCGACCTTTTCGATCTCCACGCCGCCTTCGGTGGACGCGACGATGACGGGTTTGGACGAGGCGCGGTCGAGGAGAATGGCGAGGTAGTATTCCTTTTTGATCTCACTTGCGACGGTGAAATAGACGGTCTGGACCTTGCGGCCGGCCGGGCCGGTCTGGACGGTGACCAGCGTCTTGCCGAGCATGTTGGCGGCCATGGCCTGCGCGTCCTGCTTGGTCTTGCAGAACTTGACGCCGCCCTTGAACCCGTCGGTGAACGTTCCCTTGCCGCGTCCGCCGGCATGAATCTGCGACTTCACCATCGTCGGCCCTTCAGGTAGTTGGGCGAGGGCGCTGGCGCAGCCCTCCAGCGTGGTGGCAGCGGCGCCCTTGGGGACGGGAACGCCGAATTTTTCGAAGAGCGCCTTGGCCTGATACTCGTGAATGTTCATTGGAAGTTAAAAGGGAACGGGCAGTAAGCCAGAAACGGCCTGGGTTAGGCACGCAAAAAAGACCACGATCGTCCGACGGTCGGTGCGCTCCCAACGCGCTGTCTTGCACTCTGGTCGACATCTTTTGAGCCTTTGCGACCGGAGTTCTCGTTCTTCGGCTTCTGTTTCTCCCATTCGCTAACCATGAAGTGCCCACTCCCTTTGCTGGCGGCTTTCGCCGTGACCCCGCTTTTCGCCGCCTGGGCGAAGGCGTCCGAGGTTCCATCCGACCTGCGGCGGTTCTTCTCGCCGCCAAAGGAGTTCGCCGGCGACTTGGGCAAGTATCCCTCGCCGCTCAGATTTTACGACGGGCGTCCGGTGGCGAGCGCCGCGGAGTGGCCGGCGCGCCGGGCGGAGATTCTCGCCTATTGGCATGGACAATTGGGGCCTTGGCCCGCGCTGCTGGACGCTCCCAAGACGCAACTCTCCGAACCGCAGAACCGGGGTGACGGCATCACCCAGCATCGGATCGAAGTGGAGGTGGCCCCTGGAGTGATGCAGCATGGGTTTCTGCTGGTGCCGGCGGGCAATTCCATGGGGCGGCGTCCGGCGGTGTTGGTGGTGTTTTACGCCCCAGAGGTGAGCGTGGCGTATGATGGTCCCCGGCCGTTGGAGGGACAGGCGAAGAAAATGCTCACGACGGGGGAGCGGGGCCAGGGGCGTGACTTTGCGCTGCAGTTGGCGCGCCGCGGCTTTGTCACGCTTTCGGTCGGCACGCCGGGCGACGATGCCTATCATCCCTTGCAGAGCGGTGCCCAATGCCAGCCGCTGAGCTATCTCGCCTACATCGCAGCCAACTGCCACACGGTGCTGGCGCAGCGTCCGGAGGTCGACCCGGACCGCATCGGGATCATCGGGCATTCCTATGGGGGAAAATGGTCCATGTTCGCGTCGTGCCTCTACGAGAAATTCGCCTGTGCCGTGTGGTCGGATGGTGGCGTGGTGTTCGACGAGAAACGGCCGGCGGTGAACTACTGGGAGCCGTGGTATCTCGGATGGGAGTCCGGGCGGACACGAAAGCCCGGGTTGGTGACCGCGGCCAATCCCCGGACGGGTCCGTATCGGAAAATTTTCGAGGGCGGGCACGATTTGACCGAATTGCACGCCCTGATGGCGCCGCGTCCGTTTCTCGTTTCCGGCGGGTCGGAGGACGGGCCGGCGCGTTGGGTCCCGTTGAATCACGTTGTCGCGGTGAACCGTTTCCTCGGTCTGGAGAATCGCGTGGCGATGACGAACCGGGAGCATCATTCCCCGACGCCCGAATCGAACGAACACGCTTTTCAGTTCCTCGCGCATTTCCTGAAGCCGTAAACAACCGGACCGTCGGCTCGCGCACCTCGTGTGCGCTTGGCTTGCAGCCCGTCCCCCGTTTCACCATATCCCGACGCGAATGATCACGACCCGGGCCCGTGGCCTCGCCAATCTCCAGATGGGAGCGACGACGCTTGGCGTGGGGATTTTCTTCTGGGTCTACGCCGAGTTCATCATGCGCTATGTGCCGGTGGTGCGGCTGAGTCGTGAAGTAAACCTGCTGCCCTATTTTTTGTGCGTGATCGGTGGGATGGCCTTGTCGCGGCGTGGACTCGGCCAGATGGCCGTGAGATTTCATCTGCTGGACTTCGGCGACGCGGCGCGCCTTGCCGGACGGCAGGTGGGATTGATGGCGGTGTTCATTTTCACGATGATGTTTGCGACCCAGGACCGCAGCATCAGCCGCTTGTTTTTGGGAACGTTTCTGGCCTGGAGCTGGTTCGGTTTGATGGTGGTCAACGCCCGGCTGCCACGGATGCTTGCCCGGATGGTGTTTCAGCGGGGACATCATCTGCCCACGCTGTTCATCGGACGGGTCAGTGCCTTTGCCCGGCTCGAAGACTGGATCGCGAACAAGGAACCCCTGGGCATTCATCCCGTCGGTCTGCTGTCCGATGATCCGGAAGCCGCTGGTTCCGCCTCGCCGTTCGTGCCGGTGCTGGGTCGTTTATCCGATCTGCCGCGGGTGCTGACGGAGAGACCGGTCGGGCAGGTCGTGCTCCTCGGGCTGCCGGCGACCGATGACGAGGCGCGCGCCGTCATCGACATCTGCCAGGAGCAGGGCTGCCGGCTCCTGATTCACAACAATCTTGCTGAGCGTTACACTCATCCGCTGGTGCCGACGGTTGAAGAAGGCCGGCATTTTTATACGCTGCAGGAGGAACCATTGGAGGATCCGTTGAACCGGCTCGTCAAACGCGTCTACGACGTCGCGATCGCGTTGCCGGTGGTGACGTTGGTCCTTCCGCCGTTGTGCGCCTGGGTGTGGACGATGCAGCGGATGCAGGCGCCCGGACCGCTGTTTCACGCGCGGGAGCGCCGCGGTCAGCGCGGGAGGATTTTTCGGATGCTGAAATTTCGCTCGATGCGGGTGGGCCCGGAGAACGCCGCGGCCGAAGCGAAGCAGGCGACGGCGGAGGACGAACGGATTTTTCCCTTTGGCCGTCTCCTGCGGCGGCGCAGCCTGGATGAATTCCCTCAATTTTGGAACGTACTCTGCGGCGACATGAGCGTCGTCGGTCCCCGTCCTTATATGCCGCTCCTCGACGAGGAATTTCGGCAGCAGACCCGCGGCTACCGGACCCGGCACTTGGTCAAGCCCGGCATCACCGGACTCGCGCAAAGTCTCGGTTATCGTGGCGAGATTTTGGAAAAGGAGATGCTCAATCGCCGGGTCTACTGGGATGTGTATTACATCACCCACTGGTCGGTCTGGCTGGATCTGCAGATCACGGCGCGGACCCTCTGGCAAATCGTGCGGCCACCGAGCACCGCGTACTGAAGGGGCAAACTTCAGTCGAGAGCCGAAGGCGGTTAGCTGAGCGCATTCGACCGCATGGTTGCATAGAGCGAACGATGGCCTAATCCCGGCTCGGCCTTGGACGTTCGGCTGAGCCGCGACCATGCAGTCGAGAGCTCAGAGCGAAGAGCTGAGAGCCCAATCTCCAGAGCAGACACGCGCGCCGCCCGACCCGAAACCGAAGTTCACCGTTTGGTTTTGCTCTCGGCTCTCCGCTCTCGACTGAGTTTCTACGGCTGAGAGTCTGCGATCCAGCGATGGACAGTTTCGCGATCGCCCGCAGAACTGCAGCGTTGAGCCGGGGCGGATTTCGCTTCATCTCGGCCTGCAATGATCAACCTCATGGAAGAAGCCATGCGCTGGTTTGGGCCGGCCGACACGGTTTCACTCGCGGAGATTCGGCAGACCGGGGCGACCGCCGTTTTCTCCGCCTTGCACGAAATTCCCTACGGTGACGCGTGGCCGGCTGAAGCGATTCGGCGGCGCCAAGATGAAATCGCGGCGGCGGGACTGACTTGGCGGATCGTCGAGTCGGTGCCCGTGTCGGAGGCGATTAAGACGCGCACGGGGGACTTCGAGCGGCACCTCGAAAACTATCGCATTACATTGGAGCGGCTCGGCGCGGCCGCAATCGGCGTGGTCGTCTACAACTTTATGCCGGTGATGGATTGGGTGCGGACCGACCTGCGGCATCGTTTGCCCGACGGTACCGAGGCGCTCCTCTACGATCCGAAGAAATTCGCGGCATTCGACCTGTTCGCGCTCCAACGGCCGGGAGCGGAAAAAGACTGGAGCGAGACGCAGCGCGCCGCGGCGGAGGTGTTTTGATTTTCGCAGGACGAGGAGGCCCGGCTGGCCTTCACCCAGCAAACACTCGATTTGTTTCCCGGCGTTCGCCTCGGACTGACCGTTGCGGATTTTCGGGCGATGCTGGCCCGCTACGACATGATCGACGCGGATCGTTTGCGCAAGCACCTCCGTCTCTTCCTTTCGGCGGTGCTTCCGACGGCGGAAAACGCCGGCGTCCGTCTTGCCATCCACCCCGACGATCCTCCGTTTCGGGTGTTGGGGCTGCCCCGCATCGTCTCAACCGAGGCGGACCTGCGGGCCGTGACGGAGATGGTCGAATCCCCCGCCAACGGCCTTTGCTATTGCACCGGTTCGTTGAGCGTGCGGGCCGACAACGATCTTGCCGGCATCGTTCGCCGCTTGGGAGCGCGAATTCATGCGGTCCATTTGCGCAGCGTGCAGCGCGAAGCGGACGGCGTGTTCTACGAGGCGAACCACCTCGAGGGCAGCGTCGACATGCCGGCGGTGGTGCGGGCGTTGCTCGAAGAACAGGCGTGCCGCCAGCGCCGTGGGCGGCGCGACTGGCGCGTCGCGCTGCGACCGGACCACGGGCACATGATGCTGGATGACTTTCACCGCCCCGCGCCAACGTGCCCCGGCTATCCGATCATAGGTCGGCTGCGCG
The DNA here is from genome assembly GCA_947474365.1 of Opitutia bacterium. GTDB lineage: Bacteria > Verrucomicrobiota > Verrucomicrobiia > Opitutales > Opitutaceae > ER46. The sequence continues at coordinate 14,633 of CANJIU010000085.1, read as the reverse complement.
GCCTGGCGGAGTTGCGTGGATTGCAGGTCGGAATTTCCTCCGCACTGAATTGAGGGCATACCGCTAAAAGTTGATCACGGTGAAACCTTGGCCTGGACGTCATTGTTCGCGACAATCCCCTGCCTGACGTGCGACCAAATTCCAGATTTCCGTCAATGCTCCAACCTGGCCGCTTGCGGTGTCGGTGGCTTCGGGCGGCCTTCGTGCAAGGGCCCACGCGATATCGAAACCTCATGGTTTCGTGTCTGCTGCTCGCCAGCGCGCCGGCCGCCATTTCGGCTGCGGAGGTGGTGGTGGCGATTCGTGACGCCGGGCGACCCTCTGCCGCCGCCGTGCGCTTCTTTGATTTTGCGGGGAAACTCATCGTCCCGGAATCCGCGCTCAATCTGGCGGCCATGGGTTACCTCTATGCGGCAGGGAATTTGATCCACTATGCGGATTGGACGGCGACCCAGGTGCGTTCGCAGGATCCTTTTTTCGGATCCTCGTATTTTCGGGCGAGCCATCCGCCGGGGACCGCCTGTTTCTTCGTTGATGGCGGATTTCGCGTCACTGTACCGCCCGGGCGCTATACGCTGACGGTTAACAAGGGCTTGGAATACGAGCCGGTGACGCGGGTCGTCGACGTCTCCGGTGCCCGTTCTGAAATCATCGACCTCGTCCGGTGGGTGAATATGGCGCAGGCCGGCTGGTATTCCGGCGACGGGCATGTCCATATCGAGCGCGCCAGTCCCGCTGCCGACCGCGCCGTTATGCAATGGGCCGCGGCGGAAGACGTGCATGCGGTCAACGTGCTGCTAATGGGAGATGCCCGGCAAACGTATTATCCGCAGTACGGGTTTGGCTCTATGGGCACGGTTGCTGCCGACGGACGCGCAATCATCCCCGGCCAGGAAGATCCGCGCACCAAGGATCTTGGACACACGCTGCACCTGGGAATCGCCGCGCCGGTCCGCGATGCGGAGAAGTACTACGCGTACGCTCCCGTGCTCGAACAGGTGCACCGGGGAGGTGGCCTCAGCGGCCTGGCGCACGTCGGCCGGCGTCGTTGGTTCTTCGAGGCGGATCGCGCCCTGAGCCTGGCGGCGCCACGCGGTCTGGTGGATTTTGTCGAAATCGCGGAGATGGGTTACATCGGCGTGAACACGTGGTATGAGTTTCTCAATCTCGGCTTTCGTCTCACAGCGATGGGTGGGAGCGACGTGCCATGGGGCGGTACGATTGGCGGGACCCGCGTCTACGCTCACCTGGCGGGGCCGTTTGATTCCGGGCGCTGGCTCGAAGCCGTGCGGCTCGGTCACACGTTTGTGACGACTGGCCCCATGCTGGAGTTCACGGTGAACGATCGCCTCCCGGGTTCGGTGCTGTCGCTCAAACGGGGCGATCCGATCCGTGTAAAGGCGAGGGTGCGGAGCAACCCCGGGACGACGCGGCCGGCCCGGTTGAAGATTGTCTCATTCGGAAAAACCCTCGCCGAAACGAAGGAGAGCAAGGTCGAACTCGAACTCATGCCGCAGCGCAGCCTGTGGATTACGGTGCAGGTCGAAACGAACGAACACCCGTTGATGGATCTCCCGGGCTTTTTCTCCGGTGCGGTTGCCACCCCGGTTTACGTGGAAGTGGACGGCGCACCCAGCCGCGACGAAGATCGCCTCGGGGAATGGGTGGCCGCGCGGTTGAAATCGCTCGACGCGATTGAGACATGGTTGAAGGCTCCCGCGGGATCGGACGGCAATCGCGGCGGTTGGGAGTCCTCCGCCGCGCGAAGCGCCAGTGCGGCCGCGATTCGCTCCGAGGTGAAGTGGGCGCGAGCATGGTACCTCGATTTGGAAAAGGCCGCGCGGGAAAAGTCGGCGCGAATCCGTTGAGGTGGAAGTCGGAAGGACGGACCGGAATTTCGCAGTCGGGCGAGCGAGAAACGGGGTTGTGCGGCGAGAGCTTGATCGCGGGTGTGCCCAGGGACGGTCACACCGGGGAATTGAGGGCGGGTTTCCGCTCAACCGTAACGATCGAATTCCAGCCTTTTGGCGTCAGGGTAGGTCCCCATTGACCACACTGTGAAATGGGTGGGTATTCGGTCGATCTTCGGGCTTTCTTCGGTAGCTCGCTAGGTAAGACGAGTGGCGTACTGAGGTAAAATCGAAGATTTGCCGAAGAAAAATTGGGCTTACCCCTAGTTCAGGTGGGCGCTACGCGGAACGACCCTGCTGGGATCGAAGCGCGAAGCAGGTCGATGCGACGACCCCACGTTGCCCAGTCTGGGGGCGGCCAATTGATCTCGTCGAAACCCAGATGACGTCGCGCCGTGGGCTGCATGGCCACGCGTCACGAGCCGGCGTCTTTCGGATAATCCTGCGCGTTGTCCGACAATCGATGCAGAGACGGAAAAGAAAATATCAGCCACGATGCGGACATGTCCCGCCGTCGTCACCGCAGTGAGTTAAAGCTTGAAGCCGATGAACACGAAAAGAACGGCATGGCCATCGCCGTGGTTGTCGTGGTGGTTCTCCTGGCCGGTGTCCTGTTGGTCGCCCGATCGTTGATGGGCTGAGTAAGGCGGCCCGCGGCCTATGAGGGTCGACTCTCGCCCGCAATGTGGGTCATTGCTTTTCCGATGCGAGGTATTCTGGCTTGTGCGAACCGGTCTGACAGAACTTGGCTCCAAGCCCAAAATTCGATGTATCACGTAATACCGACGCTCGTGTTCGCCTTCGCTCTTCTTGTGGTGGCGCCGATGCGTGGCCAGGCGCCGACAGCCCAGATGCCACCCGGTCTCGTCCTGGTCGCCAAAGTCACGGGGACGCTGACCATGACGGTCGCCGGGACAACGACGGAACTGAGTTTGGATGATAAAGTGCCGCAAACGGCGACGATTAACACCGGGCCCCACTCTGCCGGGGTGCTTGTATTCTCGAACGGCGCCACGATGCAGCTTCGCGCGGAGACTGAACTCGTCCTTCAGGAGTTCCGGCAGGATCCATTTGCGGGAGCGATCAAGCTCGCGGAAATAGTGGAAGAGCCTTCACGATCGCGCGCCGCGCTCGCATTGAATCGGGGTGAACTGGTTGGAAATGTGAAGAAACTCAAACTGGACAAAGGATCGTCACTCACGGTTGCGACCCCGGCCGGCGTGGCTGACACCGGTTGCGGGACTTTCCGAATTGTCTTTCGTCCGACGGATACCGGCCAAACCGTGTTCACCCTGGACGCTGTTGGTTGTGACGTCGGCTTCACTTCTCGTTCTGGAGACGGTGATGCCAAAACCGGTGGAGAGAAGAGAATGGTTGTTCGTGCGGGACAGGAAATCGGGGTCACGGGTGCCATCAACGCCGACGGGCAATTCCGTGCGACTTCGGCCGCCACGATCACTGCCATTCCGCCAGCTGCTTTGAACCGCGGCGTCACGGCCGAGAGAGAGGGTTTGTTCCCAGTCATCCCCATTTCGCAAGGCGAGCAGCCGAGTTCGGGTCGATCGAACGCAAGAACTCCCCGAGCCCGGCCGCAGATCACAATGCAGCAACCGGTGTCGCAGGAACCCCCATCCAAGAAGATAGCGGGCACGGCGAACATCGGTAATATCGCGGTCGACGCTCGTTGGAGCAACTACGGCGCCTATCTGCAGCGCATGATCGACACCGTGCAGATTCAGTGGGAGCGCTCGATCCTCAAACAAAAGGAAACCCCGGTGATCGGCAGCAGCGTCGCGCTGAAGTTCGTGATGAACGACGAGGGGCGGATTGTGGAAATCGGCGTGGTGGACACTAGTGCCGACGACACCTCGACCCGCGCTTGTATGAACGCCATCACTGACCGCATGCCGTACGGGCCGTGGACCGACGACATGAAGTCGGCCCTCGGCACCCAGCAGGAGATGACGTTTAGGTTTTACTACAAGTAAGCACGGAGGGGACGATCGCGGTGCTGATGTTTGCGAGGTGTACCGTTATAGGTGGAGGCGCGCGCCAGCGAAGTACACCGCGGCTCTCCGTTTAAGCGCGGCGGCCTGTTACCGCTTTTGCGGCGCGTGAATCAGCGTTGCAGTCTGTGATCGTCATCGCTTCCTATCCGCTTCCCGCCCAAATCGCCTTGGGGCTTTTTTTTCTGACCCACGAAATGAAATTGTTCCGACGTTGGTGTTGAAATGCTCTTAACCGAACGCGCCCCATCACGGCTTTTTTCCCGTTGGTTGCCACTTGAAGTCGTCGGCTTTTCACTCGTGCTTCGGGTCGTGCTATCACTGCAGGGCGGCCAGTTTTATTTCATCGACGAGGAGCGGTACAACCGCGGAGTTCGCCTCTATCTTGCGCTGCGGGCTTTCGACATTGCCGGAGTGCGCGAAGTCGCGGTGATGCCCGATCATGCCCTGTTTCCCTGGATCGGTGCGGCCGCCGTGGCCGGACAACACGGGCTCGCCTAGTTCACGCCCTTCGGCAACTGGCAGCGGCCGGAAAACATCATCTTCACCGCTTCACTCGGGGCGGTGGTGCTGTCGTTGTTTTCCACCCTGAATCTCTACCTGCTGTACCGGCTGGCGCGGGCCGCCGGGGCGAACGAGACCGAGTCTGCTTGGGCGTTGCTGTTCATGGCGGCGTCCAACACGTCGTTTTACTACGCCCGGCATCTGGTGCCTTACGAATGTGCCCTCAGTGCCGTCCTCCTCGCGGCCGAGGTTGGGTTGCGGCGGTTGACGCCGGTTCGCGCGTTAATCTGCGGCCTGCTTGCCGGAATCGCCTACGGAATCTACAACGGCTACTGGTACGCGGTGCCGGTCATCTGGCTCGTACATCTGTTGGCGTGTTGGAGAGAACCGCAATGGTGGCGCCTCACCACGTCTTGCGCGGCCGGCGCGACCCTGGCGGTGGTGGCACCGATCGCGTGGGGTGCGGGCCTTGGGGGCGCCAGCTACTGGGAGGCCGCCGGGGTCTTTGCTCGCTCTGCGACCCTCGGATTGTTTGCAGAAGGGTGGTCGTTGCCCTGGGAATATTTGTTTCACTCCGAGGAGATCTTTGGCCTGACCGCGGCCGGCTGCATCGTGCTCGCGTTTTTTTCCGTGTTGCGCGCAGGGGCGCCACTGCCCCGCTGGGTGCTTGGCACGCTCATCGCCCTCGTGGCCGCCTACGGCCTGCTCGTCCTGTTTTCGTGCGGACTTGAGCGCTTCGTTGTCTACGCCCGCACGGTCAAGCCTCTGGTTCCGCTGCTCGCATTGCTCGCCGGTTGGGCGCTCGCGCGCCTGCTGGAACGGTGGCCGCGGCTTCAACCCGTGGCTCTCGCCGGGCTCATCGCCGCCGCAGCGGTGAATTTCTGGCCGCACTTTCCGCGCCTTTTTCCGCGCGACATTGAGATCGCGGTGATGCGCCATTGGGGGAACCCCAAGCGCACGTTGAGTGTTGCGGGCTCGCTCTACGTCGGCTTGGAGTTGCCGGTCAAACGTCCCGACCTCGCCTTGGTCAACGCCCAATTGCTCTATCCCGTGCGCTCGTATGTTGGAGTTCCCGCCGGCGACACGCTCCTCCGCTTCGATCACCCCGTCAGCTACCGACCCTTCCAGTACGAGTGTCAGACCCCGCGGGAGCGCTCCCTGCTGCGGAGCCATGACATTTCGATCCGTCTTATTCGCCTCGCCGCTCCGGGCACGCTCCCCGATAACCCGCCTCCGTCTCTGCTCTATCGGGCGGAAGACCGGCCGACCGGACGCTGACGTCGCCGAGAAAGTGCGGATGTGCATCCAAGGACATCGGTTGCTCCACGTCGGCCGCGATCCGGCGTTATTCAGCGAGGGGCATTGGGGATTCTATCGACCAGCGTCATCTTCGATCGCTTCGAGGGTGAACATGAAACGGACGATTTCCCTGATCTTGGTCCGGCTGGGGCCGATCAAGCTGTTCCCGTACTGGGAATCATAGTGCTGGCAAAAGTCAGCGGCCAGTTTGTAGCCCGCCGATGGCGAGTCGTTGCAGCTGAGATAGAGTGCCAATCCCTCCTCCACCAACAGGAGCGGCCAGCAATGAATGATGCGCACCGGCCCCCATGGCTGTTGCTCAAATTCGTTTTGAAACTTCCGCGCCCGGTCATGCAGGAGTTTCGCGTCACGCGGGTCCACGGCCCGCAGGAAGCCCTCGCGTGTCGCCGTCGTTCCGAGTAGAGCACGCACCTCGTCCAGCAACGCGCCCGCCGCGGCCTTGGTCTTGCCCTTCCGGCCGGCCGCGCGTTTCGCAATTCACCGACCAAACGCGGGCAGCCGTCCCGGGTGCTCAAACCATTTCTTCAACACGGTGAGACGCGTGAGGCTGGCGGAGCCGTGAGCGTCGATGTCTTCGACGATGGCCAGCCGCGTTTCAGGAACCTGGGTGTGCATGACGACGGTTTAGCTGAAGAAGCAGCCGTTGGAATCGTTGTCGATCATGGTGACGGCGTCGGTCAGCGGTTTCACCTCCGGGCAGAGCGGATAGTAGCGGGGAGACTTGCGGGTGCCGTCGTCGTAGTAATCCTGGGTGGCGACGACCGTCTGGCGGGAATTGTAGCCCTTGGCGGCGCAGTAGCGGGCCCAGAGTTCGGCGGGAGAGGGTAATTGATCGAGGGGGATTTCGCGCGTGACCGTGCCGGTGGCGACCGTGCGGTCGTGCTCCAGAAAGGCGTCGCCGTTGGAGCTGTAGGCAAACGGCACGTCGAGGATCTCCGAGTCGTTGCAGGAGTCAGGGACCGTTTTGCTCCTCGACACCCACAGTTTCCCCTCCCGCCCACTTCCCGACGAATTGGTGCAAGACCGTGCCCGCCCGGACATCTGCATCGGCACCGACAAGTTCCACACGCCAACCGCAGTTGTGGACGCGTTCATGGCGGCATTCGCCGTCGCGGGGTTCAGCGTGGCGTTGAACACGCCATTCGCCGGGGCGATTGTGCCGGTGGAGTTTTACCGAACGAACCCCGCCGTCCACTCGGTCATGATCGAGGTTAATCGGGTGAACTTCATGGACGAATGGACCGGCGAGCGATTGCCGTGCTTCGACGAGGTCGCGGACCGGGTGAGAGCGTGCTGCGTCAGGGGGGGGGGCGACGCCTGGTCGAAAATCGGCTCTCGCTCGGAGCAGAATACGCGCTCAAGCCCCCAGGCCCTCGCAGAAGGAGCGGCTCCTAGGATGCGCGCCGGAAGGCCTCGACGATTGCTAGGTCGTCCCCGTTCTGGAGGTCCAACGCCGTCCAAAACGCCTCGATGAAAAACCGCTCGACGACGGCACTGCTCCGGGGCGTCGGTTCGATTTTCCTTTGTGCCGTCGAAGCGCCTCATAACGTCCTCCTCACCTCGTCAGTCACGGCCATCACGTCTTTCCATGAAGCATCGAAACAAATCCTCCATCCGGCTCGGACTCGTCGCCTGCCTGCTCGCGACCGTCGCCCTGGCCGCGGACATCAAAAAATCCGGCGGCAAGAAGAGGGCCGCGGCCCCGACCAATCCGGCCTTCGCCAACCTGCCGGACATTTCGGATTCGCGGCCGAAACATGTTCCCGTGACGGATTTCACGCTGCCCGACGATCTCGAGATCACGGTCTGGGCCACGACCCCTTTGCTCTCCAACCCCACCAACCTGGACACCGATGCGGCGGGACGCATCTACGTGGCGGAAGGCGTGAACTATCGCAGCCATGAGCTGCGCCGGCCGGAAGGCGACCGCATCGTGGTCCTCGAGGACACCAACGGCGACGGTCGCGCCGACACGTCGCACACCTTCGTGCAGGAGAAGGGTCTCGTTGCCCCGCTCGGAGTGAGCGTTTTCGACAACCAGATCGTCGTCGCCCAGCCACCGAGCATCATCGTCTACACCGACGTGAATCGCGACGGGAAATTCGACCCGGCCGTGGATCGGCGCGAAGAAATTCTCACCGGCTTCAACGCGAAGAACCACGACCACAGCCTGCACGCGACGATGGCGGGGCCGGATGGCAAATGGTATATCAACGAGGGCAATTGCGGCGCGCTCGTCACGGACAAGGACGGGCGCACCTTCCGGCTGGGCGGCACTTATTACAAAAACGGCGCCGGCAACCCGATTTGGTTCAACAACCCGCTGGACTACGCCGGCAAGCCGAGCGACGACGGAAAGGTCTGGTTGGCGGGCGCGATCGGTCGCATGAACCCGGACGGCTCCGGCGTGCAAATCGTCGGCCACGGGTTTCGCAACAGTTACGAGCATTGCCTCTCGTCCTTCGGCGACATGTTTCAAAACGACAACGATGACCAGGGTTCGTGCCGCAACACCTGGCTGATGGAAGGCGGTTACCTCGGCTATTTCTCCAAGGATGGCCAGCGCGTGTGGAATGCCGACAAGCGCCCCGGCCAGACAGTGCAAACCGCCCATTGGCGGCAGGAGGATCCCGGCTCGCTCCCGTCGGGAGACGTCTACGGCGCCGGCGCCCCGACCGGCATCGCGATCTATGAGAATGGCGCATTGCCCGCGAAGTACGAGGGCACGTTGCTCAGCGCCGAGGCGCGTCAGCGCGTGATTTTCAGCTATCGCCCCAGGCTCGGCCGCGGCGCCGCCGTCGAACTCGGCCCTCGTTCCGAAATGCTCGCCAGCAAGAAGAACCTCCTGTTTCGCCCGTCCGATGTGATGATCGGCGCCGACGGCGCCCTCTACGTGGCCGACTGGTTCGACAACCGCGTCGGCGGTCACGCGGACAACGATGAAAGCATGTCGGGCACCATTTACCGGATTGCGCCACGTGGTTTCAAACCGGCCATCGCCCGGCCGACGGGCGACGCGATCGCCGATGCGGTCGCGCGGCTGAAAAGCCCTGCGACCAACGTGCGCTATTCCGGATTCACCGCCCTAAAGGCCGCCGGTGGGAAGGCGCTGCCCGCGGTTCAAGCCGTGCTCGCCGATCCGAATCGCTGGATTAGTGCGCGCGCCGTGTGGCTCCTGCCGCTGCTCGGCGAAAAGGGTGTCGCTCTTTGCCGTGAACGCCTGCGGCATCCCGACGCCGAGCAGCGTCTGCTCGCCTTCCGCGCATTGCGGAACGCCGGCGCCGATGTTCTGTCGCTGGCCAGCGAACTGGTGAGCGACCCCAGCCCCGCGGTTCGGCGTGAAGTCGCCATTCCCCTGCGCGATGTCGACGGGGCGAAGAAACACGACCTCGTAGTCAAACTCTTCGCCCAGTTCGACGCCGCCGCCGACCGCACCTTGCTCGAAGCCTGTGGCATGGCCGCCCTCGGCATCGAGTCTGGGGTTTGGGCCGAACTCGCGCGGACGCAATCGAGCGGCCTCTCGTGGTCGCCCGCGTTCGCGCGCATCACGTGGCGGCTGCTCCCGCCCGCAGCCGTGCCCGGGTTGATTCAGCGCACCCGCGACGCTTCGCTGACGGCGGCGGAGCGCCGGCTCGCGTTTGACACGCTCGCGTTCATCGGCAACCGCGAAGCCGTCGCGGCCATCGGCGATTTCGCCGCGGGGAAGGACGAGGCGATCAAGGCGCAGGCGATTTGGTGGCTCTTCAATCGCGGCCTCGATCATTGGAAGGCCTTCGGCACGCGGGAAATTCTCAAGCAACGCGGGATCTACGATCCGGAGAAGGTCGTGCTTCAGTCCATCGGGGCCCCGCCGGACGTGCCGAAGGCCTCGCAGCTTCCGCCGCCCGCCGAGATCGCCCGGCTCAGGGGCGATCGCGCGCGCGGGAAGACGCAGGCCGCCCGCTGCATCATGTGCCATCGGATCGAGGGCAACGGGGTCGCGTTCGGACCCGATCTGAGCGGCTGGGTGAAGGATCAGGGCGTGGAGTCGTTTATCACCGCCGTCGTTTTTCCGTCCCAGGACATCGCCCACGGCTTCGAGCTCACGCACGTGGAGCTGAAAGACGGCGGCGTGATCGACGGGGTGGTGAGCAGCCTGAGTGATCCCGTGATGATTGAATCGATGGGCGGCGTCGCCCAACTCATCCCGCGCGATCGGATCAGAACGATGCGACTGAACCGCTTCAAATCACTGATGTTTTCCGCCGAGCAACTGGGCCTGACCGCCCAGGATCTTGCCGACCTCGCGACCTACCTGCAGACCCTGTAAGAGTCGGCCGTCCCGCTCCGGCCGATTGCCGTCCTTCAACTCTCCCTCCTCTCTTTCCCTCCAGTACGAGTGCGCCTTAACTTCATGAAACCAATCAAAACGCCCTGCCTGTTCGCGTTTCTGCTCGGTGCCGTTTGGGCGCTGGCCCCTCTGGCCCCGGTGCACGCCATCGAGGCAAAACCGAACATCGTCTTTGTTTTGTTCGACGACATGGGCTTCGGGCAGCCGCCGAGTTACAACGGTGGCTCCGCCTTGCGCACGCCGAACCTCGATCGGCTGGCGCAGCAGGGGATGCGGTTTACGGACGCGCACTCGGGCGCGGCGGTCTGCACGCCCACCCGTTACGGCGTGCTCACCGGGCGTTACCCGTCGCGCATCGGGCAATTCGGAGTGTTGACGACATTTTCAAAGCCGATCATTCCGGCGGGCCGTTTCACGGTGGCGTCGCTGCTCAAGCAGCACGGCTACGCGACCGCGTGCATCGGCAAGTGGCACCTCGGCCTGAACTGGGTGGACGGAAAACCCGGCACGGAAAAGGAGGTTACTCTCGGTGCAAAATTGACGGGCGGGCCGACCGCGCTGGGTTTCGACTATTTCCAAGGCTTCACCCATGCGCGGAATATCGGCACGATCATCGAGCAGGACGAGGTGGTGGCGCACGTCGAGGCCGTGGAAAACCAACCGCGGATGATCAGGAAGGCGGTCGAGTGGATCGGTCAGCAAAAGCAGGAGAAACCGTTCTTCCTCTATTTTCCGCTGGGCATCCCGCACGAGCCAATCGTGCCGGCGGCGGACTATGTGGGAAAAAGCGGCGCGCAGGATCTCGTGAAGAAGGATCCGAACTACGGCGACTGGCTCTACCAGGGCGACGCCATGCTCGGGCAACTCCTCGAGGCGCTGGAGCGCAATCATTTTGCCGACAACACCCTGGTCATCGCGACGAGCGACAACGGCGCGGAGCACCGGGCCTACGCGCCGCTGCGCGAATCGAAGCGCAGCATTTACGAGGGCGGGCACCGCGTGCCGTTCATCGCGCGCTGGCCGGGAAAGGTGACGCCTGGCTCGCGGAATGATCACACGGTCTGCCTCACCGATCTGATGGCCACCGCGGCGGAAATCATCGGTGCGAAGCTGCCCGCCAACGCCGGCGAGGACAGCGTGAGCCTGCTCGCGGAGTTTGCCGGCACGGCCAGGAACGGCGGGCGCGAAGCCACCGTGCATCAGTCCGCGGCCGGCGACCTGGCCATCCGCCAGGGCCCGTGGAAGGCGATTTTTCACACCACGGGGAAGCGGGAGCTTTTCAATCTCGCCGAGGACCTGGGGGAGACAAACGACGTGCTCGCGGCGAATCGCGACGTCGCGGCCAGGCTGACCACGCTGATGCAGGCCACCATCGATCGCGGGCGCAGCACACCAGGCGACGCGCAGAAAAACGATTTCGATCTGTCGCTGCCCGGGGCCGAGGGCAAAGCGAAGCGCAAGCGCGGCGTCAGCAGCAATTCCGGCAAGCCCGAGAGCGAGCGCCGGCGCGAGATGGCGCTGGCGGCGATGCGACTTTCGACTGAGTTGGCCGACAACCATTGCCGATGAAAACCCGATATGTGCTTTGGATCGCGTGGGCGCTCGCGATCACCCGCGGCTGGGCCGCCGGTCCGGAGAGACCCAACATCGTCTTCATCCTCGCCGACGATCTCGGCTATATGGACGTGGGCTGCTACAACCCGAAGACGTTCTACGAGACGCCGAACATTGACGCGCTGGCGCAGCGCGGGATGCGCTTCACGCAGGGCTATGCGGCGTGTGCCGTGTGCTCGCCCACGCGGGGCAGCATCATGACGGGGAAATATCCGCCGCGTTTCGGCATCACGGATTTTATTCCGGGGGCGGCCTCGGGAAAACTGAAATCCGCGCCCAACGCGGACCATCTTCCGCTCGAAGAGGTGACGATTGCCGAAGCGCTGCGCGAGGGCGGTTACGCGACGTTCTTCGCCGGCAAGTGGCATCTCGGGGGCGGCAAGTTTTATCCCGGCGCGCAGGGTTTTCCCAGCGACCTCTCCAGCGGTGCCGAGGGAAAAGAGGGCGCGCAGTTTTTCTATCCCAAGTCCGACCTGCCAGTGCCTGACCGCAAGGATGATCCCAAAACCACCGAGCGGATCGTCAATGAAGCGGTGAAGTTCATCGGTGAACACCGGGACAAACCGTTTTTCGCCTACCTGCCGTTTCTCGCGGTGCATCTGCCCATCGGGGCCCGCGCGGATCTGGTCGCGAAATACCGGAAGAAAGCGCAAGGCGCTCCCGCGGACGCGTTCGCCCCAGAGCACGCGAGTCAGGTGCTCCTCGTACAGAACAACCCGGTCTATGCCGCGATGCTCGAGCAACTCGACACCGCCATCGGCCGCGTGATCGCGGCCGTGGAAAAGAACGGACTTACCCGGAAAACCATCATCGTCTTCATGTCCGACAACGGCGGGCTTTCCTCCAAGAAGGGTGCGCCCACCTCTAACGCGCCGTTGCGCGCCGGCAAGGGCTGGCCGTATGAGGGCGGAGTGCGGGAGCCGATGATCGTCGTTGCGCCCGGCGTCACCCCAGCGGGCAGCATCTGCGATTCGCCGGTGATCAGCACGGATTTTTATCCCACGCTGCTGCAACTCGCGGGGATGGAATTGAGGCCGAGGCAGCATCTCGATGGCGTCAGTTTCCTGCCCCTGCTCAAGGGGGAGGCCGCCCGGCGCACCCAACCGCTCTTCTGGCACTATCCCCATTATCACGGCGCGGGCGCCCCGCCGCACGGTGCGATTCGCGACGGTGACTGGAAGCTGATCGAGTGGTTTGAGGATGGGGCGCTCGAACTCTACCACCTCCCGCAGGATCCCGGCGAACAACATGATCTTGCGGCGGCGCAGCCGGACAAGGTGAAGGCGATGCACGAAAAGCTCATCGCCTGGCGCAAGGACGTCGGTGCGCTGATGCCAACGCCGAACCCGGCTTTCGATCCGGACAAGAAATCGGGATCGGCCGCGGCAAAAAAGGGGAAGAGGAAACAAACCCAATGAAATCGGTCCTCGTCCTCACCTCGGTGCTGGGGACGCTGACTTCGGTCCACGCGGCCGACCACTCCAGACCCAATCTCGTCGTCATCCAGACCGATGAGCACAACTTTCGCACCCTGGGGTGCGATCGAGCGTTGCTGCCGGAGGAGCAGGCCTACGTCTGGGGGCCTGGCGTGAAGGTAGAGACCCCGAATCTGGACTGATTTGCTCGGCTCGGGGGCACCGCGACGCGCTGCTGCGGCACGTCTGTCGTGTGCACGCCGGCTCGCGCCGCGATGGTGACCGGCCGTTATCCGCAGAACCCCGAAACGAAAAACCCCGGTTAACTCGTAGGTCAACCGGGGCTTCCGTGGAAATGGAGCGGGCGCAGAGACTCGAACTAGTCTCTGCGCCCGCTTAACCCTATTGTATTCACGTGTCTGTGACGTCGTCAACGCACATCGCACACGAAAAAACACACCGGCCGTTTCGGGGCGAAAACCACCGATAGACAGCAGCGCGTTTCGGGAGACGATTGTGCCGATGCCTCGCCACAAGGCGAGCGGCACAAAGGCGCAGCCGGTCGTCGCCGGACACCTCGGATTTACAGAAGCGCTGGGGGGGACGGCAGAGGCGCGCGCAGCGCGCCCTGCCGCCCCCTAACCTTGTATAAGAGGAAACAACGTAACGGACCAATTTATGCCCGATTTATCAAAAGCTGCCTGCGAACTCTCAATCCAGCACCTGTTCCGCGAAGATCTTTTTCACGTCGTGGACGGCTGCTTCCTGTGGACATACACGTTTGCCGATGACGTCACTCCTGCCGAGGCCGCGCGTCGTTGGCGATTGTTCGTTCGATGGCACGTCGAGACGGATCGAACCTGCGTCCGGGTCCTTGAAGCCGGCAGCAAGAATGGTCGGTGGCACTATCACTGCGTCACGCCGCAACGGTGGGATGTGAACGAAGTGCGAGAGGCCGCCATGCGTTGCGGCTTCGGACGCATCAACGTGAAGCGAATTCCCGCCGACAAAGCGCGCTACGTGGCGAAGTATTTGCGCAAGCATGGTCGCTCTGAATTGCCACGCGGGCAGCGGCGCTGGGCCTGTGTCGGATTCGAGGGCGTTCCTGTCAATCGCGTGAAGGCGACTTCTGAAACGTGGTTTCTTCCGAAGGTTTGGCTGCGCAAACCTTACACCGCCGTGCAGTGGAATTTTCCCGGAGTTGATCCGGTTCGTTTTCGAATTCGGGTCGCCGAAAATCCGGAGGCTGAAGAGACCCGCCACCTTCACGTTTCGCAGGCACAAATTGATTCGCTGTTCGCGGAAATGCAGTCCGGACAGGTCGTCATGGTCGGCGAATATCAGGGGCTGACAGTTACGCGAAAGATTGCGAAAGACGCCAAGACGGGGACGCGTATCGAAACGGCATTCCTCGAGCATGTCATTGAAGCCGGAGGGAACACAAAAGTAAGCGTTCAATTCGGACGTGAAGACAGTCCGGCATGGAATTGCTAGAGTGCAGGGATGGACGAACTGAATGGAGGGAAAGGGAAAC
>CANJIU010000084.1 GCA_947474365.1 Opitutia bacterium | reverse complement strand
CGCGGTATAAGCGACCGTCGACAAGACGCTCGAAAAAGTGCATTCCTTCAACTATCTGTCGCCCAGCAGGCAAACAAGCAGATTCCCTCTGGAAAACACAGAGAACCGCTCGATTAAAGCCTCTCAAATCGCGAAGGTCGGGCTAGCCGCCCGCTCCACGATCCACCGATTGGCCCGAGCGGCGACAGCTTCGATCCCGCGCCGATATCGCCCGTCCACGACGTAGCTCCGAATCTCCTGCTTGAGCGAATCGAGGTTGTCCGGTTCGTGGGTGGCGGTCGCACATCCGGAAAACGCCAGCAGCGCTCCGGCGAGCAAGAAGAACGCGCGGGAACGCAAAAGCATTGCTCGTCGTCCTACCGCGAATCCACCACGGCCGGCCCGTCCGACACAGTCGCCTTCGATCCAAAAAGCCAGAGCCGTCTGAGCGCCGGCAACGACTTCACCTGCGCCACGCCCGCATCGTCGACCGCGGTATCCGTGAGGTTGAGCGTCTCCAGTTTTTTCAGCGCAACCAGCGACCTCAGTCCCACAGACGTCACCGCGGTGCGGGTCAAGTCGATCGCGCGGAGATTCTCGCACCCGGCAAGCGTCTTCAATCCGGCGTCAGTGATCTTGGTGCGGGCCAGTTCGGCCTCCACGATTAGCGGAGCCAAAGGCGCGATGCGGGCGAGGGCGCGATCGTCGCAGCGCGCTGGCGCGCTAGCAGTGCGCAAAATCAGGCCGTCGGTCGCAATCTGGGAACGCGGAACCAACCGAAATCCTGCCTCATTTTCGAGCGCGGCAATCTGCTGCGCCAGCGGCCGCCAGTCCGGCGCCAACGGCACGTAGGCCAACTTCGCCGGTGCCGGCATCGGCGCAGTGGGAAATTCCGCGGTCAACTTCGTGGCGGACGCCCCCGCGGCAATCCAGAGCTCGATGATCTTGATTTCATCCTTCGACAACGTCGTCTTCCCATCGCTCGGCATCACATCCTCGTCGGAGGCCGGGAGGATGATGCGGCGGAAAAGTTCACTGCCCTTGGGATCACCCGGCTTGATCACGTCGCCCGACTTCGCCCCGCGCATCATGTTTTCAAACGTGTCGACCCGCAGGCCGGCCTTTTTCTTTTCCGCGCCATGGCACGTCACGCAGTGCTGCTCCATGATGGGAGCGACGCGCTCGGCTAAAAACGTCGACTGGGCCCGGAGGCCACCACCGGTCGCAAGCAGGAAGAAGAGGAGGAAGCGCACGGGATCAGGCGAGGATTTGATCGATGACACGGGAAGGAAGGACGCCGGTGAGGCGGGCATCGAGCCCCTGATGTTTGAAGGTGAGTTTGCTATGATCGATTCCGAAGAGATGCAGCAGCGTCGCATGCAGATCGCGAATGTGCACCGGATCTTTCGCGATGTTGTAGGAGAAATCGTCGGTCTCGCCGAAGGACACGCCCGGCTTCACTCCGCCGCCCGCCATCCACATGCTGAAGCAGCGCGGATGGTGGTCCCGGCCATAATTGGTCGGCGTGAGCGTGCCCTGCGAGTAGACCGTGCGGCCAAACTCGCCGCCCCACAGCACGACCGTGTCGTCGAGGAGTCCCCGGCGCTTGAGGTCGGTCACCAGCGCATACGTCGGTCGGTCCGAATCCTCGGCCATAAGTTTAATCCGGTCCGGCAGCTGGCTGTGCTGATCCCAACTGCGCAGGAAAATCTGGGTGAAGCGCACGCCGCGTTCGGCCAGCCGGCGCGCCATCAAGCAGTTGTAAGCAAACGTACCCGGCTCCTTCGCCTTCGGTCCGTAGAGGTCCCACGTCGACGCCGGTTCGTTGGAGAAATCCGTAAGTTCCGGCACCGAGGTCTGCATCCGGAACGCCATCTCGTATTGCGAAATCCGCGCGTTGATCTCCGGGTCCCCCACCCGCTCGAAGAGTTGCCGGTTGAGGTCGTTGACTCCGTCGATCATCGTGCGGCGCACATCGCCATCCACACCCTTCGGGTTGTTGATATAGAGCACGGGATCGGCTCCCGTCCGCAGCGCGACGGCGGCATGCTCGGGCGAGAGAAAACCCGACGACCAGAGCCGGTTCGACAGCGCCTGCACGTTGGTGCGATGCGGCATCTTCGACGTCATCACGACGAACGTCGGCAACTCGTCATTCACGGCCCCCAGCCCGTAGGAGAGCCACGCCCCGATCGACGGCCGGCCCGGGAACATGTTGCCCGTCGTGATTTGCAGAATCGCCGGCTCATGGTTGATCGCCTCGGTGTAGAGTGACTTGATGATGCACATCTCATCGGCGATCTTTGCGGTGTTCGGAAACAGCTCAGACATCCAATGTCCCGATTTTCCGTGCTGGGCGAACTTGTAGATGCTGGGCGCAATCGGAAACCGCACCTGGCTCGCCGTCATCCCGGTCAGCGTCTGTCCGCCCCGCACCGATTCCGGCAGGTCCTTGTCGAACATGTTTGCGAGGGCCGGCTTGTAGTCCCACGTCTCGAACTGCGACGGCGATCCCGCCATGAAGAGATAGATCGCGCGCTTTGCCTTCGGTGCAAAATGGGGCACCGGCGCCCGCAGGCCGCCCACACCCGCAGCCGAGTTTGCCAGCAAATCCGGCGCGGTTCGTCCGAGCAGCGTCGCGAGGCCGGCGGCCCCGAGGGCCTTCACTCCGCGACCGAGAAAGTGCCGGCGCGTCTCAAGTTCGAGCCACTCGCGTTTCAGGCTGAGAGGCACCTGCGGCAAATCCCAAACCGTCGGGTTTTCACCGCAATGATCGGAGCAGAGATGCTGGTCGGAGGAATGGGGGAGCATGGACGTGGAATCGTTTTGGAGCGGCGACAATCCTCTGATGGCGTCACTTTGTCAGAAATTCATCGAGGTTGAGAAACTGGCTGGCCACGAGGGTCCAGGTGGCGATCTCCGCAGGCGTAATCGCCGGATCCGACTTCGATTCACCGATCTCAAGCAACGCCTTCACCTGGTCGGCGTCCGCGGAGAATTTCGAGCGGAACTTCTGCTCCGTCCCCAGTAGAACCTTCACCTCGCGAGGCTCAAGCGGGCGCGCCAGAGTGGTGCGCGCCAGATAGTCCATCCGTCCCTCCGGCGCGGGCGCGGCCTTGATCGCCCGCTCGGCCAGCTTCCGGGCCGCCTCCACCCATTGCGGATCGTTCATCGTGATGAACGCCTGCAACGGTGTATTCGTCCGTGCCCGACGCGTGCAGACCGCCTCCCGCGAAGTCGCGTCAAACGTCTCCAGCGTGGCCGGCGGCGAGGCGCGCTTCCAAAAGGTGTACAGGCTGCGCCGGTAGAGGCCTTCGCCCTTGTCCGCGACATAGGTCTTGGTGTTCGACTCCGGCATCGCCACCTCCTCCCAAATTCCGGCAGGCTGATAGGGCCGCACCGGCTTTCCGCCGATCTTCTCGACGAGCAGCCCCGCGGTCGCGAGCGCGCTATCGCGCAGCATCTCGCCATCCATGCGGAAGCGCGGGCCACGTGACAACAGACGGTTGCCCGGATCCTTCGCGAGCCGATCGGCCGTCGCCACCGCCGTCTGCCGGTAGGCCGACGACGTCACGAGCAGCCGGTAGAGTTTCTTCACATCCCAGCCGCTCTCGCGAAACTCCACCGCGAGCCAGTCGAGCAGCTCGGGATGCGAGGGTCGATCGCCCACCACCCCGAAGTCACCCGCGGTCTCCACCAACCCACGGCCGAAAACCTCCTGCCACATGCGATTCACGGTCACCCGCGCCATCAGCGGTTGTTCCGGCGCCACCAGCCACTCGGCGAGACCGCGGCGGTTGGCGGGCATACCTTTGGGCAGCGGCGGTAGGATCTTGGGCAGACTCGGTTCCACCCGGACCGTGCGGGCATAGTAGTCACCCCGCTTCAAAATGTCCGCATACGCCGGAGTCGGCTTTTCGAGCGCAATCAATGTCGCTTCGCCATCCTTTGTCAGCGCCTCGAACGCCGTGTCATGCGCCGCCACTGCCGCGATCAGGGCCGTGGTTTCCGGATCCTTTTCGTTGAGATAATAACGGTCGGCGACGACGAAGGCCTCATCTGTCGTCCATTTTGCCGGATCCGGCTGCCGCCGGACGATTTCCCCCGCGAGGTCTTCAAATGGCAGTCGCGCCACTTCATCCGCCGTCAGCTGGCGGCGATAGAACCGCACGTCCTGAAAACGCGTCTCCCGCATCGGCTGGTAATCATCCCGTCGGCCCAGATGCATCGCCGCATCGGTGCGGATCGAATCCTTGGGCCCGAGCGCATCCATCCTCACCTCCAACTCGACCGGCTTGCCGTTGACATAAAGCTTCACGCCCCCCGCCTTGCGCGATCCGTCGTAGCTGAAGAAAACATGCAGCCATTCATCGCGGGTGATCGCGCCCGGCTTCGAGGCGACCTGTAATCCCCGCTTCGTCCCCGGTGCCGGCGTCGCCCGCGTGGTGGCCTGATTCTTTGCCCCTTTTTTCGCCGACAGTTTCGGCGCCACCGACGGCTTCGCCACTTCCTCCGCCGTCTTTGCCAATGTCGCCCCTTCGCCAGCCGGAACTCCGGCCTCCGCATTCGCGTTCAAGGTGATCACGATCTGCAGGTTCTCCTGATAAATATCCCAACCCGCCCCGCCCCTGCGCTTCTCATCGCCCATGCGTGCCAACAGGGTCCCGTTGCCCGTGCCGGTGCGAACTCCACCACCGGGTTTGGCCCGCAGCATCAGCCACGCACCCGCGGAAAATTTGTCGCCAGCCTCGACATCCCCGAGATCCCCCAGGCGCAGCCGCGTCAGAATATCCATCCGCATCGACGGCCAAAACCAGGAATTCTCGCCCCAGATCAACGGATTGGTGTCCGCCTTGAACTCCGCGATCTTCGCGTGCGGCGCCGAATTCCTCACCACATCTCCCTTCCCTTCATCGAGGCGGAGGCGCAATTCGAGGCCATCGTTCGAAACCGGGTTCGGCCGGTTGCCCGCAGCCAGCCAAGCCGCGACCAACTCACGTCCCCGAGCCCGGCGGGCGCCGAGTTTTTCCTGCAGCTCAGCCCGTTTGCCAAGCACCAGTTCCGCCGTCGCGCGGTTTTCTTCCTTGGGCAGGCGCAGCACCGGCGCCGGCTCCGCGATGTTCAGGTCCCACGGTTTCTCCAGCGTGTTGCCGAGGTACGCGGCGAGGCCGTAGTGGTCCCGTTGCGTGAGCGGATCGAATTTGTGATCATGACACGACGTGCACGTGGTGGTTAAACCAAGAAAGGTCGCCCCAAACGCCTCCACCCGGTCCCTCGTCTGGTTCACATACACTTCCTCTGGAATCGTGCCGCCTTCGTTGGTCGTGAGATTGCAACGGACAAACCCGGTCGCCACGAGTTGATCCAACGATCGCGCCGGCAGCAAATCGCCGGCCAGCTGCTCGCGGACAAACACATCGAACGGCTTGTTCGCATTAAACGCGCGGACCACGTAGTCCCGGTAGGGCCAGATTGCGCGGTAATTGTCGAAATGGATGCCGTGGGTGTCCGCGTAACGCGCGTAGTCGAGCCAGTAGCGCGCGCGGTGCTCGCCGTAACGCGGGGTCGCGAGCAGGCGATCCACTACTTTCTCGTAGGCATTCGCCGACTTGTCCGCGACGAAGGCATCGACCTCCGCGGGTGACGGCACAATTCCCGTGAGATCGAGCGTCACGCGACGGATGAGCGTGCGACGATCGGCTTCCGCCGACGGCGCCAGGTTTTCCCGTTGCAACCGGTCCAGGACAAAGGCGTCGACTGGGTTGGAGCTGCCGCCCGCCCGGCTACCAATCTCCGGGACGGCCGGACGCCGCGGCGCGATAAACGCCCAATGCTCCTCGTACACGGCGCCGTCGGCGATCCACTTCCGCAGCAGCGCGATTTGCTCCGGCTTGAGCGTCTTGTGCGACTCCGGCGGCGGCATGATCTTCTTTTCGTCCCGCGATTCGATTCGTGCAATCAGCGGACTCATATCCGGCTTACCCGGAACAACGGCCGGCTCACCGTCCTTGCGTTTGCGATACGCGTGTTCCGCGCGATCCAGCCGCAGGTCCGCCTTGCGCGATCCGGGATCCGTGCCGTG
The DNA here is from genome assembly GCA_947474365.1 of Opitutia bacterium. Classification (GTDB taxonomy): domain Bacteria; phylum Verrucomicrobiota; class Verrucomicrobiia; order Opitutales; family Opitutaceae; genus ER46. The sequence goes on along the minus strand of CANJIU010000084.1, from coordinate 39,367 downwards.
GCACGCGTAACAATTTGCCGCGAGGATCGGCTGCACGTGCTCGTTGAACGAAATGGCTTTCGGCACGAGCGCGGCCGCGGGCCTCACCTTGGCCACCACGGCGTCCGACCCGGCGGGACGCGGCGCGTCGACCGCCCCGGGCTGGTTGCCACAACCAGAGAATGCCAACACGGAGACGAACGAAATCGCGGCGAAACCGACAGGGGAGAGACGACAAATCATGGGGAGAACAAGAAAGTGATTTCGGAATTCAACGGTCCACCCCGCCAAAGACAATCCTCGGAATGACGGCAAACGAGCAGAACAGGTCTAACCAGCGGATTGGAGACACGTTTATCGCGTCCATCTGCGGACGTAATACCAAGACTCCACGGTTCATCGGTGACCGGCAGCCGCGCCTTTGTTTCTGAAGGGCCTACTTAATCTTCGGCGCCTCGAACGTCGTGCCGTTTTGCGTATGAACGGCATGAGTCACGCGGCCTTCGGCATCCCTGGCAAAGCTCACTTTCGCCGGCACGACGCGCCACTCGAAATTCGTGGCGGACTTCGGGAAGATCGGAAGTTTCGGCTGTCCGGTCAGCTGCGCGAACACGAGGTCGCCGTCGCGCGTGACCGTCATCACGACACCTGGACCATAGCGATAGCGGCCGACGATCGCGTCGAGTTCGGCGTCGGAGAGTTTGAGCGCTGACGAGGTGAGACGAGGGGCCCGGAGCGTGTTACCGCCCTGGGAATGTTTGGCCGCGACGACCTCCTTCTTTTCATTCCGCAGGAAAACGACCTGCGCGTCCGTTATCTTCCAGAAAAACTCATCCGGTGCGCTGGGGAAAATCTCGAACCGCGTCTGGCCCGTGAGCTGCGAAAACAGCCGGCCGCCTTCCTGCGTCACCGTCATCACCGCATCCTTGTAATCGTACCGCCCGACAAAGTCGGCATAGGTCTTCCGGTCCACCGCGGGGTTTTCCTGCAATGGAGGCACCGCGGCGATTTCGGTGGCGAGAAATTTGCCGACAATGGCGCGGGTCACTGCGGCCGGCGCCCGACCGACCACGGGAGGCAACGCATTCGCCAATACGATCACGGTACACTTCTGTTCTGGCAGGCGCAGCAGTTCACTCGACCAACCGTTCAGCCCGCCATTGTGTCCGATTGTCGGCAGGCGGTCGACCGCCGCCAGCACCAGTCCGTAACCATATTTCATTCCATCGACGCCTGGCGGCAATTTCACCGGGGTGGTCATCTGGATCAACGCTTCGGCCGACACGACATTACCTCCGAACAGCGCTTCACTCCAACGAAAGAGATCTCCAACCGTCGAATACAAGGCCCCCGCACCGCCCGCCCAAGACATGTCCCAGTCGAGCGCCGGCGAGGCTTTGCCCGCCGCGACCGAATAGCCAAGCGCGATGCCTGATGGCGGGGCGGCATTCACGAAAACTCCGGTGTCGTTCATCCCCAAGGGCTCGAAGAACGCCTCGCGCAGGAAGGCGGCGTAGGACTTTCCGGAGACCTGCGCGACAATTTCGCCGAGCAGGAAATACGCGGAGTTGTTGTAAAGGAAGCCGGCGCCCGGGGCAAAATCGGCCGGGTCGTCGCGGAACCAGGCGATGAGTTCTGCGGGTGCGATCGGCTGGATGACGCGCTCCAGGAATTCGGGTTTGCCCGTATAACTGTGAATCCCGGAGGTGTGCGTGAGCAGATGGTGGACTGTAATCTCCCTGCCACGCGCGAAGCCGGGGAAAAATTTCTCCAACGGATCAGTGAGGGACAGCTTGCCCTGACCGACGAGACGCAGAACGGCGGCGGCGGTGAACTGCTTCGTCACCGAACCGATCCGGAACTTCGTTTCCGGCCCCGCCCGCGTCTTCCGCGCCAAATCCGCAAAGCCGAAACCGGCTTCATAGACAATTTTTCCGTCGCGCGCGACCAGCACCGCGATCCCGGGCAATTCGTCGCTCGTCAGTTTCTCGAGTTGCCGCGCCACTCCGTCCGCGAAGGGAACCGGAGCAGCATCCGACTTCGTGGCGGCGAAGAAGGCGAGAACCGCGATTGCGGCTGGGAGCCAGGGTATGCGGGACATCATTGCCCCGTGTGAAGCGGTGACGTGGATCCGTCAAGCACCGGACCCGGTCGCCTCCGAAATACTAACGGACTTTGCCCTTCTCCCCCTGGATAGGATAACCGCGCCACACCCACTCGATGGCGTGCGGAAGCGTCTGGCTTTTCACCGCGCGATCGCCATGTCCGGCGTTGAGGGCGAAAACGTATTGATAGTGATATCCCTTCGCCTTGAGCACGGTGGCCATCCGGTTGTTCGCTTCCACCCAGTCGTGCATGCCATCGCGCATGACATTCGGATTGTAGTTGTCGCGGTCCCCGACCTCCAGCCAGAGCCGGATCGGTTTACGGGGGCTTTGCGGGATGAGGGTCGCGTGAAAATCCCACGCGCCACCGGGCGTTTCGGGGTTGAACGGCCATTGCTGGTTCACGAAGGTGCCCGAATACGAGATGACGCGGCGGTACCACTCCGGGTGATACCATGCCATAATGAGGGCCGCCGAAGCACCTGAACTGCTGCCCATCGTCGCCCGTCCCTCGGGGTCCTTGGTCAACGTCACCTGATAGGTTTTCTCCACGAGCGGCAGCACCTCGGCCTGGATGAACTCCGCGTATTTCCCGGACATCGTGTCGTATTCGAGGCCGCGCTCGTGACCCTGCGCATCGCCGCCGCCATTCGCGACCATGACCACAATCAGCGCGGGTACGCGCCGCTGCGCGATGAGGTTGTCGAGGATGTGCGGCACGGTCTGATCAACCCGCCCCATCGCCGGTCCATCGTGGGTGACCATGAAGGGAGCCGCCGTGCCAGGCACATACTGCGCCGGAACGTAAACCGTGATCGTACGTTGGTAGTCGATCGGGTGGGTTTCGACGATCAGCGTCTTGGGGTTGTTCGGATCGACCCGGCCGAATTCGTCCCGTGCGATACCGGGATTGAAGAACTTGCTGTCCTTCGAGTTCATCGTGAATTGCCGCACCGTCCCCTGCGGCACACCCGGGACGACGTTCAACTCGGGGGCCGGCGCGTAGTCCGGGCCGATCAAAAAATCACCCTCGGCGCCGAGAGGCGGATTCACGCCCGGAGCGCCGCGGAGTTCGCCGCCCTTCGCGCCAGCCACCGTCAACGGCGGTGTCCCGGGAGCCGTGGGCAGACGGGTCGGCGGTGTCGGCCGCACCTGCTTGGCGGCCTTCGGTGGCGGCGATGACACTTCCGCGCCGGAGGCGGGAGAAATGAGCGCGAGGGCAGTCGTACCGGCAACGAGCAACGCCGCGGCAATCGGAAGGGTTTTCTTCATGGGGATGAATGTTGAAAAACGGCCCACGCCATAAACGCAGCAAAAAAGACAACCGCTCGCCGGGCGCATCCCGCTCCTTGGACCGGCGAAATATGCATCCATCGCCATCGTACAACTTCTGGAGCCCCGTCGCCATCGTCACGGTTTCGAACCACGCGACGAGGGCGTCGCGTCCCCAGTGTCCAGAAATTGAGATACGCCCTCTCGCCTCGATGCCGGTCCGGAGTTGCCGCATTCATCGGGATTGGCACCCGTATCCAGATTCCGACTGGCGCCCGCAGCCGCGTGTCCCCTAGGGTGATCCGCACTCCCATGAGCCATCCCACTACCCCCACTCCTCGTCACTTCCCGTCCCGTGCTGCGCGGCCCGGCGAACGCCGTTTTTCGCTCCAAGAATTGTTCCAACCCCGCGCATCGGCGTTTGCCGCCCTTGTGGCCGCGACGCTGATCGGGTTGGCGTCTCCCGCCCGCGCGCAGCCCGCGAAGCAACCCAAGGCGGAATCGCCGGCCGCCAGCACCGCCCCGCTCCCGGCGCCGGGATCACTGACGTTCAATACCGTCATCACGAAACTGAAGGCCGGTAAACAGATCTTCAGCAACACCCTCGTCGAACCGGATCTCGAGGCCGCCAAAAAAGCCTGCGAGGGGCAGGACTTCATTTGGATCGAGATGCAACACAGCACGCTGACGTGGCGCGAGACGCAGAACCTCATCGAGGTCATCGCCAAAGCCGGCTGCATACCGTTTGTACGCGTGCCGTCGGCGAACGTTGGCGACATCCAGAAGGCCACCGATGCGGGCGCGCTCGGAATTATCATCCCGATGGTCTCCACGGTGGAGGAGGCCCGCAATGCGGTGATGTTCGCCAAATTCCCGGTCGGAAATCGCGAGAGCCCGAATACCAAGCCGTGGGGCCATCGCAGTTCGGGCAACAACCGCGCCACCGCGATCTGGGGTCGCGGCTACCCGACGAACGCGAACAACAACATCATGATCATGATCCAAATCGAGAATCCCGCCGGCGTCGGCATGATCGATACCATCCTCGATGAGGTGGAGGGCATCGACATCGTGATGGTCGCGAGCAACGATTTTGGAATTCAGGCCGGCGACCGCGACGGCTCCCCGAGCTACAACGCCCGCGAAAAACTCGTCCGCGACTCCGTGCTGTCACACGGCAAGGTGCTGGCCGGGCCTTCCAGCTGGCAGAATCGCCCCGGTTACATGCTCTTTCAAGGACGCAAGTCCGCGACCACGACCGGATACGAGGCGCGCTGAGCCAAAATTCAGTTGAGAGTTGAGTGCTGAGAGTTGAGAGCCCCATGAACAGGAAGATATTTTTTTGGGGGGTGAACGCTAATCGACGCTAATCATGCACGCACGGCAAGAGTCCGGAGCTGACTGTTTTCGGCCAACTCCAGGTCGAATTCTAAATCAGAAACCATCGGCTTTCTGGGATTAGCGTTTATTAGCGGAGATTAGCGTTCCCTTGTTCTGGTTCGACTCCGGCGGAAGCCGAGGCTGTGAACTCAGAGGTGTATTTTAGGAGCAAAACCCCAAGGCTGCTCTCATCTCCAGCCGTGATAACGCGCGATTTGGCGCTGAAGAGTGAACCCTCAGCGCTTAATGTAATCGTCGCGATTGAGCCCGAGACGACAGAAACCGGACGATCCTACTTTGGCAGCCGCCAGTTCTCGTCGAACAAACCGGCGGTGACCAGATCAGGGACCTCCGCTCCCGCGTTCACCTTCACCACCGCGTAGTCGCCCCACATCGGCGTGCCGTAATCGCCGTTATAGCCGCGGTCGTCGATCGTCAGTCCGGTGTTCAGCACCACGTATTTCGTCGGGTTGAGCGGATTGGGATAGATCAGCGCGGGGAAATTCTCGTTCGCGGAGAAGGTCTTTCCGCCGAGGCCGACACTTTGTTTGGTCCAGGAAAATGGCAGGCGGCCATTCAGCTTGGCGATCCATTGGTTGCTGCCCGGATCGCCAAACAACACCACGTGGTACTTGGCGAAGTCGGCCTCGGTCACGTCCCGATCGTCTTTCACAAAGGGGTGCCCGCGAAAGAACCGCCCCCACATCCGGTCAAACCGCGCCATCGTGCGCAGCGCCTGCTGGTTCACCGCGTCATTCCAGGGCGTGCCGGTCGGGCGGACCAGCAGGAACGGATCGAGGAAGGCATCGTCGATCGGCCCCTGCAGGGCATGCGTCTTGTGCAAACCGGACGCCGCGCCGTTCGCCGCGACCTTCCACGTTGCGTCGCTCCGCTCGAGCGTGATTTCCGCGGCGCCCTTCACCTTCAGCGCCTGTCCGTCGATCAGGATGTCGCGGGCATTTCCCGTCTCGCGCAGCACCAGTCGGGTGAGATTTTTTGTCGTGATCGCATAGGACCTCCCGCCGCCGGCGCGTTGCGCGTCCACCTCCGCCCGTTCGTAGTGCCGGGCCAGTCCGTCGAGCGAAACCCAGTAACTGCGGTTGTAACGCGTGGTGTAGGTCAGGAAGCGGATGTGATCGGGCGAGGATTGCCCCCTGTCGCCCCATTCCTTGAGGAAGGCGTCGAGCCGCTCGCGGACCAGCGGACTCGTGCCGTGTCCGGTATCCTTGGATACCATCCAGAGCCCGGGCGCGCCCTGGGAGCGGAGGAAATCGGGTTCGCCGAGCGAGGGAAATCCCTCCTTCTCCAGCTGCGCGCGGGCGCGAAGCGAGGACTCCAATTGTCCCGGATCGTTCTCCCCATCGTGGCCGGCGAGGGGAAGATTGTGGATGTTGAGCGCCCACTCGGAGATATTCTCCCAGATGCGCAGCGTCGCGAGCTGGTAAGGCGTGAGATCCGGCCGCTGCTCGGCGGTGCGCGACACGGTGCCCGCCCCGATTTCAGCCGCGGCGAATCGGTCCGGATGATGCAACGAAATGTGCCACGCCCCTTCCCCTCCCTGTGAAAATCCGCGCAGCATGATGCGCTGATCGTCGATCTTGAAGCGCTTCTTCACGGCGGCGATCGCCTCGAAGACGTCCCGCTCGCCCGCCCAATGCCAGCCGGCGCCATTGATGCGGCCGAAGCAGTCGAGTTGGATCTGTCCCTGGTCGGCAATGGGAGGAGTGCCCGCTCCCTTACGGTTGAGGTGACCGTAAATGAATTCGGTTTCCACCATCGTGTTCGAGCGCCCGTGCAACCAGACGTAGAGGCGAGTCGGTTTGGTGGGATCGTAGTTTTCCGGCAACGTGACGCCGTAGGGCAGCACCGCGCCGTCGATTTCCGATCGGTACGCGTGAATTTGCCGCTTGCCCTGGTTCCACTGCGGCGTTCCGGACTGGAGTTGCCGGCCGCGCTCAATCCCCTGATCGAGAGTCGTGAAGGCGTGCTCGATCGCCGCCTGGTTCCCAAACATGTCGGGGTATTCGAGGAGCATCCGTCCCGCGTGCGCGTAAACTTCCACGTCAATCACAAGCTCCGGCTGGGCGCGACCGCCTTTCAAGTCCCGCACGAGCGCTTCAATTTGCCCGGTTTTTTCGCGGATCTTCGCGAGTTCGTTCGGCTTGGCGGAGATCGGAGGCGGCGTCGGTGCCTTTCGCGCCTGAGCGCCACCGCGCGGAGCCGGCGTGGGAATGGGCGTCTGGGCAAGCGCTGCTTGGAAAAGCAGTAACAGCAGGAGCGCGGCCGGCGGGAGAAGTCGTTTCATGAGGAATTAGCAGAGAGGACGAACACAGGCCGAGTTAGGGTGGCCGAGGCAGGAAAGGAAACTGATTTTCGCGGACAGGTGAAAGCCCCGAAAGCCGCCGTAAATAGAAACCACTGCAATTGGTCCGATGGGAATGCGCGCTCGCCGGTAAGGGTCAACAGCAGGTCGCCCCAGGCAGTGCCGACCGGTCGGTAGCGGCGCCAGCAACTCTCACCCGGGGAGAGGCTCGTAGCCGCGGCAGCCGTCACGACCTCACAATGTTTCTCGCCTGCGGCGCGCCGAACCGCCTGACTTGTCGCCTTCTCGCATGGCTAAAAAGTCCCCTTCCTCTCCTGTCATCGTCATCACCGGCGCCGGTTCCGGCGTCGGTCGCGCCACCGCTTTGAAGTTCGCCGGCGAAGGCTGGCGCGTGGTACTGGTCGGCCGGCGTCCCGATGCCCTCGCGGAAACCATCCGCCTGGCCGCCGCCGGAATCCGGAAAAAACTCGTCGCGCTTCCGTGCGACCTGGGCAACGCCGACGCCGTGACCGCTCTGGCACGCGACACTCTCACTCGCTTTGGCCGCATCGACGTGCTCGTCAACGCCGCCGGCAACAATATTCCCCAGCGTTCGCTCGGGGAGCTTTCCCGCGCAGACTACGTCGCCGTGATGGATGCGAACGTAAACGGAGCGCTCTATTTGGTGCAGGCCTTCCTGCCCACGATGCGCCAACAGGGTGCCGGGACGGTCGTGAACGTCGGTTCCGAGGCCGGCAAGCAGGCATCGGCCAAGGCCGGCGCCGCCTATGTTGTCTCCAAGTTTGGCATCACCGGGCTCACCCAAACAATCAACGCGGAGGAGCGGCCCAACGGCATTCGCGCCTGCTGCATTTTTCCCGGCGACATCGACACCCCCCTGCTCAACAAGCGTCCAGTACCACCAGCCGCGGAGGCGCGAACCCGCATGATGCAACCGGAAGACATCGCCGCGTGCGTCTGGTTTGTCGCGACCTTGCCCGCCCGCGCCACGGTGGAGGAATTGTTGGTGCGCCCATCGCGAACGTAGGCGCAAAGCGGAGCAGGAAACGCCGGAACTCCTGCCATCGTCGTTTCAACGGCCGGCGGAATACAGACACTCGATCTCGACGCGTTCGCCGCAGACGCAGTTCACAATCAGGCGGACCACCTTGTCGCCTTCCTTGACGACTTCGACCTGCGCATTCGACACACCGGGAGCCGCCGCACCCGGCCCCGCCCGCCCGACCTCACAGCGGGGCGCAAAGCTCGCCGACAATTGCACCGGTGGTCGCAATGGCTCCACACCGCCGTTGGACTTGCCCTGCAGGAATGATTTCATGATGGGGGTTTCTCGGGCTCCGACGCGACCACTGGCACCGGTTTGTCGACGAGTTTACTGTCCTTGAAGCGATTTTTCGCCGAAAGCGTGAGATTGAGCGTCACGCGGTCGTGGAGTTCGGAGTCGACCCCATCGCCGGGGAGCGGCTTGGTGTCCGCGTAACCGGTCACACGCTCGATCTGTTTCGCGTCGACCGCATAGTGCACCAGTGAACGCCGGGCGGAATTGGCCCGATCCGCCGAGAGTTCCCAGTTCGTATAGTTCGGCCGGTCGGAGGCAGACGCCGGCCCCGCATGTCCATCGATCGTCACGCTAAAACCATGCCGCTCGATCGTCCATGCCATGTTCTGCATCACAAAAGTGCCCCACTCCGTCAGCTCCGTCGAATCGCGGGCAAACAACGGTCGCTTCGCCCGATCGTACAGCGTCACCCGCAGGCCATCGGTGGTCACCTGAATGTCGATCGGTTTGCCCGCCATGTCCTCGTCCAAATGCAGGAGCCGGTAGAAATCCGCCGCGACGGAATTCAAAAACGTCATCTGGATTTGCTTGTTTCGATCCTGGTCTTTGTCGCTGCCCGAACTCTTGCCCTCGCTGTTCGAGGTCTTGTTGTTGTTAAAGGGCAGCACGCCGGACGTGGCGTCCATCGGGGAACGGAAGGGGTTCTGAAAATACTGCGACGTCGCGATCAGGATTTCCTTATCCTGCGCGGAAATCCACAGCACCATGAACAGCGCCATCATCGCGGTCACAAAGTCCGCATAAGCCACCTTCCATGCACCGCCAGCCATCGAATGGATTAAACGTTAAGGGTTGAAGGTACGGAGTCGAAGACGTCGCCGCGCGCTCACTTCGCCGGAGCCAGTGCCTTGAGCGCGGCCTCGAGGGCGGCGGAGCCGGGCTGAACATTGCTGTCGAGCGAACGCCGGGCGACCTCGACGGCCGTGAGCGGAGCGAGGCCCTTGGCAAACCCGGCGACGGCGCACTTGATGCAGGTGAGGAACTGCTCATCGGCCGCGTTGTTGAATTGCACCCGGTTCGCGAGGGGATTGACGAAGCCGTAGGCGACGAAGATGCCGAGCAGCGTGCCGGTGAGGGCCGCGGCCACCTTCTCGCCGACCTTTTCCGGCCCTTCGGAGATCGCGGCCATGGTATTGATGATGCCGAGGACCGCCGCGACGATGCCGATGCCCGGCAGCGAGTCGCCCACCAGATGCAGGATATGCACCGGATGTTCCGCCTCGATCGACTTGGCCCGGAGCTCCGATGTCATCAGATCCTCAAGTTGATCCGGCTTGATCTTGCCGTCGATCACGGGCTTCAGGCCATTGCAAAGAAATTCAAGGCGTTCGTGGTGGTTGAGCACCGACGGGTACCGCTGAAAGATCGAGCTCTTCGCCGGATCCATGATGTGTTCCTCCAGCGCGATCAGACCGTTGCGCCGCCCGATCATGAAGATCTCGTAGAGCAGTTTCAACAGATCGGAAAACTCCTTCTCTCCGGCGGACTTCCCGACGATGGCAGTTTTGGTTTTGTGGATGATCTCCTTCAGGACGTGGCCGGGGCTCGCAATGACGAGCACGCCGGCCGCGACCCCCAAAATCACCACAAATTCGGAGACGTGCAACAGCACCAGCGGATTCCCGCCGGCGAGGATGAACCCGCCGAGGGTCGACGCCATGACGATGGCCGCTCCGATGAGAATGAGCATCCGATTACTTCTCCCTCATGCGCTGCAGCCAGCCACGCAGACCGAGGATGGTCTGCGCGTGAATCTGGCAGATGCGCGACTCCGTCAGGCCGAAAACTTCGGCGATTTCGGCCAGCCGCATGTTTTCAAAATAATACATGGCGAGAATCTTCTTCGGTATATCGGGCAATTCCGCGATTCGTTGAGTGAGAAGTTGGAGCATCTCCGCTTTCTCAAGATTGTCGCGGCCGGTCTTGTCCGCCTCATCGGCCAGCAATTCGTGCAGCGAGGCCCCGGGGCCGTCTTCACCATCCGCACTCTGGTCGATGGCGATGAAGGTGACCGGTTTAGCCTCTTCCACCCACTTGGCATATTCGACTTCGGTCAGGCCGAGCGACGCCCGGACCTCACCATCGGTCGCGACGCGGCCCAGCTTCTGCTCCACGTCGTTGATCGCCGTCTTCAGCTTGCGCGAGCGGGCGCGCGCCCGGCGGGGACACCAGTCCATGCGGCGGAGCTCGTCGAGGATCGCGCCACGAATCCGCATCGCGGCGTAGCCCGCGAAGGTGTTGCCCTGGTTGGGGTCAAACTTCCGAACAGCCGCGATGAGTCCGGTGATACCGACACTGTAGAGGTCATCCGCGTCGACATGGGCGGGCACATTGAGCTTGATCCGGTCGACGACGTTGCGAACCAGGGGCAGATACCGTTCGATCAGATCCTTCTCATCGACGGCAGCCGGCGAAACTCCCTGATACGCGCGCCAGGCGGCGGCGGGCGTAGCATCCATGCCAGGGTTAGTTACGGTGGCGGTATTCATAGGAAAAAATGGTTATTTCTTGGGGGTTGGGGTCGCCGCCGCCGGAGTGGCGGCCGCGGCGGCGTGACGCAGGAGAATGGTTTCCCTCATGCCGCGGACCAAAACGGTCCAGAACCAGCGGAAGAGAAGCGCGCCGACCAGGCATCCGACGGCGCCATCGAACAAAATGCGGTCAGGCTGATGGCCGGCCCAGTAACTACCAGCGGAGGTGGCAACGAATCCGGCGAATCCGCCGGCGAGAAATACGAATTTCATGATTCATCCTCCGGAAGGGTGCGGCGGACAATGGCTCCGGGAACATCCTCCTCGCAGTCGCCCGTGAGCGACGGGCCGGTTGCGAGGAACAACGGGGTCACTTCCTCATCGAACAAATAGTCCCAAAGTTTTCCCCACTGCGGCACTTCATCCAGGTGCGTGAAGACGAGATGTGTCGCACCAAGATCACGGCCGGCGGCGTACGCATCGCGCAGCGCGGCGCGGTCATACGCGGCGTTGAGCACGAGGACCCGTTCCACAATCTGCTCCCGATCGAGAAAATCCGCGAGCGGGCGGTTTTCGGACGGACGCCGGGGAGAGAGACCGGGGAGGTCAAAATAGACAAACCCACCGGGCACCGCCGCCTGGGTCTCGCAGGGAAAGTGCGCCAGCGGCACACCCAGGGCCTCGCTGAACACCGGCAACGGTCCGAGCGGATTCGGACGATCAAATTCAAAACTCACCACATGGCCGGCGCGGGCGCGACGAAAGACTTCCAGCGCGAGCCACTTGCAGAGTGCGGTGGTGCGGCCGACACCGGGCGCGCCGAGAAACGCGGCGCGGGAGAGTGGCGCGCGCACCGGGCGGGTCTCCACGTGCGACCGCAACAAGCGCGACGTCTCCGCCAGCGCGCGATGCAACGGCAGCGTGTTGAGTTCGCTCCAATTGGCCCCGGCCTGGAGCCGGCCAAGCGCCGCTTCGGTGATGCCGGAGCGCCGCAGCAGCCCGGTGAGACCGGTGAAGTTCACCGCCGGAGTCGCCGACCGCATCCACCCCGCCCCACCGGCGGCGTCCGCCCCACGGCGGCCGTCTTCATCGGGATTCGCCAGCACGGACGGAGAGGCCGCAGGGGCTGCCGGTGGGGCTTCGTCGGACACGGGGGTGTCGACCTGGGCGATGACCTCCAGCCGGGGGGCGGAGAAATATTTCTTCAGGCCCGTCGCCTCCACCGCCCGAACGGAGAGCACGCGGGCGTTCGGACCCAGCTTCTCGCGGATGAGATTCACCGCTTCCTCGGTCGACTTGACCGTAAACTTGTAGGCGCCGGGCGCGAACGGTTGGGGCGGATTGGACATGGCGGATTAGGCGGCGGCCTTGAGCGGAACCTCGGCCCGGGCGATGTGCGCGGGCGTCGCAACGATGCCGGCGTTCTCGATCTCGGTCGCGGAGGGCAGTTCCTGATACGAGAGCACCGTCATCCGGGGGAACGACGACTCGAAGAAACGCTTCAGCGGCAAACGGATCTCGGCGGAGACCACCACCACGGCCGGCTGCCCCTGCTGCACCAGTTCGGCTGTATGCCGGGTGATCTGCTCGATGAGGTGGCGTCCCGTGAGCGGATCCAGCGCCAGGCCCACCTCGGTGGGCGAGCGGTGCACCTTGCCGGCCAGCCACTGTTCCAGCCGGGGATCGAACGTGACCGCCCGCACCACCCCCGGGCGCGTTTCGTATTCGGGGACGAAGTACAGGCCCAGCCGGCGGCGGACGAGTTCGCTCAGGTCGTCCGGGTTCTTCGACAGGGAGGCAAAATCGGCGATGCCCTCCAGAATCAGCGGCTGGTTGAGGATGGCCACATTTTCGCGGAGCAGGTTCTGCAGGACGCGTTGAATGATGCCGAGCGTGACCAGGTCCGGCAGGAGCTCCGCGATGAGCGCCGGCTGCGACTGCTTGAGATGATCAACCAGGGACTGCACCTCCTGGCGTCCGAGCAGATGGTGGGCATTGGCCTTGAGGGTCTCCGAAAGGTGCGTGATGAGCACAGACGCCGGGTCCACGACGGTGAAGCCATTGACCTCCGCGGTCTTCTTTTCCGCCTCGTCGATCCACGTCGCCTCAAGGTTGAAAACCGGTTCGCGGGTCGGAACGCCCTTGAGGCGCACCTTGCTGCCCGAGACATTCATCGCCAGCCACCGCGACGGCACCAACTGACCGCGGGCGACCGGCTTCCCGCGCAGCAGGAAGCGGTAGTCGTTGGGTTCAAGTTCCAGGTTGTCCCGCACGGACACCGGGGGGACAACGATGCCCTTTTCCCGGGCGAGCGACTTGCGCACGCCGGTGACCCGGGCGAGGAGTTCACCGCCGGACTTCGCGTCCGCCAGACCCAGCAGTCCGTAGCCTATCTCGATCGCGAAGACGTCGACCTCGATCAGCTTCCGGACATCCTCAGGGGAACCAGACGCTGCCGCGGGCGCCGGCGTCGCAACGCCCTCCGCCGCCTTTCCGCCCTTCGCCTTGGCCGCTGCTTTCTCTGCCTGCGCCGCCTCGACACCGTGGGCGTGACCGGTTTCGAGCTCCTGCTGGGTCAGAATTTTCGCGAAAAAGAGGGCGATTCCCGCCAGCGTGAAAAACGGCACCATCGGCATCCCGGGCATCAGGCCGAAACACACCATCATGCCAGCGCAGATCTTCATCGCGCGGGGATAACGGAAGAGCTGGCCCGCGAGTTGGGTGCCGAGATTCTGGTTGTCGGAGGCGCGGGTCACGAGGATGCCCGCCCCCACCGAAAGGATCAGCGCGGGGATCTGCGAAACCAGACCGTCACCGATGGAGAGGAGGGTGAATTTCTGCAGCGATTCGCCGAGTGACATGCCCATCTGCAACACGCCGATCGCGAAGCCGCCGATGACGTTCACCAGTGTGATGATGATGCCGGCGACGGCATCACCGCGCACGAACTTCGACGCTCCGTCCATCGCGCCGTAAAAGTCTGCCTCCTTCTGCACCTTCACACGCCGGGCGGTGGCGGTGACCTCGTCGATGATTCCGGCGTTAAGCTCGGCATCGATGGCCATCTGTTTTCCGGGGAGGGCATCGAGCGTGAACCGGGCGGCGACTTCGGCGATGCGGCCCGCGCCCTTCGTGATGACCACGAAATTGATCACCACCAGGATGAGGAACACCACCGCACCGACGATGTAGTTTCCGCGGATGACAAAGTGTCCGAACGCCTCGATCACCTGGCCGGCGTAACCGTTCACCAACACCTGGCGGGTCGTACTGATGTTCAGTGCGAGACGGAAGAGCGTCAGGGCCAGCAGGAGGGTCGGGAAACCCGAAAACTCCGGCGGATCCTTCACATAGATGATCGCCAGCAGCACCAGCAGCGACAGCCCAAGGTTGAGCGCCAGGAACGTATCGAGCATGATCGCCGGAACCGGCATGATCAGCAGCAGAACCGTGATGAACAGTCCGCCCGTGAAGAGGAGGTCGGCGCGCTTCAGCAGCGCGGTCACCGGATTGGAGGCCGTGGCGCTCATCGGTTATTCCGTGACCTCCATCCGCCGGGCCTTCAGCCGATGGAAATAATAACGGTGCGTGCGGTAGACGACGGCGAGGATCTCAGCCACCGCCTGGTAGAGTTCCGACGGAATCGATTCGCCCACCTTGCCGAGCGCGAACAGCATCCGTGCGACCGGTTTGTTCTCCACCGTCGGAACGCCGTGCTCAGCCGCGAGTGCCTTGATCCGCTGGGCAAATCGATTTTCGCCCTTCGCCAGAACAACCGGGGCCTGATCGATGCCTCGTTCATACTTCAGCGCCACCGCAAAGTGGGTCGGGTTGGTCACCACCACGTCCGCCGTCGGCACCGCGGCCAACATTTGCTTCTGCAGGAGCCGGCGCGCCATCCGCCGCATCGCCGACTTGGCCTGCATGTCACCTTCCTGTTGCCGGCGCTCCTCCTTGACCTCCTCGCGCGTCATCATCAGCTCCCGTGACATCTTGAATTTCTCGTAACCGTAACTGATCGCCGCGACCACACCGAGAGCCAGAATGATGCGGGTGAGGAAAAGAATCGTCGCCGAGTTGAGAAACTGGCCGAGATACGCCGCCTCGACCGGCGCGCTGAAGAGCGGATCGTGCATCAGCGCACGGGCGCCGAGCCAGAGTGAACTGCCAATCGCGATCAACTTCAGCAGATCGATTCCGCTCCGCACCAACACCGACTTGGAAAATATCCGCCCAAACCCCGCAACGGGATCAAGGGCCTCAAGCTTGAGCCCCAATACTCGAGGCGAGAGTCGGAAACCGCTCTGCACGCCGCTCGCCAAGATCACCGATACGATGACCGCAACCAGCATCGGCGCGACACAACGGCCAAGCGTGAGCATCGCCTCCCCCACCGGCACCATCACCGTGTCGATCGCCAACGGGGTGTCCGCAAAGCGGGTGAAAACCGTCACCGAATATTCCGCAATTTCTCGCGACGACGCCTGGGCGGTCAGCGTCATTACCCCGAGCATGGCCGCGAGTGGAAAGAGGACGTTCAGCTCCGGGGACTTCGCGAATTGCCCACGCTCAAACGCCTCGGACAACCTTTTCTCGGTCGGCTCCTCCGTTTTTTGGTCTTGATCGTGATCGGCCATGCGCGTCGGCGCTACTAAGCAACGCCAGTGCCATCAAATTTTGAACACCTGTTAGCACTTGTATTTAAGCGACTTAAAACATTCCGTTCCCTCTCAACGTCACCTCTGCGAAGCTCGCTGAAACGTGCCGGCAATTCTTGCCGCGCACGCCGTTACTTCCGCGGAAGGAGCTGAAGCATGCGCAGCGACAGCTCGCCAAATTCGGTGAAAAGGTAGCGGGCAATCAACGCCCCCGCACCGCTGAGCAACGTAATCCCCACCACGGCCCGCGCCGAGAAACTCACCACAAACACGTTCATTTTCGGCACCGCCCGGCCAAGGATGGAAAAGGCGAGCGTGATGAGAAAGTTCATCGCAATGAAAGGCGCGGCGATCCGCAGCCCCAATTCCAACACCAGACTCGTCGCGCGCATCAGCGACTCGGCTGCCGCCGGATTGAGTCCACCCTTCCCCGCCGCCGCGAGTTGGAAGCTCCGGGCAAACGCTCCCAAGACCGAAAGGTGCGCGCCAAATAGAAAGAAAAGCACCACCGCGAAGGTTGAGAGCAGCGCGGCCAGCGGTTCGGTGGCTGGTTCCGGGGCCCCCATTCCCGGTGACGCCGACAATCCGATCTCCGTGGCGATGACGCGGCCAGCCATTTCGACCGAGGCGAACGCCATCCTCGCCACGAAACCCAGCGCCAGCCCGAGCAGGATTTCCATCGCGACCGCGACGATCAACGCCCACGCCTCCGGTGGCGTATTTGCCGCGGGGACGACTCCAGCCAGCAAGGTGGCAAGACAGGCACAAAGTCCCATCCGCACCGGAATCGGCAACGGGTGACCAGCAATGACCGGCAACTGGATGACCAGCCCGATCGAACGCAGCATCACCATCATCCATGCGAAGCCGTAATCAAGGGACATCGAAGGGGGGCGGGATGAATGGACTCAGCGTGGATCAAACGGCAACCATCGACCGAACG
The DNA here is from genome assembly GCA_947474365.1 of Opitutia bacterium. GTDB lineage: Bacteria > Verrucomicrobiota > Verrucomicrobiia > Opitutales > Opitutaceae > ER46. The sequence continues at coordinate 22,897 of CANJIU010000084.1, read as the reverse complement.
GCAACTGGTTCCCGGACATCATCGGGTGGAAACGGAAAAAAGGGCAGCACCCTCAGTGCCCCAAACCACCCATCTTGGTCAGAATCGCGATGGTGAATTCAGAAAGCGCCCGCAGGAGCCACGGCGCCAGCACCATGACAAGACCTGACAGCACCAGCAGCTTCGGCACAAACGTCAGCGTCTGTTCCTGCATGCTGGTCACCGATTGGATCAAACTCGCAATCAATCCCGTCACCAGCGTGGCGATGAGAAACGGCGCCACGATGTAGAGCGCAAACATCACCGTGGATTTGAAAAGGTCGATTGCGAGGTCCGGATTCATGGGGGAAAGGAGAAGGAGGACGTTGCACGCGCGCCGCGCCGGTCAGGCAAAGCTTTGGACGAGCGAGCGCACGACAAGGTGCCAGCCGTCGACGAGCACAAACAGCAACAGCTTCAAGGGCAGAGCGACCGTCACCGGTGGCATCATCATCATACCGAGGGCCATCAAGACCGACGAGACGAGGAAATCGATGACGAGAAAGGGCAGGAAGAGCAGAAACCCCATCTGAAACGCGGTCTGCAGCTCGCTGATGACAAAGGCGGGAATCACGACGCGCATCGGCAGGTCCTTGACCGCCGTGGGGCCATGCCCACCCAGTTCAAGAAAGTATTCCACATCGCGGGTCCGCGTTTGTTTCAGCATGAACTGTTTCAGCGGCACCGAGGCCCGGTCGATGGCGTCCATCGACGTGATTTTTCCGTCGAGGTACGGTCGCAACGCATCGGCATTCACCCGGTCGAAGACCGGCCCCATGAGAAACAGGGTAAGGAACAGCGAAAGCCCCACGACTATCTGGTTGGAGGGCGCGCTGGGCGTGCCAAGCGCGGTGCGGACGAATCCGAGCACGATCACGATCCGGGTGAAACTCGTCATGAGCAGAACGATCGACGGCGCCACTGAAAGCAACGTCATGATCATCACGATCTGCAGCGCCACGCTGACCTCGCCCCGCTCTCCGTTTCCCTCGAGCCCGATATTCAGCCGGAACGGCGCGCCAGGCGTCGCAGTGCCCGGAGGCTTCAGCAAGGTCGACGGGGCATCCAACGCTCCCGCCGTCGGCGTGCGCGACGCCGTCCCGCCGGCCGTCGCTGCGGCTGAAGCCGGAGGCTTGGGCAGTTCGTTCTGCGCCCGAAGGCCGGAGGCGAACGCAATGGCCAGAACCACGATCCATCCAATGCGCACGCCGGTGCTCATTCGTTCCTTCTTCCCGCCGCTCCGGCGGATCCCAAAGGAGCCAGGAGGTCAATTCGACCGGGACACACCCCAATCAGAAATTTCTGTCCCTCATATGAGGCCACCACCAAATACTGCCGGTTGCCCAGCGAGCGCGTCTCATCGACCGCGAGCGAGCGATGTTCCCGCGCCGCCGGAGCCCCACGACGATGGCGCAAGACCATCCACCCCCCCGCCCCGGCCAGCGCCAGGCCAACCAGCAAGGTGACGGATCCGACATCGGTCCCCGCCGCCTTTCGCGGCGACCCGGATGTTCCGGAACCCGGAAAAATCACGGTGTCCTCATCGGCGGCCCTCGCCCCCGCGACGGCGAGAAGCAGACTGAGCGCCACGAGTTGACCGCGCCGGTGCCTCATGTTTTTACGCTGCCCACGAGTTCGGTGACCTTGATGCCGAAATTATCCTCCACCACCACCACCTCACCATAGGCGACGAGTTTGTCGTTGACGAAAAGTCCGACCGGGTCGCTGGCATGCTGAGTCAACTGCACAATCGCACCCGGCGCCAGTTCGAGCACCTCGCGCATCGGCAACATGACGGAACCGAGTTGCACGGTTACCTTCACCTTAACGTCGAGTACGATATCAAGTGATTTTTCGTCCATCTGGTTTGCCATGGAAAGTATCCTCGGGAGGAAGTTTGCGGGTGAGTTGGACGGCCACGCGGTCGGAATCGAGTCCGACGGTACCGACAAATTTGGGAGTGCCGTTGAGCAAGACGCGCGTGTCGGTGCAGAGCGTCTGTTTCATTTCAATCACATCACCGACCCGCAGGCTGCTGATCTCACGCATGGTCAGCTCGAACGCGTTCCATTCCGCCCGCACCGGGACGCTGATCCGGTCATACGCCGGGTGCCATTCGGCCCGCCGGGCCGTCTGGGTGACCGCCGCGTCTTTCTGCCGGCGGGCCTGCATTTTTTTCACGACCGGCTCAATCGTGTAGTATGGCACACCGATCTGAATCTGTTCGGAGCAGTCCCCAAAATTGCACTCAAGTGACATGGCCAGCACGATCGAGTCGCGCGGCGAGGTTTGGAGGAACCGCCCGTTGTTCTCATGCCCGATGATCATCGGTCGCAGATCCTGCTCCGACTTCCATTGCGCGCTCCACTCCTCGAGGAGGATGAGGATCACGTCCTCGATCAGCGCGATCTCGATTTCGGTGAGATAACGTTCGGCCTTCACCGAATGCCCTCTTCCGCCGAGCAGACGGTCCGCGATGGTCAGGGCGAGCCGGGGGTTGATGTCGAGAATCCCCACGCCGATCAGCGGCTCGACCTTGAAGAGGCTGATGTGAGTCGGATTCGGCAATCCATCTGTAAATTTTGAATACGAGATGGTGGTGAGCCGCGCCATCTTCAGCCCGAACTCCATCCGCAGGTAGAGCGACAGGCGCGCGCTGAGGTAACGGATGAAATCCTCATGCAACAGGCGGAGCCGGCGCAGTTCCGCCTCAGAAAGGAAGGCGGGATTGCGGAAGTCGCAGGGTTCAACCTTGGGCGCCACCTTGCCCGCGGCCGCTCCCAGTACCCCACTGGGCTTACCCGCCTGCGCCTCGGCCGTCTGGGCGAGAATGCGGTCGATCTCGGACTGATCGAGAAAGTCGGTCGCGGGCTTGTTGGGGTCGTCGGCCATGGAGGGAGGGATGTCAGATGCCCGCGGCGGCGGCTGGACCGGCGCCAACCCGCCGCGGAAGGCGATCTGATTTTCCGATCATTGAATCACGAAGTCGGAAAAATAGACCTGGTCCGCCACCTTGCGGCCCAAAGCCTGGTTGTAGGCGGCGACGAGCTTCTCGCGGATGATGTTTTTCGATCCGGGTTCCTCGAGGTCCGCCAGTGTGAGGGAGGAAAGCACGTTCAGGGTGACATCAGTGAGCTTCGGTTTCGATCCGTCAAAGATCGACCGGATGTTCGCGTCGGCTCCGGTGATGAGGAAACTCGTCTTGAGGTATCGCGTGCCCATCGTGCCAGCCAAATTGACGACCACATTCTGAAATTCATATCCCGGTCCGATTTCCTTCGACTCCTTGCCTTCCTTGCCCGGTTTTCCGTGGGCCGCCGGCGCATGCGCCGGTGCGGCGGCCACCGGCTCGACACCGTGCTCGCCCGCGGGAGCCCCTGCTGCGATCTTCTTCTGCAACCGCGGCATGAGCACAAACTCGACCGTCGCCCAGGTGGCGGCAGGCGCGAGCAACAGCGCCGCAATCACGGGCAGCCAGGACTTGATTCCACCGCCGGTTGCGGCGGCGTGCGCCGGATGCGCGGCTTCCGCCGGTGCTTCGGTCTTCGCTTCGGCTTTCGGAGGGGGAGGCATGGTTGAAGTGGCTGACTTTGGGATGAAATTGCAAAAGACGATGTGACCGGGTGGCGGGGGGCGTTCGTCTCCGAACGCCACTCCGCCACGCACGTGCGCCTAGCCTCAGCGCGACTTCAGGTTGACGACGTCCTCAAGGACCGTATCGGAAACCGTGACCAGTCGCGAACCGGCCTGGAAACTGCGCTGGGTGGTAATGAGGTTGGCAAACTCCTGGGTGAGATCGACGTTCGACAGTTCGAGGGTGCCGGACTGGATCGTGCCGAGTCCGTTCTTGCCCGGCGCGTTGATGTCGCCGACCTGCAACTTTGGATCTCCCGTCTTCGCGCCAACGGGACCGGCCGCGATCAGGCTGGAATAAAGATTGTTCCCCTCCTTGGTCAGCGCAGAAGGGTCGTTGAATGTCTGCAGCAAGATCCGGTTCGTCGTCGTCGAGGTGCCATCGGAGTAGAATTCCACCACGTCGCCTGTCCGGCTAATCGAAACCGACTGCCGCTGGAGCGTGCTCTTGCTCAGGTCGCTCAAGACAACATCTCCGGTGGCGTCCAGCTTTGAGCCGACCAAACCCTGCACCCGGTAGCCCTGCGCGGTCGTGAGGAATCCCTGGTCGCTCCAGCGAAACTCGCCGGAGCGAGTTGCGTATTCCGTGCCGTCGACCGGATTCCTCACGTGAAAGTAGCCGTTGCCCGAGATGCCGAGGTCGGTTTCCCGTCCGGTGCTCGCCAGCGACCCCTGATTGAAGTTGGTCGCCACCCCCGAGAGCGTCACCCCGGTGCCGATCCCCACCGTGGCGGTGCTCGGCGTGTCGGTTCCGCCCGGGGCGGAGCGCTGCAGGATGTTGCTGAAGCTGTCCGCGTACTTGGCCTCGGATGACTTGAAGCCCGTTGTATTCACATTGGCGATATTGTCGCCGATGACTTCTAACCCCTTCATAAACGTCCGCAGCGCGCTGACGCCGCTGCCCATGGTGCCGATGAGTGACATGTTGGTATTTTTTTCGGTTGGAGGATCAGCCCCCACCGGCGGTAGCCGGCTGCGGAGCGGGAATGAGAACTGAACCGGGCGCCACACGGAGCACGGCGGAAAGCGGGTAGGCGTTGCCCCCGACCACGAGCCTCGGCTCGCTGCCCGAGGAATCGATTGCCGTGACGTCGTCCGTAACCATGGCGCCGTCGCCCGGATCGACTGTCACCCGGTGACCGAGGTAGGAATTCGCGGCGGTCCTCTGCTGATCCGCCCGCAGCAACGTCATGTTCTGTGCCATCGAACTGGACTGCTCCAGCGCGGAAAACTGTGCCATCTGGGCGATGAACGCGGTGTCCTCCATGGGTTTCATCGGATCCTGTGTCTGAAACTGAGTCGCCAGCAGCTTGAGAAAATCCTGCTGCCCCAGGGCCTTTTGCGGCACCCGCGAAGTGCTGCTGTCGGTCAAGGCGGCCGAAAGGGACTTGTTGCCCGGAGTGATGGCGGAAATCGTAGACATGGGAGAATCAGGCGAGCGTGTGCAGGTGGAGCGAGTTGCCAGCGAAACCGAGCCGGGCCGCAATCGCCGGAACCAGCGGTTCCCCATGATGGGACGCGCCGGACACGGACGAAATCGAACGCGCCAGACGCGACTCCGCCTGCTCCCGGCGGGAATGGGGACTCCGCTCGCGGGGTGCGGCGTCACCCGAAAAGGCGTTTTGCGCGTTGCCGTCAACCGCCGCGAACACCGCGGGGGACAACTTCACGCCGCGATCCGCTCCCCACGTTCCGGAGGCCGCCGCCTGCCATTCGTGCGCCAAGGCCGCATGCAGGTCAGCCGAGTCGGTATGAAACGTCGCACGCACTTCCCCTCCGATCAATTCGACGCGCACCCCCAGATTTTCCTGCCCGACCGAAAACTGCAGGCTCACCGACTTCTGCTCCCTCGATTGGGCCGCCTCCGTCACCTGCAAAACGGCCTCGACCGCCCCTCGAACTGAAACCGGGGCGGCAAACACCACCGGCGCCAACTCCAGCTTCGCCGCCGCTGGCGCCACCACCGGCGACATCCCCGTCGGAGCGGTCGGCGCGGTCGTTACGTATTCAAACTTTCGATTCGCACCATCGGATGGGAAAAAGCGGGATGGCATGGTCGCAGTCGGTTTAGCAACGTCGGTGCCAAGTCCCGGATCCGTTTCCGCAAGTCGTTCCGTGCCGCCGTTTAGAAAGTTTTTTCCCCGGCCACTTCCGACATCCGATTTTACGGAGGGGTTTCCCCTGGGACGTGCGGCAGAATTTGCCGTATCCTTCGGAGCGACCGCCGTGAGCCGACCGACAGGAACTTCTCCGGCAGCGTCTTGCTCCCGGACTTCTGCCGTCACGACCTCACGCCCAAACGCCCCCCCCACTGACGCCTGCCGCGGCTCGATCGTGATTTCGCAGATGGCATCTTGCTCTCCGATTTCCGTCGCCGACGCCACGCGCTCGGGAGACAACGCCTCCGTTCCTGGCCGCGGCACGGCAACATCGCGCGTCATTGTCGAAAACCCCGCCCGCGTATTTACCGGCGGAGTGATTTCGGGCGCGGTGAGAATTTCGCCGGAAATATCCTCCATCACCAACGGATCCGCAGGTTTCAGCTCCGAAACCGAGCTCCGCGAGACTGAACTTGGCGGCGCGTCCACCTCGATCCTTACCAGCAGATCGGATGGAGCCTCGTCCGTGCGCACGGGCTCCGGCATCGCCGCCATCGGCCAGGAAAAACTCCGGGGCCGCGGGATCACGCCCGGCGCACCGTTCGTCGCACTTGGGGTGACAGCGGCGATTTCAGCGCTCGCAAAGTTCGCCGGCACCACGACCGTCCCGGTATCGGGCGCCGAATCAAAACCGGTTGCCCTTCCCACCCCATTGTCGGCCACAACGCCGTCCGGTAGCCGGGCGATTTCGTGGCGCAGCACGACCGGTTCGGCAGCCTTGGCATTGGCCGGCCGGATGAAGGCCCTCGTCGATCCCGGCATAACAGCGGCTGGAACGTCCGCGCCACCGCTCATTGCCGCTGGCAGGCTCGCCCCCATCGGAACGGCCACACCAGGTCGGATGCTACCCTCCTCCGAAGAAACAGGAGCTGCAATGTCAGGCAATTGGGTGATCACCCGACGGGGAATGCCTCCACCACCCTCGGTCGGAGGACGCGGAACCTGATCGGCATCCAGATCCGGACTGTACGCGACCACCAATCCCGCCGGACCCGTGAGCATTTGTCCACCCGCCGGCGACATCGCCGTACTCCCGGACGTTGCCGACCCAACAGCCAAACTTCCCGCAGCAGCGTCGGCCTCCTTCGCCCCCGTCGGGGGCACTCCCGGCGATTGCCCCGAAAGCTTCGGATTCCGCGGTTGACGTCCCGATGGCGTGACGGTGACGCCCTCGGCCGCTCTTCGCTCCGCAGTTGGGAATACCTGAGATTCATCCTTGGTTGTCCAAGGGGCTTTTCCACGAACCTCTGTCGCGACAGTGCCCGCCGCTGCAACCACACCGACCGAAGCATCCCTCCCGGCAACCTCCGGCACCGATGTCGGTTCAACTTGAATACCAGGAATCGGCGGAATGAAACGACCTTCGGACGCCGCCGATTCAACGGGAGCCTGGGCGGAACCCTGTTCGGAGGCAATCTCGACCGGATGAGGAGGCACCGGAATTTCCGTCGTGCAGGATACGACCGACCGGCCGTCGCCGGGTCGCGTTTCTTCGGTGCCAGGCCGAACGCTTTCGCCGCGCGCCGGCAGTCGCGGGGACTTCGTCCAAACTCGTGACTGATGCGGCGTTTCAGTGGAAGCAGCGGGTACTGCGGGAGTGATTTCGTCGTCTAAAATCTCGCCCGCCATGATCCGCGGTTCCGAGTTCACTTGCGGCAGAGCTTCCGAGTTCGCCTGCACCAGAGCTTCTGGAAGGCGGTCAGAAACCGCACATCTTCCCGCCCTCAAGACACCCATCAGAGGAGAGGCGCATACGCCGGTTTCGGTTTGGGCCGGACCAGTGGTCGCGGCCGGCTCGCAGGGAGCCCCAGAGACCAAGTCGGGGAAAAGCGTGTCAAAGCTCCCTTCCGTTCCCGCCGGTGCCGTGGGAGCCGGCGAACCTGCCGGCGCAATCGCACCCGCGGGTACGAAGATTGAAAACAGGTTCGAATCAGACGGAAGGGTGGACGGTGTTAGTTGCATGTCATGCCACCATCCATGGCGCAGAACCGCGTCATCCATGACGCGGGGGCTAAGGTTGACTACGAGGCGTTGCCGGACTTGGTCGATTTCATGAGCCGGAGTTTTTCGGAAAGCAGGGCGGCCCGGCGGGCGAGCGGCGCTTCCGGTCCTCCGGTGTGGCTCATCTCCTCAAAGATTGCGCCGACGATGTCAGGTTTCATGAGCGCGAGGATTTTTACCGCCGTGCCGTCATCAAGCTCGCGAAAGATCGCCACAGCTCCGCGGGGCGTGAGGTTGGCATAGGTCTGGGCCAGGGAGCGGATGTTCTTGGCTTCGTCCGCCCCAATTTCCACCACCTTCTCGCCAATCTGTTTGCGGAGCGTGTCGACATCCGCGCGCAAACGGACAAACTCCTTCTCCTCTGCGGCAAGCCGCGCTTCGCGCTGGTCGAGCGAGTCGGATTTTTTCCGGAGCCGCGCCCGTTCCTCCTTCAACTCATTGGAGAGGTTGTCGATTTCGATTGTCCAAAAATCCCATCCTTTCTGTTTCAGCTCCTCAACCTCTGGCTTTGGCGCCACCACCACTGACCGCGCCAGCATGACACTCAGCGTCCGCCAGCAGGCGCTGACCCCCAGGCCGACACTCACCAGCACACTGAAGACCCCCAGGACGACGGGGTTCTTGATTTTTGCGATCATGAGGAGAAGAGGGGCTGACGCACCGCGAACCGGCGGCCGGCCCGGTCATCGAACTCGGCCTGTTCCTCCTTCTGATTGGCGAGGCGATGTGCGCTGCGGGCTTTTTCCTCAAGACGGCGCACGACTTCAACCCGCCGATGGGCTTCAAGGAATTCGATTCTCCGCTGCTCCATCGCGGCCCGCGCCGCAATCATCGCCCGTTCCGCCCCGCCTTCCACGTCGCACTCCCGCCGATACGCCGCCAGGGCGTGGGCCTCATCGGCCGCCGAAAACCGCTCCCGTCTTCCCGCAAACAGCTCCGCCTCCAACGCGGCCACCCGGGCGCGGGTCGTGGCGAGTTCCTCCTCTGCCCGGACGTAGGCGTGTACCGATGTTCCAAACGCCTCCCGGGCCCGCATCTCGTGATGCGCCCGCAACACCGCCACTGGCCGCAGAGGAAAACGAAATCGTTTCATGTGAGGATTTTTTTGAGGTTGGCGAACGTTTGCGCACGCGCGGTGTGCTCGTGCGTCTGCTGACGAAGAAAGTTTCGCAACGGATCGTGCAGCGCGATCGCGTGATCGAGCGCAGGATTCGAACCCTTGGTGTAGGCACCGATCGACACGAGGTCCTCGTTCTTCCGGTACATCGCCAGATGTTCCCGCGCCCGCCCCGCCAGCGTGACCTCGTCGGGAACGCAGACATCGCGCGTCAACCGGCTCACACTCTCGAGGATGTCGATTGCCGGGTAATGATTGAAATGAGCCAACTGGCGGGAGAGCACGATGTGTCCGTCCAGGATGCCACGGACCGCATCCGCCACCGGCTCATTCATGTCATCGCCCTCGACCAGCACCGTATAAAGCGCCGTAATCGCGCCCTGTTCGCCGGAGCCGGCGCGTTCCAGCAGCCTGGGCAACATCGCAAACACCGACGGGGTGTATCCCCGGGTCGCCGGCGGCTCTCCGATGGCGAGTCCGATCTCGCGCTGCGCCATCGCAAACCGAGTCACAGAATCCATCATGAAGAGCACATTCCGTCCCGTGTCGCGCCAGGCCTCCGCGATCGATGTCGCGGTGTAAGCCGCCCGCAGGCGGAGCGGCGCCGGCGTATCCGAGGTCGCGACCACCACGACCGCCCGCTTCAGGCCTTCGGGGCCCAGATCTTTCTCAATGAATTCCCGGACCTCGCGTCCGCGTTCACCAACGAGCGCGATCACCACAACGTCCGCCTCCGAAGCCCGCGCGATCATGCCCATCAACGTCGACTTGCCGACGCCGGAGCCGGCGAAAAGGCCGACCCGCTGCCCCCGACCGAGGGGAACAAACGCATCGATCGCACGCACCCCCGTCTGGAACGGAGTTTTGATCCGCTGGCGGCGCAGGGGATGGGGCGGGATCCCGCTCTGCGGCATGCTGCGTTCAACCGGCAGCATCCCCAGTCCGTCAAACGGGCGTCCAAGGGCATCCAGCACCCGACCGAGCATTTCCGGACCCGTGCGCGGCAGCGGCGGCCGGTCGCTCGCGGCGACTTCGCACCCGACGTGCAAGCCGGCGGTTTCACCGAGCGGCATCAAGAGCACGCGGTGCTCGCGAAATCCGACCACTTCGGCGCGCACGTTGAAATCACTCCGGCTGGAGCGGACGAGGCAGAGCTCGCCCAATCCGACATTCGGCCCGTCTGACTCAATGATCAGCCCGGCCACACCCGTCACCGCCCCGACGCGCTGCACGGGTGGCAGGTGGCGCACCTGCGAGCGCAACACGTCGACGAGAGGCCCGACACTCGTGGTCATACGCTCTCCTCCGCGCCGCCCAATTCCCGCCGTGTCGCGTTGCACGTCCCACGATGACCACCGTTTGCGTCCGAGAGCACCGGCAACGTATCACACGTTAGGTGACACTCTCCGCAGCGAGGTGTGACAAAATTCGGGTTCATACCGGCGCGAGGTTATGCTCCAGGGCCTTTAGCTTCGTCTGCAGCCGCGCGTCGGAGAGACCGAAGCGGCTCCGGACCTGACAATCACCCGGGGCCAGCGTTTTCTCCGACTGGATGCGCAGGCCGGGGAAACGATGCAGCCAGGTCGGATTGAGTTTCTCCAAGAGCGCCGCGTCACGCGGGGCCACGGCGAGTTCGAGATTCTCGCGTTCCGGCAACATGCCATTCAACGCTTCCTCGCACACCCGCGAAACGACTTCGGCGGGCGGTTCATAGCCAGCCAGTAACCGGCGGGCAATGTCGAGTGCAAGCGCGGGCAAGGTGTCGCGCAGTTGCGCGACCATGGCGGGCTCGAGGCCGGAGAGTTTCTTGAAGACCCCGTCGCCCAGGTGCTCCACGTCGGCCCGGAACTCGACCATTTGCTGGTCCGCCAGTGCGCGCGCGGCATCGACGCCACGCCGGTAGGCGGCCTCCTCGCGCTCTGCCAGCTCTGATTCCGAGCAAAACCGGCCGTTCTGGCCGGGCGTCGAGACGCCGGAAAGCGGGCGGTCAAAGGCGATGAGTTTTGCAAAGGCCATTTTTATGCCACGACACTCTGGGCGTTGTCCGACTCGAGCGTGATCTGTCCCTCTTCTTCGAGCCGGCGCACGACCTGGATGATTGCGTCCTGCGCGGTCTCGACATCCTTGAGCCGAACCGGTCCGAGCATCTCGAGCTCCTCTTTCAGGCTTTCGGCGGCCCGTTTCGAAATCGCGCCATAAATCTTTCCGCGCAGCGTTTCGCTGGCCGATTTCATCGCGATGGCGAGATTCGACGAATCGACTTCGCGCAGCACCCGCTGCAAGTCCGCCGGCTGCAGCCGGTTGATATCCTCGAAGCTGAAGAGCTTCTTGCGAATCGCGGCGCTGAGGTTCGCATTTCTCTCTTCGAGACGGGCAAGCAGGTTCTTGCCCATCTCCTTGTCGATTTGATTGAGCAAATCCGCCACCGCCCGCACTCCCCCGCTCCGGTGGAAAGCCGGACGTGTCTTGTTGTCATAGTGCTTTCCGAGGCTCCGGGCGATCTTGCTTACAAGTTCGAGCGAAGTGCTCTCGATCGTGCCGAGGCGTTCGATGACATCCTCGCGCAGGTCGGGCCCGAGAAGGGCGAAAACCTCGGCGGACTTGGCGCTGTCGAGATAGGACAGGAGAAATGAAATTGTCTGGGGCTGCTCGTGTTTCACGAGGTTGAAAATCTGCCGACCCTCCATTTCCGAGATCTCCTTGATCACATCGACCGAAGTGCCAACGACCGGACCGATCCGACCGACAATTGACGAGGCCTTGTAGTCCCCCTTGGCGATCTCCAGAGTGCGCTGCGCATAACCGAGACCGCCCAGGGCGGAGCCTGCGCTCTTCACCACCAACTCGGAAAACTCATCGAGCGAGAGCTGCTGGACCTCGGCCGAAACGGACGGAAAAGAGGACATCTCCCGGCAGATCTGTTCGATCTCGGTGTCGTCGAAATGACGCAGGACGCCGGCGGCCGCCTCCGGACCGATTACGATCAGAAAAATCGCCAGCTTCTGCTGCCGGGAATATTTGTCGTACTCGGTCTGGGTCATGGGTGGGCCGGTTTCAACGTTCAGTTCTTTCCGGCCGGCGCATTGCCGGCAGAAACCCAGTCGCGCAGGGCGATGCCGATGTTGGCAGGCTTTTGCCGGATGAGATCATTGAGCAATTCTGGGGTGATGTTGCCCGAATTCGGCAGCGCGCGGGCCGCATTTTCCGGCGAGAGCGACAGAACCTCGATCGGCACCGCCTCCGGTTTTTGCTGCTTCAGCAAGCGCAGGAACACGAGCAACACGATTGCCGCACCCACCACCGCCACCCAGCGGCTCGCCATTTCAAAGTACGTCTGCATCTGCGTCTCGCCGCCCACCGCCTGCAGTTGGATCGGCCCCAACTCGCCCGGCCGGAATTCGGTCTCCTGGAGTGAGACCAAAGTATCAAGTGCCTGTCCCGCAGCCGGCTTTAGTCCGAGTGCATTGATCACGATCTGGCGGAGCGCGTCCATCTCCTGGGCCGAACGCTTCTGGATCGTCGGCGCCGCAGCGGGCAAGGGCTTTCCGTCTGCGCCGATCGTGGGTGCCGCAACCAGCGTGCGGGGAGTGATGAAAACCGCCGCACTCACATTCTTGACCGTGCCCGGATTGCGCGTGGTGCTGACGGTCGTACGGTTGATTTCGTAGGTTGTCGTCCGATTCTTCCGCGTCTGTTCGGAAGTCGAAGTCGGGCGCGCCGCATCCGGCGCACCGGCGCTCTTTTCGGGCACATTCGCACTGACTCCGGCCGCACCGCCGCCGGCGCGGGCCTCGGTGGTGTTGGTCGTGTCGTCGGTCTGCGTCTGCGAACGGAGTACCTGCCCGTCCGGATCGTATTTTTCCGAGGTGAGCGTAGTTGCCTCGGTTTCGATCTCGGCCGAGACACGGACGACGGCGTTGCCCGGCCCGATCACGGCGGCGAGCATGGTTTCAACCTTCTTGGCGAGGTAGTCCTCGACCTGCTGGCGGTAGCGCATCTGCGAGGAGGCGGTGCCGAGTGTCGGATCCTGCTTCAATTCCTCGGAAAGGGTGCGGCCGCGGTTGTCGACGACCGCCACCTGATCAGGCGTCAGGCCTTGCACGGCATTGGCGACCAGATGACGAATGGCGTTGACCTGATCAGACTCAAGACGGCCCCCGCCCACATCGACGAAGACCGAAGCCGTCGATTTCACGCCCTGCTCGGTCACGAGGAGTCGGTTCTCCGGCTGGACGATCATCACGCGCGCCGCCCGCACGCCGGCCAACTGCGTGATCGTGCGGGCGAGTTCGCCCTGCACCGCCCTCAGGTAGTTCGTGCGCTGGACAAAATCGGAGAGGCCAAACTGGCCTTTGTCAAAAATTTCAAACCCGACGCCATCACCGCTCGGCACCCCTTTGCCCGCAAGATCCATGCGGATCTTGTGCACCATATTGGCGGGAACCTGCACGGCGGTCCCACCGGCGGTGACCTGATGGGGAATGTTCTGAGTCTGCAGATGACTGATGACCGCCGCGGCGTCCTTGTCACCCATCCGGGCGTAGAGCAGCTGGTAATCCGGACGCTGCGACCAGACCACGACGCCAAACAACCCGCCGACCACGGCCAAGGCCGCGACCACCAGCGAAACGCGCTGGTTGAGGCCGAGTTGTTTCCAGAGATCGAGGAGTGACTGGGTGAAATTCTTCATTGGGCGGCGGGTGGCAGATTTTCCTGGGCGGGAGACGGGAGCCTCACACCTGCATGCGCATCAATTCCTGGTAGGACTCGACGAGCTTGTTCCGGACTTCGACCATCATTGAAAAAGCAACCGATGCCTCCTGCATCGCGATGACGCTTTGATGCAGCTGGTCCGACTCTCCGAGCAGAACCTGCCGAGTCGTCGCCTGCGCGACGGCCTGCTTGGCGTCCACCGTCGCAACGAGACCGTCGAGCATGTTGCCAAACCCTTCGTTCCGGCCCACGCCCCCGGGTACGCCCTGAGGCAGACCGATCTTGGGCAACGGCGCATCGAGCCGGCTGAGCGCTGAGGGATGAAGCGGACTGACGGAGCCGAGGGGTGACATGGGGGGACGATGGGCAGGGAGAGGGAGTAACCGAATGTTTCAGCCGCTTACTTACTTGCCGATTTCCAGCGCCTTCATTGCCATCTGCCGGGCGTTCTTCACGACCGAAAGATTGGCTTCGTAGGCGCGGGAAGCCGTGATGAGATCGACCATTTCGTAGGAAAGATTGACGTTTGGCATCATCACCTGCCCGTCCGGACCGGCGTCGGGATGCTGCGGATTGTGGACCTGCTGGCCCGGAGTGCGGTCGGTGGAAATGGTCCCCACCCGCACCGTCTGGAGGGCCGCGCCGCCAAACCCGCCGCGGCGCAAGACCTCGGTTTCGAACGAAACGACCTGGCGCTGATACGCCGAGCCGTTCGGTCCACGGGTGGTCTGGGCGTTGGCGATGTTTTGCGCAACAATGTCGAGCCGGGTCTTGTTGGCATTGAGCGCTCCTGCGGTGACGTCGATGGCGGAGATGAGATTCATACGGGGTGCAGGTTGAGAGTCGGGCCAGGTCTTCGGAACGCGGGGGGCGCGGAGCGGTTCAGGCACTGCGGCCGGTAATGGCCAGTTTCAGCTGCTTGAGGTTGTTCGAGACAATCTCGGTGAGGAAATCGTGCTCGACGACGTTGCGATTCATCACGAGGAGTTCCCGCTCAATCTCGACGGTGTTGCCGTCGGGTCGGATGCTGCGCGCAGTCGGGTCTTCCGTGAGATGCGGCTGGAGCGTGTCGGAGGTCCGCCCCAGATCTCCGGCCGCCATGCGGGACTTGAGCTGCATCGCAAAATCAGGCGCAACATCGAGCCGGCGAAATCCCGGCGTCTCAATGTTAGCGACATTGGTTGCGATCGCCTCCTGCCGGAGCACGGAGGCATCGAGAAGCTTCCGCGCCAACTGGTAGTTGTCGGTTTGGAAGATCGGATCAATCATGCCGAGCCTTTAGCAAAGCCGGTGCCACAGGCTCTCTCCGATGCGCAAGTCACGGCCAATGCGCTGAATAGAATTCACCGCAAAAGATGAAAAGGCTCGGCGCCGGTCCCATGGAGAGACTGGGGGAAAAACTTGCCGGGTTATTTCGAATCCCACGCAATCCGTCCTTCATTTCTTCGGGGGAGTGTCGATCACGATAGTCTACTCTCCATGAGGGACAGCGAATACGATTTCATCCGCAACCTGGTTTATGAACGCAGCCGCATCAGCCTTGGGCCTGACAAGCGCCAGCTGGTCTCGGCGCGTCTAGGCAAACGACTGCGGGCAACCAACCTTCCGACGCTGGGTGACTATTGTCGCCTGCTGCAGGCTCCCGGCGCCGAAACGGAACTGGGACACCTGATCGACGCCATCTCGACGAATCACACGTTTTTCTTTCGCGAATCAGCCCACTTCGATTTTCTCCGGCAGAAGGCGGTGCCACAGTTTCTGGAGCGCGCCCGGGCGGAGCGATGGTCGCGCCTTCGCGTTTGGAGCGCGGCCAGTTCCTCGGGCGAGGAACCCTACTCGATTGCCATCACCCTCGCCGGGTGTCTGCCGAATGGAAACTGGCAGATCGAGGCCACGGACATTTCCCACCGGGTTCTCGCCAAGGCTCGCGAGGGGATTTATAGTCAGGAGGCCCTGACCAAGGTGCCACCTGACGCCGTCCGATCGTATTTTCAACGCGGATTCGGCCCGCAGGACGGCAACTTCCGGGTCAAGGAGGCACTGCGCGAACGCGTGAACTTCACCCAGCTCAATCTCCTGGAGGGGCAACCTCCGTTCGCCGAGCCGTTTCAGATCATTTTTTGCCGCAATGTCATGATCTATTTCGATCGACCCACCCAGGAGGAATTGGTCGGCCGGCTCACGCGCCGCCTCGTGCCGGGAGGATTTCTCATGGTCGGGCACTCGGAAAGTCTGACACACATGCGCCATTCACTGCAAATCATCGCGCCAGCCATCTATCGCAAGCCCCTCGGTTCCTAAACGTCATGAGTCTCCGCCGTATCCGTGTCCTGATCGTCGATGACTCCGCCGTCGTGCGAAAGCTCGTCAGCGAGGCCCTCGGGGCAGACCCGGAGATCGAGGTGGTCGGCACGGCCATCGATCCGTACGTCGCGCGCGACAAGATCCAGCAACTCAATCCCGACGTGATCACGCTCGATCTTGAGATGCCGCGGATGGATGGTCTGACGTTTCTAAAAATCGTCATGGAACAACGCCCGCTGCCGGTCATCATCATGAGTTCGCTCACCCAACGCGGCTCCGACAACGCGCTTGAGGCGCTCCGGCTTGGAGCGTTCGATGTCCTGGCCAAGCCCGGAGGCCCTTACTCCTTTGGCGATCTCGGGCCCCAACTCATCTCCCGGATCAAGGCCACCGCCGGCGCCCGCCTCAGCACACGGCCGGCCGCTCGTCCTACTGGCGGCGCCACGGCCGCGACGGCCGCACCGGCTCCCACCCCTCGCCCGATCGCCCGCCGCCCCCGGCGCCCCTGCACGCCCCGCGATCTGATCCTCCTTGGAGCGTCGACCGGTGGAACCGAGGCGCTGCGCGAGGTCCTGACAGGCCTGCCGGACAACCTGCCGCCAATCGCGATCGTGCAGCACATTCCCCCGGTTTTCTCGAAGGCATTCGCGGACCGCCTAAACTCACTTTGCGCGTTCGAGGTGCGCGAAGCGGTGGATGGAGACCGGTTGCTACCTGGGGTCGCCCTCGTGGCGCCGGGAAATTTCCACCTCCTCGTCCAGTGGCATCACGACCACTACGCGGTGCGGGTGACCGGTGGCCCACCGGTCTGGCATCAACGACCGGCCGTCGACATGCTGTTTAAGTCCGCCGCCGAAGCGGGTGGCGCCAACCGCATCGTCGCGGGCGTGCTGACGGGAATGGGTCGCGACGGCGCCGACGGTTTGCTGCGCCTGAAGGAACGGGGTGCAACCACCTTCGCCCAGGATGAGGCGACCAGCGTTGTCTACGGCATGCCGCGCGCCGCCTGGGAAAACGGCGCCGCCCAGAAACAGATCCGAATCGAGCAGGTCGCCGAGTTCATCCTCCGTCACTACGAGTCGCCTCCCACGAGCTCGATCGCCCGCTCGGTGTATGCGTCCTCATGACCGCCTCTCCCGCCTTCTCTCCTGAATTCGCCCCGGCGACACGCCCGCCGGACGAACTGAATGCCAGCGCGACTGTGCCGGCGACCATCCTGATTGTCGACGACGAGCCCATCGTGCTCAACGCCCTCAAGTTCACCCTTGAACGCGAGGGTTTCCACATCGTCGCGGTGACCAGTCCGCTGAAGGCACTCTCGATCCTGCAGGAGCGCGATTTCGCCGTCATCATTTCCGACCAGCGAATGCCAGAAATGATGGGGCTCGATTTTTTGATCGAGAGCCGCCGCATCCGGCCCAAGTCCTCACGCATCCTGATCACCGCCGTGCTCGCCCTGCCGACCATCGTCGACGCGATCAACAAGGGTGAAATTTTCCGTTTCGTCGCGAAGCCCTGGTTGCGGGAGGAACTCGTGGCCACCGTGCGGAACGCCGTGCAACGCCACGAACTCGTCACTCACAACGACGCCCTCCAGGCGGAGACCCAGCGGCTGAATCACCAGCTGCGCGAGGCCAACGAGGCCCTTCAGGCGAGAGTCGGAGACCTCGAAAAACAACGCCAGCGCCTTGATGCCGCCAATCATGAACTCGCGGCCAGCTATGAAAATTCCCTCGAGCTCTGCCGCCGCATCCTCACGACCTACGATCCAATCCTCGGCGGACAGGCCAAGACACTCGTGGAGTTTGCCACCCAGATGTCGACCAGCGACACCTTCAACGACGACGAGCGCCATGCCCTCCGCACCGCCGCATGGCTCTGCGACCTCGGGCTCATCGGCATGCCCCGCGAGATGATGCGCGCGTTCCGGACAAAACCGGACCAGCTCACCGAACGCGAACGTGGCATGCTGCACGGACATCCGATCTACGGGCAGACCCTTGCCGCCCTCGTCGACAGCCGCGCCGATGTCGGTGAAGTGATCCGGGCACACCACGAACGATACGATGGACGGGGCTACCCCGATGGACTTGCCGGCGAAGCCATCCCGTGGGCGGCCCGCTGCCTGGCGGTGGCGGTCGCGTTCGTCGAGTCAGGCCTGTCAAAAACCGCGGCCATCGATTCGATTCTCTCCCGCTCGGGCAACGATTTCGATCCGGAGGCGGTGCGACTCTTCCTCAAGGTCAGCAACCTCGTCCAGTTGCCGAAACAAGTCCGCGAAATCATGCTGAACGA
This sequence comes from Opitutia bacterium, assembly GCA_947474365.1. Lineage (GTDB taxonomy): Bacteria > Verrucomicrobiota > Verrucomicrobiia > Opitutales > Opitutaceae > ER46. The sequence continues at coordinate 4,657 of CANJIU010000084.1, read as the reverse complement.
ACTGGAGCCTGGAATGGTGCTCGCCAACGGAATCTACAGTCCACACGGATTGCTCCTGATCGGCGAGGGCCAGGCACTCAGCCCGGGGACCATTGCCAAAATCCGCAATCACAACCAGGTGACACCCATCAGCCAGAGGCTCTTGGTCTACCTCTGAACCATTCCATGGGTTCTCCCACCATCGCATCCCTCTTTCCCCAACGCGCCGTCGTTGGAGTAGGTGACATGAGTGTCTCAAACAATCCGAACATCACGCTCAGCACCTACGCACTTGGGTCTTGCGTCGCGGTGATCGGCTACGACGCCGCGATGCGCGCGGGCGGTCTGCTCCATCTGATGCTGCCGGATTCGAAACTGTCACCAGACAAGGCAATCAGTCAGCCGGCGATGTTCGCCGACACGGGATTGCCATTGTTGCTCCGCGCGCTGGCGGGGTTGAAAAGCAACACCACGCGGATGCGCTGGTTTGTGGCCGGAGGCGCCTCTGTGCTCTGCGCCAACGATAATTTCCGCATCGGCGAAAGGAACATCCGCGCCATCACCGAACAGTTCACCAAGTTTAACCTCCGATGGCATCAGGCCGCCCTCGGAGGGACGATCAACCGCACGGTCCATCTCAACGTCGGCACCGGCAACATCACGTTGAAGACGCCGGAAAGCAACGACACCTGGTCGCTGGCCGCCTGACCCGCTCAGCATCACCGCCTGCCGGTGGCGCCGACCGACGGAATCGCGGGCGCGAAAGCCTCGACCATTCACCCGCCCGATGGCGGAGTATGCCGCGATCGCTCCACGAGCAGAATCAAGATCGGGCCGGGCATCCGCGCCTCGCACCCTCGTCCGCCATCACATCGCGATCGCTCCGTGGTTGATTTTGTCCTGCAGGCGCTGCTTCGCGCGTTCGTGGACGATCGACATCGTCTCCTGCAGCAACTCGGGGGTGAACCCCCATTCAACCAAGAACGGCGCGTTAAGTTCGAAAAGGAAACCGTCCTCCGACACTCCCGGCCCAAAGGACGTCGCGACATACTTCCCCGCATGGAGGTGGGCGAGCAGCGGCAACGCCTCCGCGGGCGCCTCCCCGGGGCGTTCGCAGAATTCCGTCGCGGTCGCGAGGACCGCGGGAAAACTCCACGCCTTGAGTAGCCGGGCTCCGACCTCCGCGTGCGAGAAACCCAGCAACTCGCGCTCCGCCGCCGCCCAAGTCCCGCCGCGCAGCGCGCAATGCGTGCGAATCGCAGGAAAAAACGGAGCGCAGGCATGAGCCATCGCCAGCTTGCCCAAATCACACACCAACCCGGCCGTATATGCCGACTGGGGATCGATGCGCTCACTGGTTTCCGCCAGCACCTCGGCCGCCAGTGCCGTGCACAGCGCGTGACGGCAAAAGTCACCGGGTTCGCCCCGGGACGATCCAGACTCCCAACGGCTCACGAGGGCCAGTGCGGCCAGCCGGTACAGCTCCCGCTGTCCCAGCCGGATGACCGCGTCGGAGATCGTTTCAGCCGCTCCTCCGGAGGAAAAATAGGCCGAATTGGCCAGTCGCAGGGTGGATGCAGCCAACGCGGAATCCACTTTGATAATCTCGGCAATCTCCTCCGCACTGCTGTCGGGCGAAACCAAGACAGTGATCAAACGCGGCAGGAGGGCCGGCGAACACGGCATGCGCAGCGCGCGTTCGCACACCTGTTCGATGGAGGGCGGAGTAAGCGTCGTGGTCACAAGCGGAATCAGGCGGCGTTGAGAAGCGAAACGGGATCAAGGATGAGGGCAATGTTGCCGTCGCCCAAGATGGCCCCACCGGCGACACCCGACAAATCCTGCATGTACGCACCCAGATTCTTGATCACCACTTCCTGCTTCCCCACCATCTCGTCAACGAGCAGCGCCGACGTTTTACCCGAGGCCTCGATGATGACGACAATGCCTTCCCATGGGTTCAGCGAACCACCTGCGAGCCCAAATTTTTGATGGAGCCGATGAATCGGCACAAATCGCCCGCGCAAGTCGAGAATCTCGCCCAAGCCCTGGACGATGGAGATCGCCTCGCGCGCCGGGCGCAGGGCCATCTGCACCGAGGTGCTGGGAAGAATGAACCGATCCTCACCCACCCGCACCACCAGGCCGTCGATGATGGCCATCGTCAACGGCAGCTTGACGGTAAAAACCGATCCGTGGCCGACCTCCGATGTGATTTCGATCTTGCCACGCAGTTTCTCGATGTTGCGTTTCACCACGTCCATTCCGACGCCCCGTCCGGAGACCGAGGTGACTTTTTCCGCCGTGGAAAACCCGGGGGCAAACAGCAGCGCGAATATGTCCTCGCGCGAAAGCTGCGTCCCCGCCGCGATCACACCCTTCTCAACCGCCTTGCGACAAATTCGCTCCGGGTCGATGCCGCGGCCGTCGTCGCGCAACTCGATCACAATGTTTCCTCCCTGATGGTAGGCCCGAAGATGAAGCTCGCCCGTGTCTGATTTTCCGGCCTTGAGACGTTCCTCCGGGCGCTCGAGCCCATGATCGAGGGCGTTGCGCACCATGTGCACGAGCGGATCCGCGATCTCCTCCACCACGGTGCGGTCGAGTTCGGTATCCTCACCCGTCGTGATGAACGTCACCTTCTTGCCAAAATCCCGGGCCAAGTCCCGCACCAGGCGCTCCATTTTTTGGAACGTCGGCTTGATCGGAATCATGCGCAGAGCCATCGCTGTCGCCTGTAGTTCCTTGGTGATTCGGCTCAGTTGCGCGACGTTGCGCTGCAGCGTCGCGTTGATCGCCGAACCATCACGCGAGCTTTCGATCAACTGGCTTTGGACGATGACCAACTCGCCGACCACATCCATCAGCGAGTCGAGCTTCTCGGTATTGACGCGAACCGTCGCAGCGGTCGCCTTCGGCCCCGCCCCTCCGGACGGAGTGCTTTTCTCCGAGGTCGGCGCGGCCGAGGCTGGAACCGCGATCGCCGACGGTGGAGGTGCCTGCGGCGTCAGGTCAAATACCGGCTCGGGCTCCCTAGCGGGAGCCGGCTTATCAACGGGCGCGGACACGGCGGGCGCGGGGACGGGTGTTTTTCCAAGCGCCAAAACCTTCACCGCCGCAATCAAGTGGCTGACCGGAATGATCTGACTGGGCAAACTCCCCTTTTCCAATGCGACCCCCACCTGCTGTGCGAGCGCCTGCAGCGCGTCCCGGCTGCGGAGAATCTCCGTGATGATCGGCGCCGATAGCCGCAACTGACGGTTTCGGGCCAGGTCGAGCAGCGACTCAACTTCGTGCGCCAGCGTGTGCATCGGCACCAACCCGAGAAAGCCGGCGTTCCCTTTGATCGTATGAAACGATCGGAACATCGAGTTCAGCGCCTCCGGATTTTCCGGTTGCTGGTCGAGCACGAGCAAGGCCGCCTCAATCTGCTGCAGATGATCGACCGCCTCGGCATAAAATTCCGTCAGCAAATCGCTGTTCTCCCCCAGATTGAGTGCCATCAGGACATCCGCGGCCGAATGGCCCGCCAACTCGTGGACGGTCCCCGGCGGAGTGGCTGCAACAGCGCCGGGCATTTCCGGAGCCGGCACGGATGGCACCGATTTCGACGGCGCGGACACCCCGCCGCCCGCCACCAGGATCGGAAATGACTCCACAAAGTCCCGGAGTTTTCCGAGGGTCGCATCGTCGAACGGCCGGGCCGTATCCAACATGGATTCGAGCAAGGAGCGGATTGCGTCCACCGCGGCGAGGAGATTGGGAGCTTCGGCGCAAAATTCGCGCAGGTCGGACAACAGACTGAAACAAGGCACCAGGCCGTCGTCACGACCGGGCTGTGCCAGGATGGATTCGGCCGCAATCCGATTGATCGTATCGTCGATGGCCGTGAGGTGGACGGGGGAAATTGGCATTATGTTTCCGCTCGGTGCGGAATATCCGAAACATCGGCGTACTTGGGGAAAAGTTTACGGAAAAACGCTCAAGTCACGGCGGATCGCACCGATTTTATTCCGGACGTCGCCTCAATCTGAATCCATCTGACGTCTGCGTCCTCAATCACAGATCCCTCCGCCATGTCGACCGCCACCGCTCCCGTCTCCTCCACGTCCTCGCTCGCCGGCAAGTACCTCACCGTTGTCCTCGAAAATGAGGCCTACGGAATTGGCGCCCTGAAAGTGCGTGAAATTATCCGCATGCAAAAAATCACGCCGGTTCCCCAGATGCCACCGTTCGTCAAGGGGGTGATCAACCTGCGCGGCCGGGTAATTCCCGTGGTTGATCTGCGGGTGAAGTTCGGAGTCAAGGCGGAGTTCGCCGAACGCACCTGCATCGTGGTCGTCCAGGTCAAACTCACGACCGACCAGACGGTGCACATGGGGCTCATCGTCGACAGCGTCGAGGAAGTCGTGACGCTGCAAGCCAGCGAAATCGAGCCGACGCCCGAATTCGGCGCAAAGATCGATACGAGCTATCTCCTCGGGATGGCCAAGGTCAAAGGTGCGGTAAAGACCTTGCTCGACATCGATCGCGTGGTCGCCCCCGAGACTCAGACCTCCTGACCTGCCGCGGAATCAGGGTGAACCCACCTGGCGATAAATCAGGCGGAGTTTGGTGGTGGGAAAGCAGGTTTCCGTGGCGGTGAGGGTTTGGCAGAGTGCGGCGACGGCGGCGTCCT
>CANJIU010000083.1 GCA_947474365.1 Opitutia bacterium | reverse complement strand
GCGGCCCAGGTCCGCACCAACGCGGTCAAGGGCACCTACGACGCCCGGGAAGCTCTCGATTTGCTGCTCGCCAACACCGGCCTCGTGGTCGTGCGCGATGAAAAAACCGGTGCGCTCACGGTCTCCCGCGACCCAAACGCCGTCCGGGCGGCGCCCGCGCCGGAGGGCCGCCGCCCGGAATCGCCGGCCGGCGACGTCAGTAGCGAGACGGTTGTGCTTTCTCCTTTTCAAGTCGATGCCAGCGCGGAAAAAGGCTACCTCGCAACACAAACGCTCAGTGGCACGCGCCTGAAATCCGATATCAAGGATCTTGGATCTGCGCTGACGATCTTCACCGAGCAGATGATGGACGACCTAGGCGCGACCAGCGTTCAGGATCTGTTCACGTTCAGCCCCAACACCGACGCCTTCGTCACTACCCTCGCCGACACCTCCGGACGCGGCCTGGAGTTCATCAACAACGGCACCCAGTACGTTACCCGGGGCGGTCGCACCGAGGTAGTGGGACAGGACTTTTTCAGCAACAACGTCGCCGGGGATCGCTACAACAGCGAAGCGTTCACGTTCTCGCGCGGGCCCAATGCGATCCTCTTCGGACTCGGGAATCCAACGGGTGCGTTCATGTCGTCCACAAAGCGCGCCCGGAACCGGACGGCGACGACCATCGAGGCCAAGGCAGACGATCGCGACAGCCTGCGGACCACACTCGACCACAACCAGGTGATCCTGAAGGACCGCCTCGCGATCCGCTACGCGGGGGTCTATGAGAAGGCGATCGGCTTCCGGATCCCCAGCGAAAGCTTCCAGCGCCGGCATTTCGTGACCACGCAGTTCACCCCCTTCCGGAAAACCACGCTGCGGCTGAATTATGAGCGCGGCTTCCTGAAGTCACCGGCGCTTCGCCCCTGGCCGGTGAACGATGCCGTCACCCCGTGGCTTGACGCCGGATCGCCCCTGCTCGCCACGTTCTCCGCGCCGCGTCCACGCGGGACTGTAGACTACACCAACAATGCACTGGTTTCGACCGAGTTCTCGCCGGCGGGCACCCCGATACCGACTCAGGTGCTGCGCAATGGAGGCGTGAGCCAGACCGCCAACTACGCCAGCGGCTATCCCGATTCGGGTGGCCTGCGTTCGCTCGTCAACCCGGCAGTCTTTCCGACCTTGGCCAGCGCCCACGGCAAGGCGTCGTATCGGCAGACGGACTTCCGCGTCACCACCGTTTTCCTCGAGCAGGAGATCACCCGCAACTTCTTCGTCGAGGCAGCGCTCAACCGAAACGTGGCCGAGCTCTGGAGCGTGAACGGCTTTGTGGGCGGCCAGGAAACTCTGTTCGTCGATGTCAATCGCCAGCTCCCGAACGGCTCGCCAAACCCGAATGTCGGACGTCTGTATACGGAATCGCAGGCGCGCTTGATCAAGATCCCGAGCCGGAGTGAGAGCCAGCGCCTGATGGCTTCCTATGACCTCAACCTGACGACGCGGTCCGCTTCATGGCTGCGCCACCTCGGCCGCCAGCGTGCCGCGGTGTTTCTCGAAGGCGTCGACCGGAGCCAGTACAACAGCGGACTCGGCACGTTCAATACAACGCCGCTCGCGACCACGGGTGCCGCCGCCACGACTATCACCAATGCGGCAAATCAGATCTGGTATCGTTATTATTACGACCCTGCCAGCGGCCGCGTCGGAAATTACGGCGGTCAGTTTGCCGCCCTGCCGGTCATCTGGTCCGATACACCGCTGCCGGCGCGGCAGGCAAGCGGAGTGACTCCGGCGTATGTCACCACTTCCGGACCCAGCGCGCTCCAATCAGCCGTGGCCACCCGCGCTGGCGTGCTACAGAGTACTTTTTTGAAGGATCGCATCGTCCTAACCAATGGGTGGCGCGAGGACGTGCAGCGGGCATGGCGCGCCGTCGCCGCCGATTTCCCGGCGAACGCGCGCGGCATCTGGCCGGATCCGACGGGCTACGATCTCCGCGCGTACGTGCCCGGCAGCCGGCGGGAACGAGGCGGCCACACCTACACTCAAGGCTTGGTGGTGCGCCCGATCGGTTGGCTGGGGTTGACGTACAACCGGTCAAACAATCTCCAGATCAACGACTCAACCCCGAATGTCTACGGAAACGTGCTACCCAATCCGCATGGCAAGGGCAGCGACTGGGGTCTGAAACTCGCCTCGCCCGATCAGCGGTACTATTTCGAACTCACCTATTACACGAACGCCACCCAGGACAAAATCGAAAATCTCCAGAGTACCGTGGCCGGCGATTTTAAAAACAACCTGGACCGCATCTGGGAGGCGGTGGCCGACACTACGGCTGATCCGAAGTACCGCGTGGCACCGTACTCCAACCTCGGGAGTGTGGGCTGGCAGGACAGCGCCACGACGAGCACGAGTGGCTGGGAGTTCTCGGCCACGGCCAATCCCACCTCGCGCTGGCGTGTATCCGTGAACGGCAGCCGGCGCAGCACCGCCACCACGACGGCGCGCGGCGTTTATATCCGGCAGTATCTTGCCGAATACATGCCCGTCTTGAAAACGCCGCAGTGGCAGTCGTTGCCGACGACTGCTGAGCTGACGGTCGCCGATCGCGTGGCGGCGCTCGAAAAGACGCTGGCTAACCTCGGTGTCATCCAGGACCTGCCTGAGGACGTCTATGCGCCACGCTGGACGCTCAACTTGATTCAGACGTACGCCTTCGCGCCGTCCTCGCGTCTCGCCGGCATCTCGATCGGCGGCAGCATGAATGCTCGGGGCAGCACCGTCGACGGCTTTGAGGAGAACGTAAGCCGCGTCGTCGTTCCGAGCCGGCCGTATCACGCCCCGTCCTACGAGCTTTTTGGTGCGTGGGTTACCTATCAACGCAAGCTGTTCGAAAAGCGGATCGACTGGCGCCTACAACTGAACGTTCGCAACCTCTTCGATGGGTACACCGTGTTTCCGCTGCGCGACGTCGACGCACGGGATGGCAGCCACCGACGCGTGACGGCCGTGTACCGGTTGAATGAGCCGCGGACCTTTACGCTTACGAGCGCGTTCAAGTTTTGACGCGACGCCGGGTGAACTCATGAACGGACATGGGGAAACAATGACACAACGGGTTTGCCCGCCGCGCCGGCTCCGCCCGGCGCGGCGGAATTCGCTGATCGCGGTTCTTGCCGGCTTGCTGCTGCCGGTAGGGGTAGGCCGGCTCACGCGAGCGGCAGACGATGCGGCGACTGACCAGGCGATCGGTGTGATCGGCGCTCCCGATGAATTCAGGGTAAGTTCCGGTGATTACTCCTTCACGGTCCAAAAATTCCCCGCCTGGACCTTTCGCTCGGTCAGTTATCGGGGGCGACAGGTCCTGATTCCCAACGGATGGATGCAGCCGGTTCTGAATGTTCAGTCGAATGGGAAATCCGAATTTGTCGGCACCGGGCACGGCGGGGAAGTCGTATTGTCGCTCACGCTGTCGACCGGAGAAGGCGCGGATCTGTTGCGCCCGCACCGGAAAGACTATCACGCCGCGGATGGCGCAACGATGCGGCTTACCAAGCGGTCGATGTTGGGCCCCTTGTTGCACGAATCCGTTCTTGAGGTTTCCGCGGAAGGATTCGCCCAGCGCTACGGCTTTGAGGTCAGAGCCGACACCGCCCAGGTCAACTGGCTCTACGCCTTCATGCTGATATTCCCCAACGAGGCGGATCGCTACCAGGTGATTCTGGCGGACGGCACTACAGTGGCCGGATGTCTCCCGGGTGCGGCAAAGATCGAATATTCCCTGCATCGGGATCGGATCTCACAACTGTCGGTTTTCAACGCGGCAATGGGTTTGGTGACGACTTTTGTGACTGCCAGCCCGTATCCGACCCGCGACCAGCGGGGCGGGTTCTTCGCGGACCGGCCGCGCGACAACAAGTTCTACCTCCAGGTCATTCCGCCGCGACGGCTCGGCGAGAAGGTCGAATATCGGATGAAGATGCGCTGCGCGGAGAGCACAATAGGCGACTTTCCGGCTACCGCGGATGCTTTGGCGAAGATGATCACGAATTGAACCTACGGAGATCTTCCCCAACGACATGAATACCGCGCTCTCCTTTGCTCCGCCGGTTCCTCCCCGAGTTCCGAGGCTGCGCCTGCTGCGCCGGGCCATGGGCGCGGAGGGTTGCGGCCTGGGGCTGTTCGCGTCGGCGCGGACTGCGCCCCGTATGTCGAACGACGTCGCTTCCGCCGATTCCGCCGTGCACCGAAGACTTGAGGACTGGCAGGATCTGAAGTTGGGCCTCTTGATACCTTGGGAACATACAGCTAGCACCCGCCGCGCGCTCGCGATGAAAGCCCGCTTCAATCGCCCTCCCGGCACCACGAGTTCATTCACCTCTCCTGTCGGTTCGCTTGCCGCGATCTCCCGCCGGATGGTACTCGGCGGGTTCTGCCGCGCGCTGGTCGCCGGCTTGGCGGCCTTGCTGCTCGGGATGAACCTGGTCCTCGCGGCGGATGGGGCCGTGCAGTTGCCGACGTCGGGTGATATTCCTCCGGGATTCGGTGTCGCCAGCTTTCCTATTGACGCCAGCCAACCGCGAATCGAGGGAACGGCTTTGCCGGATGCGCCCGCGATCGCCGCCATCACCGAGATTACCATGCCGGGTGAAACGCTTTCCGTAGCGGGCGACAGACTGGATGCCGCCACGCTCCGAGTGTGGACGGACGGCCTCCAGTTCGATATTAATCCCCTTCGTTCCGACTCGCAGCGCCTGCAAGCGGTGGTGCCTCAAAACGCAGGGGGGAAACCCGTGCCCACCGGAGTCTTGTTCGTCTGGCCGATCAAAGGGGGCCACGCGGGTGCTCCAATTCGCGTCAATGCGCCCGCGGCGTGGTGGACTTGGCCCGCTGCGGTCACCCCTGGCATGACTGAACCGTTGCGCGTTTTCGGCAAGAACCTTGCCATGCCTGGAAGCAGGCCAGTCGTCGTTCTGCAATCGCCGGCGGGCGGCGAAGCGCAGCGCCTGGAGGTGGTGAAGGCTGGGTCGTACGAACTGCAGGTACGGGTGCCTGCTCGCCTCGATCCTGGCGTGCACCATCTTGCCATCCATAACGGCACTGGCAACAACCTGGGGTGGAGTCACACGCTTGCGGTGCCGGCGGCAACTCCGCCGCGCGATCCACCGCTGGTGATCCGTGTGACGCCTGGCCCCGGCGATGCCGTTGCGAAGCAGTTGCAGACTGCGATTGCGCGCGCTGTGCGCGAGGGCGGTGCCGTGATCGAATTGCCGGCGGGTGCCTTTGAACTGAATGAGCGACTTATGGTTCCGGCTGGCGTGCCGGTAGTGCTTCGGGGCGCGGGCATGGGCCAGCGAGCGGCTGGCAACTTTGGCCTGGGCCACAGCAGTTCCAGCCTCCAGCAGTCCCTGGCCGGCGGAACCGTTGTTTTCGATCATCGCTCGCGGAACGGTGAGACCTCGTTTGTGGAGTTGCGCGGCGATGGCTCGCGCCTGGAAAACCTCACGATTATCATGCGCTCCCTGAAAGGCCGGCGCGCGGTGCTACTCGGCGGTAAACACCAGAGCGTTCATCGCGTTCGCCTGGTCAATCAATCACCAGCCCTGTGGGATGCCGCTCTGATCGAAAGCCGTGGCGGCGAAGCTGCCATGCACGCGATTACCGAGTGTGAGTTCATCTTCCTCGCAACGGCGATCAAACTCGTGGCTTCCCACCACGTGCGCATCGCCGACTGCTCGTTTCATGGCATGTACATGATGGGGCGCGGCGTGGAGGCCAACGCCATCGTGAACGACGGCAGTTCCCAAATGCTGCTCGAGACTTCTACGTTTCGCAGCGTGGACCGCACCCATGGCCGGGTGCTCGGCCGAACCGTCCTGTTCAAACCACACAACATTCGAAACGTCTACGTCCATGGCAACCGGAACGAGTCGGTAGGCTCTCATTCCAGCGTAGCTGGAATGGAGGGTAACGTCAGCGAACAATATCTCTTCCACGCCTTCGGCTCGCTTTCCGGGGATGGAAACACCGATCCCATCGCCGTCCGGGCGGCTACGGCGGACACATTGACGGTCGATATTGGGCGGACTCTGAAATTGCTGCAGCAGCGGTATGAGGAGCAGGTCGATGCGAACCGCCGCGACCCCAGCAAGCAGATTACGTTGACGGAATTTGGCGCGCGCGAGCAGTGGGTAGTCTTCATCTCACGCGGCCGCGGCGCAGGGCAGTGGCGGGTGATCGCCGGACTAAACCCCGATGGTTCGCTGCGCCTTACCCAGCCCTGGCGGGTGCTCCCGGACGCGACCTCACGGGCGGTCGTGGATCGCGCGAACCGCCAGATTGCGATTTGCGGCAATCTCATTGACCCGGCCCCGGACCCCTCGGTCATCGAAACCACGCACAAGACCGTCGGCGTGTATTATTTCTTCCACACCTTCGATACTGTAACTGCTGGCAACACGATGCGGAACATCGGCTCCGGCGTCGGCTTTGCGACGCGGCGCGGCCAGCCCTGTGCCTGGAATACCGTACGGGAAAATATCTTTGAAAACGTCACCGGCACCGCCGGCGGCACCAGTTATCGGCCCATGTTCTTCAACGAACATGATCGCGGGGTCCCGACGGATCTGCCCCTCCTCGACGAATGGACCTCGGCCGGCAACGTCTTTCGCGCCAACCGCGGGCGCGGGGCGGACGTCGCTGGCTTGGTGGGTTGGCTGCGTTACGACATCAAGGACGATGCGTACGCGCCGCGTTCCGAGAGCGGGCTCATGCTCACCGTCGTGGAGAACAACGAATTCACCGATGTGGGCCGCGGCCTTCTCCTCAGCGCTCCGGCGAACTGGACCCTGCTGCGCCACAACCGCGTGCAACCCCGCGGCGAGGCCAAGCCAGTGGAGACACTGAAACCCGGCCGCATCCTGAACCTGCTCCAACTCGACTGAGACGGTCCTGTCCTGCGCAACGCCCGCCATAAAACGGTTTCCGCTCCAACCCGCCGATATCGTTGCTGTTGCTTTAGGAAAGTCATGAAATCCCCCGTCATCTCCCCATACCGTCTCCGCTGGCTGCCCTTGCTCGCCACGCTGGTTGGCCTGGCTCAGGCCGCCGCCCCCACGCCGCCAAATATTCTCTACATTCTCGCCGACGACATGGGCGTCGGCGAAATCAGCGCCCTCTTCCCTTCCCGTAACAAGATTCGAACCCCGCATCTGGACCGTCTCGCCGCCGAGGGCATGGTTTTTGCCGAAGCCCACAGCGGCTCTGCTGTATGCACGCCCACTCGCTACGGCATTCTCACCGGCCGTTATGCCTGGCGCACTCATCTTCAGGCGGGCGTGCTTTGGGGCCTCAGCGCGCCGCTCATCGCCCCCAATCGGACGACCGTTGCCGGCCTCCTGCGCAGCCGCGGCTACCACACCGCGGCCATCGGCAAGTGGCACCTCGGCTTAGGCTGGGCAGGCGGACCGAGCGACGTCATCGATATCGATGACATCAAGTTGGACTACTCCCGACGCGTCGCCCACGGACCCGTGGACCTGGGCTTTGACTACTTCTTCGGCATCAGCGCCTCCCTCGATATGGCGCCGTACGTGTGGATCGAAAACGACCGCGTTGTTGCCCCGGCCAGCGTGCGTCAGACGTCTTGGTTCCGCCATGGTCTCGCGGCCACCGACTTCCGGGCCGTGGACGTGCTCGACGAGATGACACGCCGTTCTGTCGCCTACATCGAGCGCCGGGGCCCAATCATGCGTCCCGCCGATAAACCGTTTTTCCTCTACCTCGCCCTAACCTCACCACATACGCCCATCGTGCCCGCCGCCGCCTGGAAGGGGCGCAGTGGCCATGGCGAGTACGGCGACTTCGTCGTACAGACAGATGCCATCGTGGGTGATCTGCTCTCCGCACTCGAACGGGCTGGGATCGCGAGCAACACCCTCGTTGTTTTCACAAGCGACAACGGCTGTTCCGCCACTCCCGCCAAGGCCAAGGAACTTGAGGCGAAGGGTCATTTCCCAAGCGGCCCCTATCGTGGCTACAAGTCGGACCTCTTTGAAGGTGGCCACCACGTGCCTTTCATCGTTCGCTGGCCCGCTCGGGTCGGTGCCGGCTCCCACAGCGACCGGCTTGTTTGCCTCACCGATTTGATGGCCACGTGCGCCGACTTGACAGGGGCACCCCTGCCCGCCGGTGCGGGCGAGGATAGTGTCAGCTTTCTGCCGACGCTCAGTGGCACGGCGCAACCTGCGCGCACGCCCATCGTGCACCATTCCATTTCCGGCCACTTCGCGCTCCGTGACGGCCCGTGGAAGCTCCTCCTCGCTCGAGGCTCCGGCGGCTGGACTTCGCCCACCGAGGTCCAAGCTCTGAAAGAAGGGCTCCCGCCCGTGCAACTCTATCACCTCGGCAACGACTCCGGCGAAAGGACGAACCTCGCCGCGAAAAACCCGGCGGTCGTCGCGCGGCTTTCGGTCACGCTTGCCCAGTTGGTGGCGCTCGGCCGCAGCACGCCGGGCGCGACCGCCGCCAACGACATGCCGGTGGATCTCTGGAAGTCCAGCGACGACACCGCCATTCCACCTCCGCCCGCTGCAGCAACCGCCCGCTAATCCCCGGCTGCGAGCGCCGCCCCGTCAGTGCTCCGACCTGCCATGACGTCCGCCGCATTGCCCTCAACCCGGTTGCCATGAAATCGCCTCTTCTTTCCTCCGTTCGCCTCCTTTTCCTGCCGTTCTCCGCCCCCGCCGCGCGGGTGGTCATCCCACTCGACGGCCCTCGGGCCGTGGAGGAAGGCGTTGCGCCCGACGCGGTGCCAGCAGTGTTCGCGCACGAGGTTCCGGTGCCGGGGCTGACGCGCCAGGCGCCGACCGGCCTTGCCAGTTGCCGGATTGAAGTTCCCACGCCTGCGTGCGAAGGCCGCTTCGTGCTGATGGCCGGCGCTTCCTGGCCCGGCCAGCCCTTCAGCCCGGTGATCTCCCGCCGGCAAGTCAGCCTCGGTCAAACCGCATCGCCGCAGCCGGAGGCGCCCCCCTGAGCTCGGTTGCGCGCCAGATCCGCCGCCGCACATCTCAATCCGAATCCACCCCCACCTTACTTATGCTGAAGGAACTCACTCCTCTGTTGTTCATTTCGCTGCTCGCGCTGCCCGCCGCAGACAGTGGAGCGGCCGCGGCCGCCGCCCCACGCAACCTTGTCACCGACGAGCCGCGCACACCGAAAGGCAAACCGGCAGGCGCGCCGGACTATGTTCCAAAATCTGCGCCCACCGACGGGCAGCATCTCGCGCTGACGATGCGGAAGCTTGAAGACGGTCTCGACCCGGCGCGACCGTTTCTGATTTGGGCCATTGGCTCGAGCTATACCAACATGCTCGGCAACGGCGAAGCCTGGACGACGGAGATCCCGAAGCGTTTCCCCAAGGCGCCGCCCATCGAATACCGAAAGATGGTCGGCAACTCCTGCCCGTGGCAATACCTGCGCGGCTGGGCGCGGCATCTGGTCATCCCGGATCAGCCCGATCTGGTGCTCATCTACACGATCGGCGATCCCGCGGACCTCGAGAAGCTCATCGTCGAGCTCCGCACGCACACCACCGCCGACATCATCGTGCCCAGTATCCACTGGCGCGAGGGCGATGTCGCGGAGTGGGGCAAGTCGGAAAATTCGCCTCAGCAAGACGTGGCCGCCGTGCGCGAAATTTGCCGGAAACACGCGGCCGAGTTTGTCGAGAATCGCCGCGACTGGGGAGAGTATCTGCGCGCCAATAACCTGCCGATTTCCTCCCTGCTGAAGGACGCCGTGCATCAGAGCGACTACGGTGCGCACATCATCAATGCCAACATCCTTGCCCACCTGCGGCGCCCGGAGAAGTTCAGCTACTCGCCGGCCGCGCGCGAGCGGCGGATCAAGCCCGCGCCCCCCGCGGAAGGCGTCTGGAAGGTGGCTTTCACCGGCAACCGGATCGATCTCATCGGCCGGAAATCGCCCGGCGGCGGCGCCTTCAAGATTCTCGTCGACGGCAAGCCGGCCGAGCAGACCGACGCCTTCCTGCTGAGCTATGTGCAACCGGGCGAAAAGAACTCGAAGCAACGAATCGGCACCTCGCCGACCGTGCCGCGCGACAGTTCCCCGCATGGCATCACGCTCGGCCGGAACGTCGCGCCGCAGACCTGGACCATCGTGATGACCAGCGACACGGGTGAGTACGAGTTGTCCGGCAGCGTGACGGGCCGCGACGGCCGGGGCAACGCCTTCAAGCCCTTTACCAGTGCCAGTGGTCAAATCGTCATCGAGCCCGAGCTGTGGCGGCGCGCGGAACGCAACCGCACGGGCGATCGCTTCACCTTCACGGTGCGGCGGGCGGTGGTGCCCGAGGTGGACTTCCGCGGAGCTGCGGGCAAACAGTTCGTGGTCCGGCTGGCACAAGTGCTGCCGAACCAACCCCACACGCTGGAACTTGTTCCCGCCCGGGCGGGCGAGGCGGCGATCGAGGCTTGGGAGGTCTTCCGACCACCGCTGGCGGCCCCGGAAGCTCCGGTGGAGCCCGAGACGGATCCCCAGGTGCTGGCCAAGCTCGAGCGGTTTCAGGACTGGAAGTTCGGCTTCTTCATGCATTGGGGCATCTACAGCCAGTGGGGTTGCATCGAGTCGTGGCCGCTGGTGGAGGTGCATGACTGGGGCCGGCCCGACGATCTCGCAGCGTGGACCTCGCGCGGAAAGGACTTCGCGCGTTTCAGTCGTGACTATCGTGCGTTGAACCAGACCTTCAATCCGCAGAAATTCGACCCCGCCAAATGGGCCGCGGCCGCCCGCGACGCCGGCATGAAGTACGCTGTGTTCACGACCAAGCACCACGACGGCTTCTGCCTGTTCGACACGCGCCAGACCGACTACCGCACGACGCATCCCTCCTGCCCGTTTCATACGAATCCGCAGGCCGACATCGCCAAAGCCGTGTTCGAAGCCTTCCGCGTCCAGGGCTTCCGCATCGGCGCGTACTACTCGAAATCGGATTGGCACCACCCCGATTACTGGGCGCCGGAATGGCCGCACAAGGACCGCAACGTGAATTACGATACCGCGAAGTATCCGGAAAGGTGGGCGCGGTTCGTCGGCTTCACGCACCGGATCGTCGAGGAGCTTATGACCGGGTACGGTCCGATCGATCTCCTCTGGCTCGACGGCGGGCAGGTGCGGCCGCCCAAGCAGGACATCGACATGCCGCGCTTGGCCGCGATGGCGAGAAAAAACCAGCCCGGGCTCATCATGGTGGATCGCGGTGCTCGCACCCGCTACGAAAACTACCGCACGCCCGAACAGAAGGTGCCGGCGCAGCCTCCGCCCTACGTCTGGGAGACCTGTATGACGATGGGCGAACAGTGGTCGTACAAGCCCAACGACAAGTATAAATCGACCCGCGAGCTTGTGCACCTGCTCGTCGACATTGTGGCGAAGGGCGGCAACTTCCTCCTCAACGTCGGTCCCGATGCCGACGGCAAGTTGCCCGCGCCAGCGCTCGAACGGATGGAACAGATCGGCCGCTGGATGAAGGTGAACGGCGAGGCGATCTACGGGACCCGCGCTGTGCCACCCTATAAACAGGGGCGGGTCTGCCTGACGAAGAAGGGCGACGCCCTTTACGCCATTCTGCTCGCGGAGGAAAACGAAACGCGCCCGCCCGCTTCCTTTACAATTCCCGCGGTGCGCGGGGCCAGCGCGGTCCGAATGCTGGGATGCGCCGACGCGCCGACAGCGGTTCCGAGCGGCGTGGGTCTCGTCATCTCCGTCCCGGCTGCGGCGCGCGCGCAGCCGCCCTGCGAGCACGCATGGGCGTTTGAAATCACCGGCGCGCAGATCGAACCGTGAGTCGCCCGGGTGCGCCAACTACTTCGATGCGTTCTGATCGACCGATTATCGTCTCAATTCATCAACGGAGGAATCCATGCCTGCATCTTTGATCAACACCGCCGGGCTTCGTTGTCTGCTATTGGCCGGCTCTCTGTCGGCCGTGGCCGGCGTCCCCCTGATGGGCTCGCCACCTCCCGTCATCACCGTGACGGACTGTTTCCGCCCTCATGTCGATCCCGACGACCACTGGGATCTAGCCACGGTTTTTGCCCTGGCCTATCAACGGAACATCGACCTGAAAGCGATCGTTTGCGACTGGCCGCCCGCCATCAAGAAGCCGTTCCGTTCTCCCGATGTCGGGTCGGTCGCCCTCATGAACTACATCACCGGCCTTGCCGTACCGATGGCCGTCGGTTCGCCGGAAGGCATGAAGTCACTGACCGACACCCAACCCGGCGCCGACCAATCCGACCACCAAGGCGTCAACCTGATCATCAGGATTCTCCGGGAGTCGGCGTCGCCGGTCGTGATCCACGTGCTCGGCTGGTGCAACGATGTCGCCCTCGCCGGCCGGAAAGAACCCGACTTGTTCCGCCGAAAGTGCGCCGGAATCTACCTGAATGCGGGGATGGGCTCGCAACACTGGCAGGAATCGCCCCAGATCGGTTATAACGAAAAGCTGAATCCGATATCGTATGCGGCGATGTTCGACCTGCCTTGTCCCGTGTATTGGATGCCGTGCTTCGACGATCTGGAGTGGTTCGTCGCTTTTCGGAAGGAAAACAAATTTCCCGCAAGCGTCGTGAGGGAATTCGGGACCCATTTCTGGTTCCGGCATGACGCGATCATCCCGCATCTTTCCAAGCGGATGAAGAACTACTTCGCCTTCATGTACGGAAGGCACGAAAGCTCCAACTGGCTTCACTACGCGAACGTCGAGACCGACGAAAAGCTGCTCGACAAGCTGGGCCCGCAGTACCGCCAGATGTGGTGCATCGCGGGGTTCATTCATTCCGCCGGCAAAACCGTGTTGCCGGATGGGAGAATCGTTGCCCTGGAGAAGGCAGGCAACGACGCCGTCTTCGCGTTCGAGGGGGTGTCTGTCACGTGCGATGAGAGCGGCAGGACCCGTTGGTCTTTGAACAAAGAGGCGCGGGAACGGTTCATCTTTCGCGTCCGGAACATCGAAAGATACGAAGCGGCGATGATCGAAGCGATGAAGAACCTGCTGCTGTCGCTTCCCTAGCCCCGGTAAGATTGCCTCGCCGTGAAACCAAGTCGCCTCACCCGGGCCGCCCTCGTCCTCGCCTGCTCATGGCCGCTCGCCACCGCCGCCTCGCTGCCGGCGCCGATCGACGTTGCTGTGGCACCCGTTCCCGGTTCCCCGGGAGGCGCCCGTAATTGCCGCCGGCACGGAAACGACCTTCGCCGATAAGACGCTGTGGCTTTTCTTCCGAAACAACCTGATCGAGACCACCACCCCCGGGTCGCCAACCATCGAAAGCATTCGCGAAACCGGCATGATCGCACCGTTAATCCAGTGCCAATGATGAACCTCCTCGACACCACCGCCTCCCGCTCCGCCCGACGCGATGCCGACCGGGCGTCCGCCATCGCCGACTCGCCACCGCTGAGCCGCCGCCGTTTTCTCCGCCAGTCGGGCGCCGCGGCCGCGGGGGTGCTCGGGTTCCCCGCGCTCCTGCGTAGTGCGTCCCCCAACTCCCGCCTCCAGGTCGCGTGCGTCGGCGCCGGGGGCCGTGGCGGCATCGGCATGCGCAGTGTGGCGACCCATCCCAAAGTGAAAATCGTGGCGCTGTGCGATGTGGATCAGCGCGCGCTCTCGGCGGCGGCGAAACTGTTTCCGGATGCCGCCCGCCTGTCGGATTGGCGCGAACTGCTGAGCCGGCACATGGGTGAGTTCGACGCCGTGACCATTGGCATCGCCGACCATATGCACGCCCCGGTGGCGATGACCGCGCTGCGGGCGAAGAAGCACGTCGGACTCGGCACAGACGGAGGCATTCCCGGCAACAAACTCGATGCCGCGTATGCAGAGTTTCAACGCAAATTCTTCGAAGACCGGAGAAAGGCAGGGATTGCGGCTCCCGGCGAAGCGCCAGATATTTTTAACCTGGTTCCTGAATACAATGACCCGCGTCGATTCAAGACGCTTGCAGATGATCTTGCCAGCCGGGGCTGAAAGTCTGCGAACTGATCTTCCAAGAAAGCATCCCAGACCAAGAAACGGGCACGCACCAGTTTCGGGATTTTCTCCGCGACGAGGCGAGAATGGGAGATCTCTTTGAACAGTTCGTTCGGAATTTCTTCGCTAAGGAACAATCGGCATATCGCGTTTCGCGTCCCGAAGTGAAGTGGAACGTCGAAGAGGGGCGCTCAACGCCGTTTGGTCTGAAGCTGTTGCCATCGATGAACACGGATATCGTCCTAGAACGCGACGGCGACCGAGTGATCGTCGACTGCAAGTTCTACCGGGACGCTTTCCAGCGGTTTTACGACACGCCGAAGTTCATTTCCGATCACCTCTATCAGCTCTTCGCCTATCTCAAGAACCAGAGTGCGGTGCCGGGGTGGGAAGCCGTGCGTGGCATGCTATTGTATCCCGCCATGGGTGTCTCCGTCGACGAACAGATCGCGGTCGATGGGCACGAGATACGCATCGTGTCAGTCAACCTGGGCCAGGAGTGGCAGGGCGTCTCGGGCGATTTGCTACGGCTACTTCAGGTAGAAACACCGCGGGCAGCAATGGCGTGGCTTTAGCTGTCATATTGTGCCCTCGGGACCGAACCCAACACAGGCCTGAAGCCACCTCGCAGCGGTCCGTAGATTGTGCCGCAACAGAGTTATTGATGCCAAGCCTTCCAGGGTCGACTCACAATCGACTTTCAGGAGCTTACCCGTCCCCCCCAGACACCGATGTCCATAGGGATTCGAATCGGAACCGAAAATATCCGGCACGGTCTGAATTGCCCAAAATCCGAGAACTCGCGTTTAACGCGAAATCTCGCCCTGATGGGTATCTCGATAGCCTCTCTTCGGCAAAATCGAAAAGAGGCTATTAGATTGTCGGAGCTACCCCCCGAAGTGACACATTAGTTGTCCGAGTGACACTCCTATTGTCGAAGTGACACTATGGATTGTCGACGGACACCAAAACCGCCTTACGACATCTCCAATTGCGGGCGGCCTTTCTCGGGCCAGTCGATGTGGAAGAACTTCCCGCGCGGCTTGTCCGTGCGCTCGTAGGTGTGGGCGCCGAAGAAGTCGCGCTGGCCCTGCAGCAGGTTGGCCGGCAGGCGGGCGGAACGGTAGCTGTCGTAGTACGCCAGCGCCGACGAGAACGTCGGTGACGCCACGCCGCACTCCGCCGCGAGCGCGACGACCTTGCGCCAGTTCTCCTGCGCCTTCTGCACCGTCTTGTTGAAATACGGATCGAGCAGCAGATTCGCGAGCGTCGGGTTGCGCTGATACGCCTCCGTGATCTTCTGCAGGAACACCGCGCGGATGATGCAGCCGCCCCGCCAGATCTGCGCGATCTCGCCGAAGTTGAGCTTCCACTTGTACTCCTTCTGCGCCTCGCGCATCAGCTGGAAGCCCTGCGCGTACGAGCAGATCTTCGAGCAATAGAGCGCGTCGTGAATCGCGGCGATCAACGCCTTCTTCGAGCCCTTGTACTTCTTTTTCGGGCCCTTGAGGATCTTAGAGGCGGCGACGCGCTCTTCCTTCACCGCGCTGATGCAGCGCGCGAAAACGGACTCGGCGATTGTCGGGGCCGGCACGCCCATGTCGAGGGCGTTGACCGAGGTCCATTTACCCGTGCCCTTCTGGCCAGCGGTGTCGAGGACGATGTCGACGAAGGGTTTCTTCGTCATCGGATCCTTCTGCTTCAGGATGTCGGCGGTGATTTCGATCAGGAAGCTGCCGAGCATGCCCTGATTCCATTCGGAAAAGATTTCTCCCATTTCCTTCGGCTTGAGACCGAGCAGGCCCTTCATCAGCGCGTAGGCCTCACAGATCATCTGCATGTCGCCATACTCGATCCCGTTGTGGCACATCTTCACGTAGTGCCCGGCGCCGTTCTCGCCGATGTAGGCGGCGCACGGGACGCCACCGCTAATTGGTTTGCCCGGCGAGGCGCCGCCGAGCTGGGCTCCGGTTTTGCCGTCCACTTTCGCGGCGATGGCGTTCCAGATGGCCTCAAGTTCCTTGTAGGCGGCCGGGTCGCCGCCGGGCATGAGGGCCGGACCGAAACGGGCGCCTTCTTCGCCACCGGACACGCCGGAGCCGATGAAGCGGAGACCTTTTTCCTTCAGCGCCTTTTCACGGCGGATGGTGTCCGTCCAGAGGGCGTTGCCGCCGTCGATGATGATGTCGTCCTTCTCGAACAGCGGCACCAGGCCGTCGATCACGGCGTCGGTGGCCTTGCCGGCCTGGACGAGGATGATCGCCTTGCGGGGCTTCGCGAGCGATTGGACGAATTCCTCGAGGGTCTTCGTGCCGACGAGGCCACCCGGGGTGTTCGGGTTTTCGGCCACGAACTTCTCGGTCTTCTCCGTCGTGCGGTTGTAAACCGAGATCTGGAAGCCGTGGTCGGCGATATTGAGGGCGAGGTTTTGACCCATCACGGCGAGCCCGATGAGTCCGATGTCGGAGTGCGTTTTAGCCATGGCGAAAAGAGAAGCTTAACTTCTACGCGAAGCCCTCGGAAAACCAACCCCATTCTCACCCGGCGGCGTTATTTGACGTTTACACGGTTAACAGTCGATGTTCCGACCACAGGTTCGCGACGCCCGATCCGCGATTTCACGGTTCACTTGCCCGGCAACCGCGTGGGCTTGGCTTCAACTTTGCCAGGGAAAAACCCGGAGAGCACCTGGACCGCGGGTGTTGCCCATTTCGGCTCGTTGCGCTCGTGAATCCAATTCACCCCGATGAACGTCGCAAAAAGAAAGACCGAGAAACCCAGAAACAGCTTGTTCGTGCCGGCGACCTTGCGGACGACGAGCACGATCGCGAAAATCGCGCAGACCCCGACGGCGAGGGTGACCCAGAAATTCGAGGGAATTTGACGCAGCCGATCAGCAGCGGTCAGGGTGGCGGAGGCGACAGCGAAGAGTGACATGCTCCCGGTTTAGCCCTCGAAGGGGCGGAACCCAGCCCCGAGTCAAATTGCGGCAAATTTAGCCAAATTTTCGCAGGGATCCGCCGCCGATTGCCCCAATCGCCACCGGTTGCTACGCCGGCGGGGTCGCAGCACCACCGCCATGCTCCCCACGCGTCGCGCAATTGATCCACGCCGTGGCTCCACTGGTGTAGTGTTCCTTTTTCCACACGGGCAGGCGGGCCTTGGCTTCGTCGATGATGTAGCGACACGCATCGAAGGCCGCACCACGATGCTCCGCCGTGACACCGACCCACACCGCGAGTTCGCCGAGCTGGAGATGACCCGTGCGGTGCACCGCAGCCGTACCGACAAGGGAAAATTTCTCGCGGGCCTCGGCGAGAATCTTTTCGCCTTCGGAGACGGCCAACGGGGCGTAGGCCTCGTATTCGAGCGACAGGACAGGCTGCCCCTCGTTGCGGTTGCGCACCCAGCCTTCGAAGGTGACACAGGCCCCGGCACGGTTGTCCGCCAACTCAGCCTGCAGCGCAGCGGGATCGAGGGCGGTCGCGGAGATTTTGAACATGAACGGAAGAAGCAGCGGATCACCCACCGGCCACCGGCGGGATGAACACCACACGGTCGCCTTCACGCAGCGGCGCGGTGCCGGCGACAAACGCGTCGTTGACCGCGGCGCGCACTCGGTCGCCGGGCAGCGTGAAGTGGTGCCGTGCCCGCAATTCGTCGTAGAGCTCCGCCGGAGTGGCGGCAGTTGTGGTCAGGGCTTCCTGCACGAGGCCCCGCTGTTCGCGCAGGATGGCGAAATATTGGACGTGAAGCGTGATCATGCTCGGACAGCGGTCGGTTGGTGCAAACGGCGCCTCAAGGCGCGTGATAATCGCGTTTGCCGCCGGTTTTTTCCAGCAGGCGCACGTGCTTGATTTCGATGCCGTGCGTGACCGCCTTGGCCATGTCGTAAAACGTCAGCGCCGCCACCGTGGCTCCGGTCAGCGCCTCCATCTCGACGCCGGTTTTCGCATGGATTTCCACGCGGCAATGAATCGCGATCTCGTTCCGCGCGAAATTGGGGATGATTTCGATCTGACAGTCGTCAAGGGCGAGCGGATGGCAGAGTGGGATGAGTTCGCCGGTTTTTTTTGCGCCCATAACTCCGGCCAAGCTGGCGGTCTGAAAGATCGGTCCCTTTTTTGTCGCGATTTCACCATCGCGGAGGAGAGCCGCTAGCTCGTGGGGGAGGCTGACAATGGCGACGGCGTGCGCCGTGCGCTTGGTCACGGGCTTGGCGCCGACGTTGACCATCGCGGGCCGGTTCTGCGCGTCGAGGTGGGAAAACATCCAGGGCATTCTCACGCGCAAACGCCCGGCGCTCAACACTCAACTTTCCGTGTCCCGACTTCGCTCACGTCCAAGGGAAAAACGGCGCGAGGGTTCCCGTCGGAAACTCGGTCTGGTCCGCGGGCAATTCGACAAATCCATCCGTGCCGACGAGTCCGGCGAAATCGCCCGAGGTGTTGCTCGGATCGGGAGTGGCGAGTGTCTCCGCGTGCATGCCGACGGAAAGCCGGACCGGCAGGAGGCAGGCGAGCTTCGGCTTGAAAACCACGGGGGCGGCCAACGCCACCGGGCGCAGCGGCACGGGCGTGAGTCCCCCGGCGTGACGCAGGGCCGGGAGCACGTACCGATGCAGGCACGTATAGGCCGAGACGGGGTTGCCCGGCAGGGCGAAGACCGGTGACTTGCGTGCACTCATACCGAACCAGAAAGGCTTGCCCGGGCGTTGCGCGACCCCGTGAAAGATTTTTCGCACGCCCTGGCGGTCGAGCTCGGCGGGGAGGTAGTCAAATTTGCCCTTGGAGACCCCGCCAGAAATCACCACGACGTCGTATTCCGCCACAATGTGCCAGAGGAGGTGTTCGATTTCATGCCGCACATCGCGGAGGTGAAAGCGCGCCACATTGGGATAACCCGCCGACATGAGCGCGGCGCGCAACGCGTAGTCGTTGCTCCGGCGGATCTGGTGCGGCGCGACCGGTGCCTCGACCTCGACCAGTTCGTCGCCCGTCGCCACCACGGCGATTTTTGGCAATTGGCTGACCGTGAGCGAACCGCAGCCGCATGCGGCCGCCACTGCGATCTCGCGGCCGGTCAGCCGCGTGCCGCTTCGCACCATGACGTCACCGGCCCGGTGATCGCTGCCGCGAAGATGGACCGCGTGGCCGGGGGAATACTCCGACGCCTCCCCGGTAAACGTGACGATCGCGCCCTCACGCGCCGTCTCCTCATACGGCAGCACACAGTCGGCGCCTTCAGGAAGTACGGCGCCCGTCATCACTTCGATGCAGGCCTCGTCCGCCGGCCCGAGTTTGAAGGCCCGCATTCCCGCCGCCTGCACGGCCTCCACCCGAAACGTGGTCACACCGGAGGAAATCGAGACCGCGCGGAGCGCAAAGCCGTCCATCGTCACGCGGTGGAAAGGAGGCAAATCGCGGTCCGCGCGGATGTCCGCCCGCAGGGTGCGCCGATGGGCGGCCGCCAGCGGGCAGTCTTCGCGCGGAAGGGGTGCGATATTCTCCAGGATCAGCTTCTCGGCCTCGGCAGGGGTCAGCATGGCAGTCGCTCCAGAAAACACCGGACGCGGCGGAAGCGCACGGAGAAACTGGCAAAAAGTCCCGCGGTGTGTCCTTTCTTTGCCCGCGTGTCCCCCGAGTTCCCACCTCCACCCGCGCCGGTTCAGGACCGGTTTTTCCGTCCACTCCGCGATCTGCGGATTTCGGTGACGGATCGCTGCAATTTCCGCTGTCCTTATTGCATGCCGGCGGAGGTGTTCGGCCCGGGCCACGCCTTCCTGCGGGATCCCCAGCTGATGACCTTGGCCGAAATCGGCCGCATCGTGCGCGCCTTCCGTGCGCTCGGCGTCGAGAAAGTGCGCCTCACCGGCGGCGAACCCCTGCTGCGCGCCGACGTGCCGGACTTGATCCGCCTGCTCAAACAGGATCTCGGGCTGCGCGACGTCGCGCTCACCACCAACGGCTGGCTCCTGGAAAAACTCGCGCCCGCACTTCGCACCGCCGGGCTGGACCGGCTCAACGTGTCGGTCGATTCGCTGGACGACACCACGGCCGGCCGGTTGAACGGGCTGGGGTTCAAGGTCGCGCGCGTCCTGCGGGGCATCGACGCGGCGACGGCGCTCGGAATTCCGATCAAGATCAACTGCGTCGTGCAGCGCGGGGTGAACGACGCGGAACTGCCGGCACTCTGCGACTATTTCCGGGAACGCGGGCACACGCTGCGGTTCATCGAGTTCATGGACGTGGGCAACACCAACCACTGGGCGCGCGAGCGGGTCGTACCGGCGCGGGAAATCGTGGAACGGATCGGTGCGCGGTGGCCGCTCGAGCCGGTCGGCCCGGCTTACCGCGGGGAAGTGGCCGCCCGGTACCGTTACGGCGATGGCCGCGGGGAGATCGGACTGATCGGCTCGGTGACGGAGCCGTTCTGCCGCGACTGCCACCGGGCGCGGCTATCGGCAGATGGAAAACTTTACACGTGTCTCTTTGCCGCGCTCGGCTGGGATGTGCTCGGGGCGGCGCGAGCGCCGGGTTCGACGGAGGCGGAACTGGAAACTTTTCTGCGCCGCATCTGGCGGGGGCGGATGGACCGCTACAGCGATGAACGCGCCGAGGTGCTGGCCGAGGGCGAGCCGCGCGCCAAGGTCGAGATGAGCTACATCGGCGGCTGACGTTTCCAGCCGGAAAAACCTACTGATACCGCGCCGCGCGCCCGAGGTAGTTCAGCATCCAGATTTCCTTCCACACCCGGTAGCGGCCCTCGTGGGTGAACTTGCCGAGATCGTCCCGTTCCGCGTGCGGATGCAGAAAACCCAGCTCGGTGTTGAGTTGATCGAGCTCGTGCTGGACCGCATTGAGATCGGTCAGCGGTTCCGTCGTGAAGGGCACGGCCACCGCACCCGACTTCACGAGCCGTGCGCGATGCCGCGCCAGCAACCGCGGTAGAGAGCGGCGCCACGGGCCGCGTTCGACCAGCCAGTTTTCCGGATAAAAACCGGCAAACGGAATGTAGAGGTTGTCGGTCAGGTAGCGGCTGCCATCGGCCACCACCGAAGTGACGCCGTAACACACGGAGATGGCGCCGTTGGCCTGCGGGATGAACGTCGCCTGCACCCGTATCGTCGCCTGCGAATCCTGATAGACAGAAACACGCAGGAACACCCCGGGGGCGATCTCGGCCTTGAGCGCCTGCACTTGCCGGAAACCCTGCCCGCGCAGCCATTCACGGATTTTCATGAGCCGCGGCTGCACCGGCCACTCCTCGCCTGAGCTGTTGACCGAGTAGCGGGGGAAGAGCGGCAACGGACTGAGGCTGTGCGCCGTGATTGCGAGCCAGTTGTAGAGCGTCTCGCCGAGGAACCAGACGATGAAGTACACTACCGCCAGCGCCCAGAACGGACGGTCGATGATCTCGAACTCGATTGAAAACTGCGCTGCGCCGATCGAGAAAACAAACCAGCGCAACCAGCGGTGGGCGATCGAGAGCAGCGGCGATCCCATGTGCAGGTTCACCTGCATGAGCACGAGCGACACCAGCATCGCGGCCAAAATGAGATAATAGGTCTGCAAGGCGGCGGTTTCCAAGGGGAGAGACGCGGCTTGTGGTGTTCGGAAATCTACTACAGGTGCCGGGCGGCGTTCCGCCTGTGACCCGTTAGCTTAGCCGGACCGGCATGATGACGCAGACGAAGTTTTCGAGCGTCTTGAACACGCCGGGACTGACCTCGTCCTTCACCTCGAAGAACACCTCGTCCTTCGACAACGCCTTCAGCGGATCCATCAGGAAGGCGGGATTGAAAGCGACCTGGAGATCGGGACCGCTGTAGCCGATGGCCATTGACTCGTGTGCCTCGCCGAAATCGGGACTCTGCGCCGTGAGTTCGAGCAGGTTGCTCGTGAGCTTGATTTTGACCGAGTTGGCCTTCTCAGAGCACACCAGCGCGGCGCGGTGCACGCATTGGAGAAACAGCTCGCGCTCCAGCTTGATCCGCTGGTGCGTCTCCTTGGGAATAACCTGGTGGTAATTGGGATAATTTCCCTCGACCACCTTCGAATAGAGATAAACGTGATCGATCAAACCGCTCGTGTCCTTGTCGGTCGCAATCTGGAACGCCGCGCGCCGGTCGTTGAAATTGATCTTCACCTTCTCGCCCTTGTCGAGGAGCCGCGTAAGTTCGCCGACGGTCTTGGCCGGCAGGATGATCGCGCCAGCGCTTTCCGGCGGCACGTCCATGTCCTTGGCCATGAGCGCAAGACGGCGGCCATCTGTGGCGACGAGCGAAAGCTTGCCGTCCTTGAAGTTGAAATAGACGCCGTTGAGGATGTAACGCGTCTCATCGGTGGACTGAGCATAGGCGACACTCTTGAGCATCGCGACGAGTTCGCCCTGTTCGAGGCTGTAGGCCTTCTCTTCGCCGAACTCAGGCAACGGGGGGAATTCCTCCTTGCCGATGCCCATGATCCGAAACGTGGAACCGCCGGACGTGAGTTTGACCTGATGATTGGGTGAGGCGTCGAACGTCACGTCGACGTTGGGCAATTCCCGGACAATTCCGGCCAACCGTTTGACCGGGAGGGTGACGGACCCGGTTTCCTTCACCTCGGCCTTGATTTTGCAGCGAATGCCCAAATCGAGATTCGTCGTCGTCAGGGAAACTTGATCCTTCTCCGCCTCGATCAGCACGTTGCTCAAGATGGGCATGGTGGCCTTGGAGCCGACCACGTTGAGAACTTGGGCGAGACCGTTGGCGAAATGATCGCGGTTGATTTTGAATTTCATGCGGGGCGACTCGATGAAGTCGGGAGAAGCTAACAAAGGCTAAACGAATACAGGTTCAATAAGGAATTATATCAGTATTCATATGTTCTGCGAACAAACCCAACAAACGGCACTTTCTCCTCGGTGAATGGGACGCGCAGGTCGGTGAAGATCTTCTGGCAAGGTGCGAGAAAACCAGGGGTTATTCGCAGGCCTTGGGTTGCTCGGAAAGGCCGCGCAGGTTCTTCACATCCTATTCGCGTGACGGCAAAGCGGGTTCCTTGGGTTCGACTCCGGGCCGGCCGCGGCGCACGTAGCGGAAAAGTCCGAAGAAAATGTAGCTCAGGCAGATCACCAGCACGGCGATTTCCTTGTAGGTGATGACAAACCCAATCACCACGAGCAGGAAGACGAACGGTCGCAGGCGGGTTTGGGTCTGCATGCCGACGCCCTTGCCACTCGGGTAACGCACGGTGCTCATCATCAGGAACGCCACGAGCAGCATCAGAGGCGGCAGGGCGAGTGCCCACGACTTGAGCGAACGGTCCATTTCCCCGAGTTTCAGAAGGAAAAGGACAGTGGCGGCCACCGTCAGGGCCGCTGCGGGTACGGGCAGACCGACAAAGTCACGGTTCGATTCCTTCAAGCCGGGCCGAAGCAGGGGATTCGTGATGACGTTGAACCGGGCAAGCCGCATGGCGGCACAAAGGAGATAGATAAATCCAATGAACCACCCGATGTTGCGGAACCACTGGTACTCCTGCGCCTGGGTGGGCGAGATGATCAGGTAGAACATCAGCAGGGCCGGCGCCATGCCGAACGAGATGACGTCCGCCAGGGAATCGAATTCGGCACCAAAGAGCGATTCCCGCCCGCCCATGCGGGCCAGCCGGCCATCGAGCATGTCGAATCCGGCCGCCCCGAAGATCAGCCAGACCGCGAACTTGTAGTGCTCCGCGTTGGTATAACCTTCGTACAAGCTGGTGAGAGAGGTTTCCGCCAGGCGCGCTTGGATGCACTGGACGATCGCGAGGAACCCGCAAAAGAGGTTTCCCGCCGTCATTAGGTTCGGCAGGAAGTAGATGCGACTGGCCTGGGCGACGTTGTAGGGATTCTCGCGCGACGCCATTTCCTCGGCCGTGGAGGCCTTTGACGGAGGTGACTCCGAACCATGTCTGCGCCGGCGCGGGATCATTTGGTCAGGCTTTCCAGGTACTTCCAGAACTTGGAGTCCTGTTCCACCAATTGCTGTTCCGAGACGGGAAGCTTGTTGCGGAGAAGAAAATCCTCGAGCGAGTTGCGGTGCAGGATGTAGTCGACGTGAAGAGACTCGCCGTGTTGCTCAAAGTAGAAGCGAAAGTCCCCCGCGCGCAGCCGATAGAGCGACTTCTGGCCGCGCCGAAACTGCCCGAGAGGCTCGCGCGGATGGGCAAGGTCGGTCGATTTCAGACTGGTGATCGGATCGATGGCGTCGAGCTGGGTCAGCTTGTCGAGCTTGTTGAGCTCGCGCATGGCCTGTTCCGAAAAAGTCACCTGATACATGTGCGCCCTTTCGCGTGTCCGTAACCGGTCCTTCCGGCACGCGTCATGCCCGCGTTCGTTCTGCGCCCCGAGTATTCAATCATTGGCACCATGAAACGTCTCGGTCTAACCCCGCTGTCTGCATCGGCAACGCTATTCCTTGCGCTTCATGCGGTGCCGGCACCGGCCCAGGACAAGGCCGGCCCACCGCCGGCCGATCCTACGTCCGCTGCGATGGGTCCGCGCCTGCAGGAGCTCGTCGTTCGTTTCGACAAAGACGGCGATGGCAACCTCGATGCGGCCGAGATGGCGGCATTGAAGGAGGCGATGAAGCAGGAACCGGATGGTTTTCTTCCCCAGCCGCGGGACGAGAGTCCGCCGGCCGGCCCGGAGGCGTTTCGCCGCCGCATGCTCGAGATGTTCGACCGGAATGGCGACGGGCGGCTGGATGACGAGGAACGGGCGGCGGCGCAGAAATTTGCCGCGGAGCGCGGCCTGGGTCCGGGTGGGGAAACCCGTCCCGAGGTCCTGAAACGCTTCGATCGCAACGGCAACGGCAAGATCGACGAGGACGAGCGGCCCGCCCTGCAGGAATTCCTGCGTGGCCGGCTGATGCGCCCGCCGGAACCGGTCAACCGGGAGCAGATGGAACGAGAGGCGCTCGAAAATGTGCTGCGGGCGGCCATCGGGGGAAATCCAGCAGTGCGGAAAAAATTCGACGACAACGGGGACGGCAAACTGGACGACCTCGAATGGGCGGCGGCGCGGAAGAAGATTGCCGGCCTGTTGGCGGAAACGGTGCCGCCTGCTCCCGGTTCCCCGGAAGCGAAGCGCCGGATGGACGCCGTGGCGGCCGAACTGGCGCGGCGCCGCCAGGCGAGCCTCACCGGTGCCGCCACCGTCGCCCCGGCGAAGTAGCCATTACGGCGGATTCCGTTCCCGGCTGGATCGGGCTGATTTCGCCAGCTGGCTCCTCACCACATCGCGGTGGACACGGTTGCTGAGCCCCGCGAGGTGCCGCCGCATCGCCTCGATCACTCCGTTCGTATCGCGGGTGCCGATTAATTTTCCGATTTCGCGATGTGCGTCGACCACGCCGAACACGTGCGTCGACATCAGCGGATTTTCGCTGCTCTTGGCGGGAATCATCGTGTCCGGCAACCGGTAGAACACGTAGTTGCACTCGAGCATCAGCAAATCGAAATCGTTGATGAATCTCTCATTGCCGCTCGCCTCGACAATCGTCTGGTGGAATTGCCAGTCCAGTTCGAACCAGCGGGCCGACGGTGCGTTCGGCGCCTCGCTTTTCATTTCGTCGCAAATCAGATCGAGCTGCACGAGATCCGTCGCCGATCGGTTGTGGCAGGCGGCGCGCACGGCCGCGAGCTCGATGGCTTCGCGGTACTCCTGCAGATGAGTCACCTCGTCGGGGCCGTAGTCGCGCAGGCGCAGGCCGTTGTTGATCTCATCCTTCAACAGGATGCCCTTGGAGAGAAGTTTTTGCAGCCCTTCACGCACCGGGATGCGGCTCAGGTCGAGCTTCGTCGCAAGATCGCGCTCCACGAGGCGGTCTCCGGGCAGGTATGCTTCGGAAAAGATCAGCCGCACCAGCTTCTGCAGGTTGGGGGGCGTGCGATCGATGCTCGGTTCGAAGACCCGACGGCGTTTCGGCATGGCGGCATCAAGACGGACGCGGGACGCGAAGAAAAGGCCGGAGTTGGCCGCGCGTTTGATTTGGTATGCCAAGGCGGGGAAGTTCCGGTAGCGGTCAAATACGTTGACAACGCCAGCGCATGGAAATTCTGGTATACCTAACGCACCCGCTGTCTTCACCTGCCCGCGCCGCCCCTCACCGCCCCGGGAGCTCTGGCTCCGCCCAACTCTATTCCGCACCATGTACTCCGCCCGATCCCTTCCGCCCAGTTGTTTGTCCACACCATGTCGTTTCGCCGGCGTTTGGTTGCTCCAAGCCGCCGTGATCCTGTCCGCCCAGACCCCGTCGACCCCGGCCGCGGCCGGCGCGAACCCGGGTGAAATTGTTCAGCTGCGCGAGTTCACCGTTTCGGGTGAAAAGGACCTCGGCTACGCGACCACCAACGCTATCGGCGTCACCCGCACCAACACCGCGCTCATCGACACGCCGCAGGCCGTCACCGTCATCAATCAGGAATTCCTCCGCGACGCCGTGGCGGGTGAGCTCTACGACGTGTTGAAATACGTCAGCGGCGTCTCGATCGAATCCAACGTGGGCGATAGCGTGATGATTCGCGGCTATACCGTGCGCGGCCAGTACACGGACGGTTTCTCCGACACGCAGACCCAGAGTCAGGCGGGCGCGGATCCGTTTCTTTTCGAGCGGCTCGAAGTCCTGAAGGGTCCGTCGGCGCTCGTCTACGGCTCGCATGCGGCGGGTGGCGTGCTCAACCGCGTGCGCAAGAGCCCGAGTTGGAAAACCGGCGGCCTGGCGGCGCTGACCTTCGGCAACCACGCGCAGAAAAAGGCCGAGTTCGACTATAACGCGCCGCTCAACGATCGGTTCGCCTACCGCCTCGTCGCCGTCTATCGCGACGAAGATTTGTCCAACGGCGTCGAAACGCGTTTCTCGTGGTTCAAACGGTGGAATGTAAACCCGGCTATGACCTGGCGGGTGAACAAAACGACGCAAGTCAAGGTCGTCGGCGAATTCATGCGCGAGGAGGGCTTCAAGCATTGGGGTGACAACGCGCAGCTCCAGCCCTTCGTCGCCAACGGCCCGACGACCTTTGGTCTGCTGCCACGCGAATTCACCTTTTCCGATCCGCGCTCCCGCACGGACAACAGCAAGCGGGCGGTCTTCGCCGCGGTCGAAACGGCGATCACGGCCGACTGGTCCATCCGCCTCGCCGCCTACGACAACCACTGGCGCCACGATGTGACCGAGATTCTGCCCGCCGGGATGCAGGCGAACAATCGCCTCATGGGTCGAACCGCACGTTCCATTTACAACTACGACACGGACTACACCGTCGGCCTTGACTCCGTCTACAATTTTCATGTCGGGCCCTCCGACCACAAGTTCCTCGTGATCGGCCAGCACTACAGTTCCGACAACGACACCGCGACGATAAGTGCCGACAACCCGCCTGCGCTCGATCTCTACAATCCCGTCTACACGTTTACCGGACTCGTCAATCCCCGCACGACGGCGAAAACCCTCGGCGCGGGATCGAATACCAACGCGTCGTTCCAGGACCATGCGAAGTTTTTTGGCGACAAACTTCAACTCATCGCCGGCACCCGCTTCGACCGCTACGCTTCGCACACCGATAACCTGCTCACCAACCGCCAGGGCGCGCGCAACCAAGGAGAAAACTGGACCTATAAGTTCGGTGCCGTGGCGAAACCGGCCAAGGACTTCTCGGTCTTCTACAACTACGCGCAGACTTTCAACGCCAACTTTGGCTCCAACCCCGACGGTACGACGTTCGTGCCTTCGACCGGCGTCGTGAACGAAGTCGGCGTGAAATCCTCCCTCCGCGAAGGCCGTATTTCCGGCACGGTGTCGTATTTCGATCTCCAGCTGAAGCAGATCCTCGGGCTCGATCCCGATCCGGTCCGCGCCAGCGCCGGCTATCGCGTGCAGCAGGATCGACAAGTGACCAAGGGGGTTGAAGCCGATCTCAATCTCAATGTGCTGCCGGGTTGGGATCTCACGCTCTCTGGAGCGACGATGTCCATCACGCTGCCGACCCACCTGCTGCCCCGCAACACGCCGGAAAAAACCGCCGCCGCTTGGACGCGCTACAAGTTTCCCGCTGGTGTCCTCAAGGGCGTGACCGTCGGTGGCGGCTGGAATTGGCAGGGCCGGGCGCCCGGTGACGCGACGAACCAGATCTTCTTCGCCGCGGCCGGAACCTTCGACGGATTTGTGCAGTATGCGTGGAAGGGCTACCGCTTCAGCCTCAACGGCTCTAATCTCACTGACAAGTGGTATCTCAAGCGCGGGGTGAACCGAAATATTTTCTGGGCCGGTCCCGAGCGCCTGATCAAGTTCAAGGTCGCACGTTCGTTTTGACGAAAAACACTCTCATCGGACGCCGGACACGCGTCTACCGTGCCATGCCAACCTCCGCGTTCCGTTTGCGCCTCCCGCTGGTTTCCCTTCTCTGCGTCCTCAGCTGCCTGTTGATCGGCACGGCCGCCGCCCAATCCACCGCCGGCACGGTCGAGGGCCGGGTGTCGAACGGGGTAGCGGGCATCTTCCTGAAACAGGTGCGCATCACCGTGGAGGGCACGGCGCTCGAAACCTTTTCGAACGAGAGCGGTGAATTCCGCCTCGCTGGCGTTCCCGCCGGCGACATCACGCTCAAGGCCGCCGTTGCCGGACTGGGCCAGCAGACCGCGCGCATCAGCGTCGCAAGCGGCCAGACCGTGCGACGTGATTTCGACCTCGGCAGCCGAACGGACCCGGCGGCGCCCGCCCGCGATCAGGCGGTCATGCTCGATGCCTTCACCGTCGCCGAGCGCGAGCTCAGCGCCCAATCCGCCGCGCTCCAGGAGCAGCGCACCGCCCCCAACATCAAGAACGTGATCGCGTTCGAGGAGTTCGGCGACCTCGGCGACGGCAACCCGGGCGAGTTCCTGAAATTCGTCCCGGGTATCCAGGTTTCCATGTCGCCGGCGATTCCCGGCGACGCGACCATCCGTGGCATGCCCTCGAGCGGCACCCTGCTGACGGTCGACGGCGTCGAGCTTTCCACCGATGGGCCCACCGGTCGTGGCGCTGGCTTCACCGCCTCCAACACCGCCAACATCGATCGAATCGAGATCACGAAGGTTCCGACGCCCGACATGCCGGCCAACGCCGTCGGCGGCATGATCAACATCGTCAGCAAGAGCGGTTTCTCCCGCCGCGACCCGCAGTTCACCTACAGCGTCTTCGGCCTGCTCACGACCATTGAGCCGCTCTCGATGCTCGGGCGCGAGTTGTTCCGCGGCGGCAGTGCCGACCACTCCACCGGCGGCCCGCATCTCCGTCCCGGTTTCGATCTCACCTACATCCGTCCCGTCAACCGCTCGCTCGCCCTCTCGTTCAGCGCCGGACACAACGCGCGCTGGGAGGACAAGGACAACCTTGTGCCGACATGGAACCGCGTGACCCGGGTGCAGACGCAAAGCGCCGTCGCCGCCCAGATTGCGGTGCGCGAGCGCAACGTCGCCTCGGCGCGCGTCGATTGGAAGCCGGGGCCCGGCCACGCGCTGTTCGCCAATTTCCAGTTCACGACCGACGATGTCCACACGCGCATCGGCACCTTCACGCAGGCCTACGGCGCGGGCGCCACCGGTGGCGAGAATTTCACGCAGGGCGCCGCCACGGGAGTCGGCACCACGACGCTGGCGACGACCTATCGTGAACAACTCAAGGCCACCTGGCATGCGGCGATCGGCCACCGGGGCGATTTCCGCGGTTGGAAAACCGAGGCGACGCTCGCGCGCTCGCATTCGCGCCGGCAGACGCTCAGCGCCGAGGATGGGCACGACTTCTTCGGCACGACGAACGCCACGCTCACCGGCCTCGTCCTGCGCGCCGATGGCTTCGGCGATCTGCGCTTCGGCGTGCCGCCCACCGTGCGCGGTACACGTTCCGGGCAGCCGATCGACATCGCCAACGGCGCCCTCTACACGCTGAACACCGCGACCTCGCCCGCCGAGCCGCTGATGACCAACGACCTCACCACGGTGAAACTGAACGCGAGTCGCGAGCTCGGCCTCCCGTTTTACCTGCGACTCATGGGCGGCGTCGACCTCTCCCGGAACGAACGCGACATCCGGGCCGAGACGCGCACGTGGAATTTCCGCCCCACGTTCGCCGCCACCGCGCCTGAGCGCCTCGTCAGCAGCTACGATCTGATCAACTATTCCTATTCTTCGCTCCGCTCCTTCCGCAACGGCGACCACGTGCAGTGGATCGATCCGCGCAAGGTCTACGACCTCTACAAGGCGCAGCCCTCGTACTTTGTCCTCAACGAGGCCGCCTACCACACCTCGCGCGTCAACGGCTCGCAAAAACTCGAGGAGACCGTTTCCGCCGGTTTCCTCCGCTCCGATCTCAAGCTGCTCGACAACCGCCTCTGGATTGTCGCCGGCGCCCGATACGAGCGGACCGATGACAAGGGTGCCGGCGGCCTGAACGACATCCGCGCCACCTACCAGCAGGACGCGCAGGGGAACCTGCTCCGCAACGCCGCCGGTCAGCTCATCCGCGTGTCCACCGACGCGCTCACGATCGCGAAACTGCAATTCAAGGAGCGCGGCGCCGTCGGCAAGAAACACTACGGCGACCTCTATCCGAGCATGAACGCCAGCTATTCGTTCACCGACAACCTCGTCGCCCGCGCCGCCTACGCCCGCACCATCGGGCGCCCCGATCTCAACTTTATCATTCCCTCCCGCTCCATCACCGATCCGTCGGCAGCCGAGGCCAACCGCACGATCACGACGACCAACGCCGCCCTCAAGCCCTGGACCGCCGACAACTATGACCTCAGCGTCGAGACGTACTCGGTCAAGGGAGCGACCGTTTCCGCGAGTCTGTTCCGCAAGAACATCGGCGGCTTTTTCGTGACGACGCGCAGCGATGCGACGCTGCCTCTGCTGACCGAGATGGGACTCTCCGACGACTATCTCGACTACGACGTGATCACCACGACGAACTCGTCCGACTCCGTCACAGTCAACGGCCTCGAATGGAGCTGGCGGCAGTCGCTCAAACCGTTCGACGGCCTGCCCAAGTGGACGCGCGGTGTGCAGGTCTGGTTCAACGGCACGCACCTGCGCGTCACCGGCGCGGGCGTCGACGACTTCTCCGGCTACTCCCCGCGAATCCTGAACTGGGGCGCGAGTTACGCCGGCGCAAAATTCCTCGTTCGCTACAACGTCTCGCGCATCGGCCGCCAGCGCGCTTCCCTCACCAACGTGAGTGCGACCGTGCCCGCCGGAACCTATGACGCGCAAGACACGCGCATGGTGCAGGACGCCAACGTGGAGTACCGCTTCCACCGGCGGTTCTCGCTCTACACCTCGGTGCGCAACCTCGCCAACGAGCCGCGTCCCCTGATCACGTTTTCCCCCAACGCCCCCGCCTACACGCGCCCGCGGACCTACACCTTCTACGGTGCGCTCTGGACATTCGGCGTAAAAGGCACGTTTTGATCGCTCGCTGCTCGTATGACTCCTTCCTTTGTCCGTCAAAAAATCGCCCGGGGCGAAACCGTTCTCACGGCCAAAGCGTGTTACGCAGATCCCGAGCTGGTCGAGTTGATCGCATCGGCGGGCTTCGACGCGATCTGGATTTGCCTCGAACACAAACGCGTCGATCCGGCGGTCGTCTATTCGCTGATTCAGGCCTGCCGGCTCGGCGGGGCGGATGCGTTGGTACGGGTGAAGCCGGCGAATCACGCCGACGTGCTGTGGCTGCTTGAATCGGGCGCGCGCGGCCTGATGTTGCCGCGCGTGAGCCATCCGGACGAGGTGCGGGACGTGGTGGCGGCGATGAAATTTTTCCCACAGGGCCGGCGCGGCGCGGATGTGATTCATGCGGATTCGAACCTGGGCCGCGCCCCGCTGAGTGATTACATTGCGACGGCCAATCGAGAGACCTTTCTGGTCGTGCAGATCGAGGAACCCGAGGTCGTGCCGCATCTCGATGCGATTGCCGCGATGCCGGGAGTCGACGTGTTGTTCGTCGGCCCGGGTGACCTGTCGCTCGGTCTCGGGCAGCCCGGGGCAATGGACGGACCCGACGTCATGAAGATTGCCGCAGCCGTGGCCGAAGCCTGCCGGCGTCACGGCAAGCGCGCCGGCATTCCGTGCGCGGCGGATCAGGTGCCAAAATATCGCGCGCTGGGCTTTACGTTCTTCAATGTGATCAGCGATTACCGATGTGTGGCGCAGGGCGTGAAGTCGGCGTTGGCCACCGCGCGCTCATGAAGGCCGGCGACGCGATCGACGAGCGGCGGCTGCTCCGCGATTGGGAGGTGTTGTGCAGCGAAATAGGGGAACGGCGTGCCGGCACGGACAACGAACGCCGCGCCGCAAAGTACGTCGGAGACCAGTTCACGGCCGCGGGACTCACCGACGTCCACGAGGAGGAATTTCCCTGCACCAGCCTGCGGCGCGCGTTGCCCGAGGTGCATGCCCGTCATGGGTCGCGCTGGGTCGAGACGCCGGCGATGACGCTCGTGGGTGCGCCAGGGACACCCGGGGGCCGGTGGGTCGAAGGCGAGTTGGTGTGGTTGGAGATGCCGGAGAACGCGGGCCGGCTCAAGCCGGGCAGCCTGCGCGGACGGATCGCGGTGATTTTTGGTCCACTGCCGACCGTGGAGTCTCATCACCGCGCGCTCGTGGCCGCAGCGCCGCTGGCGGTGATCCACGTCGATGACCGGTTGCCGTTCGCTTGGGCGAAGAGCGATGGCGTCTATCCACAGTGGGTACGGCGCCATGGCGTGCCGGTCACGGTGACTGTGCCGTACACGATGGCGTGGGCGTGGCGGCGGACCGGCGTCGATCGCGCGCGGGTGCAGGTGCGGATTGAACAAGTCGCGGCGGTTTCACAAAACGTGATCGGGATGTTGCCGGGCAGAGATCCCGGCCTGCCGGAGATCCTCGTGTCGGCGCATCACGACACGCAATGCGGCAATCCCGGCGCCGATGACAACGCCTCGGGTGTCGTCTGCCTGTTGGAGCTGGCGCGTTATTTCGCGGCGCAGCCGCGGCGACGGACGCTGCGTTTCATTTCCTTTGGGACGGAGGAGCAGCTCTCCGTCGGCGCCGCCGCTTACGTGCAACGGCACCGGTCCGCGATGAAGCGCATCGGCTTGGTCGTGAATTTTGACAGCGTGGGATCGCCGCTCGGGCACTTTGAGTTGTGGTGCGTCGGCGCGCCGGCGCTCGCCCGCCACAGCACCCGCGCGCTGGCCCGACGCGGCCTCGACGTCCGGCTGCAGACCGAAGTCACGCCGTTCGTGGACAACTTTCCGTTCAACCAAGCCGGCGTGCCGTCGTGGTGGCTTTACCGGCCGAATTTTTCCGGCGGTCGGTGGCAGCACCACAGCCCGCACGACACGATGGAAAATATCTCCGTGCCCGAAGTGGCGCGTCTGTTGCGTGCGGTCGCGCCGGTGGTGGGCGATCTGGCGGGGCGGGCGAAGTGGCCTTTTCCGCAGGGTTTGCCCGCGGGTCAACGGACCGTGGCCCGCCGGCTGGGGCGGGAGTTGTTTGGGCTGCAAAGGTGAAAGGTCCGATGATGACGATCCATGGGGAATTCCGCTGGTTGCTCGGACTGCTGCTGGCGCCATGGGCCTGGGCCGCGCCGACGGTCATCGACTACACGATTGCGCTGGATGAAATCCGTTCCGGTTTTGACGGCGTGCACTGCTGGGTGCATCCGCGGGCGGGAATCGTGCCGAATCCGCAAGGCGGATCGCCCGCGGTCGTGCTCACGTTGCAACAACTCTGGCTCAAGGGCAGTGACGTCTTCGGTCCGCTCAACGAACTGCGCACCGATGATCTCGGACGTACCTGGAGCGGTCCGGTCGAAAATGCGGCCGCGCTCGGCCAGCGGCCGGAGCCGAACGGCGTAACGGTGGGCGCGTGTGACTTCTGGCCGAAGTGGCACGCAGCCTCCGGCAAGCTCCTTGGTTTCGGGCACACCGTGCGTTATCAAAAGAACGCCGTGATGCGCGAGCGGACGCGTGAGACGTATTTCTCGATTTACGATCCCGCCGCGCGCACCTGGACGGCATGGGAGACGATCGCGATGCCGGCCGAGGCCCGGTTCTACAATGCCGGGGCCGGCTGTGTGCAGCGCGTGGATCTCCCCGACGGAGACATCCTGCTCCCGTTCTATTTCAAGGCGCGCGGGGATGACGACTATCGCACCGCCGTGATGCGCTGTGCCTTCGACGGCACAAAAATTTCGGTGCGTGAAATCGGTCGTGAGATTACCGTGCCGGGCGGACGTGGTGTCTACGAACCGTCGCTCGCGCACGTCGGTGGACGATTTTTCCTCACGCTCCGCAACGATGACGCCGCCTACGTGGCGACGAGCAGCGATGGCCTGAACTTCGACCGGCCCCGGCGCTGGACGTGGGATGACGGTTCCGATCTTGGCAGCTACAACACGCAGGCGCATTGGGTCACGCATGGCGAAGCGCTCTTCCTCGCCTACACCCGCCGTGGAGCGCTGAACGACCATGTTCCGCGCCACCGCGCGCCACTCTTTCTTGCTCAGGTTGATCCGGAAAAGCTCGCCGTCCTGCGCGCCACCGAGCGCATCCTCGTGCCGGAGCACGGGGCACGGCTGGGAAATTTCGGAGTGACGGAGATCAGCGCCGATGAAACGTGGGTGACGGTCGCGGAGTGGATGCAGGGCAACTCACCGATGCGGATTATCCCGCCCGACAATCCCTGGGGTGCGAACAACCGCGTCTATGCGGCGCGGATCCGGTTCGACCAACCCTCTCCCACCCCCGAAGCCGCGCGGGCCGCGGCTCGGGCGAAGACGCGCCGGCTGCTCTTCAATGATGACGGTGGGGAAACGCGCGTGCCGACTGTGGCGTTGCCCAAGCCGAAGGATTTCCTCCCCGCTCGGATCGCGCCCCTGCAGGGCACGCATGTCGACACCATCGTTTTCGACACCTCGAGCGGGACCTTTGGCCGCGTGGCGCACCGTACCGCCGTGGCCGAGCCGTTTCTCGTGCGCGAGGGCCGTTACCAACACAACATTCTCCCGGATCTGGCGAAGCTCGGCACGGACTCGCTGCGGGTCGTGACGGAACATGCGCGGACGACGGGACAGGAGGTGTTCTGGACGATGCGGATGAACGACACTCACGACGCCTCGAATCCGCTGCTGATACCGAAACTGAAGCGGGATCACCCGGAGTGGTTGTTCGGCACGAAGGAAAAGCCGCCGAAGCGCGGCACGTGGAGTGCGATTGATTACGGTCGTCCCGAGGTGCGCGATCTGGCGCGGCGCACGATCGCCGAAGTGGCGGCGAATTACGACCTCGATGGCGTCACGCTCGATTTCTGGCGACACCCGGTGTTTTTCCGGAAAACGGCGGCGGAGCAACCCGTGAGCGAGGAGGAGCGCGCGCTGATGACGGCGCTGCTGCGGGACGTGCGCGCCGATCTCGATGCGGCGGGGCGTCGGCGGGGACGCGCACTCCTGCTGTCGATCAAGGTGCCGGATTCGGTCGGATACTGTCGAGAGATCGGACTCGATCTCGAACGGTGGCTCGCGGACGGCCTCGTGGATTTCCTCGTGCCGGGCGGCTATTTTCAACTGAACCAGTGGACGGAAAGCGTCGCACTGGGCCGGCGTTATGGCGTGAAGGTGCACGCGAGCCTGCCCGAGAGCCGCGTGCGGGAGGCCGCGGCCCACCGGGAACGGAATTCCCTCGAAAGCCTTCGGGCGCGGGCGTTGTCGGCGTGGGCGGCGGGCGTCGATGCGATCGAGATGTTCAACCACTTTGATCCGAACTCGCCACTCTGGCGCGAGCTGGGCGACCCGGCCTTGCTCCGCACGTTGCCGAAGACGTATTTCGCGAGCGTGCAGGGCGCGGGGCAGGGCCGGAGCTATTATCCGGCGGGGAAGCATTTCAAGTTGCCGACCTTGACGCCGGATGCCCCGGAGGCGATCGCGGCTGGCGCCACGCGAGAATATCAACTCCACGTGGGCGACGATCTGCGCGCGCAGACGAAACTCGGTGCGCGACTGGTCTTGCGGGTCGCGAGCGGGAAAGGAAAGTCACCGGATGTGAGGTGGGATGAACGACCGGTGACGGTGGTCGCAAGCGACGGAGACACCTGGTCAGGGAGGATCGATTCCGCGGGCGTGGTACCGGGGTTGCATCGCGTGAGGATTACGGCGGTTGACGGTCTCAAGCTCGAGGATCTGACGCTACGCGTTGAAGCGCTTTGAGGTGTCGCCGATTGTGACGCGGTAAGACGGAGGCTGATTTTCGCTCGCGCCCTCTCTCCGGGATGAATGGATTGAAACGATCCCTGATGAGCGAACCCGCCAAAGCCGTATTTCTCTCCTACGCCTCCCAGGACGCGGAGGCGGCGCGGCGTATATGCGACGCGCTGCGGGCGGGCGGCATCGAGGTATGGTTCGACCAAAACGAATTGGTGGGCGGTGATCAATGGGACGCAAAAATCCGCGGACAGATCACGGCGTGCGCCCTGTTTGTGCCGGTGATTTCGGCCAACACGCAGGCGCGGGACGAGGGGTATTTCCGCCTGGAATGGAAGCTGGCGGTCGACCGGTCGCATCTCATGGCGCACGACCGGGCGTTTCTGCTTCCGGTGGTGATCGACGCGACGCCCGATGCCGCCGCACGTGTGCCGGTGGAGTTTCGGGCGGTGCAGTGGACACGGTTGCCGGGAGGCGAGACGCCGGCAGCGTTTGTCGGACGTGTCAGCGCGCTGCTCGATCCGTCGGTGGCGCCGCCGATGCCGCCAGGAAGCCCTCGTCCCGTCCAGCGCGATGAAGGCGTGGCGTCTGCAACCAAAGCACATGTGCCGATGTGGGCGTGGGCCGCACTCGCCGTCGTGATTGTTGGCGCAGCGTGGTACTTCGCCACGCGTCAGGTCACGTCTGCGCCGGTGGCAATGGATCCGAAAGGCCAGGCGCCAAGCCCAAAATCAACGGAGTCGGCTGCGCCCAAATCCGGCGCGCTCGATCCGCATCGCATCGCTGTGCTGCCGTTGGACAATTTCAGCGTCGACGCGAACGACGAGTACCTCGCGAGTGGCTTGACTCAGGAGCTGATTTCCTGTCTCTCGAACATCAGCGGGCTTGAGGTCACGCCCCGGCTTTCGTCCGACCGGATGAAAAAGTCCGGCAAGAGCCTGCCTGAGATCGGATCAGAATTGCGCGTCGGAACCATCCTCCAGGGCAGTGTGCGAAAGGCGCGGAACCAGCTGCGCATTTCCGTCCAGCTCATCGACGTCTCCAGCCAGCGGAATCTCTGGTCCCGGGACCACACCACCGTTTTCGACCAGAACATCTTCAAGATGCAGAGCGATGTGGCCGAGGACGTGGCGTCGGCGCTCCAGGTCAAGTTGCTCGGCTCCGAGGCGCAGCGTCTGCGAAAGGAGCCGACGACCAACATCGAGGCCTATCAATTATTTCTGAAGGGCGGATTCCATCTGGCCAAGTACACCGAGGAAGGCACGCGCAAGGCCCGCGACTATTTCAACCAGGCCCTGGCGAATGATCCCAATTTCGCTCTCGCCTACACGGGACTCGCAGTGGCGTACGACCCGGGGGCCGCTCCGCGCACCATTTGGCCCGAGGCGGAGAAAGCGGCGCGAAAGGCGATCGCCTTGGATGACA
This sequence comes from Opitutia bacterium, assembly GCA_947474365.1. Lineage (GTDB taxonomy): Bacteria > Verrucomicrobiota > Verrucomicrobiia > Opitutales > Opitutaceae > ER46. Next base: position 8,044 of record CANJIU010000083.1, on the reverse strand, counting down.
CGTTGGCCGACGCCCATCTCGCGCTGGGCAAAGTGAAACTCGACTTCGAGTGGAATTGGGTGGCGGCGGAGGCGGAATTCAAGCGCGCCCTCGCGCTCAAACCCAATCTGTCCTACGCCCATGATGCTTACGCCAGTTTTCTCAGCATGATGGGTCGCGCGGAGGAGGCGATTGCCGCGGCAAAGAGGGCCGAGCAGCTTGATCCCACCTCTGTCGCCATCATCGGAGGACTGTGCAGCGCGTATGGCTTTGCGCGGAAGTACGATCAGTGCCTGGAAGCGGGCCTGAAGTGTATCGAACTCGCCCCGGATTTTTCCTTTGCCCATGCGTGGGTCGGCTGGGCATACGCCTTGCAGGGAAAATGGACCGAGGCGCGGGCGGCCTTCCTCAAGGCGGCTCAATTGGAACGTACGCCGTTTGCGGTCTGGAGCATCGGGTGCTGCGACGCGATGGCGGGCCGCACCGACGACGCGCGCCGCGCGCTGCGGGAGTTGGAGCAATTTTCCCAATCGCGTTGGGTCTCAGGTAAGTTTTCCGCGGCGATTCACGTTTATTTGGGCGAAAAGGAGCAGGCGCTCACGTTGTTGGAGAAAGCCTACGACGAACGCGACGACTACAGCGTCATGCTCAAGGTGGATCCGATCTGGGACCGTCTTCGTGCGGAACCACGATTTCAGGCGCTGATGAAGAAAATGGCCTTTGACCCGTGAGCTGACTCACCAACGGTGTCGTCCGCAGTGACGCGTCGCCGGACGAGAGTGCTGCCCAGTTCCTTCGGCGTTTCCCCCACCCGCCCCCATGACTACCCCACGCTCCTGCTTTCGTTTTTTCCTTCGGCTCTCGCGGCTGTTATTTTGCCTCGCTGGCTCGTCGGCGCTCCTTTCTGCCCAGGGATCGACCACCGGCGGCATCGAAGGTCGCGTCCTCGATGTCGGCCGCGGCGATTATCTCGAAAACGCCCGCGTCACGATCGAGGGCACGGCGCTGGAGACGTTCACGGATTCGGGCGGATATTTTCGTCTCAGCAACGTGCCCGCCGGCACGGCCAAACTGCGCGTCTTCTTCACCGGTCTGTCCTCGTCGAGCGAATCGGTGGTCGTGACTGCCGGGCAGACCACGGCAAAGGACGTCGCGCTGGGTGGCCGGGGAAAGAGCACCTCGGGAGCCGGCGAAACCGTGCAGCTTTCCAAATTCGTGGTTGCGACCTCCAAGGAGATGGATGGCGCCGCCATCGCGATCAACGAGCAGCGCGTCGCGCCGAACATCAAGAACGTCGTGACGGCCGATGAATTCGGCACGATCGCTGACGGCACGCCCGGCGAGGCGATCAAGTTTCTGCCCGGCGTCATTCTCACCTACAGCGCGGGCGAGGCACGCGAGGTGTCGATCAACGGCGTGCCGACCGCCAACGTGCCGGTCACGGTCGGAGGGTTCGATCTCGCCAGCAACGCGGGCGGTGGCACGGGGCGGCAGACGAATTTTGAGCAGGTGTCGATCAACAACATGTCGCGGATCGAGGTGATCCAGTCGCCCACGCCGGAGTCGCAGGGGTCGGCCCTCGGCGGCTCGGTCAACATGATCCCGCGTAGCGCTTTCGAGCGGTCGCGGACGTCGGTCTCCTACAGCGTCTACGAGATGATGAAGGACAGCGACAAACACCTCCACACCACGCCGGGTCCCTTTCGCGACACCTACCGGAAAATCACGCCCGGATTTCAGCTCAGCCTGATCGTGCCGGTGAACAAGAGCTTCGGCTTCACCTTCTCGGCCAATGGCGCGACGCAGTTCGTGCCCAACGACGTCATCGTCATCGGCTGGCGCGGCGTCTCGCTGGCGACGAACGGTGCGGCATTTCCCGACACCACGGTCGACAAGCCCTACCTTACGGACGTGCAGGTGACGGACGATCTCCGGCTGAACAAGACCACGTCGGCTGGTGCGACGTTCGATTTCAAGCTCACGCCCCACGATACGCTTTCCCTCTCCACGCTCTACACCTACATCACGGTCGACCACATCGGACACCAGCTTTCGTTTTTCATCACCGGAGTGCGGCCGGGAGATTTCAGCCCGACGTTCACGCACGGCACGGCGGGCCAGGGCACGTTGCAGCTCAGCGACGTCAACTCCCGCTACTGGCTCGGGAGCACGTCCATGACGACGCTCACCTACCGTCACAACGGCGCGCTCTGGAAGTCGGAGGCGGGTGCGGGTTACTCCTATGCCGGCCAGCACAACCGTGACGTCGCTCGCGGCCTTCTGCGCAATTCCACCGCCCGGCGCACGGGGGTCACGATTTCCTACGACGACATCTTTTACCTCCGCCCGGGCCGGATCTCGGTCACCGATGCCGCCGGCGCCCCGGTGGACCCGTATAAGCTCGATAATTACGCGGTGACCGCCGCGAGCTATCAGGAGGACAACTGGCTGACCTTTCGGAACACCGTCTACGGAAACCTGCAGCGCCAGTTCAGCGTCCGCGACGTCCCGCTGGCGTTGAAGGGCGGCCTCGATGTCCGGCAGATCATCCGCGACATCCGCGGGCCGCAGATTGCGCTGACGCCCGCCCGGACGCCGAACCAGGCGGCTCCCGGGATCGACAGCGCCGGCCGGTTTCTCGATGAAAGTCTTTCGCAGCGGGTGCTGCCCTATGGGTTTCCCAAGGCGCAATGGGTCGACAACACGAAGCTCTATCAATTCTACACGCAGAACCCGGGTTTCTTCACCACCAACGCCAACACGATCTATCGTTCACAAGTGAGCGTGTCGAAGTGGATGGCCGAGACGGTGTCCGCCGCGTACCTGCGCGCCGATGCGGCGTTCTTCGATCGGCGGCTGCAGTTCGTCGGCGGGTTTCGCGCCGAGCAAACCAACGCCGAGGGCGAGGGCCCGCGCACGGATCCGTCGCGCAACAATCAGCGTGACGCCCAGGGCAACGTCCTGCGTGACGCCGCTGGCCGGCCGCTGTTGATTTTGCCCACCAGCGACGCCCTCGGCGTGTCGAAGCTCACTTTCCTTGAGCGCGGCGCCAAGACGAGCAAGGAGTACCTCCACATTCTCCCCAATCTCAACGCGACCTACAACTTCAGCGAGAATCTCCGGTTGCAGTCAGCGGTGTACCAGTCGCTCGGCCGGCCCAATTTCAACCAGTACGCCGGCGGTGTCACGCTACCGGATCCGGATTTGCCGCGCACGAACGCGACGGTGATCACGGTCAACAACGCCGGCATCAAGGCGTGGACGGCGAACTCGTTCAAACTGCGGCTGGAATATTATTTCCAGGGTGTCGGCCAGGCCTCGGTCGGCGCCTATCGCCGCGACTTCAAGAATTTCTTCGGCAGCACGACCTTTCGCGCGACGCCGGAATTCCTCCAGCTCTACGATTTGGATCCCGCGATCTACGAGGGCTACAATGTCGCGACAAACTACAACATTCCCGGGATGGTGCGCACGACCGGCCTCGAGTTTGCCTACAAGCAGGCGCTGACGTTTCTTCCGCCGTGGGCCCGGGGCGTGCAGATTTTTGCGAATTCCTCTGTGCAGCGGATCACGGGTGACGCCTCCAGCAACTTCAACGCCTCCTTCATTCCGCTCAGCGGCAGCTGGGGCGTCAGCCTCTCGCGCCCGAAGTACAACGTGAAATTGAACTGGAACTACCGCGGCAACATGCGGCGTGGCGCCACGACGGGCCGTGGGATCGAGCCGGGCAGTTTCGACTACAACCCTTCGCGGCTGTATTTGGACATCAATGGTGAATATTACCTGACGCGGCAGATCGGTTTCTTCGCCAGCTTCCGCAACGTCAACGACGTCACCGACAACGTCTACACCTACGGCCCGAACACACCGGGCTTCGCGCGATTCGCGCAGCGCAACGATTTCTCGGCGGCGTGGACGTTCGGGCTGAAGGGCAATTTCTAATCCGGCACACTTCTGTTGCGAGGAGGGAACGGCGTCCGTGGATCCGCGCGTTAGCTCAGCGGCGCCCAAACTTGACGCGTCGGCAACGTCCGAGGGCGTTCGTCGCTTCCAAACCGTTTACCCTGCCCTCCGCGTCGCGTTTAAACGTCACGTGCCAGGTTCGGCCGAGCCAGAATCCGTCGGCAAAGGTCGGTTCCGCCTTCACCGGTGGCGCCGGGCGGATTCGCACGTGAAGCGCGCCCGCTTGCACGGTCACCGGAATCACTACATCGAGTTCCGGACTGTAGTATTCGCCTTCGTAGTCCGCTAACTGGGCAGCGTCGGGTTTGGCGGCCGGTACGGCGGCATAGCTCCGCGTAATCCGGTTGGAGGTGAACCGCAGCCGCTGTGGGCGTCCGTTCTGTACTTCGTCGAATTGATACAGGGTCGACGAGGCTGGCGCCACGAACGAGTGTGGTCCCGTCGGCACGACATCGAATCCATTGATATTGAGGAGTCCGGCGGATGCGGACACGCGCACCACCATGTCGTGTTGGACGCTGCGAAACAGTCCGGCATGCGCGGTGAGTTCCGCGGGTTTCAGCGCGACGGGCACTGGTCGCGTCGCAGGTGCCAGCTGCCCGGCGAGAAGCACGTCGACCATGCGGTAGACGTAGGCACCGGCATCTTGGCCGTAGAGATTGCCGAGCACGGCAATCGAAAGGTGCTGGGCGGGAAACCGCGCGAGGAAGGTGGAATAGCCCGCGGTGGCCCCGCTATGGGAGATCTCGGGGATTCCGCGATAGGAGCCGATGCGAAGGCCAAGGCCGTTTTCGATCGGCTCGCCGTCGTTTAGTTTCGAGGGTGTCTGCATCAGCCGCACGATCTCGGCCCACTCACCCTCGGGGTTTTCGAAGCTCTCGTTCCACAGCAGGAGATCGCCGACGGTGGTGAGCAGGCCGCCGTTGCCGTGAATGTTGCTGTAGGGCAGATTCACGCGGAACGTCCCGTCGCGCTGCAGCTCATACGCCGAAGCCCGGCCGGGCACGACTTGGTTGAACTGTGTCCTCCATGCTGTCTGGTGCAGGCCGCGAGGTTCGAAGATGTTTTCCCGGCAGAAATCGGCGAACGTCCGGCTGCTCGCGCGCTCCACCACGAAGGTGAGCAGAAGGTAACCGGTGTTGCTGTAGGCGTACTCGGAGCCAGGCGGAAAATTCAGCTCGCGCTGGCGGCACACGACTTCGAGCACCTCGGCGTTCTCGTGGGGATTGGTGTAGGTCGGCCGGCCCATGAGGTCGAAGAGACCGTGGATGTCGCGCAGGCCGCTCGTGTGATCGAGCAGCATGCGAAGGGTGATTTCGCGGCAAAAGTCTGGCACCTCCGGCAGGTGTTTTTTCAGCGAGTCGTCGAGTGAGAGCCGGCCGCGCACGGCGAGCATCGTCACGGCCGCAGCCGTGAACTGCTTCGCGACCGATCCGGTTTCGGAAAGTGTCTCGGGTGATAGCGGAATTCCGTGGTCCAGATTGGCCTGGCCGAAGCCGCGCGCGTAAATCGTTTCGCCGTTCCGGGAGATTGCGACGATGGCGCCGGGAGTGTCGCCTTTGTCCCAACGGGCGAACAGCCGCTCAATTCGTGACGCCAACGCCGGGGCCAGCGGTTCGGCCTTCACGGGGGCCGTTGTTGCGAGAAGAACCAGGCCGAGCGCGCCGGTCAGGATTCTCCGGAGGCTGACGGTGGGGCTGGACATCGGGAAAAGGGAGCCAGCCGGGATGAAGCCAAGCCAGCCGAAAAGGCAGGTGCGCCGTCGCACCGGGCGCATCTGGACCTTGACAGTTACCTGTAGCTGCGAGCGCCAGCGAGTGGAAGCTCGGGCGCGTTTTCCCGGACCGCTCGCTGGCGCTCGCAGCTACCAGACGGTTGGTTGCTGCCAATATGCCCACCGTCGATCGGCAGATGCGCCCCTGTCGTCCTTGCGCTGCCGGTCGTGGGAGACACACTCCGTCTCGACATGATGTTCCCACCCCTGAACGGCTGCGTTGGAATGGGGCGCAACCTGGTCGCGCCGCCAATTCCGCCATCCTCGCGTGCCGCCTGACCGATCCCATCCATGCCATCGCTACTCGCGTCAAGCGCCCCGGGAAAATGGACGCGTTTCCTGCCGCTCTGTGTTCTGCTGGGAGCGCTCGGATCGATGGTTGTCGCCGCCGAGTCGGGCGCGCCGCGGATGAGCGCGATCACGAATTACACCGGCAGCGCGGATGCGTCGGGCGCGGTGGCGGTGGGCACCACGCATTTTGCGGTGGTCGACGATGAGGACGATTTCCTGCGCATTTACCGGCGCAACGGTGGTGGCGCTCCGGTGGCCGGGGTGTGCCTGTCTGATTGGCGCGAGCTGCAGTTGCCGGGAGGAAAGAAAAAGGAGCTGGATCTCGAGGGCGGAGCGCGGTTGGGCGACACGATTTTCTGGATGGGTTCGCACGGCAACAGCAAGGAGGGCAAAATCACTCCAGGGCGCCGCCAGCTGTTTGCCACGACCATCCGCGAGACCAACGGCACGTTTCAAATCGCGCTCGAAGGTCAGCCCTACCGGCGGTTGATGGAGGATTTTTTGGAAGCGCCGCAGCTGCGCGAGTTCAATCTGGGCGAAGCCGCGGCGGCGGGGCGTGCCCCGAAGGACGAGGGGGGCCTCAACCTTGAGGGCATGTGTGCCACGGTGGAGGGGCACCTGCTCCTCGGTTTTCGTAATCCGATCCCCCGCGGTCGCGCGCTGTTGGTTCCGATCCTCAACCCCCAGGAGACAATCCGCGGCAAACGGGCCCGGCTGGGCAATCCCGTCCAATTCGACCTGCAGGGTCGGGGGATCCGCGATCTGGTTCTGGTGGGGAAGGAATATTTTCTGATTGCGGGTGATTATCGTTCGAACGGTCTGCCGTCACAGCTCTACCGCTGGGCCGGTGGCCTGGAGCCTGCGCGCTGGCTGATGGACTTGCCGCACCTGAACCCGGAGGTGCTCGTCGCCTATCCCGACACCGGCGGCGCCCAACTCCAGGTGCTGAGCGATGACGGCCAGAAGCCTTCGTTGCCGCCCGTACAGCGGAAATTTCGCAGTGTCGTGATTCAGTTTTGAAGCGTCGCGGTGATTTCCTCACCGCCCGTTGTTTTGCGTCGATTGTTTACAGCGTGTAAAAATCTGCTGCTTCTTTCGGGCCGCTGGACACTCCCGTGACGCCGCCGAAAGGTGCGTTCGCCATGGAAGCCGCCTCTCTCTGTCTCGATGATTCGCTCATTGCCGTTCGCTGTGCCGTGGCGGCCTCGATCGGGAGTAACTCGTCCGAGGTGGCGGCCGATCCCGAGGAGCACCAACCGCGAATGTGCTGCAACGACTCTTGTTTGACGGCCTCGGGCGGGGATTTCGCCTTCCCAGAGCTGGTGCGTCCCGAAAATGCCCCGTAGTCCGGGGCGCGCCGGGTGGGTCAACGATACTCCGCCAGTTCCACGATGACGCCGTCTGGGTCGAGGAAGTAGACGAGCGTTTTGTTGCCCGTGTCGAATTGCACGACGCCGTTCGGCACCCGCGTGGGCTCGCCCCACACCGTAATTCCGGCCGAGCGCAGTTTCTCCGTCATCGCGGCGATGCCATCCACGCGCAGCGCGAAATGCCGCAGGCCGAGGGTGTTCGCCCGGGAGTTTTCGGTAAGCGCGGTTCCCGCCGGCGCCTCGTAACGGAGCAACTCGATGCGCGGTTCTCCGCCCGGCGAGACGATGAACACGGCGTGCGCCTTCACGCCCCGCAACCCCACGATGTGTTCAATCCATTCCCCTTCGAGGTGGGCCTCCTTCGTTTTCGTGAACCCGAGCACTTCAGTGTAAAACCGCAACGAACGCTCCATGTCGGCCACGACGATGTTGAGATGGTCAATCGCACGGATCATGCCGGCGACGCTACGCGGCCCGCCGGCCGCGCGGCAACGACCGTTTGAAAGTGTCACGTATTACGTACGGCTGATTTTTTCTAATTTGGAAGCCAGGCGGTGGGGTTATCCGCCGTGATCAGCGCGAAGGCGCGGGCGGCACTGTGGGCTTCGAGATGCTCCTGAAAACTGCGGGTGCTCTTGCGACTGTGCTTCTTCGCGCCTTTCTCCCG
>CANJIU010000082.1 GCA_947474365.1 Opitutia bacterium | reverse complement strand
TCCAACGCAAATATACGACAAAAACCCGTCCCTCCCGCCGTGCTCCGCACGGCGCTCAGCAGCCCGTCAGAGTTGGGCCTCCCGTCGCCGGAAAAATTTTGGAAAATCACCCCCAAGCCTGATTTTCCAAGTCCGACGGGCTGCTAGGGCAATGGCAACTTGAGTTGCGATGCTCCGGCTGGCAGTCACGCTCGATTCTGAATAATTAACCCGATGACTTTGTAGTTGAGACTCGGTAAGGTCGGTGCAGTTGCATGGGCGTGTGTGGTCCTTCTGCGGGCGGCGGAAACGGCGAAACCGGCCGCGACACCAGAGGAGGCAGTGGTTTTGAATCCGTTTCAGGTGGTTGCCGATGCGAGCGACACCTACGACGCGACGAACACCGACCCCATCACTGGCACCAGCACGCCACTCAACCGGACGCCGCTCGACGCGCGGGTGTTTAACCGCACGATGATGGACGAACTCGATGTCATCGACGTCGCCTCGATGCTCTCGATCTTTGGCGGGCTTGGCGCGCCGATTTTCAGCGCCGGCACGGAGGACCAGCGTGGCATTCAGGAGGGCGACACCGTCGACTACAAGAGCATGACGAGCCGCGGGCTCACGATCAGCAATCCGCGGCGCGACGGGTTTCTGCGCTCCGACACGTCGCTGATGGACTCCTTCGACGTGGAAAGCGCCGAAGCCTTGCAGGGCTCCAACTCGCTGCTTTTCGGCTCCGGCGACGCCGGTGGTGTGATCAACATCAACTCGAAGTGCGCGCGCCTGCGCCAGCAGTTCGCCAAAGTCACAACGCGCTTCGACTCCGAGGGGTCCGACCGCTACACGGCGGACCTCAATTACGGCACGAAGCTGCTCGGCATCCGGGTGAACGGCGTGAAGGGCCGGGAACAGTATTCCCTGCCGATCATCGCCCTGAAACAGGAAGGGGTGCAGGTGGCGGCGACCTTTCAGCCGCTCAAGTGGCTGGGAATCCATGGAGATTATCGCAACTACCGCCGCGACCACGTGCGTCCCAGCAATGCCACGGTACGTGTGCCCACCACGTTTCGCCTCACGACGGGCGAGTTGATGGACCAGCAGCTCTCGCGCTACATCACCGGCCTCGGGGGGCCGGCGTTGATCAATAATTTTATCACGCTCACCAATCAGGATTCGCTCACCGGCGCATTCACGCGGCACCACTACCTCAACGAATCGAAGAGTGTCGTGGTCGAACTCACGCCGTCGGCCGACTTCACGTTTCAATTCCGCTACGGCCACGATGATCGTTCCAACAACACGACGGCGCCCTCCAGCACGTCGGTGTTTCACCCCGACGCCACCGGAAATCTCTTCCGTGACGAGAACGGCGTCCTGAAGAAGGTGTGGGCGATGAATACGCCGCTCAACGTCGGTCCCTCGGACCAGGGCGCGCGCGGCTACAAGTTCACGGGCGTCTATCACCGCGACCTTGGGCGCTGGGGCGACCATCGCTTCAATGCGTTCTATTCCAATCAGGAGTCCTGGAACTGGCAGTTTTCGATGCGTTTCTATGAGGTCGATGCCGGCGGCAACGTGATCCAGAACCCCGCCGCCATTACCAATACGGAGTCGGGCCGCAATGTCATGCCCGCCGTCTGGATGCCGGCATTTCCGGAGTCCCTGATTGGCGGAATTCCGTGGCCGGCTACGGAATTGGTTCATCCCAACGGCAAGCGTTACCGTTTGCTCCCTCAGGTTTATCCCGGCGCGGTTCCGGCGACGGCCAACAACCCGTTGGGCATTTCGGGCGCGATCAATCCCGCCACCGGGCAAATCTCCGCCGGGTACCTCAAGGACGACACCAACGAGAAAAGCTCCGGTTTCAGCGTGTTCAGTTCGTGGTGGAAGGGCCGCATCGACACGATGGCTGGTTTTCGTTTCGAGACGGCCGACACCGCACGGCTCACCACCGGTGTGGCCAAGGGCCCGATCAGTTACGACAGCGCTACCCTCGGATTCGTCGTGGACACGCCCTTCAAGGGCGTGCGCGGTTACGCCAAATATGCGACGAATGCGAAAATCGCCTTCGGTGCCAACACCGACATTTTCAACCGCCAGCTTCCAATCGGGAAAGGCGTGAGCCGCGAGGCCGGCCTCAAGTTTTCGCTTTGGGATCATCGCGTGTCGGGCAATGTCGCGTATTACGTGAGTCAGGCGAAGAATTTTGCCGGAGCGTTGGGGGCCGTCCGCGACGATGTGGATCCCGATGGCATCAATGGTCGCAATGGCGGCCAGGGCTACGTCTACAGCAAGAAATCCGACGGACTCACCGCCGCATTGTCCATGCGACCGCTCACCTGGTGGCAAGTGACGCTGAGCTTCACCCAGGCCGACGGCTCCGAGCGCGACAACGTGAAGCTGCCCGTCCTCTACAATGATGAGTTCAACACCACGACGCTCAACGGGTCGCAGGTCGTCGCGGTGAAAAGCCCGGCGGGCGCCCTGACGGCGCTGACCGTGCCCAGCGTCCCAGACAACGGGGCGTCGACGCGCGCTCCTCTTTCCATCGCCATGCTGCGGGACCGCACCAGTCCGTACTTCGCCACGCTCGATCCGGATTCGGGCCGCATCACCAACGCGCAGGCGCTCGGCCTGCTCACGCCGGGCGTCGGCACCGCGCGCATTGGCCTGCCTATTTCCCAGCACCAGCTCGGCTTCGTCCCGCCGTCTGAGGTGATTGTCGTCCGTGCGGCGGGTGAAAGCACCACGGGGTACGCCGAAAACGCGTTCAGCCTAATCAATCGCTTTCAAGTTCGCGAAGGCCGGTTGCGCGGCGCGGTTTTCGGAGTGTCGACGGTCTACCGGACGGGCGTTCGCGGCTACAATTACACGGATGCGGCCGCGGGAAACCGCCGGAAGATTTTCTATTATCCCGCCGAGCTGACGAACAACGTCTTCGCCCTCTACGGCTTCAAGCTCGCCCGGCGCATCCATGCGACGGTGCAGGTCACCGTCTCCAACGTGCTCGACGAGCAGAAAATGGTGGCCCTGCCCCGCAGCACCAACGGCACAATCAGGTACTTCGCCTACCAATACTCTCCGCGGAAATTTTCCCTCACCACGAGCCTGAGCTACTGAACTCGCGGCTGGGCGGATGGGGTAGGACCTGATGCGGAGTTCTGGTGAAGGCAGTGACCCGGTTCTGACCGGCTTTCGGTTTGGGCGTTTATCTCATTGATCGGGTCGGGTGTTCCGTGGAACTGTCCCGGACCTGTGAACCCCGCGGCGAAACCGTTCCATCGGCAGCTCTATTTTTGGGTCTTGATCGGCATGCTCCTCGGGATCGGTGTCGGATATCTCGCCCCGGCCGCCGCTCCGCGTCAGTTCTCGTTCTTTGGCGAGGAGCTTACTTTTGCGGGCACCGACCTGAAGCCGGTGAGCGACGCCTTCATCCGACTGATCCGGATGATGATCACACCGATTATTTTCACGACCGTTGTGATTGGGATCGCGGGGATGGGAAATTTGAAACGCCTCGGACGGATCGGGATCAAGGCGTTGATTTACTTCGAAGTGATGACGACGCTCGCGCTCGTCCTCGGCTGGGGCGTGGCCGCACTACTGCGTCCGGGCGCCGGCATGAACGTGGACGCCGCGGCACTGAACGTGAAGGACATCCAGCAAACGCTGACGGTGGCGCAGCAGCATCACGGTCTCGTCGCCTTCGTGCTCAACATCATTCCTGAGTCGATCTTTGGCGCGTTTGCGAAGGGTGAGATTCTTCAGGTGCTGTTTGTCTCCGTGCTTTTCGGCGTTGCGATGGCGAGCCTGGGCGAGGCCAACCAACGCATCATTCTCGCGCTGCAACAGGTTTCCAAGGCGCTCATGCGGATGATCGCGATGATCATCAAGCTCGCGCCGCTGGCGGTGTTCTCCGCCATGAGCTTCACGATCTCCAAGTGGGGGATCGATTCGCTCGTGCACCAGGCGAGGATCATGGCGTGCGTCTACGGGTCCTGCATCGGTTTCATCGTGCTTTGTCTCGGGGTGCTGCTGCGGTTGAACGGTCTCAGCATTTTCAAATTCATCGCGTACATCCGGGAGGAACTCTTCATCGTCTTTGGCACCGCCTCTTCCGAGCCGGTGTTGCCGCGGATGATGGCGAAGCTTGAGCATCTCGGTTGTTCGAAGTCGCTTGTCGGCTTGGTGCTGCCGGCCGGCTACACGATGAACCTCGATGGCACGTCGATCTATCTGACGATGGGTGCGCTGTTCATTGCGCAGGCCACGAACACATCACTGACGTTTGGTCAGGAGTTTGCCGTGCTGATTGTCTGCCTGATCACTTCAAAAGGAGCCGCGGCTGTCGTCGGCAGCGCATTCATCACTCTGGCTGCGACGCTCGCCTCGATGAAGACCATTCCGGTCGAGGGCATGGTCCTCGTCCTCGGCGTCGACTGGTTCATGGCCCAGGCGCGAGCAATGACGAACCTGGTGGGGAACGGAGTCGCGACGATCGTCATTGCGAAATGGGAAAACGAATTCGACGCGCCGCGGGCGCGGCGGGTCCTGAACGGGGAAATTTCCGAACGTGCAGAGGAAAAGAGCGGAGGGTAGGGCCGACGGCCTCAGTGCGCCCTCAGGTACACCTGCCACACCGCCGCGACGAAAATCCCAATCGCCAGGCCGAGCGTGCGCCAAAACCAGCGTTCCTCCCGTACGACGCCGAGATCGATGAGGATTATGCGCAGACCGTAAAGTCCGTGGAGGAGGAAGAACAGGAGCAGCGCGCTGTCGATTAGGTGGCTGAGGTGCGACACGGAATGCACCGCTTGCGCCGGCGTCGCGAAGTCGGGATAGGGCACGCGCCCCAAGGCTGCCCAGCCGGTGTAAAGCTTTACCGGAATCAGAAGAAAGAGCCCGATCGCGCTGATCCGCTGAATGAGCCAGGCCCAAGTGCCGCGATAGCTCTGAAAACGTTTGGCCGGTGCTTCCATCAGGTCACTCCCATCTTGCGCAGCAACTCGGCCGTTTTCTGCTGGGCCTGCGCTTGAACGTCGTGCTGGAGATTTCCCCCGTGGGCGTCGATGCCCACGGTCATTGGTCCGAGCGCTTTGAACCGAAACTGCCAGATGCATTCGGGCATGAGGTCCTCCCAATAGACCTTTTCGATTTCCTCGATTTGCAGCGTCTCCATCGCCGCGGCGCCGCCGGTCACCGAGAGATAGACTGCGCCGTAACGTTGCATCAGAGCCGCGGACGCCTGGGAAAGGCCCCCCTTGCCGAGGATCGCGCGCACGCCGTAGTCGCGGAGGAGGCCTTCGGTGAACCGATCCATCCGCATCGAGGTCGTGGTGCCGACGCACACGGGCTCGTATTTTCCGGGACCGAGTTTTCGGACGTTGGGAGCGGTGTGCAGCAACGCCGCACCTCGCCAGTCGCACGGCGGGGCGATCTTTTGGTCGAAAATCCGAATGAGATTTCCGTCGCGCACGCCGAACACGATGCCATCGAGCAACACCGAGTCTCCGACGCGCAGTTGGCGCACATCGTCTTCCGTAAGCGGAGTCTTGAAATGGAACTCGGCCATTAGAAACCCTCCTCCACGCGACCGTCGGCCCAGAGGCGCGCGCGGCGGCGTTCGGCTCGCCAGCATTGCATGTTCACTGCGACGGGATTGCAGGTGATGTGGGTCCACGCGGACTCGATGTGCACCGCGAGCGCGGTCGTGTTGCCGCCAAGGCCTTGCGGTCCAATGCCCGTCTGATTGATCGCTTCGAACAGTTCCAATTCCAAGGCGGCGATTTCCGGATCGGGGTTGCGCGAGCCGAGCGGGCGGGTGGTGGCCTTCTTGGCGAGGGTCATGCACAGGTCCGACGATCCGCCGATGCCGACACCGACGATGGTGGGGGGACACGGCTTGGGTCCCGCGCCGACCACCTGCTCGAGCACGAAGCGTTTGATGCCGTTGATGCCGTCGGCGGGCACGAGCATTTTCATAAAGGACATGTTCTCCGAGCCCGAGCCCTTGGGCATGAACAGAATGTCGAGGACGTCGGAGTCGCGGACGAAATCGTAATGGATGATCGGGATGCGCTCGCCGGTATTGGTCTGGCGGTTTTCCCGCCGCAGTGGCGAGACGATGCTCGAGCGCAACGGATGCTCGCGGGTGGCGCGCTCGGTGCCGCGAACGATGGCGTCTGACAGCTTGGCTCCGTCGAGCCGGAGGTTGCCGCCGATTTCCACCCAATAGATCGGAATGCCGGTGTCCTGGCAGACCATCATGTTCTTTTCTCGGCCCAGTGCGATCGACTGCAGGTAATGAGAAAAGATCCGCTTTGCGACCTCCTTGGTCTCGGTCTCCGCCGCGCGTTGGATGGCCGCGACGATGTCGGGCGGGATCTCCTTCAGCGATTTGATGTAGAGATCGCGGCAGGCGGTCTCGACCAATTGGTAAAAGGTGTCGGGGACTTCCATGGGCGGGGACAGGAAAGCGTTACAGGTGCGGAAAAAATGTCGCCATGTTTTTTTCGCGCGCTGGCGGCCGTCTAAAAGTTTGCCTCGGGTTTCGGCGCACCACACGGTTCGCCCGTGCTGAATGTTTCCCTCAGCGTCCAACGATTTACGCCCCAAACCGAGGCGAAGCCGCGCCTGGAGACGCACCGCGTCGAGGTGGGCGAGCGGGCCAGCGTGCTCGACGCGCTGTTCGCCCTGCAAAGGGGTCCCGCGCCGGATCTGGCGTTTCGGTTTTCCTGCCGGGTCGGGATGTGCGGCTCCTGTGCGATGGTCGTGAACGGTCGCGAGCAACTCGCCTGCAGCACGCTCGTCAAGGCCGTGGGCCCCGAACTGAAGATCGAGCCGCTGCGCAATCTGCCCATGGTGCGCGATCTCGCGGTCGATCTCGCGCCGTTTTTTTCCGCCTATAAAAAAACGCAGCCCCACTTCACTCCGCGGGCGGACCTCAATCCCGATGCGTTTTATCCGATCCCGCACGAGAGTCCCGAAGGCAAGGCGCTCAATCACCAACCGCAGTGCATCGACTGCGGCGCGTGTTATTCCTCCTGTACCGCCGTCACCCTGAAGCCTCGCTACGCCGGCCCGATGGCGTTGCACCGGGCGCTGACCGTGATGGTCGATCCGCGCGACGGCCGGAGCCAGGACCGGATGGACGTGGTTGCCAGCGAGGAAGGCGCCTTTGGGTGCCGCACGCTGGGAAATTGCCGTGAGGTGTGCCCGCGGGGGATCTCGCCCACCCAGTCGATCGAGCGTCTGAAGCGGCTCGCGGTTCTCGACCAGTTCCGTGGCATGTGGGGCAGGATCTTCGGTGCGAAACCGTCGCGGGGCTGACGGAAACGTTTCCGACCGACATGTCCGACGCGATTACGACCGATATCTTGATTCTGGGCACGGGTGGCGCCGGTCTGATGGCGGCGCTCCACGCGTATTGGCGCGACCCCGGCCAGAAAGTGCTGCTGGTTTCCAAGGGCATGCTGGGCAAGAGCGGCTGCACCCGCATGGTGCAGGGCGGTTACAATGTGGCGCTCGCGGCCACGGACTCCGTCCAGGCGCATTTCGAGGATACCGTCCGTGGTGGCGGCTTCCTCAACAATCAGGAACTCGCTTGGACGCTGGTCGAAGACGCGCCCCGCATTGTGCGCGAATTGGAGAACCGGATTGGGTGCCTGTTCGATCGCGCGCCCGACGGACGCATCCACCAGAAGGCGTTTGCCGGGCAGTCCTCCGACCGCACCGTCCATGTCGGGGACTTGACCGGCATCGAGATTATGTCGCGGCTGCGCGATCAGGTTTTTGCCTGTGGGATCCCTTGCCTGGAAAATACCCGCGGTCTCGAACTTCTCCTCTCCGCCGACGGTAGCCGGGTGGTCGGCGCCGAGTTGCTCGACATCCAATCGGGAAAATTTATCACCGTGAAAAGCAAGGCGGTGATCCTCGCGACCGGTGCGGGCCCGCTCATGTATCAGCGTTCCGCGTGCGCTCAGGAAAAAGCGGCCGATGGCATCGCGATGGCGTTTCGGGCAGGCGCGCACCTGATGGATATGGAGATGGTCCAGTTTCATCCGACGGGTCTGGTCGTTCCCGGTTCGCGGTTGAATGGCGCGCTGTTGGAGGAAGGTCTGCGCGGGGCCGGGGCGCATCTTTTCAACGGCAAGGGCGAACGCTATATGGAGCGCTACGATCCGGAAAAGATGGAGCGTTCGACGCGCGACCGGGTTTCCCGCGCGGCCTACGTGGAAATCATGGCGGGACGCGGCACCGAAAACGGCGGCGTGCACATCGACGTCACGCATCTTGGCGCGGAGTTCGTGGAAAAGAACTTCACCGGCATGCGCGACCGTTGCCTGCGCATCGGCTACGATCTCGCGCGGGAGCGGGTGGAGGTCGCCCCGACGGCGCATTTCAACATGGGGGGCATCCGGATCAACCGCGACGGCCACACCAATCTCGAGGGGCTGTTTGCCGCGGGCGAGGATTCCAGCGGAGTCCATGGTGCCAATCGCCTCGGCGGAAACGGCGTTGCCGAATCGACCGTGTTCGGCGCCAGGGTGGGGGACCACGTCGCGGATTGGGTGAAGGCCGCCCGCCTTGACGATCCGCACCGTGATCAAATTGCCTCAGCCCGCGCAGTCGCCGACCGGTTTCTCGAACGTGCGGGCGGAGAAAATCCGTTTCTGCTGCGCGAGGAACTTGGCCAGCTGATGTGGGGCAAGGTTGGGATTGTCCGCAACGGTCCGGATCTGACCACCGCCCTGGCTGAGATTGCCGTGTTGCGCCAGCGGGCCGCCGACGCCGCGGCGCCGGGCGGACGGCTTTTCAACCTTGGTTGGCAGCAGGCGCTCGATCTGCGCAATCTGCTGACCGCATCCGATCTGATTGCGCGCAACGCGCTCGGGCGCGAGGAGAGCCGCGGCGCTCATCACCGCTCCGATTTCGAGCAGGCCGACAATTCGCGCTGGCTGTGCAACCTCTGCCTCCGCCGCGACGGCACGGCTGTGAAGAGTTGGACGGAACCGGTGAAGCTCGACCGACTGCGGCCGTAGTGGGTGGCAGCGTGGGTGAATCTTCACGAAATTTCGCCGCGATGAAGCGCCCCGATTCTGGATCTCCTCGCATCGCTCTCATGGTGGCGGGTCTGTTCGCGCTGGCGGCCGGCCTTCGCGGCGCTGCTCCGGCGACGTCTCTGCGCATTGAGGATCTGGGGGAACCGGTGAACGTGCGCGCGTTGCCGATGCAGGTGGTGACCGGTGACACGCCGGAGACTTATCAGGCGTGGGGAACCTACCAGACGCCGGAGAAGAACGCCCTCGTCGGGATCAGCGTGCAGACCGGCGCGGTCAGTTGGGTCGACACCACGGCCTACGGCCGGAGCCATCTTTGTTTGACCAAGGCGGCGGACGGCACGCTGTACGTCTACACCGGCAACCCCGGTCATTTCCTCCGTTACGATCCCGGCCGGCGCAGCCTGGAGGATCTGGGTGTGCCTGCGAAGCCGGCCAGTTACTGGGTCGGCCACGCGGTGGGGCCCGACGGCCGGTTTTATGTCGGTACGTTCCCGAACGCCACCCTCGTGCGCTGCGATCCGCGGACCGGCAAGGTCGACCAGCTGGGCCGGCTCGCGATCGACCGGAAGCAGAGCTATATCATGGTTCCGGCGGTCAGCGACGACAACGTCGTCTATTGTCCGGTCGGCCTGCATCACCGTGAACTTTGGGCCGTGGATGCCGCCACCGGGGTAAAACAACAGATCCTCCCCGAGGCGCTGACTGACGCTCAGGGCGCGCCCACGGTGTGGGTGGCCGCGGATGGGCACGTCTACGGTCGTTCCGGTGCAACGGAATTTCGCTGCCGTCGCGATGGGATTGACGTTGGCCCGACACAACCGCCGCGCCAAGACGCGGACGGAAAACGAGCCGGGGCGTGGCGGGTCGGTGACATCGACGCCTCAGGGCGCCTGGTGCGCACCGACGTCGCGACGGGCACGACGACGCCGGTGGCCACGGATTACGCCGGGGCGCCGCGGCAGATTTTCAGCGTGAGCTGCGAGCACGACGGGCGGATTTTTGGCGGCACGTTTTCTTTGGCGAACACGTTCGCCTTTGATCCGCGCAGTGGTGTCACGACCGACTATGGCGTCCTCACGAGCGGCCAAGTCCAAGTTTACGATACGCTCAGTCACGCGCGGGGGCTGTTTCTCAGCAGCTACATGAACGCGAGCGTCGACCTGTTCGACCCGGCGCGGCCGGTGGCGAAGGGCCGGAATCCGCGGCACGCCGTGACGGTGCCCGGACAGGAGCGTCCGACGCAGCTGGTCGAGGGGCCCGACGGCATGATCTACACCGGCACGGTACCGGCGAAGGGCCGGCTCGGTGGCGCGCTTGTGCGCGTCAATCCCGCGGACCTCACCTCGCGGGTTTGGTTGGAGCCCGTTTCCCACCAGAGTGTGGTCAACCTCGCCGCCGTGCCCGAGACGGGCGAACTGTTTTGCACGACGTCGATCCAGGGCGGATCGAGCGCGATCCCGACGGAGAAGCAGGCGTATGTCTTTCTCTGGGACTGCCGGAAGGAGGAGGTGGTTTTCCGCGCGCAGCCCGTGCCCGGTGCGATCAGTTACGGCGCGGTGGTCCGCGCGCGCGACGGCCTGATCTACGGGTTGGCGGCCGGAAAATATTACGCCTTCGATCCGCAGCAGCGCCGGGTGGTGTTCACGGGTGACCTTCCGGTGAAAACGATTCGCTTTCCGGGGCTGTCGGACGCGCCGGTCGGTGTCCGCGGATTAATCTATGGCATCGGCGACGACGCGATTTTCGCCCTGGATCCGACTGACCACGGCGTGCGCGTGATGGGCCGGGATCCTTCGCTGGCGCGGGCGCACGGGTTTTTCGTCACGACCGACGCCGTGCTCTACTACGGCGACCGCACGCATCTGAGGCGCTGCCGGCTCGGAGAGAATTGACGATCTGAAAAACGGATTCCGCGTCAGCGGAGGTCCCGCCCCGCATTTCTCCTCGTCACTGCGCGGTGGGGTTGCCACGTTTCGCGCGAACTCCCGCCTGCGCGTGTCCGTCTCCCCCACCACATCCAGTTCCGGCGCCGTCTTCCTCAGCTATGCGCGGGAGGATTCAGCGGCAGTGCAGCGCGTCGCCGGGGCCCTGCGCGCCGCCGGGGTGGAAGTGTGGTTCGACCAGAACGAACTCGTCGGCGGCGATGCGTGGGACGCGAAGATTCGCCACCAGATCGCCTCGTGCGCGCTGTTCGTGCCGGTGCTCTCCGCAACTACCCAGGCGCGCCGTGAGGGCTACTTCCGCCTTGAATGGCGGCTGGCGGCGCAGCGCTCGCACATGATGTCGGAACGCACGGCGTTTTTGTTTCCGGTCGTGATTGATGCGACGCGCGACGCGGAGGCCGATGTGCCGGTGGAGTTCAAAGCGGTGCAGTGGACGCGGCTCGCGGAGGGAGCGTCCACGCCGCAGTTCTGCGAGCATGTCGCGCGGTTGCTGGCCCCGGTCCGAGGTGCGCCGGCGTCCTCGCCGGCCGTTCCCCGGAAAGCGGACGTGACGCCGCCGATGTCGCACGCTCGCGGGGCGGATCGCCGCATCCCGGCGGCGGTGTGGATCGCGGCCGTTGTTTTGGTCATTTCGCTCGGCGGAGGGTGGTGGTGGCGTTCGGACCGTGCCGGTGTGGGGACGCGCGCGCCGCTGGCGGAAAAGACTGCGGAAAAATCCATCGCGGTGCTGCCGTTCGTCAACCTCGGCGCCGACAAGGGTGACGAATACCTCGGCGACGGCATGACGGAAGAACTGCTCAACGTGCTCGCCAAGGTGAAAGGGTTGCGCGTGCCGGGGCGCAGTTCGTCCTTCGCCTTCAAGGGCCGCACCGACGAGGACATCTTCCGCAAGGTGGGGGAGAAACTGCATGTGGGCACCGTGCTCGAAGGCAGCGTACGCAAGACCGGCAACAAGCTCCGCATCACCGCTCAGCTTATCAACGTCGCCGACGGTTACCACCTCTGGTCCGAAACCTACGACCGCGAGATGACCGATCTGCTTGCGATCCAGGAGGAGGTTTCGCTGCAGGTGGTGAAGGCCCTGCGGGTGACGCTCGGAGTGGAGGAGTCTCGCGTGCTGACGAAACGGGCGACGGTGAATCCGGAGGCGCACCGGCTGTACCTGCTGGGACGTTACCACTTCGCAAGGGGCAATTTTTCCAGCTCCACCAGCGCCGACCGGTATTTCAATGAGGCCATCAAGCTGGATCCGGACTACGCCCTGGCCTATTGCGGGCTGGCCGACAATCTCGGTTTTTTCGGTGGAAATCTGATTGCCGGCCGCGAGGCTTGGGCCCGACAGAAGGAATTGGCGGAAAAGGCGCTCAAGGTTGAACCCGATCTGGCGGAAGCGCATTTCTCCCTGGGGCTCGCACTGGCCGACCAGAGCGACTGGCGGGGCGGGGAACGGGGAATCAGGCGGGCGCTGGAGTTGAATCCCAAGCTCGCGCTGGCGCACGATCAACTGGCCTGGCTTTTGACGATCCACGGAAAGTTCGACGAGGCCCTCCAACATTCGAATCAGGCGGTCGAACTGGATCCGCTGTCCCCGTTGTTTAGGGTCGACCGCGCGTGGTGGCTCTACCACGCCCGCCGCTTCGATGAAGCCAGCGCCGAAGCTCGCAAGGCGATCGAGCTGGATCAAGGTTTTGCCACCGCCTATGCCAATTTGGGGTGGTGCCTCGTCTGGAAACAGGATCTGGCGGGGGCGTTGGCGATGTTTCAAAAAGTAAAGTCGCTCGATCCTGTTCCGTGGTGGGATGGATCGGTCGGCTATGTCTATGCCGCCACCGGCGAGCGCGCGAAAGCGAACCAGCTGCTGAGTGATTTGGACGAGCTGGCCAAGGGGCGCTATGTTTCGCCGGGACCCCGTGTCGGGATTTATCTCGGGCTGGGCGAAAATGAGAAGGCCATGGACTGGTTGGAAAAGTGCATCGAAGATCAGGATGGCACATGTTGGAACCTGAAAGTTGATCCGGGTTATGACGGCGTGCGCCACCTGCCGCGCTTCCAGGCGATGCTGAAAAAAGTCGGCCTCGACCGGTGAGGCCGAGGGCGAAGTAGGGCGGGTCTGTGACCCGCCCTTTTGCGCATCGAGCGTTCGAATGACGGGCGGGTCGAAGACCCGCCCCCTCAGATCAGCGCCGCCGCGAAAAGCGTGCGGCGTTCTCGATTTCAGTCACGCCTGCAACTGCGTGACGATGTGCTCGGCGATCGCGAGGCTGGAGGTCGCGGCGGGGCTCGGTGCGTTGAGCACGTGAAGCGCGCCGTCGACGCGGACGAAGTTGAAATCCTCCACCAGTTTGCCGTCGGGCATCATCGCCTGCGCGCGCACGCCGGAGCCGCCCGTCTCCAGATCGTCGGGACGCAGGTCCGGCACGAGCCGTTGCAGGGTGCGGCAGAAGCGGTCCTTGCTCAGCGACTGGGCGAATTCAAACGCGCACATCTTCCGGTGCTGCCAGAGAAACCGCCAGAGGCCGGAGAACGTGAGAAATTCCGTGAGGTCGCGCGGATTGACCTGCGTGAAGCGATAGCCCTCGCGGGCAAAGGCTAGCACGGCGTTCGGCCCCGCCTCGACTCCCCCGCGCATGAGCCGCGTGAAATGCACACCGAGAAACGGGAACTGCGGATCAGGTGTCGGATAGATCAGGTTGCGCACGAGGCCCTGCCGGTCGGCCTTCAGCCGGTAGTATTCGCCCCGGAAGGCGACGGTGCGCAATTCGGTCGTCTCGCCCGCGCTGCGGCACACACGGTCGCTGTGCAGGCCGGCGCAGTTGATGATGAATTTCGCCGTGACCTCGCCGCGCGGGGTGTCGAGCACCCATTCGTTCCCGCGGCGCTTCGACGCGGTGACCTTTGAGTCTGTGACGATCGTCCCGCCGAGTTCCTGGATCTTTCGCGCGAGCGCCTCGACCACCTTTTCATAGTTGACGATGCCCTCCTCGGGTACGTGCAGGGCGGCGAGACCCGCGGCGTGGGGTTCGATCTTGCGAAACTCCATCGGTTCCATCCAGCGCAGGCCGGTGAGGCCGTTGGCGGTGCCGCGTTCATGCAGTCCGCGCAGGCGCTTCACCTGTCCCTCGTCGGTGGCGACGACGAGCTTTCCGCAGACATCATGCGGGACGTCGTTCTCGCGGCAGAATTGCACCATCTGGCGGACGCCTGCGACGGCGAGGCGGGCCTTGTACGAACCGGGCCGATAGTGCAGGCCACAGTGGAGCACCCCGCTGTTGTGCGTGCTTTGGTGGCGGCCGACGCCTGCTTCCTTTTCGAGGAGGACGACCTTCGCCTTGGGCGCGCGTTGGAGAATCCGCCACGCGGTCGCGAGGCCGACAAGTCCGCCGCCGATGATCGTGAAGTTGTCTGAGGTCATGCACGTTTCTTTCGTGGCGACCGGATGGCGTCAACGCGCAAGCCTGTCCGAAAATCCACCTGCGAGAGGAGGCGCACCAATTCGCGCACGGCAGCGGAGTCGCTCGCGGTCGCCCACATCAACGCGACCTCGAGTCCGCGCAGGCGCGGTCGCAAGGGGCGCACCACGACGTCGCGCGGGGCACTGGTGGCGAGGGACTCCGGATAGGGGCAGACGCCGAGCCCGGCTGACACGAGCCAGATCAACGCGCTGAGATCGTCGGCGGCGTAGTTGACGGCCGGTTGCACGTTGTGTTGGGCGCAGAGCGCGAGGAGCCGCTGGCCGTAGTGCGGGTTGTGCTCGGGACTGATCAGGAGCAAAGGCGCGCGATGCAGCAGCCGGATGGGAATGTGCTTTCGCTTCGCCCAGAGATGATCGGCGGGGAGCGCGATCATCTGCTCCTGTGCGCCCAAGACGACTTGGCGGAATTCGGGACTGGCGCGAAAGGGACGGGTGAGGACGACATCGAGTTGATCGGTTTCGAGCAGCCGGTGCAGCGTGGCGACGTCCTCGTGACGCACGCGCAGCTGCACCCGGGGGAAGGCGCGATGAAATAATTTCAGGGCGGCGGCGACCGCCGGCGTGGCCGCGGGTGTGATCACGCCAAGGCGAAGCACGCCGCTGTGGCCATCGGCAAACGCCCGGGCCGAATCGGTGGCACGTTGCGCCGCCGCGAGCGTGTCGCGTGCGGCGGGAAGCAGGGCACGACCGCCCTTCGTGAGCGTGACGCCGCGGGAGCTGCGATCGAACAACCTCACGCCCAGCTCCGCCTCGAGCGATTTGATTTGGGCGCTGAGCGGCGGCTGCGCGATCCGGAGTTGGCGCGCCGCCTGCGAAAAGTTCAGGGTTTCCGCGACGGTGACGAAGTAGCGAAGGTGCCGCAGTTCCATTTCGCCCATACTTGAAACGTATCGGGCCGGAAGGAAAGTTGTATTGGGCGTGTCGGGCGGGTTCGGCTAGACTGGGACATGTCCTCCTCCCTCTCCTCCACCGTTTCGAAACGAGTTCTCATGATCGTCGCCAATCCGGCGATTTCTCCCGTCACCGGCTGGCCCGTCGGATTCTGGGCGGCTGAACTCACTCATCCGTGGCTGGAGTTTGCCCACGCCGGCTACGAGCTCACCCTCGCCAGCCCGCAGGGCGGCAAGGTTGCCGTCGACAGCTACAGCGACCCGCGCGACGCGAGCGGCTACTCGGCCAACGACGTCGTGAGCATGGGAGTGTTGAGCACGCCGAAGATGGCGGCGATGTTCGAGGCGACGCTGCCGCTCGCGGACGCGAAGCTGTCGGATTACGATGCGATCTTCGTGTGTGGCGGGCAGTCACCGATGGTCACTTTCATCGACAACGCGCCGCTGCAGGCGTTCATCGCGCGGGCCTATGAAGCGGGCAAGGTGGTCGCGCTGGTGTGTCACGGCACCTGTGTGCTGCTCAAGGTGCGCACGAGCGACGGCAAGCTGCTGGTGGAGGGAAAGACGTGGACGGGGTTCGCCAACAGCGAGGAGCGCTTTGCGGAGCAGGCGGTGGGTGGTAAAATTCAGCCGTTCTGGATCGAGACTGAGGCGAAGAAAATTCCCGGGACGAATTTCATCACGCACAACGCGTTTGAGGAATTCGCCGTGCGCGACGGCCGGCTCATCACAGGCCAGCAGCAGCACTCGGGCGCCGCGGCGGCCCGGCTTGTCATCGCGGCGCTGGGGTGCTGAAAACTTCGCTCATGAATATCGCAATCATCGGCGGTGGCAACGTGGGCGGGGCGCTCGGCGGCAGTTGGGCGCGGGCCGGCCACCGGGTTTTCTACGGACTGCGTGAACCGCTGGGGGAGAAGGCGCGGGCCCTGGTGGTGGCGGGAGGCTCCGGCGTTTCGGCACATGGCGTGGCCGACGCGGCGCGCGCGGGGGACGTCGTCGTGCTGGCGACGCCGTGGAATGCGACCGTGGAGGCGGTGGCGGCCGCCGGCGATTTGCGCGGCAAGACCGTGATCGACTGCACGAATCCGTTGAAGTTCACGCCAGGCGTCGGGCTCGAACTGGCGTTCGGCTTCTCTGATTCCGGCGCCGAGACCGTGGCGCGCGCGGTTCCCGGGGCCAACGTGGTGAAGGCGTTCAACACCTACGGCTGGGAGAATTTTGCCAACGCGAAATATCCCAATGCGGCGGGCCTGCGGCCGGTGATGTTCGTCGCGGGTGACGACGCGGCGGCAAAAACGACGGTGTCGCAGCTCGCGACCGACATCGGGTTTGCACCGTTCGACGCCGGCGGGCTGAGCGCGGCGCGCGAGCTCGAGCCGCTGGCCCTGCTGTGGATCCGCGCGGCGATGTCCGGGGCGCGCAACCCCCACTTCACCTGGGCGCGGCTGGCGAGGTAGTCGCGGCGCAGGGGACTTGTATTCAGCGGTCGGGTTATTTTCACTGCGGCCTCTTTGGCCGTATGAAATTTCACCCCGTTCGTTTTTCGGCGACTGCTTTACTTTGTTTTTTTCTCGAAGTCTGTGTGCTGATGGCAGCGGAGTCGCCGGCAAATTCGTCGACCGGAGTGATCGCGGGATTCGTGACGAACCTTGCCACCGGCGATCTGCTCGAGGGAGCGCGGATCCAGTTGGAAGGCTCAACGATCGAGATCGGCAGTGAGCGTGGGGGCGCGTTTTCCCTTTCGGTTCCGGCCGGCCCGCAGACGCTGGTCGTATCGTACTCCGGCCTCGAGACCGGGCGATTTCCCGTCGTGGTCACCTCCGGCAAAGAAACGCGCCTCGAGGCCGGGCTGACCTCGAAGATCTACACGTTGGAAAAATACACGGTCAGCGGCCTGCGCGAGGGCAATGCGCTGGCGATCCAGCGGCAGAGCCAGGCGGAAAACGCCCGGACGGTGGCGGCGACGGACACCTTCGGCAATCCCGCGGCCAATCCGGGCGAAATGCTGATGCGGTTGCCCGGTGTCGCGGTGAATTTTGTCTCCGGCGAGGCGGTGGAGATTTTTGTGCGCGGCATGGGGACGAGTTTCATCTCGCTCATGACCGACGGGAACAACCTCGCCTCGTCCGTCGGCACCTCGTCGAGCCGAGACTTCCAGCTCACGGCGCTCGACACCGGCAACATCGAGACGGCGGAAATCGTGCGGGCGCCCACGCCGGACATGCCGGCCAACGCGATCGCGGGCTATCTCAATCTGATTTCCAAACGCGGCTTCGACCGTCGCGGCCGGCGGATCGATCTCACGGTCGGCACGCGCTGGACGGATCTCTACGATGGCAAGAGCCCGGCGAAGGACAACGCCCGGCTCGACCTCGTCACGCTGAATTTCTCCGATGTCTACAGCGTACGTGGTGGCACGCGAAACCTCGGCGTCGCCTTCAACGTCAGCCATCGCTCGGCCCCCACGCTCACCGACGCGGTGGGTGGCATCGGGGCCGCCGCCGCGGGCGCCGGCCACGTGATGCCGACGGCGACCAACGGCCTGAAGTCGCCGCTCCTGCGGGCCATGGGCTCGGGCGAGACCTACGCGCCGACCCACAAGCAGAACGTCGGTCTCAATCTCGATTACAAGCTGAGCGACCGCTCGTTCGTCTACCTGAAGAATTCGCTCAACCTCAATGTCACGCCCGAGGTCGCGAGCATCTATCGGCAGTCCACCTCGACCGCGGCGGCGGTGGCGAGTTTTGAGGCGGGCAGCACGTATGATTTTCAACGGGCGCTGCCGATCGCCGCGTCGCGCTCCGAGGTGTTTTCGGGACAGTCGCGGAAAAAAGCCCTCACGTTTGCCGGGTCGACCGGTTTCGAACACAAGCTCGAAGCGGGCGCAGGAGTGCTGACGTTTGACGCCAGCTATTCGCGTGCGACGACGTGGTATCCGATCAACGCCGATCTCACTGCCGACGTCGCTGGCATCGGCTGGCAGATCGATCGCCGGGGCCAGCCGGCGTGGTATCCGGCGTTCACGCAGACGGCCGGCCCGTCGATCTATAGTCCCGACAGCTATACACCGCGCACGTACATCCGGCGGGCCTATCGCGCGCCGGCGGAGCGGATCGGGCTGCGGCTGGATTTTCGGCGCAACGTCCCGCTCGCCGTGCCCGCCTACTGGAAAGTCGGCGCGCGGCGCGAACTCGATCGACGCGAACAGGATACGGATCTCGAGAATTACACCTACACCGGGCCGCGAGGCATCGCGCCCTTTCTCGGTGCGCAGTTCAAGCAGGCAGCAGGGCACTACGGACCGTTCCCCTTCCTCCTCGCGCCGGGTGCGGGCGGGCCGAACGACATCACGACCCGTCCCGAGCTTTGGACGCAGACGGCGGCCGACGCGTACAACAGCGTCACGAGTTCGCTGCAGGGCGATGCCCGGTTTGAGGAAACCGTCGACTCGGCCTACGCGATGGGCGGGATCACGCTCGGTGCGGTGCGACTGCTCGGCGGGGTGCGCGTGGAGCGAACAGAGAACGAAGGGACGTCTTACCGGAGACGCACCTCGGCAGCCGCGGGCACGACGTCGATCACGTCGCTGCCGCCGGCGCAAAACGCCGCCCGGGCTCGGGCGCAATTTGCCGCCGGTCAATTCACGTCGACCGGCGATTACGTGAATATTTTCCCCGGCATCCATGTCGTGGCCGAGCCGTGGCGACGGCTGCAGTTGCGCGCGAGCTACAATGTTTCGATCACGCGCCCGGCGGTCGGCAGCCTGCTGCCCACGGCGAACGTCAACGAGGACACCCGCCTGGTGACCGCGGGCAATCCGGACCTGCGGCCCTACACGTCGGACAATTTCGAGGTCGCGGTGCAGAAGTATTTCGAGCCGGTGGGGCTCTTTGAGATGAGCGCCTTCCTGAAGGAAATTTCGAACTACACGCGCTCGATCGACACGGTGGTGCCGGGCGGGACGGACAACGGTTTCGAAGGGCAATTCGCCGGCTACACGCTCCGGCAGGTGCAGAACACGGGTAGTGCGCGCATCCGTGGTTTCGAGGTGAGCTACCAGCAGCAGTACACGTTCCTACCGGGCTTCTGGCGTGGTTTCGGCACGTTTGCCAACTTCAGCTACACGCAGGCGGAAGGCGATTTCGGCACGACGACCTTTCAGCGGCAGCTGGCGAACCAACGGCCCCGCACGGCCAACGCGGGGTTGTCGTATGTGGGCCACGGTGCGCAGCTACGGCTGCTCGCGAATTGGAACGACCGTTATTATCGCAGCGGCGAGGGGATCACTTCAGTTTACAGCGACCCTCGTTTAATCGTGGACTTCAAGGCCCAGTACCGCGTCAACCGCCGCGTCGAGGTTTACCTCGATGTGCTCAATCTGACGAACGAGTTCAACCAGACGTTCGTCCGTGAAGGCGGGCTGAAATACAATTCGCAGAAGCAAGGAACGCTCTACGCCACTGGCGTGAAATTGACGTATTGAGCACTGCCGGGTTCGGCGCATGGTTTCGCCGAACCCTCATGACGAAACCACTTCTGCTCGCCGGCGTCTTTCTCAGTTTGTGCCGCTACCGAGCGGCCGCGTTTTTGACCTTCTGGCTCGTCGTCGTTTCGGCGAGCGTGTCCGCCGCCGTATCAGTTTCAGCGCCGCCGCGCCCGAGCCAGGATGCCCAGGGCAACCGCCTCCGCTACGCGGCGACCGGGCACATTTCAAACTACGATGAGTCGAAGGTCGGCAACACTACGTTGCCCGATCCCCTGGTGCGGCAAAACGGTCAGCCGGTGCGTGATGCCCAGACCTGGCTCACGGTGCGTCGATCGGAAATTCTGAGCCTCTATGAAACCGAGATTTTCGGTCGCGTGCCGCCAACGGTGCCGAAGGTCGCGTTTGAAGTCGTGGCGACGGACCCCCAGGCCCTCGGTGGAGTGGCCGTGCGGAAGCACATCGTGGTGCGTTTTGGCGATGTGGCCAATGGACCGTCAGTGGATGTCGTGCTCTTCGTGCCGGCGAAGGCCCGCCGGCCGGTGCCGTTGTTGCTCCAGCTTTTGTTCGGAACGCCGCCCGGGATTACGCCCAAGGCCAGTCTGGCGTCCGAGGGGCCGAAGGTGCCGAATGAGGTCGGTCCCATCTCGGATTTCGTCGCGCGGGGTTACGCGTACGCGACCTTTTGCTACAAGGAGATCGAGGGCGATGGACCGACCCTCAACCTGCGTGGCGTGCGCAAACTCGCGTTGGCGCCCGGACAGGAAAAGCCGGCCGACGGCGAGTGGGGGACGATTGCGGCCTGGGGGTGGGGCACGAGTCGCGTGCTCGATTGCCTTGCGACCGATCCGACCTTGGATGCGAAGCGCGTCGGGCTCGTCGGGCATTCGCGGCTGGGCAAGACGGCGCTCTGGGTTGGCGCTCAGGACCCGCGGTTCGCGGTGATTTTCGCCAGCTGCAGTGGTGAGATGGGTGCTTCGCTGGCGCGGCGGGATTTCGGCGAGTCGGTCGATGACGTCGTGGAGAATTTCCCCTGGTGGTTTACGAGCCGCTTTCAGAAATATGCCGGCCATTGGAACGACCTGCCGGTCGATGCCCATCTGCTAATCGCGCTGTCAGCTCCGCGTCGGGTGTTTGTCACCGGGGGCACGAAGGACCTTTGGGCGGACCCGCGGGGTGAGTTCCTTGCACAGGTGGCGGCCGGCCCGGTTTACCGTCTGTTGGGAAAAAAGGATCTCGGGACGACCGTGCTGCCGCCGCTCGACACCCCGCTGACCGGGGGTGATCTCGGATTTCTTTACCATACGGGAGGGCACGACACCACGGCGGCCGACTGGAAAGCTTTTCTCGATTTTGCCGAGCGCACCCTGCGACCGGTGCCTTGAGCGGGCTCGATACGACCGGAGCGCCGGGCGGCGGTTTGCCAGGGGGCGCGGGCTTCTGCCAGGTGCTTTTGGCCGCGGAAAATCGTCTTTCGGGAGGATTGACCTGAGGCGTCCATCGTGAAGTACTTTGAGCGCTTCCTTTCCCGCGCCCGAGCGTCAGTATTACTCAACGCCCCCTGCACAAGCCTCCCCTAAATTCCGCCCTATGAAAAACTGGTCACGCAAAGACTTCCTCAAAACCACGATCCTCGGGGGCGCCGCCCTTTCCGTTGCGCGCCCGCGGCTCTTCGGCGCCGGCAGCGCCAACGGTAATGTTCGCATCGGTATCGTCGGCTTCAACGCCCAAGGCTGGGGTCACCTCCAGAACTACCTTCCGGGCAGCAAGAGCAAACTCGACGGCGCGATCCTCGCGGCGATTTGCGATGTGGACGACGCGGTTCTCGCGCGCGGTCGCGACGCGGCGAACAAGGCCGGCCTGAAGGTTGCCGAATACAAGGACTACCGGAAGATGCTTGAGAGCAAGGAGGTCGATGCCGTCGTACTCGCGCCGCCGAATCACCAGCACTCGATTATCACAATCGCCGCGCTGCAGGCCGGCAAGGACGTCTACGTCGAGAAGCCGCTTTCGCACAATATCTGGGAAGGTCGCCAAGCCGTCGAGGCGGCGAGAAAATACTCGAAGAACATCGCCCTCATCGGCACGCAGAACCGTTCGTCCGAGCAGATCATGAACGCGATCGCGTCATTGCGGGCGGGCAAGCTGGGCAAGATCAAGTGGGTCACCGGCACCTGCTACAAGCCGCGCGACTCGATCGGCCTCCATGACGGACCGCAACAGGTTCCTGCCGGGATTGACTACGATCTTTGGACGGGCCCGGCGCCGCTGGTGCCGCCGACTCGCAATGGCCCGAAGGGTGTGGTTCACTACGACTGGCACTGGTTCTGGAACTACGGCGGTGGTGATATCAGCAACCAGGGCATCCATCAGATGGACGTCGCGCGCTGGATGCTCGGCGCCAAGGGGCTCCCGAAAAACGTGATGAGCTTTGGTGGTCGCTTCGGCTACCGCGACGATGCCGAGACGCCGAACACCCTCGTGTCGGTGATGAACTTTGACGAGGCGCCGCTGATCTTCGAAGTCCGCGGCCTTGGCCGCAAGAAGGGCATGCGGGCGATGGACGTCTACCGGAAGTCCTCCGTCGGCGTTGTCGTCCAATGCGAGCACG
The DNA here is from genome assembly GCA_947474365.1 of Opitutia bacterium. GTDB lineage: Bacteria > Verrucomicrobiota > Verrucomicrobiia > Opitutales > Opitutaceae > ER46. Next base: position 23,957 of record CANJIU010000082.1, on the reverse strand, counting down.
GCTACATCAATGTCGCCGAAAACGGCGCTGCGGTGGCCTACGACAATGACGGCAAGAAGCTCGAGGCATTCGAGGGCAGCGACAACGGTGCGCACCGCAAGAATTGGATCAAGGCGCTCCAGTCGCGCAAGGTTACGCACGGCATCCTTGAGGAAGGTCACTATTCGACCTCGCTCTGCCACCTCGCCAACATCTCGTATCTGGCGGGCGCCGAGAAAGCGAACGCGCAACTCGCCGATGCCGTCGCCTCCAACCTCGCCACCAAGGATGCGTATTGGCGCATGCTCGATCACTTGAAGGTGAACGAAGTCGACCTTGAGGTGACGAAGCCGATCGTCGGCCCGCTCCTGCAGATCGATGCGAAGCGCGAAATGGTGACGCACCCGGAAAAGGTTGTGGCCGACGCGGCGAACAACAGCCCGATTCGCAAGCGCGAGGGCCGCGGTGCCTTCAAGATTCCGCAGATGGGATCCGGCACGGTCGCCGCTTCTTAAGGCGGACGTTCCGTTCGAGCGTATTCTCTCAAGCCCCGCGCCAGTCGGCGCGGGGCTTTTTTTTGCCAGGCCGGCTCAGTTCTCCGTTTTTGCGGACTTCCGACCTTTTTTTCCCTCGGGTGCAGCGGGCAACGGTCCGCTGAATGGCGGACGCTCGAAGGTCATCCCATCGCCGGTCACCCGTGGGTCCTTGGCGTCGGTGAGTTGTTTCATCAGCCGCGCGGCCATTTCGGTCTTCGTCTTCGCGTAGGCGGGCTCGTTCGCGACGTTTTTCACCTGATCGGGATCTTTGCGCAGGTCGTAGAGTTCCTCCCCTGGCCGCTTCCCGAACGCATGGTCATAATGCCATTTCCACTGTGGATCCTCCCGATGGGCGATGATCCATTCCTTGGTCGGGCTGCCATCCATGTCCGCGAATCCCACCCGCGTGGTTTCGGCGAGGGCGCCGCTGGCGATCACACCGGGCTGCAGCGCAGTTTTGGCATCGCCCATCGGAGTGCGGTCCGCCGCAAAGTTGCGGATGTAGACGAAGTCCTTGGTGCGCAGCGCGCGCATCGGATACGGCAGATAGCCTTCGCGGGCGTCCTCCACATGCCGTTCGCGTCCTGTGATCACCCAGGTGCGGTCCGCCTCGATCTGCCCGCTGCGGTCCGATTTCAGGAGTGATACCAGCGAGCGGCCATAGAGCCCAGCGGGAGGTTTGGCCCCGCCGACCTCCATGAACGTCGGCGCCAGATCCGGCAGGCAGACGAAATCGTCGACGACGCGGCCAGCCTTCCCTCCGGGCACGCGCATCACGAGGGCCACCGCCGTGCCATGGTCGTAGAGATTGCATTTTCCCGAGGGTACGCCGGGCATGCCGTGGTCACCTGAGATCACGATGAGGGTGCGGTCGAGTTCGCCGGCCGCCTCAAGTCGTGCGCGTAAGACTCCGACGTAGGCATCGACCGCCTGGCATTCCCCGAGGTAGTCGGCCACATCCTGGCGCACTTCCGGAACGTCGGGCAGAAAGGCGGGCATCTTACCCTTCAGCTTCTCCGGCTCGATGCCCCAGAGCGCCTTGCCTGATCCCTTGATCCATTTGCGGTGCGTGGTGGTGGGGCCAAAGAAAAAGTGCCACGGCTGGCCGGGCTTCCGATCGGCGAGGAAGGCATCGAAATTGCCCCGCACCTGGGCCAGGATCTCCTCCCGTGCCGCGGCGACAGTCATCCCTTTTTCGACCCGCTCAGTGGCTTCCTCCGAGAAGTTGTTCGGAGCGCGGCCGGCCTTTTCGTAGGCATGGGCCTGACCGCCGATCGGTGCGTCGGCGGGAGTTCCGGGACTCCACACCTTGTAGCTCTTGCCGATGTGATAGCCGGCATCGCGCAGCATAAGTGGAAAGCTCGGAATCTTCTCATCCCACACCGCCCCTTGGAGAATGGCGCCGCGACCGGTGTTAAAAAAATAGCGGCCTGACAGCAGCGAACTGCGGCAGGGCGTGCACGACGGGGCGTTGACGAAGGCATTGCGAAAGGTCGTGCCCTCGCGCGCCATCCGATCGACGTTCGGCGTCTTGATGACGTCGTTCAACGAGGGCTTGCCATCGATCGCCGCATACGTGCTCGCGTAGCGGCCCCAGTCGTCGGCGAAGACAAAGAGGATGTTCCAGCGCGGGGCGGCGGAGTCGGCGGCGGCCAGCCGCAGGGCGAGGGCGGCAAATCCGATCAGGCAAATCAGGCGACGAAGGGGTGGAAGAGCGTGCATGGAAATGAGGAGGGAAGGGGAGTCGGGTATCTTCTGTCGCGAGACGTCGGGCGCAAGGATCGGTTTCGCGCGCACGTCTCAGGCTGGCTGGATTCCAATTTTCGGGCTCCGAGGACGCGATGCCTCGGTCACGTTTCTCCGGGGCGTCGCCGCTCCCGCAATCTCACGATTGTCGTCAATGGCGTTCCCCGCCTTCCGATTGGCGCGATGCGCCCCGTCAAGGATGGGGCACGAATGTGAGCTTCAGCTCCTGCACCCGCGGGTTTTTCTCCGGTGTGAGGGTGAAGAAGACGTCCACCCGGCCCTTTTCACCGATCAACGGAAACGTTCCCCGCAGCTGGTTCTGCGGCGTCAATTCGCCGACGGAGGTGATTGCGCCAGCCTTCGCGAGCGTCTCTCGCGCGAGTGTGGACCACGCCTCGCGGGATCGATCCGGAAAGAAATTCTCCGCCACGATAGCGTCGGCCAGCTTCTGATCCCAGGAGCGGATCATCTCCGCCAACTGTTTCTTGCGTACTTCAAGAATCGGGGACGGCGGCAACGTGCGCCGGGGAAGTCTCGCTGTCTCGATCAAGAGGGCGCCCACCTTGGTGGTGGCCGCCGCGGTCCCGGCATACGTGAGGTTGGCAAACGAGATCACGGCGAAGCCGTAGTCGGGGTAGAGGAGATAGTAGCTGCCGAAACCGGGGAGTCCGCCGCCGTGCCCCACGCGCACCACGCCGTTGCTGTCGCTTTGCCAGCCAAGGCCGTAGCCGTAGGCTGCAACGGACGGCACGGTCTCCCCGGCGAGGTTTTTGGCGGAAGCATTGAGACCGGTGAACTCGGCGGGTTTTTGCATCTCGCGCACCGAGGCGCGCCGGACGATGCCGTTGTCGGGGTCGTTGCGCGCCGGCCATGCGGCGAGATGGAAGCTCACGTAGCGGGAAAAGTCATTGATGGTCGTCAGCAACCCGCCCATCGCACCGTAGGTGCCGTCGTGCAGCAGCGGCTCGAGTTTCCAGGCGTCGTTCTCCCGGCGGTAACCGAGCGCGAGCTTTTCCGCCGGGACATCCTCGTATTCCCAACGCGTGTCGCGCATGCCGAGCGGTTCCAGGATCTCCCGCGTGATGTAGCGCTGATAGGGAACCCCGGAAACCTTCGCGATGATCTGGCCGAGCAACGCGAACGCGAGATTGCTGTACTCGAATGACATTCCGGGCGCGTTCGAGAGCGAGAGGCCGCCCGTGATGAACGCCGAGAAGTCCTTCACGCTCACGGCGAGCTGGCGGTCCCCCCACGGGTTGTCCTCCGGAAATCCCGGCGTCATCGTCAGCAGGTGCCGCACAGTAATCGTCGGGGCATCGACGGTCAGCGGCGTGACTTGGTGAAACTCCGGCAGGAATTTCTCCACCGGGTCGGCGAGGCCGAGTTTGCCGGCGTCGCGCAGCTTCAGGATCGCAAGTGCGGTGAAGCTCTTCGTCATCGACGCGATGCGGAAGCGGGTATCGGCGGCCGCGGAGATTTTCTTCTCCACGTTGGCGAAGCCGGTTGCGCCCGTATGCACGAGTTCTCCGTCGAGCACGATGCCCCAGGCAAGTCCGGGATAGTGCTTCTTCGCTGCCGCCTCGCGGAACACCTCGTCGATTTGAGGGCGCACGGACTCAACCCGAGCCCGGCGGTCGGTCTCCGCGAAACGGGGCGCGGCGTAGGTTTGAAGCGAGGGCGCGGCCGCTCCGGCAAGTCCGGAGGTGGTGATGGCGAACCAGAGGGTGAAGGATTTCATGGGGGCTCCTCCTTTGTCATTGCGGGGAGTGGAGCGCCGAAGCAATCCAGATGCCCGGACCGCGCTCGCGGGTTTCGCTCACCATGATCAACTTCAACCGCGTCTTAATTGGCTTAACACTTTGGGCTTTGCTTGCGGGCGTCGCCTCTTCGGCCGAGGGAATTTCATCGTCTGCCGCCAAGGTTCGCACCCTCACGGTTACGGTGCTCTCCACCATGCTCGCCGACGGCGACGAACTCGGGGAGTGGGGCTTTGCCGCGTTGGTCGAGGCGGACGGACGGCGCATCCTTTTCGACACGGGAGCAAAATCGGACGTGGTGCTGAAGAACGTCCAGACGATGGAACTCAATCTCGGCGACGTGCCTGACGTGATTTTGAGCCACTGGCATGGCGATCACATCGGAGGCCTGATGACGCTGCGGCGAGACGTCATGGCCAAACACCCGACGGCCCTGGCTCGGGCACATGTGGGGGCGGGCTTTTTTGACTCACGCGTCGGCTGGCCGCCGGGCGTGGAATTGAACTCGATGATTCTCACGAAGCCCGAGTACGAGGCCACCGGCGGAAAATTTGTCGTCCACGCGAAGCCGATCGAGTTGCAGCCGGGCGTCTGGTTGACCGGGCCGGTGAAGCGCAAGCATCCCGAACGGAATTGGAGCGGCCGCGCGCAGGTGAAGACCGCCACGGGTTTGCGTGAAGACACCATCAACGATGACATGGCACTCGTGGTGAACACCGAGCAGGGTCTCGTGATTGTCACGGGCTGCGGCCACGCCGGAGTGATCAACATCATCGAACAGGCGCGAACGATGGTGCGTCCCGCGCGCGTGCACGCACTGATTGGCGGGATCCACCTGTTTTCGGCCAAGGAAGAGACGCTGACGTGGACGGTGGGCAAATTGCGCGAGTTCGGCGTCGACAATTTCCTGGGCTGCCACTGCACCGGGATCGAGACCGTGTATCGGTTTCGCCAGGACCTGGGGCTCGACCGCGCCCACTGTGTCGTCGGAGCGGTCGGCGCGGGCTTCGAACTCGGGCACGGCCTCAATCCGCGCGAGATTGCGAAGTGAGGCGTCGTCGCGGTACTACACCAAGCCCTCAAGCACCCCGGTGCTGTCACCGAAGCTGGGGAGCATGATTCCGCTTCGCTGCAGCATCGCCTGATAGAGGTTGCAGAGGGGAGTCTCCGGCGGAGCGGTCAGGCGCCGTCCGGTGCGCAGCGTGCCCTGACCGCGTCCCGCGAGGACAAGAGGCAGATCCTTGTGCAGGTGTTTGTTGCCGTCCTTCAGCGTCGAGCCGAACAGGATCATGCTGTTGTCGAGGAGCGAGGTGCCGCCCTCGTCAAGGGAGCGCATTTTTTCCACCAGATAGGCGAACTCACCGACGTGCCAGGTTGCGATCGCCTCGTAGTGGGCCTTGGTCTTTTCCTCGTTGAGATGGTGGGACAGGCCGTGCCACGAGCCCTGGAAGCCGAGGAAGTCGAAGTTCCGTCCCGACTGTGCGTCGCCGAACATGAACGTCGCGATGCGCGTCGAGTCGGTCCAAAATGCGAGCACCAGAATATCGAGCATCAGGCGCACGTGTTCCTGGTGCAGCTGCGGAATGCCGGGGCCGGGACGCGGCAGGTCGAAGCGGCCCTCGTTGATCCAGCGTTTCTGTGGCTTCAACGTGTTTTCGATCCGCTTTTCAATCGAGCGCACTGATTCCAGATACTCCTGCAGCTTCTGATTGTCGTTGGCGCTGATCCGGCGCTTGAGGGAGTGCGCCTCATCGCGCACGAGATCGAGCACGCTCGTGTCGTCGCGCTGCAGCGACTCGATTACGGCGGGCTGGTTCGGGTTGAAGCCGGAGACCACGGGGGCGGCCGAGGCCGTGCGGAAGAGCCGATCAAACGCGAGTTGCGGGATGATTTCCTTCGGCACGGGAGTGTGTGGGTCGCGCCAGGCGATGTGCGAGCCGTAGACTTTGGCGAAACCGCCTCCGGCGTTGTCTACCCCGGAGCGCGTTGGGTCGATGCCGAGCTCAAGCGTCGGCAGGGGCGTGCGGTCGCCAATGTGCTGCGCCATAACCTGGTCGACGGAGGTGCCGCCAACATCGAGATCGCGGCCTGACGTCCGCACGACGTATCCACCGTGCAGGAACGCCGGGACCTTGGGCCAGTGCCCGTTGCGGCCCGCCGTCTTGGCGTTAAAAAGATTCTCAAGGAGGATCACGTCGTCCTTCACCCGCGCCAGCGGTCGCAGCATCGGCGTCAGCTCCCAGCGTTCGCCGGTCCCGGGCGGCGTCCAGTTTTCGGGATTCACGCCATTGGGCATGAAGACGAAGGCGGACCGGAGTGGTGGTTTCGCGAGCACTTCTTTCCCGAAAAGTCGTCCACCCATCGCCTCCATCCACGGCAGCGCGAGGGCGGCGCCAAAGCCTTTCAACATCGTGCGGCGGGAGATGGGGGTGTGCATGGGAGATCGGTGAGGTGGGATCGCGGGAGGCTCGCCCGCGCGCTCCCATGGGTCAGGACGGTTTGGCGGCGGGAATGATTTTCTTTTTCTGCGCCTTCGCGGGGACGGCGGGTGCCTCTCCGCCCTGGCGGTTGCGGAACGGCGTGCTCAGGACGATGGCGCGAATCAAGGCGTGAGCGCGGTGTCCCTCGTGTTCCAGGGCGGCAACGATCTTCTCGATGCTGCCGTCGTCGCGATCGTCGAGGCTGCGGCCCAGGGCGTAACCCAGCACTTTCGTCGTGATGTGACGGGCAAAGTCAGCCTTCCGCTGCAGCAGCAATTGCTTTAACTCGACGGGACCGTTGAACGCTTCCCCCGAGGGCATCGTGGCCGTCGCGTCAATTGGCCGGCCATTTTCGGTGTCGCGCCAGCGACCGAGTAAATCGTAGTTCTCCAACCCGAAGCCGATCGGATCGATGACATCGTGGCAGGGGCGGCACGACTCGCTTTCGCGATGCTTTGCCAATTGTTCACGGACGGTCAGCTTTCTGGCGTTTTTGGCCGGGGTCGGCAGGGGCGGGACGTTCGGCGGCGGCGGTGGCACCGGCGTGCCGAGCAGGGTATCGAGCACCCACGCTCCGCGCAAAACCGGGCTCGTCCGATCTGGATGGGCGGTGATCATGTGGACGGCGCCCAGCCCCAATACTCCGCCGCGATGGCCATCGGTGATCGCGACGCGGCGAAACTGCGAGCCCTCCACGCGGTCGATGCCGTAGTGCTTGGCGATGCGCTGATTGAGGATCGCGTAATCAGCCGAGAGCAGTTCGAGCAGGCTCCGATCGCCGCTGAAAATATGCTGCATCAGGTGGCCCGGTTCGGCGCGCAAATCGTCCGCGAGGTCACTGGTGTAAACGCCTTTGAAGTCGGTCTTGGTGAACGCGACGCTCGCGCCGACTTCCCGCGTGCCGAGCCATTGGCCGGTGAAATCGTCGAGGAACGAGCGGGAGCGTTTGTCCGCGAGCAACCGCTCCGCTTGGGCGGCCAGCACATCCGGTTCGTGCAACCGTCTCTGGTCGGCGAGGCGGGACAACTCCTCATCTGGCATGCTCGCCCAAAGAAAATACGAGAGGCGCGACGCGAGTTCATGGTCGCTGACGCGGTGCACTCCCGGCGTCGCGGGTTCGTTTTCGACGCGAAACAGGAAATGCGGTGACACCAGCACCGACTTGAGGGCCAGTTTCACGGATTCCTCGAAGGGTTCCGCGCGGGCCGCCGAGCGATCGTACAGGCTGAGGATTCGCTCCAGCTCAGGGGCGGAGACCGGCCGACGGAAGGCGCGACGGGCAAAAGCGCCGAGGCATCTCGCCGCCTCCTCCCGGCGAGCGGCGGGGGGAGCCTTCTGCAGCGCACCGGCGTTGGTGGAGCCGAAAATCCGGGCGTGGGCCGCGAGCTTCGCCGCCGATGGCGGCGCGGTCTTTTCGTTGATTTCCACGAATGAAATCCGGGCGGCACCGCCGGTCGGCCGGAGTCCAATCGTATGCACGCCGCGTGTGAGGTGGAGAACCGTTCCCTCGGGAGTGGCGGCGCCCGCCGGGGCGTCAAAACGGTGGGCGGCGATGCCATCCACTTTCAGCGCCATCGACACGGGTGTTTCACCCACCGCCTCGGCGGCGATGCGGACCGTGTAGTCGCCGCCGATCAGAATACCGAGGGCGACCGAGCTCTCGTCGCCATCGTCGAGCGTGTCGGTGGTGAGGTTCCCACCATCCGCGGCCGATTGAAAATCCCGCGGCCCGAGACGACGCTGCAGCGGCGGCGACACGATTGCGTGGTCGAGGATTTGCTGGGCAGCCTCGAGGTAACGCTCCATCAGGATCGCCGGCAGGAATAGCGTTTCGCCGTTGTTGTTGAAGCCTTCGCCGCCGCCGCCGTCGGTCGGAAATGTCTCGGAATAATTCAACTCCAGCCCGAGCAGGTCGCGGATGGTGTTGTCGTATTCGAGCCGGTTCAGCCGGCGCGCGGTGATGGCGCCGGCGAAATCCGGCAGGTCCCGCGCCGTCTCGCGCAGGGCGCGGGCGAGCCAGGTCGAGAGACGGATGCGCTCCTTCTCTTCGGGCTGCTCCTCCTCCGGCGGCGGCATGGTGCGGTTGCGCAGTTGCGAAACGATGCTCCGCCAGGTGCTGCGCTGCTGCGAAATGTCGTCGAGCGTTTGGGCGGTGAGAAACGGGACGTCCTTGCCCTTCTTGTGACAGTCCGCGCAATAGCTCACGAGGGTGGGCCGGATGTCGGCGGCGAAATCGGCGGCGAGCTTGGCGTCCGTCCCGCACAGCGGCGCGCTGGCGACAACGAGCGCGAGTGGAAGACGGAGGAAACTCAAACGGTGCATCATGCCAGTCGTCGCGCTTTCCTCCTCACGTCACGTGACACCCGTCTCCAGCAACGTCAGGATCGCCGTCGACGTGTCCAGCTCGGCTTCGATTCCGATCGGCAGCGTGAACTGATCCCGGATGTGGCCAAACGAAAGACCGTAGATCACCGGGATCCCGAGGTCGCCCAGGCGGTCCTTGACGACTTCAATGAGGGGCGGGGAGGGCTTTTGCTCCGTTGCCTTGCACCCGTCGAAAACCCCCAGCGCCACGGCGGCGAGCGAGCGCATGTCGATACTTTGCCGCAGCTGGGTCAGCATCCGATCCACGCGGTAGGGCTGCTCGTCGATGTCCTCCAGGAAGAGGATTTTCCCTTTCATCTGAGTGAGCGCCCACGGGGTTCCGGCTAGCGCCGTCAGCAGCGAAAGATTCCCTCCGATCAGCGGGCCGCGCGCCTTGCCCGCAGTGATGACCTCGGTTCGGAAGAACTCCGAGGTCTTCGCGCGGTTGCCTTCGGAGATCTCGATTTTGTAGGGAGCCGTCGGATTCATCAGCACGTTTAGGACGTGCTGTTTGGCGTAGTCGGAAAATCCGGAGATCCCGACCGGCCCGTGAAACGTCACCAATCCGCAATTCTGGTGAATCGCCGTGTGCAACGCCGTGATGTCGGAGTAGCCGACGAAGATTTTGGGGTTCTTCCGGATCAGGTCGAAATCCACCGTGGGCAAAATGCGCGGGGCACCGTCGCCGCCGCGGATACACCAGACCGCCCGCACCTCGGCGTCGGCAAAGGCCCAATGGAGATCGTGCGCGCGTTCCGCATCCGTGCCGGAAAACACCCCGTGCAGGCCACGGGCGTATTTTCCGACTTTGGTTTTGAACCCCAGGCTCTCGATCTTTTGCACCGCTTGATCGAAGGACTCCGGTTTCAACCCGCTCGCGGGTGCGATCAGGCCGACGGTGTCGCCGGCGGTCAACCGGGCCGGTTTGATCCGCTTGGCCGGGAAGGGAGTGGTCGGTGAACTTTGCCCCATGCTTGCGGTGGCCAGCAAAGGCAGCGTCGCGGCCCCTTTCAACAATGCGCGTCGATTCATGGGGTGGCGGGGGCGGCGCTGCCGTCGGTCGATCAGGCCTTCGGATATTCCCAGCCTTTCCGATACTCCCGTCGCAGCAATTTGTTCGCCGCTTCGTCCCCGACGATGTGCTCCTTGGCGCCGTCCCATTCGATGCTCTTTCCGATCTTCATCGAGAGCATGCCCAGCAGCGCCATGTTCGTGGAGAGATGAATCTCACCGATGTCCGCGACGGGCTTGGTTCCGGTGCGGATCGCCTGCAGGAAATCGGCAAACAGTTCCTTGATGTTCTGCGAGTCCGGCGAATTGAGCTTCGGCTCCTCGGAGACGACGGGTTGTTTCGAGTCGGCCGGATAAAACGTCCAGCCCTTCTGCCAGCCCATGTGGAAGATCCCCTTGGTGCCGTAGAAATAGCAGCCGACGTTTTCGCCCTTGTCGGTGTTGTTGTTGGCGAAGCGTCGGTGCTCCCATTGCACGTCGAATTTGTCGAACGAGAATGTGGCCAGCTGATGATCCGGCGCGTCGGTCGTCTGCTCGTTCGGCGTCGATACGGCCGGGCCGGCGATGGGGCGGCCTCCGGTGGAATAGATCCGCTTCGGATATTTTTCTCCGGTGACCCAGAGTACCTGATCGAGCCAGTGAATCCCCCAGTCGCCGAGGGTGCCGTTCGCATAGTCGAGATAGTTGCGGAAACCGCGCGGATGGATGCCGCGGTTGCCGGCGCCCTGATTCGGGTTGCGCGGGTCGCCGCCGTTGTAGGGCCGGAGCGGCGCCGGGCCGCACCACGTGTTCCAGTCGAGTTCCTTCGGCACGTCGACGGTCGGGAGCGTTTTTTCGGGGCCGCCGCCGTAGTTGACGAAGCAGCGCACCATGCCGATGTCGCCGGCCTTCCCCGCGCGGAGGAAGTCGCGGCCGCTGACGTTGTGTGGGGAAATGCGACGGTGCGTGCCGACCTGCACGACGCGGCCGCTGGCGCGCGCGGCGTTCACCATCGCGCGACCTTCCATCACGGTGTGGCCGATGGGCTTTTCGACGTAGACGTGCGAACCGGCCTTCACTGCGGCGATCATGGGCAGCGCGTGCCAGTGGTCCGGCGTGCCGACGATGGTAATCTCGGGTTTCGCCGCCGCGAGCATCTCGCGGTAATCTTTGAAAAGCTTGGGAGTGTCGGCGGTGCCGGCCGCGACGTTCTTCAGCGTCGGCTCAAACTGCCGCGAGTCGACGTCGCAGAGGGCGACGATCTCGCAGGCGCCGCTGGCCATCGCCTCGCGCAGGATGTTGTTGCCCCACCAGCCACAGCCGATGAGCGCGGTGCGGAATTTCTTCGTGCCCGCCTTGTCGGCGGCGCGGATGGAGAAGGGCAGCGCGGCAAGGGTGGTCGCGGCGGCCGACGATTGGAGAAAGGTGCGACGGTTCATGGTGGATCGTTTGGAATGCTAATCTTCGCTGATTCGATCGATGGAGAGGATTCACCTTATCGGCAAATCGAGGCGCTTGGGACACGGGAAAATCGCTCCGAGATTAGCGTCGATTAGCGATAATTAGCGTTCCGCTCGTTTGGGAGACTAGGCTCTGACGCCCAGGCCGATTTCCTTGCGGAGGTAGGCGATGGATTTTTCGAGTTCGGCCTTCTGGAAATCCTGCGTGACCTTCTTTCCCTCGGGACCCGCCGGTGCCTTGAATGCCGTCAGCGCGTGACCGCGCTTGGCCATCGCCTCGAACTTGGCGAGCTTCGCCGGTCGCTTGTCGTAGAACTTCCAGAATTCGGGACTCTTGTAGGGAAATACCTTTTGCGACCCCGAAATCGTCTCGATCATGATCGGCACCTTTGGGCACAGCTGGCTCCAGCGGGCGGCGTATTTCTTCCAGTCGATCAGGCCGTCACCGGCGGCGGTCCACTGCACGCCGGCACCCTCTGGAGTGTCCCACACCATGTCGTCGCGCAGGCTCGAACAAATCGTGACGGGGCCGAGCGTCTCCAGCACATCCATCGGGTCCTCGAGCGTCCAGACGGCGTTGCCGGAGTCGATGTTGGCGCCGACGAAATCGCGTCCCGCGGCGTCGATGAGCTGCAGCAGCTCCCACGAATGCATGTCACCGGCGTGGTTCTCGATCGCGATCTTCACACCCGCGGATTCGGAGTCGCGTCGGCACGCCTTGAGCACGGCGACGGTGTCGGCGATGCGCGCCTGGATGCCGCCTTCGGACTTGCGGTCCTCCATGTTGCCCAGCACGACGCGGAACACCGGGGAACCGAGCGCCTTCGCCACGCGGAGTCCGAGGCGGACGTGCTCCTCGGCGGTGCCCCAGTTCTTCTTAAACGTCTTGGAGGTCGGGCAGATGCTCCAGCTGCCGGCGTAGAGTGCGACACCCGCGGCTTCCGCCTTGCGGCGCACGTCGCGCAGGGCCGCATCCTCGAGCGAATCATAGGCGTCGAGGTCGGAGATCAGGAGAGAGTCGCACTTGATCGACTCGGCATAGTCGATCAGCGCCGGTGCCTTCCAGCCCATGGCGCGCACGGCGAAGTTGTCCATGCCGACTTTGATTTTGGCCGTCGCCGGTTTCGGAGTTGCCCCGCTCAGCGGTCGGGCGGCAATGGCGGCGGTGGCGGTGGCGAGGCCGGTGAGGAAGTTGCGGCGGTTCATGAAGAGGAAGGGTGCTTGAAACGAAACGGGAACGCGGCGCTGTGTCGATAGCGGCCTTGGGCTGATCCGGAGCGCTACTCCGGCTGCCCGAAGTTATTTTACGAACAGATCCGTCACCGGAATGATTTTCACGTTCTCGCGCCGGATCTTCAGGGGATAGGTGCCGATGATTTTGTCTTCTTCGAGGACCGCGGGCGGTTTCGGCGAGGCGTAGGTGAGGGGGCTCGGTGCATCCGCGGCGAGCGCATCGGCAAACGCCGCCGCATTGTCGGTGATCGCGACGATCTGCAGATTTTCCGTCTGCCAGTGCTTCTTGATCGCGGCCTTCACGTCGGCGAGGGTGAGCTCGTCCATCATGCGACGGAAGGTCGCGAGATGTCCGGCCGCGATGCCGTAGAACACATCGTCGAGCGCGTAGCCGAGGCGTTCGTTGGTGTTCGACGCGTAGTGCAGTACATACTTTTTCAGGAAATTCCGCTTCAACTCGAACTCGGCAGGCGTCATCCCGCGGTCGATCAGCAGCTGGAATTCCCGCAACGCCGCCCGGAGCGCAAAATGCCGCGCCTCGTTCGGCACGGGGCGAATCCAGATTTCGAAGAGGTGTTTCCGCCGCGAGGTGTTTTGCGGCGGGAGCAGGCGCTGGCCGCCGTTCGGGTAGTGCTCGATGTACGTGTAGTCCCCATAGTTCAGCCCGCGCGTCTCCCGGATCACGCGATAGAGCTGGCCGCTCGAATTGCGGTGTTCGCCGAGCCACGAATTCGCGATCGCGAGGGCGTACCAATCCTTCTGGCCGCGCACGATGTCCGTCGGGAAACCGATGCTGATCGCCGTCGAGTCGGCCTTCTTTTCCACCAACGTCACCTGGTGCCCGCGGAGGGGCCGCGGTTGCGGTGTCGGAACCGGCGCCGGCGCGCCGGCCGGCAGCCGGGCAAGCTCCGCCTTCAGGCGCTCAAGCAGCGCGGGTTCATAGCCGCCGCCGAGACCGATCACGACGTTGTCGCGGGTGTAGTGGGCCGCGTAAAATCTCCGGATATCGTCGAGCGTGATGCCCTTCACGCCGGCGATCGTCCCGGCGGTGATGTGACTGTACGGCGTGCCGGCAAAGACCGTGTTGTAGAGCACGGCCTTGCCGAGTTCCTCGTCGCTCGAAAAACGCAGCGTGTTCTCCAGGAAGTTCAGCGTCCGGCTCCGGATGCGCTCCAGGTCCTCCGCCTTGAACGCCGGCGCGAGCAGCGCGTCGAGAAACAACGGCACGTACTCGGCCAGGTTGTCCCGGTGCGTCCGACCGTGAATGACGGTCATCTCCATCGAGGACGAAGCGCTGTAGTCGGACGCCAGCGGGAACAGCAGGTCGAGGATTTCCGGATACGTGTGCTTCCGGGTCGCGGCATCCGTGAGCATCGCCGCGGTGAGGGCCGAGAGGCCTTCCTTGCCGGCCGGGTCGTTCTGGGCGCCGACCTTGAACCAGAGGCGAAACGTCACGGTCGGGTCGTTCGCCACGGGGAGAAGGACGGGGGCGTTGGCAGCGTGCGCGACCGGGAGACCGAGCAGCGCGACCGAGGCGATGAGCACTGAAAGGAAACGGTTCATGACTGGCCTCCCTTCAACACGACGACGTTGCGGCGTTCGGGCGTGAAGTATTTCTTCGCCGCCCGCATGATGTCCTCGGGAGTGACGGCGTCCATGCGGGTGTAGAGCGTGTCGACGACCGCGATGTCGCCGGTCAGCGCCACAAAGCGCGCCATGCCGCCGGCGACGGCGGCGGGCGTGTCGAGCGCCATCAGAAAGCTGTACTTGTTGCGCCGCTTCAAATCCCGCAGCCGCCCGGCCTCCACCGGCGTCGTCTTGAACTGCTCCAGCGTGCGGTAGATTTCGTCACGCACGTAGCCGATGTCGGTGGGATTCTTGACCATCGCCTGAATCTCGAAAAGCGGGACGTCGCGGTTCATCGGGACGTCGGCCGAGAGCGCCTGCACCTTCTGCTCCTGCAGGAGCAGCTTTTTGTGCAGGTCGCTGGTCTCGCCGAAGGCGAGTTCCTCGAGCAACAACGCCGCGGCATAATCCCGGTTGTCGGGCGCGAAGGCGTCGCCCTTGTAGCCGAGATTGAGGATCGGGAGGGTTTTGCCCGGGTAGGCGATCTCGGCCGTCCGCTCCGCGGTCTGGGGCGGTTCCGGCGTGATCGCGGGCGGCGTGTAGCCCTTGGCCCAGCCGGCGTAGTATTTTTTGATCAGGGCGAGCACGGACGTCGCGTCGATGTCGCCTGCGATCATCACGACCACGTTTTCCGGACGGTAGAAACGCCGGAAGAATGTGAGGCTGTACTCGAATTGCTGCGGCATCGCCTTGATGTCCCGCTCGAAGCCAATCGTCGTGTGCTTGTAGGTGTGCCGGTCGTAGGCCAGGTCGTGGATCTTTTCGTGGAGCAGCGAGAACGGACTCGTGATGTTCTTCCGATATTCGCCGTAGACGGCGCCCGACTCGGTCTGAAACACCGCCTCGCTGTACGACAGCGTTTGGAAGCGGTCGCTCTCCAGTTCGACCACCTGCTCGAGATCCTCCCGCGCGAACTTGAGATGGTACGCCGTGTAGTCGTCCGTCGTGTAGGCGTTGTGGGATGCCCCGATTTTCGTCAGGATGCCCTCATAGACGTCGGCGGGATACTTCTTCGTGCCGCGAAACATCATGTGCTCGAAGAAGTGGGCAAAGCCCGACTTGCCCTCTTCGACCTCGTCCCGGCTGCCGGTGCGCACGATCGAGTAGTATGCGACCACGCCGGGGCTCTCCATCGGGATGAGCAGCACGGTCAGCCCGTTGGGCAGCGTGTGTTTTTCGTGCGGGTAGGGGAAGACGCGCGGGGCGTTGGCGGCCAGCGCTCCGCCGGCGAGGGCGAGGAGCAGCGTCAGGGAGAGGAGAGGGCGCATGAGGTGTGGCGCCCACGTAACGCGACGATTCCCCCGCGGTCAAACGGCAAGCCGCCGCCTACCGGATCGCGTCGGTCGTTGTTCCCGGATGATCGATGGCGACGTCCGCGCGCGCGAGTTCGGCCCGCAGCGGCGCGAGGAAAAGCTCGCCCACCTCCTCGAGGCGAAACGTCAGTTCCAGCGCCTCGTTGGCGGTGGTGAACGCGATCACGTCCGCCAGATCCATGACGTCTTCGTCGGCGAAATGCTCCTCGATCACCGACTGGTTGCCGTCGAGCGCGGTGAGCGAGGCCCAGTAGCGCTCCTCCTCGGGCGCGGCCTGCCGGAGCGTCACGCGACCGGCCAGGCCCGCACGGGCCACCCGGCGGGCGAATTCCCCGAGCGTGGTGTACGCGAAGGCGAGATTGGCGAGGCGCGCCTGCTGCAGGAGCGCTTCGCGTTGGGTTAACAGGGTGGAGAGTTTTTTCATGGGCATCCTGGTTTTGGCTGCACTGCTGGGTTGAGGTGGAACAACTCGGCGGCTCGGACGCTGACCTGAAGGCAACCCGCCCCGGCGCGCGGTAGCGTCGAGGAAACGGGGCCTGGCTGCGGAACTGTCACTGACCGGCTGAAACGCTCACGTCACTGACCTGGCATGCTGCTCTGTCGCTGTCGGACTCAAATCACGATAATCACCGTGCATCTGGACACTGACCGGACTGGCTGAAGGCAACGTGCACCGCGGATCACAAACGGCGCGGCCTTTTTTTGGCCGCGCTCAATCCGCGCGCATCCGGCTTTTGGACCGACGGAACATGCCAGTGCGCACAAGCGCACGTTTGCTGGAGCCGCCACGCTCTCGTTGCTGGCGGTTTCGAATCACGCGACGGGGGCGTCGCGTCCCTAGTATCCAAAAACTAAGATACGCCCCGACGTTTCGCCGCTCGCGTCGCCCGTTTCCGTCGCCGTTGGTTCACGGCCTGCGGTTCCCTGCGCTGGGAACAGGTGCCGACCCAAGCGAAAGGAAAATCATGCCACGCCACTGTCAGACACCGGGCGGCCTCCCGCCGTTCCTCGACGCGAGGGCCAACGCCGCCGTTCGGGGCGGGGTTCGTCCCGCCCGGCGCGCGGAACTGTTCCCTTTGGTGGGAGCCGTCTCATTGACCTCTCGGGTGCTCCCGGAAACGTCCGGCCGAGAAGGATGCGAGAAGGATCCGTATAGGTTTCGAGAAGGATCTGAGAAGGATCCGAGAAGGATCCTGAGGAAAACCCCCTGCGTGGTCCCGGTGATTGGACCCCATTTAAGAGTGGGCAAGGCCCGATCGATGCGCCGCTCCGGCACGGTAAGGCCGGAGGGTCTCCAGCAAGGCTGCTGCCTGGCAGTTGCCGGTCAGCTGCCTGTCAGCAGGTAGCGGACAGCAACAACCCAGCAAGCCCGCAGCAAGCCGACAGCAAGGATGCAGGGAGCCGCCAGCAACCGGACAGCAAGCGGACAGCAACAAACCCGCCACGCCCGCGGCGATCGATGGGTGAACGGGCGGGGAATCGCGGCGCTCGATCTATCGTTCACACTGAAACGGCCCGAACGGGTCAGGTTGAGTAAGGTGATTTCAACGCTTTCTGCTGGTGATTTCGCTCGAGATGGCCCGGAAGCAACGTGGCGAAATTGCGATCGGTGGCAGGTGCGCCGAGAGGGCCGGTGAAAGCGAGCTTCGGGCTGCTCGCTTGAAATATCGCTCTACGCAACCTGACCATTTTCGATTGTTCCCGGATCCACTCTCCCTGAAAATCCAGTTTCCTTCCAATCATCAAATAGGTGCCTCTATGCAATTTTTGCGCGGTCGTAGTTACCTTCTATTCGCTTTCGCCAGTTTGATCTTGGCTCTATCCGGCTGTGGCTCGCAAGGATCGCACCGCAAAGCGCCTCGCGTCGTTCAAATTGATGTGCGCCCATTACTGACGGGGCGCGCTGTAATTACATTAAAGGGAGATGAAATTGTTAAATGGGATTTGGGGATTGACGGTAAACCACCCGGAAATAACGGCTTCGCGACAGAATCGGCGGCGAAGTTCATTGGTGGCACGTATGCGAAAGCCCTTCCGGATAATGGGGTTTTCCCTGCGACAGAACACCACCCGGAGATTGTATTGAATTACAACAATAATGACCACGTCAGCCCGCAGGTTGCCCGGATCCCGACGAATAAATCGTTGACGATTCCGCTGATCCCCAGCCGCTTCCAAGCCTTCTTTGTGCATTTAAGCAGCGCAGAAGGACCTTCTCCAATAAAAATTACTCTCCACTATGGAGACGGGTCTTCCGACGTGCGCATTACCTCCGTCAACGATTACGGTAAAAAACTTACGGAGCAGAATGTTGATTGGTCATACGTTTGGGAGGATGTGGCTAAGTGGGGGAAAACCATGGCGGTGAGGGAGGCCGGAAATCATTACATCACCACTTACTCTACTCGTCCAAACCCTGAGAAAGAAATGACGAGTGTGGTCATCACCGCGGAGGGCGGCAAAAATTTGATTTTTTTGGGCGCGACGGGCGTGGTCAATTAGTCACGGCCGGTCAGCAAAAATGGTCGGTTAGCAAAAAGAAGATTCCCGACAAGATTCCAGAGTGCCAGGCGGGAACAGGGTAGCCTTCATTTCGAGCGAGCGACGCTGACGCGGCCAGCGTGTGGGTTGCCCTTCGTGAGATGTTCGGCGATCCAGCGATCCGGTGCGCCCAATTGCCGGCGCGGTGGGGCGGACCTACGGATCGTCCATTCAGTTGCCTTCAGTGAGGTGGACAGCGAGCGAACCTGTTCCGGCCCGCCCGAGCCTATCGAATTGTCGTACCCCTCGGCTTCCCCAGCCCTTCGGCCTCCCGCGCAAAGGCAACCGTTGGGTTCGACCGCGGCGAATAAATCACCCATTCATGATCTGCTTTTTCGGAAAACCCCGCACTGTGGGGCAACCGAAGACGCCTCCGCCCCATGCCCCCAATCCCGTCGCCTCAATCCGAGGAAACGATTTTCAACCACGCCCTGGCGCTGCCCGCCCACGAGCGGAAGGCCTACCTCGATGGAGCCTGCGCGGGCAACGCCGCACTCCGCGCCGATGTTGACGCACTCCTGTGCGCCCACGAGGCCTCGCCTGATTTCATGGCTACATTGGCAGCCGACGGGGCACAACCCACGTTGCAGCACTACGAGAAGCCCGGTGATGTAATCGGCCGCTTCAAGCTGCTCCAGAAGATCGGCGAGGGCGGCTGCGGCATCGTATACATGGCCGAGCAGGAGGAGCCCGTCCGCCGCCGGGTCGCGCTCAAAGTCATTAAGCTCGGGATGGACACGAAGGAGGTCGTCGCACGGTTTGAGGCGGAGCGGCAGGCCCTCGCGCTGATGGATCACGCGAACATTGCGCGGGTGTTCGATGGCGGCGCCACCGAGATCGGCCGGCCGTACTTCGTGATGGAACTCGTCCGCGGCATTCCGATCACAAAATTCTGTGACGAACAAAATCTTTCAACCGCCAAACGGCTCGAACTCTTCACGCAGGTCTGCCACGCGGTGCAGCACGCGCACCAGAAGGGGATCATCCACCGTGACCTGAAGCCCTCGAACATTCTCGTAACGCTTCATGATGGAACGCCGGTTCCGAAGGTGATCGATTTTGGCATCGCGATGGCGACGGAGGGCCGGCTCACGGATTCCACACTGTTCACCGCCTTCGATCAGTTCATCGGCACGCCGGCCTACATGAGTCCTGAGCAGGCGGAGATGAGCGGGCTCGATATCGATACGCGCTCAGACATCTATTCGCTCGGCGTGCTGCTCTACGAGTTGCTCACGGGCCGGCCACCGTTCGACCCAAAGACACTTGTCGCAGCCGGGCTCGACGAAATCCGCCGCATCATCCGCGAGGTCGATCCGCCGCGGCCCTCGACCCGCCTCTCCACGCTGACTGATCTCGAACGCGCCACGGTCGCGACGCTGCGCGGCATTTTGCCCGCACAGCTCCCGACGCTCCTCAGCGGCGATCTTGATTGGATCGTGATGAAGGCCCTCGAGAAGGATCGCACCCGCCGTTACGAAACGGCAAACAGCCTCGCCTCCGACGTGCTGCGGCACCTGCATGACGAACCCGTAATCGCGCGACCCCCCAGCGCCGGTTATCTACTGCAAAAATTCGCGCGCCGTCATCGGCTTGCCTTCGCCGCCACCGGGGGGATTGCGGCGGCAATCATCATCGGCCTGGCGGTCGCCACCTGGTCGTTGGTTCTGGAAAAAGCCGCGCGTGAACGGGCCGTCGCGGCGGAAGCCGAGCAAAGCCGATTGCGCGTGCAGGCGGAAGTCGCGCGTCGAGCGGAAACGGAGCAACGCCGGCAGGCTCAGGCCAACGAAAAGAAGGCTCTGCTCGAAGCGATGCGGAGCGAGCAGGCATTTGCATTCCTTTCGCGCATGCTGCTCGGGCTCGGATCGAGTGCGGCACTCGAGCGGGACAAAACGCTGCTCCGCGAGATCGTCGATAAAACCGTCGAGCGATTGGACAAGGAACTTTCGGACAGCCCTGAGATCGACGGAACCGTGCGGGGCGTGTTAGGCGCCGTTTACCTTGACCTCGGTGACTTTGTGAAGGCGGAGGCGCTGGCGCTCGCATCGCTCGAGATAAATAAAAAGACGTTCGGGCCCCAGCACGAGGATGTGGCTGGCGCCAACGTGATCCTTTCGACGGTCCGGCTCACACAAGGTCGTTTCAGCGAAGCGACAGACCTGGCAAACGAAGCGGTCGTGGTGCTGCAAAAACTTCCTCGCTCCAAGCAGAGGTATTTCAGTGCAGCCCACCTCGTTCTCGGGGCGGGTCTCCATGCTCAGGGAAAGCTCGATGCGGCCGAAGTCCATTTCCGCACCGCGTTGGAGCTCGCAACGAACGAAACGAACATGGATGCCAAGGTCGAACGCACCGCACGATCCATGCTTGTCTCCACCCTGCAAAAACAGGGACGCGCGATCGAAGCCGAGTCGGTGATCCCTGGTATATCGACACGAAAATAGACCGGAGATTCGATCCGCTCATGCCGCACTACGCCCTGTTTGCTCCTGCCTATATCGGGCACCTCAATCCGCTGTTCGTTCTCGCGCGGGCACTCGAGCGGCGCGGGCACCGTGTGACCGTGCTCTCGCCGCCCGTGGCCGCCGCCAGAGTGCAGCAGGCGGGTTTCGATTTTGCTCCGATTGCGACGCGGGAATTTGGGCCCGGCGTGTGGGACGAGTACGCCGCGCGGGCCGGAGCGCTCACCGGCTTGCGGGCCACCGCTGCCGCGGCCCGCACCATCGCGGGATTGACCCGCGGTATTCTCCGCGATCTGCCCGCCCTCGCGCAGCACCGCGGCTTTGACGGCCTCATCATGGATCAGATTTGCATCGGCGCGGAAAGTGTCTGCGAAGTGATTCATTTGCCGCTGGCCGTCGCGTGCAGCGCCCTGGCGCTGCACATCGAGTCGGGCGTGCCGCCGCCGTATTTTCCGTGGCGGCGCCGGAGCGGGTTGGGGTTTCACGTGCGAAATTTCCTCGGCCAGTTCGCGGGAAACATGTGCGGGCTCGGCGTGCTCCGCGAACTTGGGCCGTATCGCCTTAGGCACTGGCTCCGGCCGATGACCTACACCTACATCAATGAACTGCGCCCCAGTCTTGTGCAGGTGGCTCAACAGCCAGCCTTCTTCGATTTCCCGCGCCGCCACCTGCCGGATCACTTTCACTACACCGGCCCGTGGATCGATGAGCCGTCCGCCGGAGAGCACCCGTTTCCGTGGGACGCGCTCGACGGGCGTCCGCTGATCTACGCGTCGCTGGGGACGCTCCAGAACCGCGTGATGTCCATCTACGAGACGATTGTCGGGGCGTGCGCCGGTCTCAACGCGCAGCTTGTCGTCTCGTTCGGCCGGCCCGGTGCCGGCGCATCCACACCGCAAAGGGCCGGTGCGTTGTTCGTCGATTACGCACCGCAGCGCGCGCTCCTCAAACGAGCATCCCTCGCCATAACTCACGGCGGTCTGAACACGGCGCTCGAAGCCCTGAGCGCCGGCGTGCCGTTGGTGGCTATCCCGATCACCAACGATCAACCGGGAAACGCCATGCGGATTGTGCACCTGGGCGTGGGGCGCGCGGTGCCGGTCGGACGACTCGACGCCGCCTCGCTGCGCCATGCGGTCGAGCAGGTGTTGCGCACGCCGTCGTTCGCCGAGCGGGCGGGCGCATGCGCCGCCGAACTTCGCCCCCTCCAAGGAGCGGCACGTGCCGCCGAATTGATCGAACAGGCGTTCACCACTCGGAAACGCATCGTCGCGGACCCGAAGCCATGAACGACCTCACCCAAGTTCTCGCCGCCGCCCAGAACGGTGAGCCACACGTGGCGGAGCGGTTGCTGCCACTCGTGTATCACGAACTGCGTAAGCTCGCTGCGAGCAAACTCGCACGCGAGCGTCCCGGTCAGACGCTTCAGGCGACCGCACTCGTGCATGAGGCGTGGCTCCGGTTGGCTGGTCCGGATCAACCGGCCTGGCGCGGTCGCGGCCACTTTTTCGGCGCCGCCGCGGAGGCCATGCGCCGCATTCTGATCGACCAGGCGCGCCGCAAACTCGCGATCCGCCATGGTGGCGGGCTTGCCCGCGTCGATGCCGACGCCATGGGTGCCGCCGAAATCGCCGCGCCTTCCGGCAAGGAGGACGAATTGCTCGCCGTGCACGATGCGCTCGATCGTCTCGCCGCGAAGGACGCGCGCAAGGCCGAACTGGTCAAGCTGCGTTACTTTGTCGGACTCACGCTCGAGCAAGCGGCGGAAGCACTCGGGATTTCGTCGGGTACGGCGAAACGCGACTGGGCCTACGCCCGCGCCTGGCTTTTCCGCGAGATTCGCGGGACGCCCAGCCAAGTCAATTAACCGCTCATGCAAGATTCCAGAGGGTCAGGCGGGAGCATGGTGGCATTCATTCCGATCGAGCGACGCTGACGCGAGCAGCGTCCGGGCTGCCCTTCGTGCGATGTTCGGCGATCGAGCGATCAGGTGCGCCCAATTGCCGGCGCGGTCGGGCGGACGCACGGACCTTCTGCGCACGGATCTTCCATTCGGTTGCGTTCGGCGCGGTGGACCGCGAGCGAACCTGTTTCCGCCTGACCCTATCGGATCGCCTCTCTGGAATCCGCCCTGTAGTGCTTTTCCGGACACTGATGGGCTCGCCGCGCTTCCCCGCTGGAAGGCCTTCCCGAACACCGACGGCTTGGCTTGACGAGCTGCGTTGGCCGCGACAAACCTCCTCGTGACCCCGTGTTGCGGTTGGGAAAAAATGACCGATTCTGGGCATCGGGGAATCTCGATATGAAACACTTCCCTTGGGGTAAATTGGCGCTTGCAGTCGCCACGGCCATCTCGGCACAGACGGGCGCAGCCGCGGTACTGTATCAGCAGAGCTTCGACACGGACACGACAAGCTTAACAGAAACTCTCTCAATCTACAGATTCTCCAATGGCGGCATCTCGAACGCCGTCGTTCAATCCAGGCAGGCGTTGCTTACGCCGCCTGGATCGCAGAGTAGCCTGGATTTCGGCACGTTCATGGGCAACGTGGTCGTGAGCTTCGACACCACCATTCAAGGCAGTCCCGGGCAAATCAACGTCGGCCTGCGCGTGGGTGACAACAACTACATATTTCATCCCGGGTACCCCTCCGGTGCGTTCCGGATCGACGGCCCCGGTGGACACTCCAACGTGGACATGGGGTTCACCCCCTCGTTGAGCCTCATCGGAATGAGCGTTGCGATCAATGCGACCTCGCGCATGACCACCATTCGAATCGTGGACGGAATCAACACCTACGAGGAATCATTCTTCGACGCAAACTACGCAGCCGGCTCCAGCGTCTTCGGGCTGACCACGGGCGGCGACTTCATCGGAATCTTCGACAACCTGTTGGTTACCGACGGCCAAGTGATTCCCGAGCCGGAAACCTATGCACTGATCGTTTTCGGACTTGCGGCCGTGCGTGTGGCAATCCGCCGCCGCAAGGCCTGAGCACTGTCCAAAGCACTGCCCGCGTGCGGCTCAGTCAGACAGGCAAGCTATCATGCATCCAATGCACAATTGAAGATGCAGAATATTGCGATCAAAGAGCAGGCTTTGCTTCTTCAGATTCTAACTGGTCGGCAACGAAAGAGAGGGAACCAGGAAGGATCCAGCCAACGTTCGGAGCCGAAACTCGGTTAGACTCAGCCCGAGATGTAACATCCAGACGCAGTCGTCCACACGCGATCAAAGCAGGACATTCTTGATCGCCGCAAAGCTGTGCTCTTGGCGGTGATGGACGTAAACCCGCATCGCGAGCGCCCCCCCGTCTTTGTGACCTAGCCCTGCGCATGGCCCACAAGAAATGACGGGACTTTCGGTGCGAGCTCGGCTAAGCCAACAGGGATGAAGCTTACAATTCCCATCAAGCAACGGCTGGCCCAACCCGAAAACATGACGATGGTTCGTAAATTGATCGGAGCGAAAC
>CANJIU010000081.1 GCA_947474365.1 Opitutia bacterium | reverse complement strand
GGTAGCGAGCATATCAAATTGCCGATTTCCTACTCGCTACCCGCTACGCACTACTCGCTACTGACTTTTTCCCACTCGCTACTAACAACCCGCTACTCGCACTTCCCCCCATGTCACGTCCCCCCCGCATCGGCATCGGCGGCCCGGTTGGTTCGGGCAAGACGATGCTCTGTCTCAAGCTCTGCCAACGCCTCCGCGAGCGCTACTCGATGGCGGTGGTCACAAACGACATCTACTGCTCCGAGGACGCCCAGTTTCTCATCAAACACAGCGCGCTGCCAGCCGATCGCATCACCGGAGTCGAGACGGGCGGATGTCCGCACACGGCAATTCGCGACGATACCACGATGAACGAGCAGGCGTGCCGCGCCCTCGAGGCCAAGTTTGCCGGCGACCTGCAACTCGTCCTCGTGGAGAGCGGGGGCGACAACCTCACCGCCACGTTTTCCCCGGAACTCGTCGACGCCTTCATCTATGTGATCGATGTCGCCGAGGGTGACAAAATCCCCCGCAAGGGCGGTCCCGCAATTCGGTTCAGCGATTTGCTCATCATTAATAAAATCGACCTCGCTCCGCTGGTGGGCGCCGATCTCGGCGTCATGGATCGCGACGCCAAAATTCAGCGCGGCGCCAAACCGTTCCTTTTCTGCGATCTCAAGCGCGAGCACAATCTCGACGCGGTGATCGCGTGGATCGAACACGCGGTGCTGTTCGCCGATCGACGACCGATCAAAAACTGAGTTTCTTGCCTGGGATAACCGCATGGCTGAATTTTCCGGTCATCTGCAGATTCGCGCCGCGCGGCGCACCCACGGCCGCACGGTGCTCGCGGCGCAGTCATTTCGCGCACCGTACCACCTCAGCAAACCCTATTGGGACACCGACGCCGGCGTCCTGATTGTTCAGGTCGTCAATCCCACGGCGGGAATTCTCGCCGGCGATCGCCTGGAATCGGAGATCTCAGTCGATGCCGACGCCGCCTTGCTCGTCACGACTCCCAGTGCCAGCCGCGTCTTCAAGATGAACGACGGCGCGGCGGAGAGCCGGCAGCAATTTCACGTCGCCTCCGGCGCCTGGCTCGAAGTGATTCCCGAGCCGTTGGTGCCGCACCGCGGCTCGCGCTACCGTCAGGTCACCCACGTCGACGTCGCCGAAGGTGGTTCGCTCTTTTTCGTGGATCAGTTGACGTCGGGGCGCGTGGGTCACGGCGAAGCGTGGCTTTGGGATCGACTGCGCCTCGAGTTGACCGTGCATATCGGGGGCGAACTCGCGCTGCGTGAACGCTTCGACCACTCCGGCGAAGAGTTGCGCGCGCTGGCGGAATTGGCCGGCTCCGGCGCGGCCGCGTGCTTCGCCAATGCGGTCCTGATTGCACCGGACCAAGGAAACGGTACCGGTCACCCAACGTGGAGTGCGGAACTCTCCGCCTTGCATCGCGACGGTCTTTGGCTGGGCGTCAGCGTACTACGAAAGGGAGGCTGGAGTATCAAACTCGTCGCTCCCGACAGCGTGGCGCTCCGCCAGGGCCTGCGCGACGCACGCCGGATTCTTGCGCGTTACCTACCGCGGTTGGGCTGCGACGCGCGCAAACTCTGAGCGCGCCGCTCCAACTGCACACGGACCATCACCCAACCGGCCCAAGCCGCGACCACCAGCACCACCGCGCAACCTAGTGTCGCGAGCGGGTGGCCGGCGAGATGTCCGAGGTCCCACGTCAACTCGTGTCCATCGTGCCCCGGGTGGGCGTACCCCGGCAACGAGGTGACGATCATTCCAGCCGCGAGCAGCAAGAGGCGATGGAGGGAGTTTTTCATCGAATGCACGTCTAGCAAGGAGTGTTCCAATCCGCCATCCCATAAACAAAAACGCCGCCCGCGGTAAGGCGGGCGGCGTTTGAAAACAGGGTTTTGGTCGCGTGAACCGGAAAAAACTCAGCGCTTCGAGAACTGGAAGCGCTTGCGGGCGCCCGGCTGACCGGCCTTCTTGCGCTCTTTCTCGCGCGGGTCGCGCTTGATGTGGCCGGCCTTCTTGAGCTTCGGACGAAGCTCCATGTTCATCTTCTGCAGCGCACGGGCGATGCCGTGGGCCACTGCACCGGCCTGGCCGGAAACGCCACCACCGGCGACGTTGGCCGTCACGTCGATCTTCTCGCGAAGCTCAACCGTGAGGAGGGGCGCGTAGGCCTGCTTGGCGAAATTTTCGTGGGAGAAATAGCTGTCAAACGTACGTCCGTTGACGGTCAGCTTTCCCGTGCCTTCGGTCAGGCGGACGCGGGCGGTCGAAGTTTTGCGGCGGCCGGTGCCGAGGAAAATATTGGCGGGTGTAACAGCGCTCATGATCAGTCAGTTGTCGGAAATCAGACGGAGATTTTCTGGGGACTACCGGCCTCGTGCGTATGCTTCTCGCCAGCAAACACGCGCAGCTTGGTCAGCATCTTGGCGGCGATCCGGTTCTTCGGCAGCATGCCTTTGACGGCGCGCTCGATGATGAATTCCGGATGGCGTTCGCGCATGAGGGAGACCTTGCGGTAGCTCTCGCCACCCACGAAGCCCGAGAAGAACATGTATTCGTTCTGCACCTCTTTGCGGCCGGTCAGGACGACCTTCTCCGCATTAATCACGACCACAAAATCGCCGGTATCGACGCTCGGGGTGTAGGACGGCTTGTGGCGGCCACGGATAATGTTGGCAGCCTTGACGGCGAGGCGACCGAGCGGAACCCCTGCGGCATCGATAAGATACCACTTGGGTTGCACCGTCTCCTTCTTGGCGAGGAACGTTTTCATGCGAAAAGAGGCCAAGTGCTAAGGTCAAAAGCGGACCTGTCAACCGAGTTTTCCGCCCGAGGCCGGAAATCTTCGGGCTACCCCTGGCGCCTTGCTCCGGCCTTGTTTCCCCAAATCAATCTGCGAGCCTACCCGGTGATGACCAACGGCGCAAAATCTATTAACCGCCTGCTCCTCGCAGCCGGCCTCTTCGGTCTGACGGGCGTGGCGCTGGGCGCGATCGGGGCTCACACCCTCAAAGCCACTCTGACCGAGCGCGGAATGGCGCAGGCCTGGGAAACGGCGGCACGCTATCACCTGTATCATGCCCTGGCCCTGCTTGCCGCCGCCGTCTGGATTCGAACTGGAGATGCGGAGGACGCCGCGCGGCGTTTCATCTGGGCTGGACGCTGCTGGGCCACCGGCATCGTGCTTTTTTCCGGCTCGCTCTACTGGCTCGCCCTAGGCGGCCCGCGCTGGCTCGGACCGGTGACGCCACTCGGCGGCATCGCGATGATGGCCGGGTGGCTGTTCGTCGCGATTGCGGCGTTTTCCAAGCGAGCCTGAGCCACCGCATGCCGGCTGAACTTCATCTACCCGCCGACCTTCGGGCCATGCTCGACGCGGTCCGGCGGACCGGACGCCCCCGGCTGGTGGGCGGCGGCGTCCGCGATTGGCTCCTCGGTCTCGCGCCGAAGGATTTCGACATCGAGGTCGGCGGCACTGACTTCGAAACCCTGCATCGCACGCTCGAACCCTTCGGCGCGACCGATATCGTCGGCCGCAGTTTCGGCGTGATCAAGGTTCGCAGCCGGGCCAGCGGCGAAGAATATGATTTTTCACTGCCCCGGCGTGAATCCAAGACCGGCGGCGGCCACCGAGGGTTCGCCGTTGAACCCGATCCGACCCTGAGCGACGCCGACGCGGCGGCGCGGCGCGATTTCACGGTCAACGCCATCGCCCTCGACCCTTTCACCGGAACACTGGTCGATCCCCACGGCGGCCAACGCGATTTGCAGGCCCGCGTGCTCCGTCATACGAGCGCCGCGTTTGTCGAGGATCCGCTGCGCGTCTTGCGGGCGTTTCAACTGGCCGCGCGGTTCGACTTCACCCTCGCCCCGGAAACGGCCCAGCTGTGCCGAACCATTGCCTCCACGTTTGCCGAATTGCCGGTCGAGCGGGTTTGGGGTGAGTGGGAAAAATGGGCGACCAAGTCGGCAACGCCCTCACGCGGGCTCACCGTGCTGGAGCAAACCGGCTGGCTGCGGCATTTCCCGGAGGTCGCTGCGCTACGTGGCACACCGCAGGAACCGGAATGGCATCCCGAGGGTGACGTGTTCACGCACACGCAGCATTGCCTCGACGCACTGGTCGCGCTCCCCGAGTGGCAAGCGAGCGACGCAGCGCGCCGGAGACTGTTGATGTTCGGCGTGCTGGCGCACGATTTCGGCAAACCAGCGACCACCGTCCGCGTCGAGAAGCGCGGCCAATTGCGATGGACCAGTCCCGGGCACGAGCCGGCCGGCGGACCGATCGCGGTCCAATTTCTCCGTCGCATCGGCGCGCCGCTCGACTGTGATGCGCCGGTCAGCGCCCTCGTGGTGTATCATCTCGCGCACCACCACGGACAGACGGAGTTCACCGACAGCAGCGTCCGCCGGCTCGCCCGCAAACTCGCCCCCGCTACCATCGACGATCTTGCCGCCGTCATGCGCGCAGACGCCAACGGCCGGCCGCCCCTGCCCTCCGCGGAAATTCACCTCCGTATCGACGAACTCGTGGCCAAGGCTCACGCCCTCGCCATTGCCGCCTCCGCGCCGAGGCCAATTGTCCAAGGCCGTCACCTGATCGCGCTCGGCCTGAGGCCCGGGCCGCAGTTCAAACCCATCATCGACGCCGCGTTTGAGGCACAATTGGACGGCGCCTTTGCCAACGAGCCCGGCGGCCTCCACTGGCTCCGCGAGCACCTGCAGGCCCAAAATCAAGTGTCACTTAATACGTGACACTTTTATCCGCGCCACGAGGGAGAAATAAAAACAGTGTCACGTATTAAGTGACACTTTGCCCAAGAGCCGACTGCGGAGCGACGCGCCGGATCCGGTTCTAACCAAGCGCGAGCAGGCCGTGGGCGCACAATTCGGCCGGGCCGCAGCGCAGGACGCCGTCGGTGAGGATTTTGGCCCGTAGTCCGCCGCGCCCCCGGAGCCACTCCTCCGCCCCGGGCGCGACGACCGAATTCATCCAATGGCAGGGCTTCGCCTCACCCATGCCCTCGAAATCCACGCCTCCGAGCGAGAAACGCGCGCCGATAAGTCCGTTTAGGTGCGCGCCCTCGACAACCACATTGCGGCGAAAAACATCCGGCGACAGAGCCGGCAGCTCGAACTCCGTTCGGGCCGCCTGGCACACTTCCCACTCAAAAAACGTCACCTGGCCGTTGTAGTCCGGACGGTAGCCGTAGAAACGATCGCCCTCCAACCCCCATCCCGCACGGCAGGCGACGTGACGCAAATCTGCGGTCGGAAACGAACCCGCCGGCTGCCCGTGCCGGCCGAAAAAATTATGGCCGGATGAAACGAAGATGTGGCGGATGGTGACGGCAGACTTCACGGGAGCAGATCCGTGACCGCGACGTCGCGCCCCTGCGGCCCCGTCGGGATGGACTCTCCGCGCCGAAAAACTTTCACCTCGGAATAATCTTCGCCGACGGCACGCCGGCGAACCTCGACGCAGTCCTCGGCCAGGTTGACGATCCAGTACTCGGGAATTCCCTCGCGCGCGTAGAGCCGGAGTTTGCGACCGCGGTCGATCACGAGACTGGAGTCGGAAACCTCGACGACGAGTTCGGCGGTGCGCGGATGACCCTCAAGATAATCGCGGGGCGCCCCGCGGACGACTGCCACGTCGGGCTCCGGGAGAGACTGTAACCCGAGACGAAGCGGAAGTTGAGTTCGAAAGACAAAACCTTGGCCGAATGCAATTCTCAGTGCCCCATCGACCAAACTGATCGCCGTGGCATGCGGGCTTTTTTGCGGGCTCAAATGCGTGATGATTTCACCATCGATCAGCTCGATGGGATCCTCCGACGTGAAAATCCCCCGCGCGACCGCCTCTTCGTAGCGGTCCGCATCCCACAGAAAGCGCGCGACCGGCGCGGGCTGGAGGGTCGTGTCCATGTTTGCGCCACTCTGCGCGGATTCGAACCTCGCGCAACCTAACTCTTCTTCTTCGCCGGCATCTCAACGACCTCGGTGGGACCGATCTTCACGTTCGCCTTCTGCACGTATTTTTTCAGGAACGCGTCGACCCGCGTGTAGAACGCGATGCTCAGTTCTTCCTTCCGGAAGCCGTGGCCCTCGTCCTTTTCGATGATCATCTCGTACGTCTTCCCCGCCTTCTTCATCGCCGCCTCCATGTCGACTCCTTGGGAAATGCGGACACGGGGATCGTTTTTCCCGTACGCCATGAGCACGGGCGCCCGAATTCGATCGGCAAAATGAACCGGAGACGTGTCGTAGATGCGCTTGCGATCCGCCGCGTTGCCGAGATCGCCAATCCGGGTGGAATACCAATGCGCGCGTTCGGGGGTCACCCCTTCGCCCCGTGGGACGAGTTCGTCGATGTCGACCACGCCAACATAATTGATGCCAGCGCAATAGAGCTCAGGGGTGAACGCCAGCCCCGCCATCGTCGCATAGCCGCCGTAGCTCGCGCCGGAAATGACCACGCGCTGGCTGTCCGCAATTCCACCGTCCACGGCCCATTTCACCGCATCGCTCAAATCATTCTGCATCTCCAGGCCCCATTTCTTCCATCCGGCCTTCTCAAATTTTCCGCCATAACCACCTGAACCCCGATAGTTCACCTGCAGGACGGCGTAGCCGCGATTCGCATAAAACTGAATCTCCGGGCTAAACGTCCAGTGATCGCGTATCCCAAACGGCCCTCCATGGGGGTGAAGGATCAAGGGCAGCTTCTTCGGCTCACGACCGGTCGGCAGCGTCAGGTAGCCGTGGATCGTCAGGCCGTCACGCGATTTGAACGAGATCGGTTTCATCACCCCCATCTGGTCCGGCTCGATCCACGGCTTCGCGACCGCGATTTCCTCAAGCTTCTTGGTCGCCTTGTCGAAGAGGTAATATACCCCCGGATCCTGCGGACTCGCCGCAGCAATCAGGTGCCGCGAACCATCCACGGATGCCTTCCGCACCGTATTGACGGTGTCAGGGAGGGAAGCGTCGATGCGCTGCTGAAAAGCCGCCGCCTCGGCGTCGAGCCAATGGAAGCGCTGGCGCTCGGCGTGATAGGAAAAGCCGACAACCGCGCCGCGGACGTCGTCCTCAATCGCGTCTTCCACATCGTAGACATCGTCGCCAAACACCAGCGGACCAAGCGTGCGAGTTTGCAGGTCGTAGGTGAAAATCCCCTGGGTCTTCCGCGCGACGCTGGACGAGACGTAAAGGGTCCGGCCGTCGACCCCAAAGCCGATTGGGCTCCAACCCGGTTGATCGGCAGTGCGGCTTTCCAGCACCTCCCAACCGCCCTTTTCGTTCAACAACATAATTGTGATCTTCTGACCCTCCCGCGCGACGCCCATTCGCACGCGCTGCTCGCCATCGAGCACCCAGGAGCTGATGTATCCAGGATTCGCCGTCACGAGGCTCATCCGACCCGTTTGCAGATTCATCGCACAGACATCGGAACCATTGGCGCCAGTCATCCGACCCAACACCAAAAAACTCTTCGGATCGCGCCGATAGGGCGCCAACAGGCGGGTGATCCGATTGTTGGTCTCCTGGGTCGTGCCGACCTTCGCCGATCCGCCAACCAGCAGGCTGGGCGCGGAGCCATCGACATTGACCCCGTAGACTGACGGCGCCTCCTGGCCGTCCTCGTCCTTGAAGAAAATCAACCGATCGTCGTTGCCCCACATGACGGACGAGACGTCGTTGTCCTTGAACTTGGAGAGCAGGTTTTTCGTCTTTTTCTCGAGGTCGATCACCGCGACGTTCATGCGGTGCTCATAGGGCACCAGACAGGCGATCCGCTTTCCATTGGGAGAAAACCTCAGCTGGCTGATGTTCGGCTTCTTGAAAAACGTCTCGACCGGCATTTCGGGTGGCGGAGCGGCCCGCAGCGAGAAGGCGACGACAAGCGAGGTAAGACCGGCGACAAGAGGGAGCAGTTTCATCAGGACTTTCGTTTGGTCGGACGTGGAAAAAGGAAAGCGCGTTCCCCTGAAGAGGAACGCGCCAAAGCGTGGAATCTGTACGTTAGAATTCCTTGCGCACGCGCAGATAAACCGAAACGCCCAATGCCCCGGCGCTGTAGGCGCGGTCGTCAAAGCCGAGGGTAAGGAATCCATTCGGCGGCGGACGATTGTTAAACACGTTGCTCGCTCCCACCGTAATCGTGGTGCGCCGGAATCCGCGGTAACTGACCGAAGGGTTGATCACGGGATAGACGTTTTCGCCCCAGCCGGCGAACGTGGCGGTGCCCTGGCGGTCGTTGAAGAACTTGCCGATGACGTCGGCTGTCACCGCGGCGCCGAAATTCTTGTAGCGCCAGCTGATCCCGTAGTTGTAGCGCCACTCGACGTCGAAATAGAGGCCGGAGTTATCAAAGAAACCCGCCCCCTGCCCCGAGTCCGAGCCCCGCTTGATGATTTCGGTCGCCTCGCCACTGAAGGTGAAACTCCCGAACCGGGTGTTGCGGAGCGTGTACTTCACCCCCCAGTCGAGGCCACGGTAAAGTTGCAGCCCGAGGTTGTTCGAGATTCCGAGCAGCGAGGTGATCGGACCGGGGTTAGAGAGACTGTTGTCGCGAACGACCGCATTCGGAAAATTGCGCCGGCCTTCGGCGCTCAACAGGTAGGTGGCGCTGAGGATATTGATGACATTGCGAATTTGAATATCGAAGAAATCGACGTTGAAACTCAGGCCCTTGATCGCCGGGACCTCGAACACCGCACCCGAATACTGGACCTTACCCTCTTCCGGTTTGAGGCCTGGATTGCCACCGAGGAGGATGCGGAGTTGCCGTGCGGCGTCTTGAGGGCGCAACGGATCAAGAAAACTACCGCTGGTACTTGCGACCGACTGGGGTTGGTAAAGCTGGCCGATGTCGGGCGCCTTGAACGACTCGGAATACGAGCCGCGCAAGATGACGTTGACGAACCGGTTGGAGGGCAGCCGAACCTTGGCGCCGTACTTCGGTTTCGTGGTATTGCCGAAGTCGCTGTATTGCTCGTGCCGGGCGGCCACCTGAACTTCGAGCCAGCTCTGCAGCGGCGCGGAAAGTTCGACATAGGCGGAGTTGATTTTGCGGCGCCCCTCGAACGGCGTTGTCGCCGTAAACCCGATGTAGTTGTTCGGTTCGGGATTCGACCGCAGGTGGTCACGCCGGTACTCGTAGCCCGCGGCCAATCCCACCTCACCCGCACCCTTGAAGGGCAACTGGTAGAAGCTGCCATTGACCGACAGGTCGTAACTCAGGCTGTCGATCTTGCCATCGAGGCCTCGCGAGCGCGTGTAGAGATTCTTCTCCAAGTCGGGATTGTCGGAAGGACCAAACGGATTGTAGGCGGTGGCTCGCGTGGTACCGTTGAGCGCGGCCTGCAGGTCGGCGGCCTTGATCAGGTCGGAATCGCGGGTGGTCTCGTTTTGACCGTAGCTGACCGCGGTCTCCCAGTTCCAGATCCGGTGCACGGTTCCCCGCAACCCCGCCAAGGCGGTCGCCGTCTTGGCCGTGACCTCGCGCTTGGGCAGATAGTCACCACGGAACGTCCAGATCGTTTGGGCCGCGGTGTTGGTCAGCGCGACACCTGTGGGATTATACGGATTGTTCGCCGGAATCGTAAAGCCGGCGATGGAGCTCGTGAAGCCGTAGGGTTGCAGTTCATAGTGCGTGTTGCCGCGGCTGTAGAGAAACTGCGAGAAGGCGGTCACATTCGGGGTGAGCACGCGGCTGATGCCGGCATACCCTCCGAGATTCTCGCTCGACGGATAAATCTGCGTGACGTTGGCAAAGTCGAAACGATTGGAATTTGGGATCCCCGCGCCCGCGGTCCCGACGTTCACGAAACTCGCGCGCGTGGGGTTGGCCGTCCCCTTGGCGTCGGGAATGAGATAGATTCCGGCCGTCGTGCCGAGGCCCGTGGCGACGGCCTGGGCCGCCGTGATATTCAGGTAGGACGGATGGAAAATCGTGCTGTTCTGATTCGCACCCTTGACCCCGAGATAGCGAAAATCCGTCGTGGTGACGCCGAAGTCATTGAGGAAATTCGAGTGACGGCTCTGGTAGTTGGCGCCGGCGGTGATTTCCCAACCGTTCTTCGAGAGCCCGGTGAACAGGCTGATGCGCTTGCTGAGCGAGTCATGCTTGATCGTGTTGGAGACCGTGAAATCGATCGATGATCCGGAGTAGTTTTTCTTCAGGATGATGTTATAGACCCCCGTGATCGCGTCAGACCCGTAAAGCGCCGAAGCTCCGTCCTTCAGAAACTCGATCCGATCGATGGCGGATATCGGAACACTGTTGAAATTAAAAACCGTTTGCGCCGTGCCGCTCGCGCTGTTCGTCAGCGCGTACGGTACGGAACGGCGGCCGTTGATCAGCGTGAGCACGCGGTTGGAGCCGAGACCGCGCGGATTCACGGTGGCCGCGCCAGTGATGAAGCTCGCGGTCGTAAACTCCGAGTTGGCGGTGGCGCTGTTGTAGGGGAGGCTTTGTACGAATTCGCCGAGCGTCGTGTAACCCTTTTCCTCGATGTTTTGGGCCGTGTAGGTGATGACGGGTTGCGGCGTCTCATAGTCCAGGCGCTTCACGCGCGAACCCGTGACTTCGAATTTTTCCAGCACCGCGGGACCCGCGGTGTCCGCGGCCTTCTTTTCATCGGCTTTCGCGGCTTCCTGGGCGCGGAGCGCACCGGTCCCGAAAAAGGCAATCATGGATAAGCACGCGGCCGCGCGCGCAGCCGAAAGCAGCGAATAGTTCATAGCGGAGTTGGTTGGCTGGACTCTATCACCCGGAAGGCTTGGCGGCCACCCGGGGTGTTGTGGACGCGTTATGACACTGCGAAGCACACCGGGTTGGCAACGCTCAACTTCCTGCGGGAATCGTGCCAAGCACTCCCGGAACGCCGGAGCTCTTGCGCGCCTGCGCGACCTTCCCATGCTACACGCCATCACCACGATGACCACTCTGCCCCGGTTGCTGCGCGGCGGCCTGCTCGCCGCTCTCATTGTTGTAAATCTGTCCGCGGCCGATGCCACCCAGCCAACGGCGGCGACCGCCCCTATTCCCACCCGCGAACAACTCTTCGGCCTCCCCAACGTCCGCCAGCCGCGCCTCTCCCCCGACGGCACGAAGATCGCCTTCCTCTTTCCGCACGAAAAGAAGATGGCTCTCGGCGTCTTCGACCGCGCCACCAAGGAGTCGCGGCTCATCCTCCGCGGCCAGGACGAAAGCCTTCAATCGTTTTTCTGGAAGGGAAACGACCGCCTCGTCTTCGAAGCGGACGTCTCGGGCAATGAGTCGTTCTTCATCGGCTCCACCGACCTCACCGGCAAACGCGTGCTGCGGATCGCGGAATCCCAACGGCTGGACAACAACCTCACCGGCGACTTCGCCGGCATCATCGACGCGCTGCCCAACGACCCCGAGCGGATCGCGGTCGTCGGCTACTTCGCCGGCAACATCGACAATGCGACCTTCGTCGGCGGAGCCCCGGTCGTCGCCCGGCTCAACGTCCGCAACCGCGGATTGTCGCCCCTGATGGAGTTCAGCGACTCGGAATGGCAGCATCACCGTGAACTCATCCTCGACCGGCGCGGCGCCCTCCGCCTGCGCTCGCGACTCGAGGGCCACACCCTGATTTGGGAGCACCGGCGCGATGACAGCGAGAACTTCAAGCGCGTCACCCAGCATCCCTATCACGGTTACGCCGAGACGTGGACGCCGCAGTTCTTCGCCGCCGACAACGCGACGCTCTGGCTCATCTCCCGGGAGGAACACGACCGCGGCGCACTCTACGCCATCGACACGCGGACCTTTGCGCTCGGCGCCCCGCTCTTCGTGCCACCCGAAGGGGAAATCACCGAGGTCATTGCCACCCGCGATCGCCAGCGTCTCCTCGGCGTGCGCTATGAATCCGAACGCGCCCGCTACCACTGGTTCGACGCCGAGCGGGGCGCGCTGCAGAAGAAGCTCGAGAGCACCTTCACCGGTTCCGACGTGCGCATCACGAGCGAATCCGACGACTTGAACGTGAAACTGATCTGGGTCGGTCACGACCGGGAGCCCGGCACCTACTTCGTGTTCGACCAGAAGGCGGGCACGCTCGAACTCTTCAAACGCACCCGCAACCTCGACCCTGCGCAGCTCAGTCCACGCCAACCGGTGCAGTACACCGCCCGCGACGGGCTTGTGATTCACGGTTATCTGACCCTGCCGCGCGGCTCGACCGGAAAGAACCTGCCGTTCGTAATGCATCCGCACGGCGGCCCCTTCGGCGTGCGCGACTCCTGGGTTTACGACGCCGACGCCCAATTCCTCGCCAGCCGCGGCTACGCCGTGCTGCAGCCCAACTACCGCGGCTCGGGCGGCTATGGCCGCGACTTCATCAACCGAGGCCGTCAGCAATGGGGCCGCGCGATGCAAGACGACCTGACCGACGGCGTGAAATGGGCCGTCGACCAGGGCATCGCCGACCCGGCGCGCGTCGCGATCTACGGAGCCAGTTACGGCGGCTACGCGGCCCTCGCCGGCGTCACGCTCACGCCCGACCTGTATGCCTGCGCGGTCAACTACGTCGGCGCCTCCGATCTCGAAATCACCTTCAAGCAGCGCGGCGAAGACGCGTGGACGACCGCCGACGACTTCAGCTACCAACGCGAGTGGGTCGGGGCGACCCGCGCCCACCGCGACCCGACCTCACCGGTCAATCTGGTCGAACGAATCACGGTACCGACGCTGCACGCCTACGGCGCGGCGGATCCGCGGGTGAAATTCGACCACTGGACACGGCTCGAGCCGCTGCTGAAAAAATACCACAAGGACTACCAGTCGATCGTGGAGGGAAAACAGGGTCACGGTTTCCGCAATCCGGACGCTTCGGTGTCGTTCTACTCGGCGCTCGAGACCTTTCTCGCCACGAACCTCGTCGATCGCAAAGCCCGGGTGAAGGTGGGCAAGCCCGAGGTGATCGATTTGCCGGCGAAGAAGTAATAACGGACCGGAAAGGGACGCGCGGTAACGGAGGGAGGAGTTTCCTTTCCGGACGGCGACGGGGGCGTCGCCGCTCCAGTCAATCCGTTCGAAATCCGCATCCCTGGGGACGCGACGCCACCGTCGCGTGGGCTTGCCGCGCTATTCCGCAACGCCCTGGAGTATAATTAGGGGCGACAACGCCTCGCCTCATCCATTCCGCCGACACTCTTGAAGGCCGGATGTAGTATAAATTACAGAGGGAAAAGAGGATAACCGGGACCGAGTAGAGATCGCAGGGCCCCCCCAGGCACTCCATCCGCCAGCAAACCGCACGCCGAGACTCTTTTATCCGCTGCGATATCCTCGCGATGTGCCCCCGATAAATCTGCGTTACAGGGCTATCTATCGCAGAAACATCGCAGCGATATCGGGCGGATATCGCAAGGAATCTGAACGTCACGTATGCCGGATTTGGCTCCGGTCCGCGCGAAATGAGCGGAAAGTCAGAAAACGGCGAGTTCGGGTGGGGATTCCTCAACGCGGACGTTTTCCTGCCCTCGGGGTCATGGCGGCAGGGTTCCGGCAGGGAGTCGGACGTGGAGTTCCATTGGCAAACGGCGACGGGGGCGTCGCCGCTCCAGTCGATCCATTCGGAATCGTGTTCGCTGGGGACGCGACGCCCTCGTCGCGTTGGGCAAACCGATCACCCAGCCCTCAATCCTCTCGCCACGGAAAACCCGGAACAAACGGAAGGCGACCGCGGCTCAACCGCGACGCGCCCGCCAGCCGTCCTTCCGTCAGAACTTCCGCCCGAGCGACGCGTACCAGAATCGGCCCTCGGACGTGTAGAGACTGCTCGGATATCCCGTCGAATTACCACCCGAACCGATCGCCTTCGGGGGATCCACGTCGAAGAGGTTTCTCGCCCCGACAGTGAGCTTGGTATCCTTCAGCCAGGCGCGGCGTTGGTTGCGGAACGTGTACGAAACCTGTCCCTGAAAAATAAACGTGTCTGCGACCTTGAACGGCGCGCCGTTGAGGTCGGTGTCCATGAACCCGTCGGTGTAGGTCCCCGAGAGATACGCCGCCAGGCCCTTGTAGCCCCAACTGAGTCCCACACGCCCCTTCCACTTCAGATAGCCGTCCTCCCCCAGCGCGGTGGAATCCTGGCCCAGGACACTGCGCATCGGCGCCCCCGCCGTCGAAGCCCGGTCGAAGCGCGTGAGCCGCGTCCAGACCGTCGTCAGCTCCCACCGGCCGGCATTGTCCGTCGGCAGCTGATAGCCGCCGCTGAAGTCCCAGCCCTCAACCCGGGTCCGGCCGACGTTGTAGAAGACCGAATTGACCGCGCTGATGAATCCGGACGGTGAAAACGTCACGCTTTCCCCCTCGCTGAGTCCACCTGGCGTGACGCCGAACGCGCGATAGACCGTCCCCTGCGGGCTCGCCTCCACCGTGCCGTCGCGGCTGATCACCCAGTGATCGACCCCAAGCGAGAGCCCCTTCAACCGGGGCACGGTGGGCGACCAGACAAAGCCGGCGTTGAGGTAGCTGGTCCTTTCGGGCTGCAGCCGGCGATTGCCGCGGAGCGTGATGGGTTGCTCTGGTTCGACGAAACCATCCCGCGGATCCTGAATCGGCATCAACGCCGACATGGGACTCGAATACAATTCGTAGAGCGACGGCTCGCGGAATCCCCGGGAGAAACTGCTCCGGAGGGTAAGCTGGTTGCCCAACGGGAGCAGCCGCACCGCAAACTTGGGCACCGTCGTGTCTCGATGACTCGAGAAGAATTTCTCGTGCCGCACGGACGAACTGAGCTCGAACTGACGCAGGAGCGGCAGACGCGCCTCGAGGAAAGCGCCGCCGATCTTGCGCTGCGCGTTCGTGCTGCCGCGCCGCGACTCGCCGATCAAATCTCCTGTCGCGGCGAGCGGGTCCGGATGCTGCCGGAGGGTTTCGTGGCGGAGATCACCGCCCAAGGCCAATCCAACTGATCCCCCCGGCATCTTCCACAGGTCAGCCGTCGCCGCGACGAAGTTGAACTGACCGAGCACGGATTCGTTGTCGTCCTTCGCCACCACGCGATCATAGTCGGCGAGCAACGCGTTGGCGGCGATCGGATTGCGGTAATAGCCGAAGGGATTGTAGGGCGTGGCGGTGCCCACGTAACTGCTGCTGCGCGAATCGAAAATCGGCGAATTGGCGTTCACGATCTGGTTGAAGCGTGACGCCGAGTTCATCGTGCTCCGCGAGTGATCGCGGATGCTGCTATAGCTGACCGACGCGTCGAGGTTCCAATGGCCCGCAACGTTCTCCGCCTTCATGCCGGTGCTGAAGAGGGCCGCGTCGGTTTCGTTGCGGATGATCCGGTTGCCGAACTCGGCCAGCCGGGCCTTGGAGCTCCCGGCGATGTCCTGGTTGTAGGGATTAAACGGATTCACCGCCCCCGGCGCCGCCAGCCGCTGCACGAGCCCGTTGACGATCTGCGTGCCCGGTCCGGGCAGGGATCCCCGCGGGGCGGCCACGCCGGCCGGCACCTGCTGCACGAGACCGAGGGCCGGAATCACGAGAGTAAGAATGGGGTTCGCGGTCCGGGCGGGGATGACCAATTCCACCTGGTTGGGTGTGGAAAATTCGCCGGTGGCCGAAGGCGCCAGCTGGTTTTCAACCTGGGCATTCTGATACGAAACGTCGACGTACGCCTTCACATTGTCGGTGCCGAAGACCTTGCGGTCCGCGGAGGCGAACATCCCCCGCCGCCCGAACTCGGGATACGACATCGACGCCTCGTTGGGATTGTAGGTCGCGGTGCGATCGGTCGCGTAGGTGTAGCGCGACGCCGGCTTCGTACCGTTGTTCGCGGCGTCGGCGCCTGATTGCGCGAAAAAGAACACGGAATTATTCGGCACCCCGGGAATCGGGGCCGTCAGGGCCTGGCCGAGGGCGTTGGCGACCGCAAACCGGCTGACTTCGAGATTGGCCGGACTCGCGTTGGTACTGAGGAATGGCGGGACCGCGGAGTACTTGCGGTCGCGATTCATGATTGCGGCCTTCCGGTAGTAATTCATCCCGACGATGACGGCGGCCTTGTCGTTGGTAGCGCCGGTCGCGACACTGGCCACGATTTCGGAGGAGTCCTTGTTCGTGGTGTTGCCGTAACTGAAGAAGGCCTCCGAGCCGTCCATGCCGCGGCGCAGCTTGATGTTGATTACGCCCGCGACCGCATCTGCGCCGTAGAGCGCGGAGGCACCGTCCTTCAAGACCTCGATCGTCTCGATCGCCGAGAGCGGAATCGAGTTCAGATCAACGAACGCCGTGGTGCCGCCAACGCCGACGGGATAGGGCGCGACGCGCCGGCCGTTGATCAACACGAGGGTGGCTTCGGGGCCGAGACCGCGCAGCGAAATCGCCGTGGCGCCGGGCGTGAAGCCGGTGGCGTTGTTCGAGATCGGCACCGAGTTGGCGTTCGAGACCGTGACCTTCTGCAGCAACTCGGCCGTGTTGGTGTAACCGGATTCCTCGATGTTCTTGCGATCGACCCGGGTGACGGGCGACGCGCCTGCCTCGATGGCGGTTTCGGTGGAGGGAATGTACGACCCGATGACGACGAAGCGTTCCAGCTGCTGCGCGTTCTCGTCCTTCTTCGTCTCCGTGCCGCTGGAGGGCGCGACCGACTGCGCGTCTACGGCCACGGTGCCCAACAGCGCAAGGAGTCCGAAGCGGGATATGGCACGGGCAGCGGACATAAGCGGTTTTTTCATGGGTCGGTGGGTCATGGTGGTCAAACCGCACACGGCTCGGCGGCCTCCGCCGTGGCGACGGCGCCATGACACGGGACGCCCGTCGGCCATGGCAATGTTCAAATCGGGCGGCAGCTTCCTTGGAAGCGCCCCCCGACCCGACACGGCGGAGGGCGTCATGCCGTCACTGCAGTCGCTTCACGGTGATCCAAGCACCGTCGTATTTCATGCGCCAATACCCGGTGCTCGACTGGTAGAATTCCACCTCCACATTTTGTGCCAGAGGGAGCTCGTTGGTCTCGGTACCGGACTGCCGCCACACTTGGCCGTTATCGAGCGGAAAATAGGTCCCGCCACTCCAGCCGCGAAACGGCCCGACCACATGGGCCGTGAACCGCTCACGCCGGTCCTCCTCCTGCTTGCGTTTGAACACCTCGAGCGTGCGCGCCACCACGCCCGGTTCCTGCTTCTTCTTGTACTCCGCGACTGCGGTTTCGGCGGCCACCGCCGCCTTCTTCTCCGCCCGCTGCACCTTTTCCTCCGATTTCTTCTCCACCTCCCGCACGGCCTCCTTGACGGCCACAGTCGTCTCGCCACGCGCATAGGCGCCCACTGCGGCATCCAGCTCGGCAAGTTGCGCAGCGGAGAGCTTGGTCAGCCCGAGTCGCTGCTTTTGCTCCGCTGAAAGCGATTGTGAAAATGCGGCAACGGGCTCTGCGGCGCGCAGGGACAGAGCGAGGGCAATCACGCAGAGGGCAAAGCGACGGAGCCAGCACATGGCCGGAAACGCTAGTCACGAAGCATCGCCGCGCGAGTGCGAAAAAAAACGCCCGCCGCGGTGAAGCGGCGGGCGTCGAGAGGGACCAAACTGAAACCGCGATTAGAACTTGCGGCTCAGCGAGACGTACCAGAAACGACCCTCGGAGTTGTAGAGGTAGCCCGGGTAGCCGGTCGAATTGCCGCTGTTGCCCGACGCGAACGGAGGATCGCGGTCGAACACATTGCGAGAGCCGACCGTAACTTTGGTATCACTCAGCCACGGGCCGAACTTGTTCTGGAATTTGTACGAGGCCTGCAGATCGAAGATCCAGCGGCTCGCAACCCAGAACGTAGCCTTCGGGTCGGTGTCGTCGGCCGTGTCGTTGAAGCCATCGGTGAAATTACCACCAAGCACAACGCTCAGGCTGCGGTAAGCCCACTCCACTTGCGTGCGGCCCTTCCACTTGATGATGGCGTCGTCGGAGCCCGTGCTGTTCTCGGTCGGCTGGGAAACCTTCTCAAGAAGCGCCGCGCCGCCAATCTTCGTCGACTTGTAGTGGGTAAAGGTCGACCAAACCGTCGAAGCCTCGAAGCGACCCAGCGAGTCCGTCTTTACGACGTAGCTGGCGCTGTAGTCGAAACCGGCGACCTTCGTGAGACCGACGTTGAAGAACACCGAGTTGACCACATTGATCGAGCCATCCGGATAGAGGACGACGCTCTCACCCGGGAGAAGTCCACCCGGAGCAGAACCTGCCGCGCCCTTCGGCACGCGGCCGAAGAAACGGTTGACCGTGTTCTGATAATCGTTCGACACCGTACCACGGCGCTCGGCCTCCCAGTAGTCCACGCCGAGAGTCAGGCCCTTCAGCGGTTTTGCCTGGGGCGACCAAACGAAGCCGGTGTTGAGGTACTTCGTCTTCTCGGGCTGCAAACGCCGGTTGCCCGAAACGGTGACAGCCTGCTCCGGCTCAAACGGGAAGGTGCCGAGCGGGTGCACGATCGGAATCAGACCGGACGTCGGGCTGGAGTACATTTCGTAGAGCGAAGGCTGACGTGTGCCCTTGGACCAACTGCCGCGCAGGGTCAGGCTGTCATCAAGCGGCTGCCAGCGGAGGCCGATCTTCGGCACCGTGGTCGTCTCTGCTTCCGTCATGAAATCTTCATGTCGTACCGCCGCCGTCGCACTGAGGCTGTGAGCCCCGGGGACATTCTTGAGAAGCGGGAAATTACCCTCGGCAAACACACCCCAGACCTTGCGGTGGCCGCGCGTGATGGCGCCGGCGCTGCTGCCGATCAGATCGCCCGTAAGGCTGTAGGGATCAGGAAACTGATTCAGTTGCTCGTGGCGGGCGTCAGCACCAAAGGCAAAGCCCACCGCGCCAGCCGGGAGTTCGAACAGGTTGCCCGTCGACATGTTGGCGTTGAACTGATTCAGCTTCGACTCGTTCATGTCCTTCGACGTGATGAGCCCCGCACCCACGATCTTTTCGTTGTTCGGAATCGAGACCTTGTAATAGCCGAACGGATTGTACGGAATCGTCGTGCCAAGGAAGTCGGAACTGCCCGGCTGGAAGAACGAATCGTTGCCGTTGAGCAGCCGGTTGAACCGCGCCGAAGAGGGAACGGTGTTGCGCGACGTGTCGCGGATCGACGAGTAGCTGTAGCCCGCGTCGAAGTTCCACTTGCCCGCAATGTTCTCACCCTTGATGCCGGCGGTGAGCAGCACGGCGTCGGTCGTGTTCAGGTAAATGCGGTTGCCGAATTCCGCCAGGCGCGCGCGAGAGCCGCCCGTGATATCCTGATTGAACGGATTGAACGGATTGATGGCGTTGGCCGAGAAGCCGCCGTTGTTGGTGGCGGCGAGCTGGGCGCGCGTCCGGCCGTCGGTGGTCGGAAGCGGACTCGTCGTGCGGGCCGGAATCACCAATTCGACCTGGCCGGAAGTCGTGAAGCTGCCGGTGGCTCCAGGCGCCAGCTGATTCTCGGTGACCGCATTCTGGTAGGTGGCGTCCACGTAAGCCTTGATGTTTTCCGTGCCGAAAACCT
The DNA here is from genome assembly GCA_947474365.1 of Opitutia bacterium. Classification (GTDB taxonomy): domain Bacteria; phylum Verrucomicrobiota; class Verrucomicrobiia; order Opitutales; family Opitutaceae; genus ER46. Next base: position 27,172 of record CANJIU010000081.1, on the reverse strand, counting down.
TGCGCTCGGCGTACGCGAACATCCCGCGATTGTCGCGCCGCGGATAGGACATCGAGAATTCGTTGAAGTTAAACGCGGTCGGACGCGAGGTGGCGGTACGGCCGATTGAGTAGGCGGAGACCGGAGAAGCTCCATTGTTTGCGGAAGTCGCGGGTGACGACACGTAGAACGTGTTCGTCGCCGCTCCACCCGGGATGGAGGTCGCCGGAATCCCGGCAGCGAGGGCGGCCGCGCGGGTGATCTGGAGATTCAACGGACTGGCATTGGAGCTCAGGAACGGAGGAATTTCCGAGTAACCCCGGTCGCGATTGAAGATCGCGTTGCGCTTGTAGTAGTTGAAGCCGACCATCGCGCTCGCCTTGTCATTCTGGGCGCCCGTTACGAGCGACGCCATGAATTCCGACGAGTCCTTGTTGGTGGTGTTGCCGTAGCTCAGGAACGCTTCCGTGCCGTCCATGCCGCGGCGCATCTTGATGTTGACCACACCAGCCACGGCATCGGCGCCGTAAATGGCCGAAGCGCCGTCCTTGAGGACTTCAATCGTTTCAATCGCTGCGATTGGAATTGAGTTCAAATCGACGAACGCCGTCGTGCCACCGGCTCCGATCGGATAGGGGGCAACGCGCCGACCGTTGATCAAAACAAGCGTCGCTTCCGGCCCGAGGCCGCGGAGCGAGATCGACGAGGCACCACCCGTGTTGGTGTTGGCACCGTTTGAAATCGGAACGGAGTTACCGTTGGAGACCGTCACGCGCTGGAGCAACTCCGATACGGTGGAGAGACCGGACTGCTCGATGGTCTTCTGATCGATGCGAACGACCGGCGAGGCACCGGCGCTGAACGCCGTCTCGTTGGTCGGGATGTAGGAGCCGGTGACGACGAACTTTTCCATCTTCTCCACCGACTGGGTGGAGGCACTGGCCTGGGCCCGTGCATTGCTTCCTGACAGGATGGCGATCGAGCTGCCCAAGAGGGAAAGCTTCGCCATCAACTTCCGCGTTCGGAGGTTCATAGTTTTCGTGTGTTGTGTGGTTTTGGTAGTCAGCCAAGGCGGACTAAGACCGCTTTCGCTTGCAAAAAGAAGACTCCAATCTGCGACGGAGCCGCAAGATATAACTGAGGATTGGAGAGCGGAATCGTGCGACGGTGACCTGTTCCAAAAAGTTCCCAAGACCGCCAAAAAAAACGGCCCGCCAGAAGGCGGGCCGTTGAAGGGGCGGGGACTGTTTTGCAGTCGCTCAGAACTTGTACTTGGCCTGCACGTAAACCAAGCGCCCGATCGGATCGTAGGCGTTGATGTCGTGCGACTGGTTACCCTCGGAGGGAATGAGCGGCGGGAACTTGTTGAAGACGTTGTTCACGCCAACGGAGGCCGTGAGGCCCTTGAGCCAGCGGTTGCCGGAACCATTGAACGAGTAACCCAGATTCACGTCGAACTTGTGGTACTTCGCCACGCGGAAGGGCGTGGGATTCGTCGCGTCATCAAGCGATGCCACGTAGGTATGGCCGATACCGGCGTTGAGGTTCTTCATCGACCAATCGATGCGGTTGTTCAGGCGGTAACGGGCGAACACGCCCTGGCTGTTCGTACCGCGGGCATAGAACGAATCCTGATAACCAACCGCCGCCGTCGACGGGAGGACCTGAACGTAATAGTTGCGCAGGAACGTGCCCATGACCGTACCGCGGAACTTGCCCATGCCCTGGGTATTGTAATCGTAATTCGCCTTCACATCGAAGCCGTCCTGCCAGTAGCCAGCGACGTTGACGATGTTGTTGGAGATCCAGATTTCGTCCGAGGGACGACCCGTCAACTGCCCGGGCGCGGTAATCGCGGCACCGTCGGTGAAGTGAGTTTCACCCGAGACACTCACCGCCTGCTTCACGAGCGAGGCATACTGCGATGCGGCCCCGAGGCGCTCGACACTGTTGACGATATCCGTCGTCGGAATCGAGGAGACCAGGTCGCGCTCGTCGATGTTGAAATAATCAACGGAGAGCGAGAAGCCCTTGATGGCCTTCGGCGACCAGACGACACCGGCGGTCCAGTTGCGCGACTCCGAAGGATTCAGCTTGGAGTTGGAACCGGTCTGGGAGCGATATTGGCGGGCGCCCGAGTTAACACCAAGAGACTGGCCGGCGGCATTGTAGCGGACGACGTTGATCGAACTGGTGAAGCCGACCGAGAGCGGGCCGTACAGGTCGTAGAGCGTCGGGGCGACGAAGGCCTCCGAGTAGGTGCCGCGGAACATCAACTCGTCGTTGAACGGCAGCCAGCGCAGGGTGTACTTCGGCGTGGTCGGATCAGACGTGTTGCTGTACTTGTCGTACCGGCCGGCAATCGAAGCCTCGAGTGTGCGGAAGAACGGCACGGCATTCTTCTCGCTGAGGATCGGAACTCGTACCTCGGCGAAGTAGCCGTCGACATTGTAGCGAGCGTGGAACGGCTGGCGGGGCGTGGCCTGAAGCCAGTTGCCGGTCTGGTCGTTGCGGTCGTTGTTGAAGTCGAGGACTTCCCAGACAAAACCAGCACCGACACCCATCTGGACTTCACCGGCAGGCAGCTGAAAGAGCGGGCCGGTGACCTTGAAGTCGAGCTGCTTCAGCGTGCTGTAGAAGTCGCGGACCTGCGTGCCGAGCATGCCCTCGATCACGCCGGGGGCCTGATTGCGAGCAAACGGATTGTAGGTGAGGTTGTTGACCGCAGCGGTGTAGGCAATACCATCGATGAGGTTGAAATTGCGGAAGTGATGGATGGAGCGGTTAAAGTTGGCACCAGCCTCATAGCTCCAGCCTTCGCCAAACGTGCCCCGAATTCCCACAACGCCGTGCATACTGGCGGATTCGTTGGAGTAAATCCGGGGAAAATTCACGAAGCGGTTACGCGCCGTGACGCTCACGTCGAAGGGATTGTTCACGTTGTTGGCCGCAACGGAGCCGGTGACCGGCTGGGCATTGAGGACCGTTTCGGTCTCATTCAGCGAGTAGATGAAGTCGCCGAAAAGCGTGGTCGTGTTGGTGAGCTGATGCTCAATCGCCGTGGTGAAGCTGCGGCGCTGGGCCGACGCGAGCAGCGTGGGTTTGGCGGAAAGGTCAAAAAACAGGAGCGCTGCATTTTGGTCCATCGGGCCGCGGTAGGTACCGGCCGCTGCGAGCTGCGCACCCGTCTGATCGAGGTTGCGCGGAGGGGCGTTGAGGCTCGGGTTGAGGTAATAGAAGTCGCTACCGATGCTCACCATGCCCGCGTAGGAAGCCGTGCGGAACTGCGCGACGGAATACGGGCGCTCGTATTGGATGAGCGGGTCGCTGCTCTTCCACTCAGTGGTGAAGAGAACGCTCGTCTTGTCGAACGTCGCGCCGCCCACCGCATAGTAAGACCGATTGGCCCAGTGCCCGTTATTGGTGCTGAAGCTGTAGGAACCGCCCACCTCAGAGCCATTGTAGTTCTTCTTGAGGATAATGTTCACTACGCCAGCCACGGCGTCGGAACCGTAGGTCGCCGAGGCGCCGTCCGTGAGAATTTCCACGCGTTCGATGGCTGAGAACGGAATCGTGCTCACATCGACGAATGACGCACCACCCGAGGCGACGACCGGCGAGGTCGCAGCGCGGCGGCCGTTGATGAGGACGAGCGTCGAGCGGTTGCGAAGCGACAGGCCCGAACCACCGTTGGTGTCACCCGAGTTCGTGTTGGCGACGTCCGAGCCAAGGTTGTTGCCGCCGTAAAACGAAGGCATGCTGTTGCGCAGTACGTCAATCAGGTCGGTGGAAACGCCGGACTTCTCGATCTCGGCCGTTCCCAGAACGGTGAGGGGGACAGTCGTGGAGCCCGCCGCGACCGGAATCAGTGATCCCGTGACGACGAACTTATCGAGCATGACCTTGTCTTCCTTCTTAACCGAAACACTGGTGGACTGGGCCACCAGCGATGACAATGAGCCAGCTCCCGCCAAAAGCGAAAGCACGGCCATAAACTTCCGTGAACGGATGTTCATAGTGTTAGTCAGGTGTTGTGTGTGTTTGTGTGTGTTGTGAGAGGCCAAGGCGGCTTGCGCCGCGTTTGCTTGCGGCGGACAAAGTCGGACTCGTGTCATACGCGCAAGTAAATTTGAACGTTTCGCCATGCTTGCATTCAGACAGGCTTCCCGCCCTTTTCATCTGAAATGAAGGAAACGCGTGCCATCGTCGCCGCCTTGCTCGACTCCGATGCACCGGCTGCCGTCCTCGCCACGCTCGTCTCGGTCGAGGGCTCGTCGTATCGTCGGCCCGGCGCTCGCTTGCTCGTTTGCCCAAATGGCACCCGGCTCGGCTCAATCAGTGGCGGGTGCCTGGAGGAGGATATCATCGCTCGGGCGGTAAACGTCCAAACATCCGGAATCCCGGAGACGGTGGTTTATGACACGACCTCGGAAAATGACCTCGTTTGGGGTGTCGGCCTCGGTTGCCATGGCATCGTCCGGGTTTTGCTGGAAAGGGTGCCAGCCCGGCCCGCTTGGGCTTTGGCATTGGACCAAAGCTTCGCCCGGCGGCGCACCACGGCCTTGGCGGTCGTCTACGGGCAAGGCGACCCGGCCACCTGGGGAACCCGGCTCGCGGCGCCCGGCGACTGTGCCGATCCCGAGTGCCTTTTCGTTGACCTAATCGCAACACCTCCCCGGCTGGTGATCTTCGGGGCCGGCGATGACGCCCAACCCCTGGTCCGTCTGGCCCGGGAACTGGGGTGGCAGATTACAGTCGCTGATCCGAGGGCGACCTTTGCGACGACGGAACGGTTTCCCGAGGCAGACACCCTGGTGGTCGCAGCGGCCGAAGACCTGGTCGGGAAAGTTGCGCCGGGAGCGGATACCTTGGCAGTCGTGATGACGCATCGATATGTCCACGATGTTCCCATTTTGCGTCGACTGCTTCCATTGCCGCTCGCCTATCTCGGGCTGCTGGGTCCCAAAAAACGCACGGAAAAAATCCTGACCGATCTGGAAACCGCAGGGATGGTCGTATCGCCCGAGCAACGCGCCCGGCTGTACGCCCCGGTGGGGCTGGACCTTGGCGCCGATTCGCCGGACCAAGTCGCGCTCTCAATTCTCGCCGAAATGCAAGCCGTACTCAGCGGCCGCAATGCCCGCCCACTCCGCGAGCGAACCCGGCCAATCCACGAGTCGCTTGCTCCGCAAACGCCCTAATGACCACGCAATGAATGAATCGACTGCCTCCCCTGAGGAAAAGTCTCACTTCTCACGTTGCGAAAACGTCGGCGTGGTGATCCTGGCGGCAGGGGCGTCGACCCGGATGGGGACGCCGAAACAGCTTCTCGAACTCGATGGCCAGCCGCTGCTCGTGCGCGCGGTCGAGGCCGCTCTCGGCTCTCCCGCCTGGCCGGTCGTCGTGGTGCTCGGCGCGAACACGGAAAAAATCCGACCCTTGCTCGCGCGGTGGCCGGTGCTCATCACGGAAAACCCTGCGTGGTCCGAGGGGATGGCCGCCTCGATTCGCGCCGGAGTGACGACGCTGCAGCAGTTTTCCCGCCGCCTCGACGCCGCGATGATCGCGCTCTGCGACCAACCTGCGTTTTCGGCCGACACTATCGCGCAACTCGTCGCCGCGCAGCATCGCACTCGTCGCAGCATCGTTGCCGCCCACTATTCCGGCCGACACGGTGCGCCTGCCTTGTTTCACCGCGAACACTTCCCCACCCTGACGCACCTCACCGGCGAGGAAGGTGCCCGCGCCCTCCTAAACGGAGCTTTCGCCGACATCGCGTCGGTTGATCTTCCAGCCCTCGCGGTCGACCTTGATACACCCGAGGATTTTGCGGCGGCGGCAAAAACGTAACCCAATCTACGCCACGCAAAATCATCCCGCCATGAAAAAAGTCCTTCTCCTGATCGCCCTGCTCGTCCCACTTGCGGCAAACGCCGCTCCCGACAAGGCGACACTCAAGAAGGAGCTCGCCGCGATGGAGGATAAATTTTCCGCCATGGCAGCCGAGAAGGGATTGCTCGCGGCATTTTTGCATTTCGCGGCGCCCGATGTCACGTTCATCGACACCGATCCGCGAAAATTCCGTGGTCTTGAGGCGGTTCGCGAGCGGATGGGGCCAGACGTCCCCGGGCTGAAGCTCAGCTGGTCGGCCTATTTCACCGACGTCTCCGACGACGGGACGCTCGGCTACAATTACGGGCGCTACGAGTCGCGCCGCCCCGGCCCGGATGGCACTGAAATCGTCCGGGCCGGCTGGTTTCTTTCCATTTGGAAGCGCCAGCCGGACGGCACATGGCGCTACGTGATGGACAACGGCGCCCCGGATCGGCCGCCCTCTCCGCCGGTGGCACCGGCAAAGCCATAGGAGCTCGGCGCCCGGCCACGCCCTCAGGGCAACTTCGCCTCGGCCACTTTTTTCGTTTGGGCCGCGCGGAAATCGTCAAGCGCCTGCTTGATGGCGGGATCCCCGAGGGCGAGAATGGCAGCCGCAAAGAGCGCCGCGTTGATCGCACCGGGCTTTCCAATGGCGAGGGTCGCGACAGGGATTCCCGCCGGCATCTGCACCATCGAGAGCAGCGAATCCATGCCATTGAGGGAGGCGCTTTCCATCGGTACGCCCAGCACGGGCAGCGGCGTGACGGCCGCCGCCACTCCCGCGAGATGCGCTGCGCCGCCAGCGGCTGCGATAATGACCTTCAGCCCACGTCCCGCGGCTCCGCTGCACCATTCGATCGCGAGATGCGGAGTGCGGTGGGCGCTCAACGCCCGGCGTTCGGACGCGATGCCAAGTTGCTCAAGCGTTTGGGCGCAATGCTGCATCGTCTCCCAGTCCGACGTGCTGCCCATGATGATGCCGACAAGAGGTGAAGCCATGGCCAAAACCCATCGACGATTCGCCTGCGGCTGTCAGCTTTGAAATCACATCCGATGAAAAACTGGCGGCGCCCTTGGAAACTCCTCATCGTGACCGCATTCGCCGCCCTGACGGCTTTCGCCGAAACGAGTGCGATTCCGATCTCAGGCCCCGCCCTGCCCGGCTTGGAGCCCGTCGACGCCACCATGACCTCATTGATGGCCAAGTACGCGACCCCCGGTGCTCAACTCGCTGTCACATACCGAGGGCGCCTCGTTCTCGCCCACGGGTACGGACTGGCGGACCGAGCCACCGGTGCCACGGTACAGGCCGATTCGCGATTTCGCATCGCGAGCTTGTCCAAGCTGATCACGGCAGCAGCCATCCTCACTCTGATCGAACAGGGGAAACTTACCCTCGACGCCAAGGCGTTCGCCCTGCTGCCGCATCTGCGTCCAGGGCCCGGGGCCACCACCGACCCGCGGCTTGCCGACATCACCGTGCGTCACTTGCTGCAACATTCCGGCGGCTGGGACCGTGGCGTGAGTGGCGACCCCATGTTCAAGCCACTCGAAATCGCGGAGGCGACGAAAACTGCGGCTCCGGCAGACGCCCACGCCGTCATCCAGCATATGCTCGGGCAAGCGCTCGATTTCAACCCAGGATCGAAATCGGTCTATTCGAATTTCGGATACAACGTCCTCGGCCGGATCATTGAAGCCGTCTCCGGTCGGAGTTACGGCGACTTCGTGCAGGAAAATCTTCTCGGCCCGGCCGGCGTTACGGGGTTCGCGCTCGGCCGCTCTCTCGCCGAAGATCGGGCTGCAGGTGAAGTTGCCTATTTTTCGCCGCCCAACGCCCGACCGGTGCCGTCCGTCTTTCCGATTGGCAATAAGTCGGTGCTTCCGCCGTATGGCGGTTTTCACCTTGAGGCCATGGACGCGCATGGTGCATGGATTACCACGGCCACTGACTACGTCCGCCTGCTTGCGGCGCTCGATGGAAGTCGCTCTCCCGCTTTGCTGACGGGTGCGTCTCTCGAACTCCTCACCGCTCGCCCCGCCCCACCCGTCTCCGTTGCCACGGAAACCTACTACGGGCTGGGAATCCAGGTGCGGCCGGTCAACGGCGCAACCGGTTCGGGGGCCAATTGGTGGCACAGTGGATCATTGCCCGGCACCGCGACGTACATGGTCCGGCTCGCTCGCGGCTGGAGCTGGGCCGCCTTCTTCAATTCGCGGCCGTCCGAACTCCGGCCAATGCAGGCGGAGCTCGACCGCAGATTGAACGCGACCCTCGTCGCCCTCACCGCACCCGCTACAGGCGATCTTTTCGCCCCCACCCGCACGGCAACTTCGAATCAACCGTGAGCGATTTCCCCTCCTCCGATTACGTGGTCACAGCAATCGGCAGAAAGCAGTTGGCGGTAGCCTCTCAGGTCGTGCCCAATGCCGCGGTCGCCAAGCTGTCGACGTGCTCGCCAGAAACGGAACCCTGTCAGCTTTCGGCGTCGCAGAAGGGCGCCAACCACGGCCGGTGATTTTTCGCAAACGGGCCTGGTGCTTGCATTCGGCGAGGAGCGGCGCATGGTTCCCGCCTTGTTCTTTGATTGGTTCGCACGTCTTAATCGAAAGCTTGTCCGTCGTCGCCTGGGCGATGGCGGATCACCAATCGAAAACCGAAATTTTCTTTTGGGGGTGTTCTGGATTCTACCCTTGGTTGGAGTGCGCCGCTGCCTGTCGAGAGTCGTGGGTCTCTCGTTAAATCCCCTGCGAAACAAATAAACGGCAAAACTGAAGAAATGCCCCTGGCTGCCTAATTAGGCCGCCTCGTTTGTCCGGCGACACCTGCTAGCCGGAACGAACGTCGACAGCAGGCATAGCGCGCGGAGCGGTCCGCGGACTGCGCGCCGTATCTTCTCTCCGGGGACTGGCGGGTGCCTCAGCGCGCGTGACGGCGTGGCACCAGCGAGATCAAAGTCACACTATACATGGTAGACGCGGTGCGCGAAGGTCAGGGGCACGCGGGTTCAACTCCCGCCACCTCCACCAATTTAACGCGCTGAATTACAGCGCATTGCGTAGCTCAGCGCGCAGCCGATTCTAATTTGTCTCGCTTTTGTATCTGTTTTTGCCTCCTTCTCAGGCATGGAACAGCAACCGACGGCAAAGGATGACTTCAAGGCACGGCGCGGCGGGTCGGGTAAACTGCGGGTCTGGCAATGGCTCGATGACCCCCGCGTTTCCATTAGGGAGCGGCTCAACGACTCTGGTGGCGTCGGCTACCGCGTCACGCTGCCCAAGAACCTCACCGGCGGCCGGGTGATTTTCATCCAAAGCCGCGACTTCGAGGCCGCGAAGGAGATCGCCCGCAGCAAGGGCCGCGAGTTCCGCGAAAGCCGGTCCACCGCGCTCGCCCTGCCCGACGACAAGAAGCTCCAGGCCGCATCCGCCATCCGCACCCTCGCCGACCACGGCGTAACGTTCGGCCTCGACGACGTGGCTCGCCAATACTGCTCGGCCGCCGCGCATTTGAAGCCATCCGGCCTCTCCGTGTCCGAAGCAGCCAGGCAACTCGCCGAAGCCATCACGCTGGCCAACCGCGCCGGCAAGCCGCTCCTCGACGTGCTCACATTTGCCGTCGAACGGCTCTGCCCAGCCGGCGGCAACAAGACCCTCAAGGAATTGGCCGACGAGATGATCGAGATGAAACGCGGCTGGCTGGCCCGCGGCGACCTTCGCGACGCCAGCTTCCGCGACTTCGACGACCGCGCCGGCCGCATCGGCAATGAGATCGGGTCATTCCCGCTGCCCGACCTCACCAAGCAGATCCTCTACGGCTGGCTGAACGGCCTTCCGTTGGCGCCCCGCACCAAGAAGAATTACCGCGCTGTGCTTGCCGAGGTGCTCGCCTACGCGAAGCAGAAACGCTACATCGCCAGCAACCCCCTGGAAGAGTTCACGCGCCAGGATTTCAAAGAAATCGAGGGTGCCGGCGGCGAGGCCCAACAACCTGCGATCCTCTCCCCGGGCGACGCCGAGAAACTCCTCCAAGCCGCCTTCAAGGCACCCGAGCTCGACCTCGGCGCCGCGGTCGTCCTCGGACTCTTCGGCGGAATCCGCACCGAAGAACTCAAACGCCTGACGTGGGACGCCGTCCGCCTGGCCGAGAAGGACCCCTTCGTCGTCATCGGCCCCGAAATCGCGAAGAAGCGCCGGATCCGCAACGTGCCACTCCCGGAGTGCGCGCTGGCCTGGCTGGCGCGCTGGGACCACGGCGACCGGAAAGCCGTGGCCCGCAGCACGCACGCGAACGACTACCAGAAACGCTTCAAGAAGCTCTGCGTCGCCGCCAAACTCAACTGGGATGCCAACGCCATGCGCCACAGCTTCGGATCGTATCACTACGCCAAGTACGGCAACAGCGTGGAGACCGCGCGCATCCTTGGACACAAGTCCGACGACACCGTTCTGTTCAGCCACTACCGCGCGCTGACCACCAAGGCCCAAGGCGAAGCGTATTTCGCCATCCTCCCGCCCCCACAAGCCAGCGCCGTCATCCCGTTTCCTGCCACGGCCTCCGTCGGCGCATAGCCGGCCCGCGCACGATTCCCGCGCCACCGAGCCTCCGTTTGGCGCGGCGCAACCACCGGCAACACGGGACAAAAAAGAGAATCAAACCTATTGACGACCGCGTCAGCAGGCTTCTGCTCGACATCAAGCCGCAAGGCTCGGTGCCAGGACACCTAAAATCCTGATTCGCACGTACGCCCTTCAGCAAGGTGGTGACCGGGTCACTTTAACCCCGGGGTGAAGGATCACCAAAATCTCCCGCGACAATTCGGCAATTCGCAAGGCCGGGTCCGAGTGACCTAAACTCGGGGTGCCTGCGTCACCGAAACCGCCGGGTGTCTGGCCACCAAAACCCTGGACGCTGACGATCCGCCCTTAAGCACGGCGCGCCCATCCCTCGCGCAGAGGGAAATTTCCGCTCCCCGATTCACTATATCGAAACGCGCCTCCCTGGCGCCGCCACCATGCCTCGTAACCTATCCCCCGACCTCCGCACAAATCCGCCCGTCATCATCGACGAGCTCGAACTGGCATACATCACCGGCCTCTGCCCTCGCTCGATCCGCAACCACGTTGCCGCCGGGATCATCCCCCGGATCAAAATCGGGCGCCGCGTTCTCTTTCGGTGGCCCCAGGTCGAGGCCGCCCTCGCCAAGCTTGAGGGGAGGCTTTCATGAGCGCACGTAACCAAGCCGCATCAGGAGTCGAGGGCCTCCTGGATCAGCCTGCGCTTCGCGTGAATTTCAATTCAACGGCGGAAATGATCTACGTCATCGATCCAACGGGCCTCGACGGGGTGAACCCGGCCGTCGTCGGGATCGACATCAAATTCTGGCCGGCCGTCGTCCGGCTCGTGAATCGCCGGCTCCGCGAACGGCGCGCTCGCCTCCGCCCAGACGCGCCATGAGCGACTCCGGCTTTTCTCAGGGCGGGTTTTATCAGTTTCCGCTCTGCCTACTTGCCCAAAACCTTCCGTTCACCGAGCTGCTAAATCTCAGCTTTCAGTACGGCGTCTGCTGGTATCTCCACACGAAGCAGCCCCTATGGCGGTCAATGCCGTCGAGCAAACTCAAGGCCACCTTCGACGAGGCCCGCGCGATAATTAAGTTCACCGGTGCCACACCTCAGCACTTCATTGCGACCCACACCACGGCCCAGCGGTTCATCGATCAATGGCAAATCGTCCTACAGCGGAAAACGGCTTTCGTCCGATTCCGCACCTTCGACCTTCATTTTCAGGTCCGCGATCACGAGATCCTGTCTGAACGTGATTGGCGCGTCCTTGCCGCAATTTTCTCCGCGCTCGGAGATAAACCCATGGTCAAACTCGGCTGGGAGCGAATTCAATGCCGCGCAGCCGGCTGGCTGACTCCGCCACCACCGGGGGCCACACCCTGCGGCCCACTCTTCCCGCGCGGGCAAATTGAACGCAGCCTCCGCAAATTGCTCGACCGGGGCTTTCTCTTCGGGGCGACCTATCGGCGAGGAGAACGTTTTTGGAGCAACCGCCTAAATCAAGCGCAGCTCCGAGACCGCATCATGGAACGAAAGCTCCATTCGGTTACCACCGCGGCCGAAACGCGAAACACTCCTGGAGCGTTATCGCAAAAAACCAAACTCCCCGCTTAAACTGAAAAGGTAAGTCAAGAGGTCCCCATCTGACCGGAATGACCCTCACCGGTCCACAAGGTAGGATGGGGATTTTTCCTGCCCAGCACGACCCGCCGCCGCGTCCTCCGCTGCCCTGCCCCAACTGCCACTACTTGGAAAGGCAACACTGGCCGCTACGCCGCCAACAGGTGGGTCATTTTAGCTGAGCAGGGGTGGGTCAATTCCGGGGAGCGCTGTCGCGCCTCATTGCCGCCTCACTCTTTGCCTGCTGGCTGCCGGCAAAAAGGGCCGCGCGGATCAATCCGCTGATCGCGCTCCGAAAGGAATAGTCTGCGATTGACCAGCTACGCCAACCCCGCGACTGACTTGCGAATGAGCAAACAGAAACCCAAGAAAGAAGCCGCCAAGGCAAAGCCACGCCAACCGGGAATCGATGAGGATTTCAAGATCGAGATCATCCCCGCGGACGAATGGCAGAGCGACGCAGACGATTTCGAGATCGATGAGGTCAGAGAAAAGATCTGGGCCGGGCGGAACTGGCGGAAGTGGCTCATGGAAAGCCTCAGCTTCCCGTTCAAAGCCGTCCGCGACGATGGCGACGACGGCGACCTCTTCGGCTCGGACGAAGACGACCTCTTCGGCTCGGACGAAGACGAGCGGAGATTCATGGTGGGGATCAACGTGGACGTCCTCGGTCTTGACGCCGCGGAAGGCCGGTGGGGGATCGAGGCGACTGTCCGTCACGGCAAGCAATCCGGGAACGTTCCGCTGGCCGATCTCTCCGTACGCCCAAAATCCGATCCCAACTTCAAGATCGTCCTGGAGTATTCGATCGCCGTCGCCAACGACTACGTCGATCTCGAGGTGCGAATGTGATCGGAATGCGGAGACCGACCCATGAAACTAAAGCTGGTCGATGGGGGCTGGGATGTGAATGTCTTCCTCAAGCGCTCGGAACATGACGATAGCCGGCGAGGGCTTGTTGAACGGCTGTCGCTATCTGCTGCACGATTGCGACACCAAGTTTAGCGCAGCGTTTTGCGAGATTTTGCGCTCCTCTGGGATCGAACCCCTGGCGCTGCCCCCACGAAGTCCGAATTTGAACGCTCATCTGGCACAAGGTGAAATCGATCCGTCAAAGACGAGTGCCTCTGGAATTTGATTCTATTCGGCAAGTCGTCGCTCCGTCATGTGCTCTCGAACTATGCTCGGCACTATCACGAGGAGAGGAACCACCAGGGGAAGGACAACCTGATCCTATTCCCGGCCCCAGCCGACTGGATCGGCAGTTCATCCGGCAAGGTCCAAACCCGCGAGCGGCTTGGCCGGCCTACTGAAATTCTATCACCGAGAGGCCGCATGAGTTTTTTGACCGATGCGGCGGTCGCCTCCGCGCGGACAAAGGTTTCCACATTGCCCTCTTGCGGGAGCCTTTCCTAATACTCCCTTCCGGTGCAATTGATTTTACCCGTCACTCCCGATGCTTTTGGTTCGCTCAACACTGGCCACAGCGAAACCGTGGCCCGGCGCTACCGTGTCGAGGCGAGCGTCTGCCCCAACCCGTTCTGCCAATGCGACGGGATCCGCCTGCGCCTTTTCCCCAAGGGAGCCAGAGACAGCACCGTAGCCGTCTGCCTCTATCTGGACCTGCGCAAGCGCAGGATCTCCAACCCGAAGGGCCTGAAATGGGTTCCGGCTCCATCTCCGCTGGCCAAGACGCTGACGGCCCAGTTCAAGGACAGCGATTGGGAAACACTGAGGGACCGGTACATCGCAGCCAAGCTGAACTACACCGACCGAACCGATTGGGACAAGGTAGAGATTCCCAAGGAGGCGATGAAGAAGGCGCGCTCGCCGGTTGGCTACAATGAGATCATTCCCTACAACGTCGGAATCGACTTTCGCCTTGGATCCGACCACTGGGTCGTGCGGGACCATTACTGTGCGGACCCGGAGTGCTCCTGCGCCGATGTCGTCCTGATATTTTTCCGGATGGACAAGATGACGGGCGAGCGGGAGGAGCGGCCACGCCTGTTCTGCCTCTACGATTATCGCACCGGCAAGGTGACGAGGGAGGATCCGAAGGGCGAAGGGAGCCCTTCGGCCGACGAGTTGCTGCGAGCGATGCGCCGAGCAACGCCCAAGTTGTCCGTTCGCTTGGGGCAACGCCATGCGCGCCTGCGCAAGCTATTTCGACGGGCGATCGGTCAGCGCATCATCCCGGCGAAAACGGTCCTGGCCGGACGAGGCTCAACCTCTTGACCCCCGGCATGGAAGCATCTACGCCCGCTCCCCTCGAATCCGTCGTCCATCCCCGGCGGATGTTTCGGATCTACGACCGCCTGGGAGAGTACGTGCGCGCTTGGAAGCGCAACCGGGAATCCGAACGGCAAGGAGGGTTGTTCGCCCGGCGGGAGACCCTGCCTGTTCCCTGCAACCGCAAGACTCGGGAGCCGGTCTTGAAGCTGGGAACGGACGAGGCCCACAAGGTTTTCACGGAGCAGATGGAGGAGATGGATGTACTGCAGTATTTCGCGGCCTATTGGGCCTGGAGCCGCCAGATCTTCAGCTTCGATCCGGCTCTCACCGCCGCTTTGCGGCGGACCGACGTGGCAGACATTCCTTGGGGAGAAATCCTGCTCCCGCACAAGGAATTCTACATGGCGTTTCCGCACGAGGAGAACCCCCGATTCACTCTCGATCGCGTGGAATATGCAGTTGACGGGGCGTACGTCCTGGATGCGACCGGAACTCCCTTGATGCCGGGCAGAGTGTTCGCCCTTCGGATCACGGCGCGGCCCGTTACCGAAACCACGGAGGCATGGCTCGAACGGGATCTGCGGTTACGCGCTGCGCCGATGATCACTTGCCTCATGGGGGCAAAAGAAGACGAAACGGTGGCGATGGCCCTCAGCAACGGCTCACTTTTCATGGCCAAGGACGCCGAGCGCCAGGATCGTAATTTGGGCGAGAACATGGCTAGGCTCATGGCGGAGGCTCCGAATGAAACCGGCCAACCGGCTCCGCCGATTTATTTCCGCGGCCAGCACGCCCAAACGGCACCGGTGATCGAGGAGGTCCTTCCGCTAGTCATCAACAGCATCTTCTACCTTTGCCAGCGGCCGGAGGACGCCGAGCAGCGGTTTGAAGCGGATGCTCCCGCCGCCCTCGTGACCGAGGCGACGGATCCCAAGGCGTCGGTCAAGGCCAAACGAAGCGCCGAAGGCCGGCTGAGCAGCATGGGCTTCTCCCGCATTAATTTCGTGGTGAACCGCGATCTGCAGGCCGCCGCCCGTAATCCTTTGGCGCCCACGGGCCGCCAGATGCCGGTCCACCTCCGGCGCGGCCATTGGCACCGCTATGCCCACGGCCCCGGCAAGAGCTTAAGGAAATGGCTCTTCGTGGCGCCGGTGCTCGTGAACGCCGCGCGAGGCGAATTGGATCGCGGGGCCGACCACACGGTGCGGTGAGGGTTCCCCTTTTCCAGGGCACCGGAGACCGAGGCAGACCATGACTGAAGAAGAAAAACTCATCGAAAAGCTTCAACGCATCGAAGCACTCTTTGCAGGTGCGGCGACGCCGGGCGAACGCAATGCGGCCGCCGAAGCGCGGGACCGCATTCGGGCTCGGGTTCGGGAACAGGAGGAGCGCGATCCGCTCGTCGAGTACACGTTCAATCTGCGCGACCGGTGGTCGCATATGCTGCTCACGGCCTTGTTGCGCCGATACCAGCTCCGGCCGTACCGCTACCGCGGGCAACGTTACACGACCCTCATGGCGCGGGTGCCGAAGCGGTTTCTGGACGAAACGCTGTGGCCCGAGTTCGAAGAACTGAACAAGACCCTGACGGCCTACCTAGGGGAGGTGACCGAGCGCGTAATCGCCCAGGGGATCGAAGCCGACACCACGGAAGTCGAAGTCGAGGCTTCACCCCCGACGCTGCGAACCTAGCCTCAATTACACTGCTATCCGCTGAAGACGTGGCTGGAAGTTGCGTGGCATATTTGCGAACAAAAGAACGGGCTGAATGCGCTCGGTCTTCAGCGGGCGATGGGCTTTGGTAGCTATCATACAGCGTGGGAATGGCTTCACCGGATGAGGAGGGCCATGGTGCTGCCAGGGCGAAACCTGCTTAATGGCGAGGTCGAAGTAGACGAAATCTTCGTGGGCGGTGTAAGGGCAGGAAAGCGTGGACGGGGCGCTGCTGGGAAAACCGGCTCACGCCCTGCAACCTTGTGGCAACCTAATTTGAAATGGGTTGGCGTTGTAACGTCCATTTATTGGATACATCCAACGTCTGTCGTCGACTAGAATTGCGAACTAGCATCTCATGCTAGACCACACGAAAATCTCGCGCAACTTTGTCGGTGATGGTCGAGCCCAGGCCGGCGTCGCCAGCGAACGACGACCAATTTCCCACTACTGCCTTGACCTCTGCCAGAAGTGACCCAGCTCGGCCGACGCCGAACCGGTCTGCCACATTGAGCAGATCCGCCCGGCTAATGTCATCGAATTTACCGTTCACGCTCATGAGATGTTGACTGACCCATTCGCTCTTTGGGTTGTGTGCATGGGTGACGTCATAGGCCGGCGCCAGTTCCCACTGGCCGCCCTGCTTGAGTCGGAAGGCGAAATTCTTGGTATGGTCATCGCAATTTCGCGCCATGACGTTGAAGGCCATCCGGCGGAACGCCTGCGCCAGCGCTTCGTCACCGAGCCTCAGTTCGCTGATGAGAAGGAAACACTGTTCGTAGGCGTGGGTTGCGCGCTGCTTGTAGTCGAGATGGGACAACGCGCAGAGCGACTGGAGGTGATGCTTGGTGTTCCCTTCGCGGTCGAAGCGGCGGGTCATGAAGTGGGCGCGACCGTTTTCCACCAGCAGGCGGCACGGCGACATGATGATGCCCGCGGCGGTCGCCATGCGGTAGTAGGCGTATTCAATTCGGCCGTAATCGGCTGAGGTCCCGAGTTCCAGATCCTTGCCGACTCCGTCGAATTTGAGGAGCCAATGCTCGAATCCGGACGCAACATCGAACTGGCCGCTGCGAATTTCGTGCGTGACGGGATGCCAGGCGATCACCGCCTTCGCCCGAGCACCGCCGGCGGATGTGCCCACCCTGATAATGTTGGCGAGCGCCGCCTGCGCGTGAGTGTCTTCGCCGAAATCCCCTTTCACGACCTTGCGGGCTGTTTCCACCAGGGATTTCATTTGGAGCGGCCGGGCACTTTCTTTGGTGGCCCCTTTGCTCGGACGGAATTCCAGCGCACCCAAGCCGCGCTTGCCCATGTATGCCAGCCGGTCGAGTGCGGTGACCTCGTTTTTGTCCACGCCGTGCGTCGCCATCCAGGAATCGATCAGGCCGTTGCCGAAGTCATCCGGCAAAGCATCGGCCAGAAGTCCCGGCAAACGCTTGAATGATTCGCCGAGAGCCGGAAAGGCAAAGATCGACTCCGCGGCGGTGGTCGGCATCAGCCGCGGTGCCAGTTCGATGCCGCGACGACGCCAGCCCGCATCGTATTCAAAGGCGTAGCAGCCTAGCGCGGGGTCGGAGGCAACGGCGCCGACGAGCGTGTTCCATATCCGAACTTCGATGACAGAGGTCATGCTTCGCCTCCCTTGCGGGCGCGCACCCGCCCAGCCCGGCGAGGCTGGTGTCCCTGCTTGAGCAGCATCAGTGGACTGACCTGGGGTTGCGGCGCCAGCAGCTCGATGGCGTTCGCGATGTTTAACGCTTTCAGGACCCGCACCAAGCTTTCGATGGTCGAACCCGCACCCGCCTCAAGATTATGAAGAGCCCGCAGCGACAAGCCGGCCTTATTGGCCAATTCGCGCTGGGCCAGATTGCGACTCAGACGAAGCGACCGCAGTCGCTCGCCCATCACCGTCTGCAATTCCTCGGGAGTCTTGTAAGATAGGTCCATAAAATGCGTAGTTTTACCGATTGATTGGGTTTTTAGCGTTAATCTGCTTAAAGATACGCATTAAACATGTTTCGTCAATGTAACTAGGGCTCACTGCTAAAGTGCATTAAATTGCACTTAATTTATTTAATAGGTCATAAAATGCAAAGTTAAGCACGTTATCTAACTCCCGGCGGCCAATATTGAGGTGACGTCATTTGCACCGAAAATGGTTATCTCGTCGGCTGTGTAACCCCCGCACTCGCGGCCACTGGGAACGGTCCATTTAGCGCATTCTTACCCCGCACCCCGCGCCTGAATTCTCAGAGGAGACCACGCGGTCAGGAAACGTCCAAGACCGGCTCGACGAACGCGAGGTCGCTTCGGCTAAGTTTCAGCTGCCGGCCCTTCGCGCGCCATGTGCCGATCACCGATCGCACACGGGCCGGGACCGCGTTCACCGCCTCGGCCTTGAGGCCGTAGAGGCCGGACGTGTCCAGCGCCAACTGAACATCGCCCGTATGGTCGCGCTCGTCGATCGCGAGCGCGTGCTGGGTGCCGCCGGGATTCACGTTCACTTCGTAGGCAGGCGCGAGCCGCCATCCGCCGGGCGAGTAGATGAAACCGTGGTTGCGCATGTGGTCGTCGGTATTCCCGACAAGAATGTTGAACAAGACGCGCGTCCAAAGTTGTCGCAGGTCCGACGCGATGTAGCCCGCGCTCCCGCACGTCTGCACGAAGTCCGCCAGCTCGAGATAGCTGCCGTCCGAACCGTCGTCGCGCTGCAGTAGCGTCATGGCCGAGACGAAGAAGTGCCGACGGCCGGCCGCGCGATCGAAGCGCTGGCACGCGAAGGAGCGATATTCGCTGCACAGCGAGAAGACCCTGGCTGGCGGCACGTCGATGCCGGCGGCCGCAGCCATCAAGGACTTCGTCGCCCAAGAGCGGTTGGAACTGGTGCGGTTTGGCAAGCGGGAGCGCAAGAACGACGTGATACAGCGGCAACTGCGCCGGTTCAAAAAAGCTGGGAAGACTGAGAGGGTGGTTTTCGTCGGCGTCGCGCAGGAGAAGGCGCGCGTGCGTCGCACCACGCGCTAGCGGCTTGAGGGCGGCGGCACGATTCCGTGGATCATCTACCCCACGCCCTGGTCAACATGTACTACTTTTACTGTTACGATCGGGATTTCGGCCCGTTCTTCTTCAAGTTCTGGTCCTATTTTCCGTACCCGGCCAAGCTGTGTCTCAACGGTCACGAGTATCTCAAGCGCCAGTTGGAGCGGCGCGGCATTGCCTTCGAGGCGCTCGACAACGGTCTGCTTTCCTGTGCCGACCTCAAGGCGGCCCGGTGTTTCGCCGCGAGCCTCACCGCGCCGTGCATCGATCGGTTCTTCCGCAAGTGGCTGGCCCGGTCGCCCCATTCCTACAGCGCCAAGGATCGGGCCGCCGGCTACCGCTACGACCTGTCCGTTTTGCAGGCGGAGTTCTCCCTCACGCAGATTTGAGACCGCGCCGACCACGGCCGCGCGTTCTTTGAGGAGCTCATCCGTGAAATCTCGATTTGGGCCGACCTGAACAGGTGCAGTTGATTTTTGCTCGCAAGATGCAGAGAAAGACTGGCCGCGTCGTCATTTACGCCGTTGCACCAACACGGCCAAGAGAGTGAGGACGAGTTCGACGACCGCTGATTTCGCGTCCCAGAATAAATGCCCCGCACTTTTGAGAAGCGCGGAGTAAAAATTCGGCCGGTACCACCAGAGTAGCATCGCAGCGAGTAAGATCACGATCAGAGCAATCATCACGACCGCGCGCCGGCGCAAACGCTGGCGCTTTCGTCGGCGTGGACTGCTGGATGCAGTGCAGCTTGAGGTTGCCTTCGCTCGTCGCGCCCTCCCTTGGGTAATGAGCTTCATCTTTTCTTGTTTCCGGGTCACGACCTGCGGCAGGAGATCGCGTGGCCGCGCAGAGCAGAAGGCGGCAACGTCCTGCACCGGGGGATCCCGCGGGCCCCACCGGGAAGTCCGTCTCGCTCCCCCACGATTGAAGGATATCGATCGACGCATGTCGGGCTCATCGGCACCGGATGCCGCTGCGGGTTCGGGCAGAAAGTTCATGAAACACTGAGACGGCCGTCTGACTTCGCGTCGTCGTGACGCGGATGGTGCCAGGTCAACTCTCAACGGTTATCCAGCATCGTCCGAATGTAGTCGTTGACGCTCCTGAAGAGCCACCAGGTGATAACGCAGAACCAAGTGATGCAGAAGCCGGCAAACCAGATGGCGCCGATCCACGTGACCGCAGTGGTATGGCGGTTTAGAAAATTCCATAGCGCGACAAACGGCCAGAAGGTGATGATGTCAGTGCGCCACATCTTGGAGGACAGCGTTCCGTCCCAGTGTGGGTCGAGCGCTCCGAGAACGATGCCGATCGGGATGCGGGCCACCGAGTAGGTAACCACGTAGGATATCCACCAGATGAATGCGTTTTGGGTGCGGATCCACCAGCGCGGAGTCGGGTTCTGCCGATAGTCGTCGTACCAGTGCTTCATGGGAGGCATATCAGGCGGCGTGAGGTTGGACATGTTGGTCGGGGTTTGAGGGTTGATCGGGAGCAGCTGATCGTCGGCTTTTTTAAGTTCAGGAACCCGGGCCGGAATATTTTCCGGCCCAGGCGACCAGGCCGATGCCGCCTCGGTCCACACTTGAGCCGAACCGATCCGGTTGACCGGTCGAGCAACTGGGCCAAAAAACCGGTAACAAAGCGGTCTTGGTCGGCCGAACAGGTCTTACAAGCCGCCGCACGACCTCGCAGTTGCGCTCGACAATCGCGCGGAAAGAATCCGACACCGCCTGCTCGGCGCCGACTCGTTCCCAAAATGTCAGCGCCGCCGCTGCCGCGCCGCTCCAGACGCCGGCCACCGCAGTCAGTGGCAGCCGCGATGCAATGACTCCTCGGCAGCTACACGAGTCTTACGACGACCGCGCGCTACCAACACGTGACCGCCGGTCGGCTCGGCCGCATCCCCAGTCCGCTCGATCTGCGGCCCGCGACGCCGCCCGCGCCGTCCTCCAACGCTATGCCGTGAGCGGCGAACCAGCACCGGCGGCGGGCAAGCTCGGCGCGATCATGGGCGCCAGTCTCGAGAGCCATTTCGCCACGCATGGGGTGCCGGCGGAGGAAAGCTGTATCCTGCGGACACTCGCCTGCTGCGGCACGGGCGAACTCGGCTACGCCGAGTATGTCTGCCGTCTCTGCGCGACGATCGAACTCATCCCGCGCGGCTGCGACAACCGCCATTGCCCGCGTTGCCCGAGCCGGCTCGCCCGCGCGTGGCTGGAGCGGCAACAGTCGGATCTCCGCGATACGACGTATTTTCACGCGGCGTTTACGTTGCCCCACGCGCTGCTCCCTACCCAGATCCGTCCGGCCGACGTCTTCGTCCAACCGCAATGTAGATCGCTCGATACCGTCATTTCCCCTGCTCACGCCCGTTTGCTCGCGACCTACTTCACTTTAGCGAAACTCACAAAACGCAGGTTTGCCAACGACGGGAAGAAACCGGAGCTGTTTCCTACGAGGTTGAATGAAGCAGGCGGCCAAAAGCCCAGCAAGGATCGACCCCAGAGCGCTAACAGTTGCGAACGTCTTAGCACCGGTGCAGCGCATCCTCGGTCGTGAAGAGATTTCGTTCCCGGAAAGCAGCCGGCGAATCGCGAAGCAGTGTGGCGCGGGCCCAAGCATCGGGCAACGCGAACCAGGGGTGTTCGAGCCGGCGGGATTTCTTATCGGCCCAGGCGGGCACCCGCAGCCGGTGTGCCAGATGCGCAGCCACGGCGGCCAGATAGGCATCCTGCACGGCGTCGCCTGTCCGGGGCGGTTCGGTGCGTAGGCCCGCGGCCATACGAACGGCCGACCCCGGTCGCTTCGCGAGCAAGTTCATATGATCGAGGAAGTCCGCGAGATTGCAGCCGATGTCCTCGGTCGTCTCCGCATCGCGCACGACTTCAAACAGACTCCGCGGCCGCCGCCAGGGTCGGCCTCCCGACTTAACCATGGCGCACCTCCCGCAACAATTTTTCAACCAGCCACCGCTTTCCCCGATCGAGGGCCGCGGCACCATAAAACTCGACGGCGATCGCATCAACCTCCGCCATGGAACAGATCGAGAGTTCGCGGAGCAAAAACTTGGTGTCCGCCATGTCGCCGGCGCGGAACGGCGTCGGCAGTCGCCTCGCCCGGCACTTCATCGCCAGCAGGTATTTGGCGGAGGGGCGGGTGATGGCGAGGCCAGGAATCTGGAGCTGCTTGAACTGAATTCGCTCTTCGCGCCTGGAGACAAACGACCCTACGCCACTGCTCATCCAATCTTCGGGCAGTTTCTGTTCGCGGGCGACCTGCCTGATGAGCGGCTCAACCACTTCCGGCGGGTGGAAGATCGCGTCGATGTCCTTGGTGGTTTCCCGGCAGTCGTACGCGAGCATCATGACCCTACCGCCGTAAATCGCTATTTCGACACGACTGTTCTTTTCCGTGCAAAGCTCGCCGAGGCGCGAAAGCGCCCGGACGATAACGGCCCGCGAGAGGCGTCGGGATGGCTTGGGCATCTCGGTAGATTGCGAAGCGTCCCCGTGCGACGCAATCGGCAGGTGCTCGGCTACGGAAAACGCACGTCCGACCCCGATGAGGCGTCGTCCGATCGTCACGACCGAGAATCTACTCGGGAGATGGGGCGATACCATTGAGCTTCGAACCCGGCGAGGTTCTCGTCCTGGAGAAGCTCGCCCTGCGACGCCAACCGACGGAGTTGAATCGCACGGTCAAGACACCTCCTCTGCGCAATTCCGATTGGCCGCCCAAGAAACGTTGCGAGTGCGGCCACCAACAGCGGCCGATTCGTGTTGCGGAGGGCGGTCACCTCCGCGGGATTCGCTGCGTGTGACGCAAAAGAGCCGATAGCGCTGCGTTCAATCCAACGTCATGGGAACGATCCTGCACATTGGAAGTTATCGCATGACATCCGGCGGGCCTCGTTCGTGGTAGTGCAAGGCTGCATTGGCGGCGACCAGTCTGGAGTCGATACCGCGCGTCGCCTCCGTTTCCTGGAGACTTGCTTTGAGTCGCGCTCGCTCTGCGCAGTCAAAGGAGTCGACCCATTCGGAGCGAAATGCGCCAGCTCAGCTAATCGCTTTTCCCACCCAAATTCGCCGATCCCTCAGCGAGGCTCCCGGATGGAGTTCTTGCGCCCCGGTCGGCTTCTCACCGGACTCAACGTGCGCGCAGGGCACGGTCCACCTCATGGATCACGATCTTCAGGATCGCGATCATCGAGATCATCGCCTCGGGTTTCGGACGCAGCTTCTTCGGCGCCTGGGTGGAGCCCTCGAACATTTCGGCTATCAGTAACTGCAACAATACCGGCTGCGGGCAACCCGAAGTCATGTTGTTCATCGCCTCACTCGGACCACCCGCCATCCACGATGGCACACGCTCCAACTCGCGCCTGAGTTCTGCCGCCATCGCCTCGTAGTCCAGCTCTGGCGCTCGCGTACCTGGAGGCACCAACGCGAACCAACCGTGCAAAAGAAAGGTGATGAGAAAACTGGATTCGCCCTCGGAAAGCATACCCTCGGCCAAAGCTTCCACATCCTCCAACAAGGTCGCTCCGCTCGCGGTCAGCTCATCAATCGCCGCAGCCGCCGTATCGAAGCCGGCGAGCGCGCCGTGCATCCGTTCCGAGACCTCCTTCACGCCCAGCGGCCCGGGTGGCAACGGTTGGGATGCCTGCCGAGCCTTCACTCCAGCCGGTTCAGTTTCGTCCGGGTAACCGCGCTCGTGGTCAGGCATCTCGGGCGGCAGCGCGCGGCGCGGCGGCGGCGGAAAGTCGATCTCGACCAGTCCCAGTTCGCGCAACAGCCCATTGAGGTCGTCAGTGCGCCCAGTGCGCAGGTTCGCCTCGTCGATTCGCCGCACCAGCGGCTTGATCAGATGAAGGAGTTTCTTCCGCAAGGATGGATCGCCGGCCGCCTGGCGGGGCGTTTTTCCGCCGAGCGCGGGCACGGACTGGTCGGCATAATCGCGCAAATACTCGTGCATGAAATGGGCCTCAATGTCGGCTTTCGAGCCGTGCGGCATCGGCACTGACACCAGAGAAGTGGAGAACTCCACCTGCATCGGCCTCTGCAACAATCGCGGCGGCACCAGCGCCTGATCTGGCGTCGGCATCCCCA
Source organism: Opitutia bacterium (assembly GCA_947474365.1). Taxonomy (GTDB): domain Bacteria; phylum Verrucomicrobiota; class Verrucomicrobiia; order Opitutales; family Opitutaceae; genus ER46. Next base: position 3,032 of record CANJIU010000081.1, on the reverse strand, counting down.
TCGCCAAGCGGGATCCGACATTGTCGCGCCGCTCCCGGTCGAAACGCATGCGTTTGCCCAGCCGTTTCTCGAATCGTTCACGCAGAGCCACCAATCGCGCCGCGCCTGTGGCTTCGAGTCGCCAGAAAGCCTGGCCGAGCAAAACGCGACCGAGCAGCTTGCGCCCAGCCGTCGCCGGAGCCTGATCGTCAAACCAGTCCCGCGCCTCGGCGAAACCCTCACCACGTTCTTTGTCGGTCGGTACGTCGCGTTCAATCTCGGGCTCCGCATCGAGCGCGGCACGACACTCGGCGAACGGCGCCTGCAAAGCGTAAAGCGCCAGGCCGAGCTGCGCGTCCACACTGGCCAGCATGAGACGGTGGCGCTCCTTCGCCGTCGCCATCAACGCCTGGTCCACGCGGACAAAATGCTCAGCCAACCACAGGCGCAACGCGGCGACTTCCGTCGGCCCACCCAGGTGCCGGACCGTTTCCATGACCACCTCCACCGCTTCGAAATCCTCGACATCCCCCATGAAAATCGCGGTGCCGCTGAGCCGCCAAAAATGCGGGAGTGGATAGGCCCAAGCCAACAGGGTTGCAAACCGCGGTGTCCGGGCGGCGAGGCTGCGATCGACGAAGATCATGGGCGTGGCCTCCGGCGCCAGCAGATCGACCCCCTCGACGCGCTGTTCATCGAGGACGCGATGCACTTCGAACAGGACCACCCGCATCTGCATCTTCGCCTGAACAAACACGCGCTCGTCGTTGTTGAGGTCAGTAAACTTAGCTTGGGCCCAACGTTGCGCGCAGGTCAGGCCGCGTTCGTCACGACGAAAAAAAAGATTCCACGTCGTGAAGGCATGGGCGCCGTGCCCGGACTCGGCGCGCAACGCACTTTGCAACCCGTGCTCCAATCCGGCGCGGTCGCGGGCTTCCTCGAACATCCACGAGAGCGTCCGACGGTCGAGCGCGTCTTCGGTCGAGAGCAACGCGGTGTAGTTTTCCAGCGCGAAGGGACTGTGCGGACACGCGACCGGACAAGCCCAACGGCTGTGGCGGTTTTCGCCGCATTCACTGCGGGAGATTTCCCGGCCGAGCGCCGGACACAGTCGGTGTTTGCTTGCTTTGCCCATGGTGTTGAGCACCGACGATGCCACTAATCCGACTCAAGAAACCAGCTCGTTCTAAGGATGCCAAACGGCCTAGGTGTGGCCACGTACGTGAGCGAGCGGAAACGATTCCCCTACTCAGAGATAATACCGGTCTGCACGCTTACCGAGGCGGCTTTGTTTCATAATTCAGGTTGAGGCCCGGCGTGGTACAACGTGCCGATAGGGCAGGCCGTCGGCACGAAAACCGCATCGAGCACGACCAGCACCTCATCACGCAAAGCCCGGCTCTTGGAACTCACTGGTCTCCTTTCCGGGCCGCCGCGATCTTTCGGACTGGGAGTTCCAGATCGTGCAGCTTGCGCCCGAGCACGTCGGCGCGCTACCGCGTCCAAGTCTTCCGCAATGCCAAGCACCCGGAGCACGTGCACGTAGGTTCCCATGCTCACGGCGTCATCCCCTTCTCGACGGTGTAGTGTGTCGGTCATGCGTGTCACGCCTGTCCAGCGCCAATGGGAATCCGACCACGGCCTCAGTTGTCGCTGAAAGCGGGCCGATGATGCGGTGGTCCGGCGGGACCTTGTAAAGCCCACGGCCGACTTTGCGAATTACGGCGGACTTGGCGTTGCGGGAGAGTGCCCGGTCGATGGACTGTACGTGCTTCCCCATAGTTTCGTCAGATATTCGCATTCCTATTTCTGACAGAAATAGAGCTATAACGGGAAAATATTAAATAAAACTATAGCCGCACTGGGCAAAACAAATGACTGCGGTCGTCAGCGCGGACCGCTCCGAGGAGCTGCGCGATCTCCTGCAAGAGTGTTGAGTGAGTGCGCGCGCCGGCGGCCGCAAGAGAGCCTTCACCTTGCTCCACATCAGTTTCGATTGGATTGAGATCGGGCGAATAGGCTGACAAGCAGGAACCGAGCCTCTGCACCGGCCGCTGTCGCGAGCAGCGCCAGAGTTGCTTCATTCTTGTGGGTGCCGAGATTTTCCAGGATCACGATGTCGCCGACACACAGGGTGGGTATCAGGATCTCGCGAACGTAAGCCTGGAAAAATTCGGTGTTGGTGGCGCCGTCGATGGTCATGCAGGCCGTCGAGCCGGACAGAGGAGATCATCGTAGTGGTCTGCCAATGGCCGTGGGGACAACTCGCCACCAACCGCCGCCCACACGGCGCCCGCCCGCGCAGACAGGTCATGTTGGTCTTGGCCGCCGATTCGTCGATGAAGACGAGCCGGCTGGCATTGAGCTGACTTTGCTCACTGCGCCACTGGTGCCGCGCGGACGAGACATCGGATCCGTCTTGCTCGGCTGCATGGAGAGTTTTTTTTTATATGTCAGACCCAAAGCGATCAGGGCGTAATGGACCGCCGGTACCGTACAGGGCATTGTCAGCTTCTCCTTGATCTGCGTCAGCGTCAGGTCGGGCTGCGTGGCGACCAGCGTGGCGAGCTTCTCCCGATACTCCGGCAGCACCTTGGCCTTCCGGCCAGAGTAGCGGTGCCGATGACCGAGGTCATTGGTCTTACGCCGCTGCTGCAAGAGCTTCTTTACCATGCCCAGTGAAACCCGGAAACGAATGGCAATCTCCTCTCTTGTGCCCTCCTGGGCGTCGTATGCCGCCACGATCCGTTCTCGCAGATTCAACGACAGAGTTTTCATGCACCCGGCCTATCCGATCTGCACCAATATGGCTACAGTATTATTTAATATTCTCTAAGAGGGCGTCTAAAAAGCCCCTAACGACGTAAGTTTATGATCGTGCGTCGGATCGGTTTCTGATCGAAACTAGTGTAGTGCTGCATTAATGGCTAGACATAATGATTTCGCCCTGTCAGCTTGGCTGCATGAGCAGACCGCCGCTTGTAATGCCCATGAGCGCCGAGCAGAAAAGCGTCTTGGAAACCTGGATTCAGGCGCACGGCACGCCGCAACAG
>CANJIU010000080.1 GCA_947474365.1 Opitutia bacterium | reverse complement strand
TACAGTAAGAAAAGCCGCGCCGACGGCCGGCCCACGGGACCAAAGGTCAGTTTCGATCCAGATCCGTCATGCCAGGCCGGTCGGCCGGCCATTTTGACCACCGCATTCCACCCGGTTTCCTAAAAGCCGATTTTTGGGACAAGGTCTAGGTAGAGGCGGTCGCGACCACGGGCGACGAGGGTGTTGATCTCAACGGAACCGCTCTTGATCAAACGACGCGGCAGCCAGAGCACGGCATCGTCGCGGTCGAAGAATTTTCCGGGGCGATCGCCGTAGAATTTGCTCTGCAGATAGGCGTAGCCCTCCATGAAGTGCGCGGGAAAATCAATCTGGCCGCCAGAGCGCGCAAAGGCGTCGGTCACGAGGAAGTCGAGCAGGATGCTCATGTGCGGCCAAATGTGGTTATAGTGAAACGAATTCACGCTGAGTTCCTTGTGATCCCGCAGCGGGTAGTCGGTGCGCTCGTAGATCGTGGTGCGCGCCGTGTTGATGTGGTAGCCGGGAAAGTTGCGGTAGCGGCCCACGATGGCGGAGCGGGCGACATCGTGGAGCAGCTGGTCGCCGGTAAGCGCGGCGATGCGGAGCATCCACGGTGCGTAGTTGGCCATGAAGATGCCGCGGTGGCCGGACATCGTGCCGGAAGATTCAGGGGTGAGGCCGATTTCGGACAGGCGCCACGCGGGCACTCGCTCCTCGGGCGACATCATCGGCGCGTGGCCTTTGCTCTTGAGATACCAGTAGACCGGCGCTTTCCCGCCGGGATTTACGAGTACGTCTTCGTCGGGGATGCGGGGTGCCATCCACGTGAACATCGCATACTGCCGGGCACCCTGCCGCGCGGCGTCGAGGTAGCGGCGGTCGCCGGTCGACTCGTAGAGCTGAAACAGGTCGATCCACTGCGGCGCGTAGCCGGTCCAGAAAAAGAGGCCGGGCGTATTGAAATCCGCGGCTGGATTGGCCATGCGTTCGGCCAGATAGGCGTCGGCGCCCCGGCGGGCGGCGGTGAGGAAACGCGCCTCACCAGTCTCGCGGTAAAGCGCAAGTTGGTTGGGCCAGGTGCCGCCCTCGGTGACGTCACCGAGGTTGAGCGTGCGTTTTTTTCCGAGCATGCGCTCGGCGAGTTGGCGAAGAATCGGCGAGGCGCCGTGCGTGATGCCGTAGAGGGTGGCAAGTTCGCTGACCGGCGCACAAGGGCCGAGCAGGGCGCGCGACGGGCTCTGGATTTTCTGCTTGGGATCGAGAGAGAAGAGGAATTTTTCACGCGAGAGCATGAACTCGACGATCGGGTAGGCGCGCTTTTGAAAAATCTCCTCGTCATCGGTGACGAGGGCGAGGTTGAGCGGATTGAGCGACGATACGTTCTTCACCGCTCCGGGAACGTCGGTCGAATAGGAACAGCCCTTCAGTTCTGCGATGAACCAGCTGTAGTGGCTCATTCCGTAGTCGATCATGTTGTCCAGCGTCTCGTTGAGCGAAGCGATGGCGTTGCGGCGGTAGTCGTGGAAGCCGTAGAGCCGCCGCGCGAGCGCCTCGTAGGCGGCGGTGACGTCGCCCGCTCCGGCAAAGAGGCGGACCTTGAACGTGAAGGCCTGGCCGGGCGCGCGCTTCGATTCGGCGCCGCCGAGCATCGGCGCGAAGACCATCGGCTGCGCCTCGCCCGCGGCATTGCGCAACGCAACGCCGAAGCGGCTGTTGTCGAGCAACGGCAGCGGCGAGAAGGGAAGTTCGTCGGCATCGACCACCACGCCGAGGGTGACGTTGCCCTTCCGCAGCAACGTCGCGGGCAGCGAGCACTCGAACGCCGGCGTGAGATAGGATCGGTCGGGGAAGCGTTTTTCCTGCCAGATGAACGGCTGCCAGTTCTCGGCGATTTCCGCCGTGGCGAACGCCGGAGCACCGGTGTATCCGACCGAGAACCATGCGGTGCGCTTGGGCGTAAGCGTGAACGTGAGCACGGGTTCGGCGTCGCCTGCGGGGAGCGTGAGCGTGGCACTGAGGGTGAAGGCGGATTGCTCCGCAAAGGCGAACCGGAACTCGTCGCCGTCGCGTGTAACGGCAGTGGCGCGGACGTGCGTGAGGGGCGCGGCGGCGAAGACATCGGCCGTGCGCCGCTGCGTGTCGCCTTCCAGGATCCGGTCGTCGAAACCGTCGCCGCCCTGTCCGATGGAACGTTTAACCGTTTTGAGCGCGGCACCGGCCGGCCTGGTGGCCGTCTGCCACGTGAGGAGATTGTAGGGAACGTGCGGGATACCGCCTGGCCTCATCGCGGGCTTCGGGTCGGCTGCGGCCATGAGCACCACGAAATCTCCCCGGAAAGTCCATGCGCCCGCATCCGTTGCGGAGACTTGCACGGCACCGTCTGCCATGGGTGCGACGGCATAGCGGTCGTTGGTGATCGGCTGGGCGGAAGCGGAGGTGAGCAGCAACGCCACGAGCAGCGGCAGAAGTTTCGAGATCGGACGTGCACTCATTTTTCAGTGAAAACCGACAGGTTCCATTGGTTTCGCCAGCGGATGATCGGACGGTCACCCTCGAATTCGACCGGCAGCCAAATGTAGCCAGAGGTAATCGGATCCTGCGGCTGATTGATATCGAACATGGCAATCCACGCATCGCGTCGGCCGGCGACGGGGTACACGAACGTGCTTTGCCCTCCGAAGGTTTTTTCCGGGCCGAGATTGTTGTGGGGATTTACGCCGCGGCAGGGATTGCCGAGGTCCTGATACGGGCCGGTGACCCGATCCGCCACGAACAGTCGGGCGGCGTTGGGCGCCCAGCCACTGCTGCCGGATCCGAGGAAGTAGATTTTGTTTCCGCGACGGAACAGAGCGGGGGCTTCGGTTGCTTGAGTGATTCCGGCCAGCTCCACGTAGTCTCCGGCGGGCTGAAGACCGTCGTCGGACAGGCGGCCGCAGACATGCGCTTTGTCGGGCTTACGCACGCCGAGGTGGTAAACCGAGCCGTCAATGTCGGAAAAAATAGTGAAGTCGCCGGTGCCGAACGGGCTGTTGCCGCCGAGAAAACGACCCTGGTAGAGAAACGGCCCCGTCGGCACCGTAGCGGTCGCCACGCCGACGTAGGCGTAGTCGGTGCCAGTTTTACCGCCCTGCGACTTGGGTGGGTAGAGTTTGAAATAGAGGATGAATTTTTTCGTAGCGGCGTGATAGATCACCTTGGGCCGGTCGAGAATGGAGGCGTCGGCCAAATCGGCATGAGCTGTCGGTGCGAAGACGGACAGTACCAGCCCGGCGTCCTGCCAGTTGAGGAGATCGTCGCCGACATAGCACCGCACGCCGGCTTCGTTCTTCTCGGACTCAGTCTTTCCCGCGATCTTGTCCGCACCATACCAATAGTGGCGTCCCCCAAAATCTAGAATGCAGAAGCCGTGGGCATTGACGTGCGTGCCCTGCGCATCGGGCCACGGTTGTCCCGGTCGAAAGTGAGTGTTTCGACGCGCCGAAGTTTCGGCCCCCCAGACGGCGTGGCCGAGGACGAGCGTCGTCGCGATGGCGCCCAGCCGGAGCGCGGCCACGATTACACGGCGAAGCAGCCCACGAGCCGACCGGGCGGAAAGGTGTGAACGCTGTCGCAGGGATGGATGTTGCATGTGATACTGTAGGCTAGCATCTGGGTGCTTCACTCACGGTCGTCGCCGGCCACCGATGTAGGCGGGAAACTTTCCTGTCTGTTGCCGAACCAACCTAGTGCGGCGCAGGTTTAGAATTTAATGGCCGTGCTCAACTTCCACTGGGTGCCGGCGGGCCAGAAGGCGTTGTCCGTGAGAATTTGCTGGTTGAAGAGATCGGTGGCGGCCAGATGCAAACTCAGCGTCCTGTTACCGCGGATCTTCCACGAGTAGGCCATCATGCCGCCCCAATAACTGTTCGCCGGCAGATAGACGTTCGTCGACGTGGCGGTTCCGTAGATGCGGATGTTCTCCGTGGAGTAATAGTAGGTGAGACCGACGCGCAGGCCCTTGATCCAGCCGTTCGAAAACGCGTAGGTGCCGGCGACGCTGCCTTTGCGCGCGGGACCACTGTTGGCGACGCGCTGGCCAACGCTCGTGGGGGCGGCCAGATTCTGCACGGTGCGGCAGTCGAGCCAGCCCATGTTGCCGATGAGCGAAAGATTTTGCGTCACCCGGCCGCTGACGTCGATTCCGATGCCACGCGAGCGGGTGCTGCCGCCCGGCGTCAGCGAGGGCAGGAGGAGATTGGTGCCACCGGGATTGTCGGGGTTGCTGGTCGTCTCGTTTTCCTGCCGCGCCGTAAATGCGGCGGCGGAATACGAGAACCCGCCGTCGAGCAGGATGCCCTTGAAGCCGAGTTCTCCGCCGCGCGCCTCGGTGTTGCCATAGATTTGGCCGGTGTTCGTGTCGACCGAAGGAGCCGGATCGAAGGAACTGCCGTAACTGCCGTAGGCGACGAGTTTTTGTCCGACAATCTTGTAGCTGAGGCCGAGGGAATAGGTCGTGTATTTCTTGTCGGAAGTAGCGTCCCGCAGGGTGGTGCGCGCACTGAGCGGCTGCTGCCGATGCAGGGAGTAGGTGTCGGCGCGGCCCGTGGCCATCAACACGAGCCGATCCTCGAGGAAGCTGGCCATGTGGTTGTAGAACACCCCGAATTCCTCGTTGTAGAGGTTGAAGGTCGAGCCATCGACCATGGGCCACACGCTGTCGAAAGACGGTTGGCCGGCACGGACGAGAAAATCAGGATCGAAGGGGTTTGGTTTCTGCCAGGACGCCAGCGTGACGCCCGGCGGCATCAGCGCGGTTATCGCGGCGGTGTTGGTGAGGTTCCACGTCTTTTGTTTCTGCCCGAGGTAGATCCAGTCGAAGCCGAGGTGCGACTGGTGCTCAGCGCCCATGGCCTTGAATTTGCCCGCAAGATCGACCTGCGCGCCGTCCTGCTCGTAGACGAACTCCTGGTGATAGGGCGAACGCGTGCCGGTCCAGTTGTTCGTGATCAGACTCCAATTGCCGAGGCTCGTCGGACCGAAGCGGCGGAAGTGGCGGTTGGTGTAGGAAAGGTTGGACTGGAGCGACCACGTTTCGTTGAAGCGATGCTGGAACGTGAGGTAACTTGAATTGTTGTAGCGCTGGTAGCGGTTGTAGGGGCCCGCCTGGTTGAAGCGCGTGAGGCGCTCGCCCAACCCGGGATACTGCTCCCCGGGGATCGTGTAGACGAGGCCCTGGGTGCGGTTGGCCTTGTCGACGTAGCGCGTGAAGACGACAAACGGGTTGGCGTTCCGCTGCGTGAACGCGAACTCGGCGCTGATCGAGGTATTGGCGCCGAGTTTGTAAACGAGGCCGCCGCTGATGTCCAAGGTACGGTTATACCACCAGTCGGTCGGGCGGTTGAAATCATAGTAGGTGCCGTCGAGGCGGTAGAATATATTCTTTGTCAGCGGGCCGGTTGTGCTCCCGCTGACACGCTTGTAGTTGTTGTCGCCGCCGATGAACTCCAGCGACGACTCGGCCCTGGCCTTCGGCTTCTTCGTGATGAAATTGATCACGCCGCCGGGCGCGGTGGCGCCGTAGATGCCGGCGGACGGCCCCTTCAGGACCTCGACGCGGTCGACGTTGTTGGAGTCGGGTTGCTGGATGATCGAAAAACCGTTGCGGAATTGCGGCATGCCGAAGCCCCGCAGGCGTGAGCCGCCATTACCGGCACCGGCGGCATCGGCCGGCTTGATGTTGCTGACGTAACCATTCAGTTCGTCGAAATCGAAAAGCATGAAGTCGTTGAAGAATTCACTCGGCAGCGACTGCACGGAGAACGGCAGGTCGATCAACTTCGCCGCGGTGCGCGTGCCCGAGGTGGTTTCGGTGGCGAGGTAGCTGTTGTCCTTGTTCGTCTCGACCCGGAATTCCGGCAGCGACACCGCCTCGTCGGACGCCGACACGGAGGCCGGTCGGGACGCCTGGGCGAAAAGGGCGACGGGAATTACGAGCGCAACGAAGGTCAGTCGAAACACGACGACGAGCGGGAAGGAGAACCAGGCGGGTGATTTGGGGTGCATGAAGAAAAACGGGTTCGCGTGGAATAAGAAGCGGCCGGGGAAACAGGTGCGGGCAGGTGACTACGAAAATAACGCCGTCACGGGCCTGCCCTTGTCCGCCACGGTGAAGGGGCGCCCCGAGGGCGAATGTTCGATGTGACCAATGTCCAGGCCCAGGGCCATGGCCACCGTTGCATTGCAGTCCGGCATGGTAACGGGATTTTCCGCGACACGTTCGCCGATTTCGTCGGACTTGCCGTGGACGTAGCCGCCTTTCACTCCCCCACCCGCGAGCCACCAGGTGAAGACGCCGGGGTGGTGTCCGCGCCCGGCGGTGACGTTGCTGATTTGCGGCGAACGGCCGAACTCGGTCGCCATCACGACAAGCGTGCTGGCCAGGAGGCCGCGTTGATGGAGGTCTTCGAGCAGAGCGGCCATCGTCTGATCCGCCGAGGGCGTCATGATCCGCATCGCTTTGATCTGATCGTTGTGGGTGTCCCAATTTTGGTCGTCCTCCACTTCGATGAACCGCACGCCCGCCTCGACCAGGCGGCGCGCGAGCAGGCAGCCCTTGCCAAACGTATGCGAACCATACGCCGCCTGCGTCCGGGCGTCTTCGCGCGAGATGTCGAAGACCTTGAGGTCGTCGCTCTTCATCAGGGCGGCGGCCTCCTGCTGAATCTTGAGATACGCCGCCGCGTCGCGGTGCGGCGTCTGCTGCACGAAGTGGCTGCCAATGGCCCGTGCCAGGGCGGTGCGACGGGTGAAATCCGCCTCGCTCACTGCCGCGGGCAGCACGGAGTTCTGCAGGCCCGCGCCCGGATCCACGATGGGCAATGGTGCGAGATGCGCGGGAAAATATCCGCCGCCCGGGTGCTGCGGACTGCCGTTGACGAGCACGTTGCCCGGCAGCAGCCGGTTCTCGGAACCGAGCAGCTTCACGACCCACGAGCCGAGCCCCGGGTGCCGGATGGTGGGTGTCATGAAGTGGCTGGTGTGCGCCAAGTAGGTGCCGAGTTCGTGGATACCCTGCGTCGAGGTCATCGAGCGCACGAGGGAAACATGATGCATCTGCTGCGCCATGCGCGGAAACCACTCGGAAACCTGCACCCCGTCCGCACTCGTGCCGATCGCCCGCACGCCACCCATCTCGGGCCGCCCCGGCTTGGGGTCAAAGGTGTCGATGTGCGAAAGCCCGCCGCGCAGGTAGAGAAAAATGACACGCTTCGCCTTTCCACCGGACGGCGCTCCCGCTGCGTTCAGGCGCGCGAGGCCCGGCAGCAGATTTACGCCGAGGAACAATTTGACGAAACGCTCCATGAAGGCACGGCGGTGGAAATCGGTCGGGGTTGACTTCATACGAGGGAGAATACGGGCGCTATTGCTGAAAGAGAAATTCGGGCGAGTTCAGCAGCGCCCAAATTGTGTCCTCCTCCGGCGTCAGGCTCGACGCCGTGAGGTCCGTCAAGGTGGCAAGCTCTCCGTCGGTTGGAACGCGCACGAAGATGGCGCGATAGATCAGCGAGATCAAACGATCCCTGCTCCCATCAGTTGCGGCCAGCCGGCGCCGCAGGAGGGAATCAGGTGCGAGGACACGCGTGATCAGCTCGCCATTCATCAAGGCCAGCGCGTGCGTGGTGTTGGGTTCGCGATTGAAGGCGTCGATCTCGCGGCGATCCGACTGACCGAACTGACGTAGGAAATGCCCAAGCGGCAACGGCAGCGGAATCTCCGAGGCCCGGAGAAAATCACCCGGCAGTGATTTCCAGCGTGGATCGGTGTCCCGCACCGTCTGGGGTCCGCCCATCTCCAGCCCCAGCAGCTCCCGGCTGAAGAAGTCTTCATTCTCGCGGGCGTGGGCGGACTTGAGTCTCCGCACCTCGGCGGCCTCGCCGCGAGCCTGCGCCGCCGCGAGCTCCTTTTTTTGGTCTGCGAGGCGCAGGTCATATTCGCGGCGCCGGACGCGGTAGGCCATTTCGTCGCGGGCCCGCGCGATGATCTCATCGGCGGACATCGCGGTGAGACGGCGCAATCGCGCCGGATTCAAATTGGAGCCTTCGTGGTGCACCGCGGATTTGCGTTGGTCGAGGTCCGGCACGAGGAGCACGAGATGCGAGTCCCAAATCTGTTCGGCCGACAGCCGCCGCAGCAGTGGCCCGTGCAACCCGATGGCCGTCCCAGGCTCTGGTCGCTCGCGCACGGCCTCGCTCTGATACAAACGCGTATTCAGCAACGCGGCGAGGTAGGCCCGCTCGTCGAAGCCGAAGCCGATTATCGCCGCCGTAAGGAAGTCGAGCAGTTCCCGGTGTTCCGGATGAGGCAGGGCGGACAGGCTGTCGACCGGCTCAATCAGGCCGGCGCCCATGACCCGCCGCCAAAGGCGGTTGGCTGCGTTCTTGGCAAAGCGTGGATTGCGGGGCGAGGTCATCCACTCCGCGAAGGCCCGGCGGCGATCGCCATCGCCGACGGGGGCCTCGTCGCCGAAAAGGGTCCGCGGAACCACGGGCCGGCCCCTCGCCGATTCATCGTACGCATACGTCGCCGGAAAGGTGAGCGGTTTGTCGGAATCCTTCGTGAGACGTTTCATGGGCGCGATCGCCCGGCTTACGCCATCCTGCAGCGCCTTGTCTGCCCCCATCCCCTCCAGCAGCGCCTTGATCTGCGGCCACTGCTTTACGTTGTCATTGGAGTAACCGCTCGGGCTGCTGAGGTTTGACACGCCGGCGGTGAAAGCCGCCATCTGGAAGAAATCCTTCTGGGTCACCGGCTCGAGCGGATGGTTGTGACACTGGGCGCATTCCAGGCGCGTGCCAAGGAAGACGCGCGACAGGTTCGAGGCGTGGTCCAACGGCATCCCGAGATCGCGGAGATAGAATCCGGTCGCACCGTTTTCCCAGAGATAACCGCTGGCAGTGATCAGCCGGCGCACGGTTTCGTCGTGCGGCAGGCCCGAACGAATGGCGTCCTTCACCCACTCGTCGTAGAGCCAACCCGGTTGCCCTGCGGCCAACAGGCGCGGGTTGATCCGGAGCTGGTCCGCTTTCCAGTTATACGTGTGGCTCACATAGCCCTCGCTGCCGAGCAACTCGTCGACCAGCCGGGCCCGCCTGCTCTCCCCGGTCGAAGCGAGGAACCGCGTGCTTTCGTCCAGGCTCGGGATGCGGCCGACGACGTCCAGATACACGCGGCGCAAGAACACCTCGTCGCTGATGGGCGGGTTCAACTTCGTGCCCTTCGCCGTATGGTGGCGGTCGATCAACGCGTCCACCTGCCGGGCGACCACTGGCACGGCGGCACGAGGGACCGCCACGCGACGATCATCAAGCGGCGCATCGCGATGCTCGAACCTCCCCCACCCGCCCATGGTTGCCCCAGCGGCGATCCATTCGCGCAACAAGCCTCGCTCAGCGTCGGAGAGCGGCTGCGCCCCTCCCTTCAGCGGTGGCATCACCTCGTCATCCGTCAGCGGCAGCAACACCCGCCGCAGCAACTCGCTTTCGTCCGGCTTGCCGGGCAAGACAACCTCGCTGTCGGTTATCCCTTGCGCCGAATCCAATCGCAGACCGCCTTTGGGCTTCGCCTGCTTTTCGCTATGGCAACTGAAGCAATGTCGATAAAACACCGGCAGCACGTCCGCTTCAAATCGGGGCACCTCCGATGCACCGAGCGAAGCCGCGAGGCCGATTAGCAGAATCGGGGTCGATCTCCTCATTGGGGGAAGCAGGGGGCGCGAGTAAACCTCAGTAGCGTCCTCGCACGCCGAACATGATATAGGAGGGCACCACGTAACGCTGCGCGTTTTGCGCGTATTTCGGCGTATCCGGAGCGCGGCGGTACACGAGCAGATCCTCGGAGAAAACATTGCTCCAATTCAGGTAAAGCGAGGCACGCTTGGTGACGGCATACTCGGCACTCACGCCGTATTGGGTGGCCGCGGCCTGATACTCGTAGGTCCGCGGTGGAATAAAACCCTCGTTCGATGTGCCCGGAACGACGAGGATGTAAGATTTTCTCGTTTCCGCCTGGTATGATCCGGTCAACCGCAGGGAGAAACGGGAGCGGATGTAGTTCACCCCGAAGGAGAGGACATCCGGCGTGAAACCGACAAAATCCTCTTCGTTCGCACCGCTGACCTGCAGATGGGTGTAGTTCACCCAAACCTGCGTCAGTTTCAGCCAGGACGGCACGAACCACAAATCCTGCCGGTAGCTCGCTTCCACGCCGGCGAGCCGGGCGGCACCGACGTTTTCCCAGCGCCGCAACACATATTGGTCGTTCAGCATGAACTCGATGTCGCTGTCGGCGATATTGTAGCTCTGCAGCAGCGCTTTCGTCGCCGGCGTGCCGCGCTGCGCGAAGAAGTTCTTCACGTCTTTCCGGTAGACTCCGATCGAACCGAAGCCGCCTTTGAGATGGTAGGAGTCGAGCGAGAGGTGAAAACTGTCCGCGGTCCAGGGCTCCAGGCCGGGATTTCCCACCACGATGGTGCGGGCACTGGTCGGATTCGTGTCGGTCGGGACCGGCAGGGTGACGCCGGCGACCACGTAGCTCACGTCGGGGCGTCCGAGCGTGCGCGCATACGCGGCGCGGGCCACGAGATTGTCGCTGAACGCGTAGTTGAAATTCAAACTCGGATACAGGCCGTCGTAGTCACGCGACTCGTGGTTGCCTCGCTCTTTGAACTGGAGTCGGTTCAGCTCGGTGGCGTCGGTGGTGATGCGGATGAGTGCGCCAGCGTTGTCCCGCAGCAGGTTTCCCCTGCTGTCGCGCCGGTAAATCGCGAAGGAATCCTTGAGCAAGCTCCAGCCGTCGAGAGCCGTTTTTTCGTAGCGCAGTCCGCCGGTGAGGTTGGCCCGGTTCTGCAGCAGCTTCAGGTCGAACCGCAGGTAGGCGGCCGATATGTCCTCAAGCATGCGCTTGGAGTTCGTGACCGCGTTTTGGATCGCGCTTGAGTTCAGCGTGAACCACTCCGGGTGATCGACGAAAAGTTTGTGCGCCTTCACCGGGCTGATCCAGCGGATGGGGGTTCCGTTCATTTTCACCCCGATGGACTCGTCGATGAGGTCATACGCCGAGACGGCGGTATTTCGATTCTGGCCGACAAAGGTATACGCCGTGTTGGGCCGGATGTCGTCCTTGTCCATCCGGTTGAACGACACCCCGGTCTTGAGGGAGAATCTGCCGCCGAACGCGCGGGCCACATCGACGCGCGCGGAGGCCAGGTCGGTCTGATACACGGCGAACTCCTCGGTGGTGTTTTGCAGACTGTAGTTGTCGCCATCGATCCAGTTGATGTTCCTCCCGGCGGCATCCTTGAGCGAAAGGGTGCGCGGCAAAATGCTGTTCCCTTCATTCATGCCGTCGCCGCGCATGTTGAGGTTGACGATGCGCGCAAAGGTGCCGGCGAAGTAACCCTTGCCCAAACTGCTGCGTTCCCGAACCGACCGGGAATAGGAGCCCTGCCCGTCGATGCGCCACTCGCTGCCGCGATGTCGATATTGCACGCTCGCCTGGTCGTTGGTCGTCGTGGACTCGTAGTTCAGCGGATTGTTGCTCCCCATTTCCATCGTGCCGGTATTGCCCCGGGACTGGGAATACGTCGCGTCGCCGATGGCGTCGTAATTCGCGTTGATGCGCGCCGTGAAAAAACTGGTGGCTTTCTCGCCAGCGATGATCCGGCGCTGGACGCCCACGCTGAGGGTATCGTTGCGGGCGAGCCGCCAGTCCACATTCACCTGGAAATTCTCCGTGCGCGTGATGTCGGCCTCCTGCTTCCACTGGCCGATCGCAAAGGCGAAATCTTTCGGCAGGCCGGTCGGATAGGTCGACTTCAAATTCCAGAAAGCGACCTCGGACGGCGTGTCGTCCGTCGGGCGCTGTTTCCAGGAACGCGATACGCCGAGACTGATCGCCAGGCGTTTCCCCACTGGGAAGGCGAGGCTGGTGTTGACGGACGGCTCGGCGTGGCGCGGCGAAAGTGCTCCCGTCGGCTGGCGGGCTCCGCCGTCGAACGTCAGGCCGTTCCGGTTGTTGAAATTCATGTAGGCTTGGTAGCTCGCGGTGGGGCGCTTGAGGCCGAGCAGAGTCTTGGTCACGAGATTCAATGAGCCACCCAGGCCGGCCGCCGGCATGTCCGGCGTGGGAACCTTGGAAACCTCGACCCGCTCGATGTTCATCATCGGCACTTCCTGCAGTGCCATCGTGCGGCTGCTTCCGGGGCCGATGCCCGTGCCGGCGAGGTTGGCCCCGTCGAGTTGGATGCTGGACATCTCGGCCGGAAATCCGCCCAGGGCGATTTTACCCGGGTTATCGCCGTCCTCGATGATGGCCACGCCCGGCAGGAAGCGCACATAGTTGCCGATGTTTTCGAAGCCGCGGTCGCCGAGTTCGTCGAAGGCGACGACATTCTTGATGTTCGCCGCGTGGCGCTGCTCGTTCATGGCCAGCGCCTGGGCGCTCATGGTCTGGTCGGCAATCACCTCGAACTTCTCGAGCACGACCACGCCGCCCTCCGTGCGGGTGACAGGAGCGCCCTCGCGGACGAGCCGGAATTCGTGGGCGGCGGTTCCCTTCGGCGGCACCGCCAGCGTCTCCGTCTGCGACGCGAAGCCGAGGTAGGAGATTTCCAGCCGGACCGTTCCCGCCGGGGCGTCGCGAAACGCGAACCGGCCCTCGTCGTCGGTCAAAGTCTCCTGAGCGGTCTCCGCCAGGACCACCCGCGCCCGGCCGAGCGGCAGCCCGTTGGCCTGGCTGAGCACCGTGCCCTCCAGTGCGCCCTTGGACGCGGTGGCCGGCTGCGCCGGACAGGCGATTACCAGCGCCAAGGCGGCGAGGACCGCCCGGCCGACGGTGGTGCCCGCGGACTTCATCCATCGGAAAACGTGAACCGAGCGATGGTCATGGATCGGCGTCGGTCTCTCGATGTAGGCGTCGAAGAACACGGGGAGAGGTGAATGAGCGGAATTGGATTTCAAGGAGTTGGGGGCAGAGCGTGGCTTCACCCACGAATCGAGCCCGATTCGGGATCTGATGCGAGGGAAAGCGAGAGGCGGAGATTCATTTGGAACTCGACGAACCGACTTAAGCCAAAACCTCATCGCGCACGTGCGCC
The DNA here is from genome assembly GCA_947474365.1 of Opitutia bacterium. Taxonomy (GTDB): domain Bacteria; phylum Verrucomicrobiota; class Verrucomicrobiia; order Opitutales; family Opitutaceae; genus ER46. The sequence goes on along the minus strand of CANJIU010000080.1, from coordinate 33,848 downwards.
TCGTAGTCGGGACGGCTTCGGCGTGCCGGGCGGCGTGCACTCCACCAAGCAGCGGAGGAAACCGGATTCGTCGAGCGACGCGGTGAGCGCCAGGAAATATCTTCGTATGAGCATATGGGAGGGTCTCGATTTTTCCGGCAGGAATTTTCGTCACGGTCCAACCGCGGCGTGCCACTCGATTCTCACCGGGCCGAGCAGGCCGGCGGGGACGAGAGGCGAATCGGCGTCGTAGTGTTTCCACGTCGTGAAGCTGTGGCGCTGGCGTTCGCCGAGCCGCGTGCGGTCGTAGAGCCACGCCGGGAGAGCCTCGAGTTTTCCGTCGGTGAACTTGTTTTTCCCCTCGGGCTGATAACGAAGTTCGGTGCTGAGGGACTCGTCGCCGATGATGCGATTGATCCAGCGATTGGCGACGCGGACCTCGAGTGTATTGTCGCCGGCGCGCAGGTGGCGAGTGACGGCGGTGCGGAACGGCGGCTGCCAAAGCGTGCCGAGGAGCGCGCCGTTGAGCCGCACCTCGGCGAGGTCGGCGACGGCTCCGAGGTCGAGCGTGGCGATCGCGCCGGCGCGGAGGTTGGCAGATGGAACGGCGAAGGTCGTGCGGTAGGTGCCGGTGCCGGAGTAGAACTTGATGCCGGGGTCGGAGTGTTCGCTCCACGATGCGAGCGTCGCAAACGTCGCCTCGGGCGGAGCGCCGCGGCCGTCGTGAAACACCACGCGCCACGGTCCGGTGACAGTGAGCGCCGCAGCGATCATGGTTTTCGGCGCATCACGATGCGGCGCGACCGAGGCGAGGCGAAAGACGACGAAAATCGAACCGTGCGGCTCAAGTTGGAGCGGGACGGTCGTGGACGCAGCCGCGGCGTTTATCCGAAAGCCCGGCGCGTCGGCGTGCGCGCCCGTGAGCGCGTTCCAAAGCTCAGGCTGGCGGCCGACGGTGCGAAAGCTGAATTCGCCAGCGACGTCGCGGTCGGAGTGGTTGAAGACGAAATAGACGTCGGCCTCCGCGGTGCGGCGGTGGATGTGTCGAAGCTCGCCGCCGGCGGGCGCGACGGGAAAGGCGACATCGGGCGGGAGGGCAATGGCGCGGAGCGCGGCCGGAAGTTTTTCGGAGCGGATGAGCGACTGCGAGTTGGTCGCGCTGTCGATCCACAGTTCGCGCACGAGCGCCGCGAATTCCTCGCGCGCCTCGTAGTCGCGAGCCCCCGCGGGCACGACCGGCGCGCAGCCGAAGATTGGGGCACCGGCGCGCGCGAGGTCGCGGAGTTTGCGCAGCGTCGCGAGATCGGCGGCCCAGTTTTCCGGGAGTATCAGCACGCGATACGCGGGGCCGGTCGGAAGCGCGAGCACCCCATCGCGCCACGTCATCGCGGCGAGGTGGCGCGGATAGCAGATGTCGAAGTCGTAACCCGGCGGGACGGCGACCATCGTGGTGGGATAGGCGTAGCCGTGATCTTCGTTTTGCAGGAAGCAGATGTCGGCAACGGTGCGGCCCTGCTGGAGCAAAAACTGCCCGCGCGCGACGTAGTCGATCCACGCGCCGGCGAGCGGCCACCAGGTGTTGAGACGGCCAAAGTGGGTGCCGTAGCGGCCGAGGCCGAAGCCGGGGCCGTCGTCGGTGGGTTGGTGCACGTAGTGGTGGAGGATGAAGCGGTTGATGCCGGCCGTCCACGCGTAGTCGCCGGGGTCCTTGAGCGTGGCGGGCGTCGCGAGCCAGCGGCCGTCTTCGGGCTTGGCGGTGAACGCCTCGGCGCCGACGAGCGGGCGGCCGAGGACATTCGCGACCGACGCTGCGAGCTTGATGCGCGGAAAGCGCGGCGCGGTGTCGGGCATCCAGAATTCGTTCATCGGCACATCGACAAACTCGTTCGCCGAAACCGGATTCAGCGGCCCGCCCTGCGCCTCAGCGTAGATCACAAACCCGCGCTCGTGCGCGCGCTGCTGCATGGTGCCAAAATAGTTTTTAGCGATCAGCTGCTCGACCGCGCCGCGAAAATCGCGGAGCACACACTCGGTGAACGCGGGGCTCTCGATCACGCGGCCGGCCAGCACGGGGAGCAGCGGGACAATGTCGTAGCCGGCGAGGGCGCGAAACTGCGCGGGAAAAGTGTCGGTCCAGTTTTGCGGGCCGGCCTCGAAACTGTCGAAGAGAATGCCCTTCACGGTCGTGCCGACGCGCGGCCCGGCTTCGCGCAGGATGCGACCGAGCGCGCGGTCGAAGTAAAACGACACCGCGTCGGAATCCATCTTGTCGATCTCGAGGCCGTGACCCTCGGGCACGGCAGGATGATTGGTCGAGCTGGTCGAGGTGAAACCGAACCGCAGAATCGTCCAGCGGCCGGCGGGCAGTGCGGCGCGGAGCGTGCCGGTGGTGGCATCGAAATCCGCGGTGAGGTCCAGCACGCGATCACGCGGGATGCAGCCGGCGGGGCTGGTATCGGGCGGCGCGGCGGTCAGCGTCTTGTCGGCAAGTTTCGTTTTGAAACTGAGATCCGCGGTGCGAAGCATGGCGTCGGCCGGCACGGCGAACACGGCGACGTCGCGGTAGAAATTTTCCATTTTCACCGCGGGCGGCGTGCGGAACTTCAGGGGCTCGATCTTCGGGCGCGCCACGGCGAGCGTGAGCGCGCCGCCGCCAGCAGCCGTCGTCTCGCTCCAAACGAGTTTCTTCATCGAACGCTCCGGCGTGACCCACGGGCCGCCGCTGGCCGACCAGCCGGGGGTGTTCATCAAATGGAACTCAAGTCCAAGTTTTTCCGCCGTCGCGATCGCGTGCTGCACATGTTCATGCCAGAGGTCGGTGCCGTAGCGCACGGGACCGGCGGGCAGGTAGATGCTCGCGTCGAACATCTGCACGCCCGCGATGCCCACGCGCTTCATGTCGGCAAGGTCCGCCTCGATGCCACGTTTGGAGATGTTGCCGTTGATCCAATGCCACCACACGAGCGGGCGCGCGTTTGTCGGCGGCGAAGCGAAGCCGGCCGCGAGCCGATCGGCGGCCGTCGCCTCGTCCGCGGCGCCACCCGTGAGGAACGAAAACACCAGCGCGGCGGCGAACGTGAGCAAAATGCGGCGGGGCGGGCGCATGGGAACCCGAACTTTGTGAGTGACCGGCGGCCTGAAATCTAACCTGAACTTTTCCCGCACCCGAGTCACAGGCCGCCGGCGCCGAAGCGCTCCCGCGCGGCTGAGCTTTTCAGCTGCCGCAGGGGATCGGTCATCACCGGCGCGAAGCCCAGCGACTAGGACCAGCAGCAGCAGGGCGGCGAGAAGTGGCATGGTGTGTTTCATGGCTGCGACCTTATTTCGTAGCTCGTTCCGGCCACCGTTGGGAATTCAAGGACGTGGTCCAAGCCGTCAGCGCGACTCTGGGCCGAGCCGAGTCGGAAAGGAGTCCGCGCGCGCACCGTGCACGGATGGCCGTGGGTGGAAACAACCGTGGCCGCCGTCATCGCACCGTTGCGCCATTGCAGGTCGACCGTAAACCCGCCGCGTGCACGCAATCCCCGCACCCTTCCTTCCCTCCACGCGTGCGGCAAGGCGGGCAACAGGCTGAGTTTTCCGACCTCCCCAGCGCCGACCGATGGATCGTGGCTCTGCAGGAGCATCTCTGCAATCGCGGCGGTGGTCCCTAAATTCCCGTCGATCTGGAAAACGTTTCCTTCGGAGCGATAATGGTTGTCGAAGAGATTGGGAAACGTGCAATCCTTCAAGAGCGCGACGATGCTCTCGTGGGCCTTGTCACCGTCTTCAAGTCGCGCCCAGAAATTGATCAACCAGGCCCGGCTCCAACCGGTGTAGCCGCCCCCGTGACTCAGCCGCGCCTCGAGGGATTTGCGCGCCGCAGCGGCGAATTGGGGCGTGCGACGCACAGAAATCTCGTCGCCAGGATGAAGCGGGAAAAGGTGCGACGTGTGGCGGTGGCCGGGTTCACGTTCCTTAAAATCCTCAGACCACTCCAGCAGGCGTCCGTCGGCGCCGATCCGGATCGGGGCGATGCGGGCGCGCTTCTCGCGCAGCACCGCGGCGAATTCGCGATCCGTGCCGAGCAGTTCAGCCGCGGCGATACAGTGGTCGAACAACTCCCGCACGATCGCCATCGTCATGGCCGGGCCCATGTCGAGGCCGGTGCGCGTGCCATCGGGTGCGACGTAGGAATTTTCCGGTGAAGTGGACGGCCCACTGACCAACCAACGGTGCTGGGGATGCTCGACGAGCGTATCGACGTAGAACCGCGCCGCTTCCCGCATATACGCCACGCGCGCTCGGTCAGAAATTTCCGATCCTGCGAAAACAACCAGCGCTCCCAGAAGTGCGCCGCCAGCCACGCCGGCGCCTCGGGCCAGAAAAGGCCCGTCGAGCCGCGCAGATCGCTGCGCCCCCAGATGGTCGTGCGCGTGCTGAGCGCCAACCCGCCGGCCCCGAAGCGCTCGCGCGCCGTGCGCTGCGCGAGCGGCACCTGCGCCTCGGCGAGGGCGAGCAGCGGCTCGTGACATTCCGCGAGGCCCCCAACTTCGGCGGGCCAGTAATTCATCTGCGTGTTGATGTTGATCGTGAAATCGGAGAACCACGGCGGATTCGGCAACGGGTTCCAGAGTCCCTGCAAATTTGCCGGCAGCGCACCCGCCCGAGAGGACGCGATGAGCAGGTAGCGACCGTAGGCGAAATACAGCGCCACTAATCCGGGATCCGGTTCGCCGGTGGCGGCTCGACGTAATCGGGCATCTGTCGGCAGTGCGACAGTGGTGGCCTCGGTGCCGCCGAGTTCGAGCGCAACCCGGCGAAAAAGCGCTTCATGGTCGCGCCTGTGATCGACGAGCAATTGTTGATAGCCGCGGCCCGCAGCTTGCGAGAGAGCGAGGCGCGCTGTCGCGGCGGGATCGGAATGATAATAGCTCGTGCCAACGGTCAGCAGGAGCGTGACGGCGTTGGCGTGATCGACCGTGAGGGCGTTGTCGGTGGCGGTGATCCGGCCACCGTCGGAGAGCGCCCGAAGGCCCAAGGCGAACTCCGTGCCGCCTTCGGCGCAACGCCCCGTCATCAACACGGCATCGGCGCCCTCCACGCGCGTGACCGCGCCCATCCGTCCGAGCAGGGCGCGAAACGTGATGAGCCCCGGCCGGCTCGCGGTGAGGCGAATCACGAGCACTCCGCCGGGTGCGCTGCAAAAAACTTCGCGGGAGTGCGTGACGCTGCCGCGTTTGAACGTCGTGCGCGCCACCGCGGTGTCGAGGATGAGCTCGCGCCGATAGTCGCGCGTATGCGCGATGTCGGTTTCGAACTCCAGGCGCAGGTCGCCGAGCGGCTGGAAGCTGCCATAGTCGGGACGCGGCACCGTGGTCAGGTGCCGTTTGGCAAGAGCCTCGGCCTCGGCGTGTTTCCCGGCGAAGAGCAGCTCGCGCAACCGGGGAAGATTCTGGAGCACCTCGGGTTTCTCGACGTAATCGGCGCGACCGGACCACACGCTGCCCTCGTTGAGCTGGAGCAACTCGCTGTCCGCGCCGCCATGCACGAGCGCGCCGATCCGGCCGTTGCCCACGGGCAGCGCCTCGTGCCACGTGCGCGCGGGCTCGCGATACCAGAGCACGGAGGAAACCGGCGCCGCGGATTGGGCCGGCGCAAACTGGGCCGCAGTCGCCATGCCGAGCACAGCGCACCACCAAAGGCCGCGACGAGCGAAACGCGTTTTCATTTTAGGAGCAGACGCCCGGCCGGAGATTTCTCCGCAGGCCCGGTGCCTGACTGGACCTCGAACCAGAACTCCAGCGGCGCGTCCCCCGCGACGGGCAGCGTAAAATCGAAGGGATATGACGTATCCGACACCGCGCGGAGTTCGCCGCCGCCTTGCCGATAGTGGACCGTGCAGTTTTTCACGACGCGCTCCTGATCGGGCAGGTAAACATAAGCACTCGTGAGTTCGCCCGCGCCGAACGACAGCACGACGCCGCGCGCTCCGCGCCACCCGAGATCGACGACACTTTGCACCGGGAGGCGGGCCGCGCGGCCGAGTATCTGGTCCTGAAACTCCACGCGTGGCGCAACGCCACTGATGATCAGCGTGGTGATGCCCTCGGCCGCGACGTCGACGGCGATGCGGCCGTCGGCCGCCAATGGCACCTCGCCCACCCGCCGGTTGTTTTCCCACACGGTCACTTTCGCGTTGGCACCCGGGGCGAACGCCACGCGCTCGCGCGAGAGCGTGACGTGAGATTTGAGCGCGGACTTCGACTGGTTGGTGAGCGCGACGGCCACCTTGTCTGTGCCGCGGGCCAACACGAAATTGAGTTCGGGATGGTCGACGATCAGCACGCCGCGCGGCATCCAGAGGTAGAGGCCGCTTTCGTCGTAGACCTTGCCGGGGCGATCGCCGAACACGCGTTGCTGCAGGTAGCCGTAACCCTCGGCGTAGCGCGCGGGAAAATCGATCGCGCCGCGCGACTTCGCAAACGCGTCTGCCACGAGGTAGTCGAGCAGCAGTGCGATGTGCGGCCAGATGTGGTTGTAGTGAATCGAAGTCGCCGAGTTGAGTTCGTCTTTTCCGCGCCGCGCGAAGTCGGGTTTCTCGTAGACGGTCGTCCGCGCGGTGTTGATATGGTAGCCCGGGAAACTGGTGTAGCGGCCGATGATCGCGGAGCGGGCAATGTCGTGAAGGAACGCGTCGTGCTTGAGCGCGGCGATACGCAGCATCCACGGCGCATAGCAGGCGAGGAAGATGCCGCGCGCCCCCTTGCTGGTCGGGGCCGACTCGCTGGTGAGACCGATCTCGGAGGTGCGCCACGCGGGAACGGTTTCGGGCTCGGCCCTGATCCGCGGGAAACGGGGTCCGGACCGGTAGGCGGGCGCCAAGCCATCCTCGTTTACGCGGACGTCGCCGCCGGGAATGCGCGGCGCGAGCCAGACAAACTGTGCGTAGTCGCGCGCGCCCGCGTGGGCCGCATCCAGAAAGCGCGGCAGCTTGGTTTCTTCGTAGAGTTCAAACAACTCGATCCACTGCGGGGTGAAAGCCGTCCAAAAAAACAAGCCGCGGGAATCTGGGTCCGAATAGTCTGCCGGGCGCACTCCGACGCGTTTCTTAAGATAGGCGTCCGCATCCTTGATGGCGTGGTCGAGCCAGTGCTTTTCCCCCGTCGCGCGGTAGAGACCGAGGGCGTTGGACCAGTTGTCGCCGCGAATATTTCCCTCGAGATTCAAGACCCGGTCCCGGCCGTACAATCCCTCGGCCGCGGTGCGGAAAAACGGGGTGCGTGCGCCTGACATCGCGTACAGATTCGCGTATTCGGTGAGCGGCGCGCCGAGTCCGCCGAGACGGGACGAGGCCGACTGGCCTTTGACCTTGGGATCGGTCGTGAAGAGGAAGCGCTCGCGCGAAACGAAAAACTCCATCAGCGGTCGCGCGAGCCGCGTGTAGATCTCCGGACGGTCGGTGACAAGCGCGAGGCCGAGCGGGTGCAGTGCGGACACGTTCTTCACCGCGCCGGGCACGTCGGTGTCGTAGGCGAAGCCGCGCAGGTCGGCATTGAATTTCGCGTAGTCGCTCAGGCCGAATTCGAGCATAGCCTCGAAGGTGGTGTTGAGAGAGCCGAGCGCATTGTGCCGCACGTCGGCGAAGCCATAGACGGTGCGGGCAATATGCTCATAGGTGGCGGAGAGATTCGCTTTGGCGACGACGAGCCGCATGACGAACTCGCGCGTCTCACCGGCCTTCATCCGTGAGCCGGCCCCGCCGAGCAGCGGTGCGAACAGCATCGGCTGCGCGAGCCCACGGGTGTTGCGCAGCGCCACGCCGAAGCGCGAGTTCGCGAAATTCGGCAGCGGCTGGAACGGATACTCTGTCGAATCAGCGAGCACGCCAGTCGTCACGCCGCCACGGGTGACCAGTGTCGTCGGCAGCGGGCAGCGGTACGCCGCCTCCAAAAACGATTCATGCGGGAAGCGGCGTTCGTTATAGATCAGCGGCTGCCACAGTTCCTCGGCTTCAGCAGCGGGAGTTTCGGGAGCGCCCACGTAGCCAAACGAGTACCAGCCGTCCGCCTGCGCGGTCGCTTTCATTCGCAGGCGCGGGGCCGTGCCGTCCGACGGCAGATCGAGTTCCGCCTGCAGGCTGGCGGTGGCAGCCGTCGGAAACATCCAGATGATCCTGCCGCCGTCGACGCGGCTCGTCGTCGCCCGGACGGTCGTCGCTTTTCCCGCCGCGAAGAGGTTGGCGGTCCGCCCGCGCCCGTAGCCACGATCGATCGTGGGATCAAAACCGTCCTCGACATGCCGCGTGGCGGCGGCCCCGGTGGTTTTGCGGCCCCAGGTGAGCACATTGTAGATTGAGCCGGTGTCGCTGAGCTTCATCTCCGCCTCGGGAAACTGGCCCCAACGCATTTCGAGATTTGGATCCTCGCGGGCGGCGAGGACGGTGAACACCGGCGCGAACCGCGCGATCGCGCCGTCGCTCATCGTCACGTCGACCTCTCCCGACGGTGCCAGCGTGAGCCGGCCGGCCGGCCCCGCGAGGGTCGGTTCGGCGGCAAGGGCCCGGACTGCACACGCGGCGAGGAGGATGACCAAGGACAGGGAGGCGTTCATGCGAAGTTCAGAGTGCGGGCGTGGCGAGCACCCGCGCGAGCCAGGCGCGCACGGCGGCGCGTTCGGGCGTGTCGCGGAGCGCCCACGAGACGTTGTGATTGCGGTGGGTCTTGCCGAGAAGCTCAACAGGGAAACGAGGCCCGGCGTTGAGTGTCTCCACTGCGCCCCGACCGCCGAGGATGAACAGCGGCCGGCCGGCGAGGCGCTGGAAGCGTTGGGCGGCGCCCGCGCCATCGAAATCAGCAGGATCGTAGTTGTAGCTGGTTTGCCCGTGGCGATACCAGTCGCGCGTCATGTCGGCCGGCGACTCCCAACCGTCGTAGCAGAGCAACGCGCGCCACAGTGGCGCGATGGTGTCGTCATGCAGGCCGATGAAGCTCGCGCCAATCGCGGAGCGGGAGAAGCCGAACAGCACCACCCGTGCAGGATCGGCACCGTAGCGGTCGCACATGGACCGAACCGCTTCCTTGGTGTAGGCGATCGTCGCCTGTACGTCCCCCCACCAGGTGCCGGTCGGCGCCAGGTTCTTCCGCGAATCGAGGTAACCCAGGCCGAGCACGACGAAGCCGCGGCCGCCGGAAACACCGATGCCCATCGGATTGTCCTCGGGCAATCCACCGCTGCGGTCGCCGAAACGGCTGCGGAATGGTCCGTTGCCGGGAAACCCGACAAGCAGCGGGTAAGTTTCCCCCGGCCGCCAGTCGGACGGGAGGTAAACACAATGATACGCGGAGGTGCCGGCGCGCGTCGGCAGCGTCTGCCGCACCCACCGGCCCGGCGCGGGTTCACCGCCGGTGAGCGGTGGCGGCAAGATGTCCGGCATGACCGTGTGCAGGTCGTTGCGCTGGGTGAAAAGCGTGAGCTCGGCCGGACCGGACTCCTTCTCCGAAACGATGGCCTCGTCGCGCAGTTCGCAGCGTTCTTTTCCCTCGATGGCGGACGAAAAGCGGGGGGCGGCCCGATCGCTGAGATTGCCGACGATGAAACTGCCGCCGCTCAGGATGACACGGGAGGTCTCGCCCTGAACGGTGAGGGGAAGACCGGGCGCGGCCCTGCGGGCGAGGTTGGAGCAAATGACACTGTCGCGAAGTTCGAGCACGCCGGTGACATCGAGCGCGCTGCCGCTCGCCCCGGACTCGTTGAAATAAAAATCGCAGCGCAGCAGCCGCACCGACAACGCCGCGGAACTCTGGATGACCGCGCCACCACCGCGCGGGCCGTCGGCGATATTGCCGTTGATGACACCGTCGCTCCAGTCGACGCCCGACGTGGCATCGATGAAGAGTCCGCCGCCGCCGGCACTGCCGGTGGCGTGATTGTCGACGAGCTGCACGTTGCGGAGGAGCGGCCGACTATGATCGGAAATCTGGAGGCCGGCGCCCGCTTCCGGGGCCGTGTTGCGCGCAATCCGGCAGTTTGCGAGCACCACGGTCGGCGGACAACGGCGCAGCGCCACCCCGGGCCTTCCACTCGCCCCGGTAATGGTGAAACCGTCGAGGCGTACGTCGTGCGCGTCCGAAAGTTCAACGACACTCGCGTCGGCCCGGCGAAGGCGCAGCACGGTCTCGTGGGCGAAGTTGATCGCGCGGCGCGCGTCGGGGGAACTTTCCGTGCCGGCAAATCCGCCGTAGAGGGCGATCCCCGGCGGGAGGCGCACCGTGTCGTCGAGTTCGCACGTTCCGGTCCGCACCCAGATCGCATCGCCGGCCCGGGCGACCGCGAGCGCCGCTGCGAGCGACGGCACCGCGCGATGCCAGTCCGTGCCATCGCCGCCGGGAGCGGCAGCCGCGGAGACGAACCAGGTCCTCGCCGCCGCCGGGGCGACGACAAGGAACAGCCCGACCCAGAGGCGCAAAGCGCGGAGAGCGATTCTGGCGCACGTCATCATGGGTCAGCGGGTGGCCGAGACCGAGTAAACCTGTCCGGCGGTCGCGTTGAACGTCAGCACGTGTTCGGCGCCGTCCGCCCGGCTGCGTTGGGTTCCGACTTGAAACGCGCCTCGGGCCCGCAGGGTGCAGGGCCCGTTCCGCAGCGCCTGCACGGTGGCGGCGGCGAGCACTCCACCCTGCCACTTGATGCCAACGGTGAAGCCGCCGCGCGCGCGCAGACCGGAAACGGCGCCCTGTTTCCACGCTGGAGGAAGCGCGGGCAGCAGTTCGATCTCCCCGGCGTGGCTCTGCAGGAGCATCTCGGCGATGGCGGCGGTGGTGGCGAAATTACCGTCGATTTGGAAACACTGCGTCGTGCCACCGAGGCGCGGGTGCGCATCCATCAGGTTGGTGAACGTGGTGCGCTCAAGCTGCAGGCGCAGCTGCTCGTGGGCGAGTGCGCCGTCTCCCAGCCGCGCGGCGAGGTTGATCGCCCAGCCACGGCTCCAGCCGGTCCAGCCGCCGTCGTGCTCCAGACGGCGGCGCAGCGCCTTCCTCGCGGCGTCCGCGAGTTCGGGTGTGCCACGGGGCGTGATCTCGTCACCGGGGTAGATCGGGTAAAGGTGCGAGTTGTGGCGGTGACCAGGCTCGGTTTCGGGGTAGTCCGTACGCCATTCCAGCAACCGGCCGTCTTGGCCGATCGGATACGGTGCGAGCGCCCCGAGCCGGGCCTGCAGTTCTGCGCGGAAGCCCGCATCCGTGCCGAGCACCTCCGCGGCGCGGACACAGTTGCGGAAAACATCCCGGCAGATCGCCATGCTCATGGTGTTGCCGACATCGAGGTGCACGGGCTTGCCGTCGTCGGGCGCCAGGAAACGGTTCTCCGGCGAATAGCTTGGAGCGGTGACGAGCTTTCCGGTGCGCGGGTCCTTGACCATGGTGTCGAGGTAGAAAAGGGCGCACTCCTTCATGAACGGGTAGGCATGCTTCGCGAGGAAGTCGCGGTCGCCGCTGAACTCATAGTGTTCCCAAAAATGCCGGGCGAGCCATGCGGCAAAATCCGGCCAGCCGCCCTCGGAGTTCTTCGGACCCCAGTTGGTCATGGCATGGAGCACCAGCCCGCGCGCGCCGTAGGCCACGCGCGCGGACGCGCGGCCGGCGGGCACGAAGGTCCCGATGAGATCGAGCAACGCGGCATGGCATTCAGCGAGGTTGGCGGTCTCGGCCGGCCAGGTGTTCATCTCGACGTTTATGTCGGAGGTGTGCTGGCCGAACCACACGGGGAACAGCGAGTCGTTCCAAATCCCCTGCAGGGCCGGCGGCAGTGTGCCCGGCCGCGACGATGCGATCATCAGGTAGCGGCCATACTGGAAATGAAGGGCAAAGAGATCGGGATCGCGATCCCGGCCCTGGTCCACGCGGTTGTCCCGTGCGCCCCACATCTGCGACCAGATGCGGCGGTTGGTCGGCATGTCGGCCGAGCGCGTGCGGCCGAGGTCGAGTTCAACGCGGCGAAAAAGCGCCTGATGATCCGCGATGTGCTTCACGCGCAGATCCGCGGCCGTCTGGCCGGCCAGTGCGTCGAGATCCCGCGCCGCGCGGTCCGCCGGATCGGCGCCCCGGAAGTCCGTGCCCACCGTCATCACGATGACCGCGCCAGTCGCACCGCTGACGCGGAATCCGTCCGCCGTCGGTGTGAGGGTGCCGCCCTCGAGGCGGACCTCGAAACGGGCCTCGAACTTCACGCCATCGGGGTGGCCGCGCCCGCGCCACGCAAAGCGCGTGCCCCCCAGATGCGTCCACGACGGGCGTGGCGGGGTGGTCACGCTCTCAATTTTCGCGCCCAGTTCGGCGTCGTAGCGGTACATGTCGTCCTTCACGTCTCGGCGGTAGTCGAGCACCGCGGCAAACGAAACGGCGCCGGCCCGGTCCGCGATAATTCGGGTGACAAGGGCATTGGCGGGAAAACTCGAAAATACCTCGCGCGAATACGTCACCCCTCCCGTCGCATAGCGCGTGGTGGCGACGGCGGTGTCGAGATTGAGTTCGCGCCGGTAGTTTTCTTCGCGCGCCGTGCCGTGATCGAAATGCAGGAAGAGGTCGCCCAGCGGCTGATAGACGTGGCGGGCGGTGGAGGTGCCGGGGATGGCCTGCGGTTCGCCCAGGTTGAGCGACCGTTTCTCCGCCTCGGTGAGGTTCAACTCCTCGGCCGCGTGGAATTTTCCCATGAAGATCAATTCCGTCTGCCGGCGGAGTTTCTCCCGAAATGTCGGGTCGGCGACTTTGGGCGCGGGCGCGCCCGACCAGATGGTTTCCTCGTTCAGCTGGATGTGGTCGCGGTGCACGCCGCCGAACACCATCGCCCCGATCCGGCCGTTACCGACGGGCAGCGCCTCTTCCCAATATTGGGCCGGACGATCATACCAAAGGGTTAGCCGGGCGTCGGGCGGATTGGCGGCACGGACGGCGGCAAGCACCACAACGGTGGCGAGTGCGGTGGAACGGAGGACGTTTCTCATCGAAAGGGGCGCGTTGAGGAGGGGTTCCGACGGCGGGCCAGCGGGACAGAATCGCGTCTCATGGGTGGGAACGGGGGAAGGAATTACTCGCGCCAACGCAGAGGCTATCGCGGATGCATTGAAACCCTTCAATTCCGAAGATTGCATTTGGCGTTCAGACGGCTGAGTGAATCCGAACCATCGTTACCTCGCTGTGATCACACTGCAACAAATCGTCCGGAAAGCCGGCTGTAGCCTGGCCACGGTTTGCTATGCGCGGCGGGACGATCCTCGGATCTGTCGGGAAACACGGACGTTGGTGCAGCAGGTCGCCCTGCAGTTGGGTTAGCGGCTGAATCCGCGTTTCTCGGCGTTGATGTCCCATATCCGCAATTGCCGCCCGATCTCCGCCGGAGAGCGCATCGCCTTTGTGTGAGTGTACCCGTCGCAGGCCGCCCCGACGACATGGTGATGAGCTCCCACGCGATTGTAGAACAACTGTGGGCGATGGAAATCGCAGTGGGGCCGGAACGGTCGATTTTCAAATTACATTGGCAGCCGACTGCGTCGGAAATCGCGGCGTCGATCAATCCTACGACATGGTGGCGGCGAACGCCGTCAACCTTGACCCCTATAGTCAAACCGGCCGGCGCAGCGGGATTGCGACGTTGAAGCTGCGGGTGCGGTCGGACGTATAGGCCCCGGCACAGAGGAGCGCGACCGGCACGCCCCGCGCGTCAAAGACGAGTTGCGGGCGCTCGAGGGCGTTGAGCTTCTTCTTTGCGCCGTCGGTCCAGACGATTTCCGGCGTGGTGACGAAGACGTGCTTCGCCGGGCGCCAGTCGAAACCGTCGCGCGATTCCCAGTGGGCGAGCGAATAGCCGCGCCCCGTGAAGATGCCGTTGTTGTCCTTCACAATGCCGCGGTAACGGTCGCCGTCGTGCCAGATGAACGGGTCCTCCGCGGCAAAATGTTCGCCGGGCTTGGTGAAGATCGGCGTAAGGTTTTTCTTCCACGGGCCCTCGGGTTTGTCGGCCGTGGCGACGAGGTGCACGACGGGGCCGCCGAACGGGGCTTTGCCCTTCGTCGCGACGGCTTTGTAGACCATGAGCAGGCCACCGTCGGGGCGGACGCAGGCGGCGGGATTCGACGTCATGAGTGCGTCGGGCGCGTCGTTGTCCGCACTGATGTCGACGACGGGGTGGTCGAGGCGTTTCCACGGACCGTCGGGCGAATCAGCGGTGGCGACGCCGATGCGCTGGTGGTTGCGATGCACCCAGTTCAACGGTTCGCGCACAACCCCATCGCCGTAATTGCCCATGTAATAGAGGCAGAATTTTTTCCCGACGCGAAGGATCGTGGGGTTGTGGGTGCACGAGCCGTCCCAGAATTTTTCGCCGCGTGCCGGGAGGACCACGCTGGCAGGGCGATACGGCCCGGTGGGTGAATCGGCGACGGCGTGCGCGACCTCGGAGTGTGTGACCCACGCCTTGTGGCCGAGGCGGCTCGGCCAACGGGAATAGTAGAGATGGTATTTGCCGTCGTCGCCGCGGACGGAGGAGCCGCACCAGATGCACCAGGCGGGATCTTCGAAAACAGCGCCGGCGGGGATCGGTTGGAGCCATTGACTCAAGTCGGTGTCGCCCAGTGCAGAGGCCGGCGCGGTCGCAGCCCGGAGCGAGCGCGGGAGACCGGCAAGGGCAAGGGCCGCGGATGCGTTGAGGAGGAAGTGACGACGGGAGGCCGGCAAACCGCGCGGCGGGAGATTTTCGGAGGGCATGGCTGAATTATTTTTTTACCGATCGGGCGGAAGGAAGTTGCAGCACCTGTTTCTGGGCGCGCAGCAGCGACTGCAGCGCGGCAATGTCGACGTCCTGCACGGCGCGGCCGGAACGCACCGCAGAGACGGCGGCGAGTCCCGCGGCGTGTCCGAGCGCCATGTAGACCGGCTCCATCCGCAACGTACAGTAGGCGACGCGCGATGATGACAGGCACACGGGCACCAGGAGGTTGGTGCAGCCGCCCCGCTTCGGAACGAGCGAGCGATAGGGAATCTGGTAGGGTTTGGCGGGGGCGTCGGGAAACGCTCCCTCGTCGCGCACAGTCCCGTCGGGTGCGAGGAAACGTTGCACGATGTGGCTGTCGATCACGAACGAACCCATCGCGACCGAATCGGCCTTGGTGACATCGGACTTGCAGTCGCGCTGCGTCATGACGTACTCGCCGACGAGTCGGCGCGCCTCGCGCACATAGAGCGCGTGGGGCCAGTGCGCGTTGTCGACGAATTCGTCCCGGCAAAGGCCCCACGCGTTGGTCTCGTCGCGAAGCGCAGCCGGCACGCGGGTGTCATGGCCCAGAAACCACAGCATCCCCTGCGTGAACGCGACGTGATCGTCGTAGATGCGGGCGCGGACTGCGACATCGCCAGCGACATAATCGAAGTTCGCGCCGGGATAATCGGTGGAAAAGATGCCCTGGGAGTTGAGATCGAATTTGTCGTTGGCGACCGCGCCGAGGTGAAAAATCCGACCGAAGCGAATGCCGGGAAACGCCCGGATCAGACGCAGGAGCAGTTCGTAGCGCGCGGGTTCGTAGGCGGCAGGCTTGGGAAATGGCACGCGGTTGTCGGCTCGTTGCGTGACGACGAGGCGGAAGTTGTAGGCCTGGTAAAGCGAATCGCCCGCACCAGGTGCGCCCCCGGCAGAGCGAATGCCGGGGAGCGGCCGGCCTGTCGCATCGCGGCCGTCGATACCCGCCGGGGTGCCGTGCACATAGTGCGGCCCGGTGCCGCCGAGGCAGGAGCAGACACTCGTCATCGACTCCAGGGTGCGAGGGCGGATTTCCATCGGATAAAAACCAGCGAGCGGTTCACCGTAAGTCTCCCGGCTCTCGCGGCCATGGGTGCACGCCACGCCGGCTTTGGCCATGAGATCGCCTTCGTAGCTGGCGTCGACGAACGCGCGGCCGCCTATGGTACGGCCGTCAGCGAAGGTGACGCTCGCGATCCGCGCACTGTCGCGGGCGACCGAACGGAGTGTGGCGCCACGCACCACTTCGATCTTCGCCTCGCGGAGCATGGCTTCGAACGCCTCCGCGTTTGCGTGCGGCTCAGCGTACCACATGAACTTGCCGCCATAGCGCGAAGCGGCGCGGGTGAAAAACTCGCGCGTATAGCCACCGATGGTATCCGCGCGACCCGTGTCGGTGCGCGTCAGCCCGCCCGTGATCACGCCACCAATCCAGCGGGTCGGTTCGACGACAACAACCGAGGCACCTTCCCGAGCAGCGGCGATGGCGGCGATGAGTCCGCCCGGAGTGCCGCCATAGACAACGACGTCGCGCAGCATCCCCGATGAAACGGCACCTCGCGAACGAGAGACGCCGGCGAAGGCGGCCGCGACGCCGACAGACGCGGTGCGGATAAAGTCGCGACGAGTGGCGGGCACGGCGGCGAGATTACTTGACGGTGGTCCCGGCCACGCGCGGTGCGCCGTCGAGTTCAACGGCGACGACGGAGGCCATGGAGTCGGGAGACGTGGCGCCAAGGTTCAGGCGAAGGCCCCCGGGCGAAGCCGTCGCCGTGATTTTGGCTTTAGGCGCGGCAAGGAATTTCACGCTGCGAACCTGATTTTGCAGAGGGAGGTCCAGCGCGCCGTTGGAGGGCCAATCAAAGACGTGCAGGTAGAGCGTGTTGCCCTTGCGCGTGGCGCGCCCCCACGGAAGTGAAGCAAACGGACTCGCCGAGGTGCCGTAGATGGATTCGCCGTTGACCTTCATCCACGCGCCGATCGCCTGGAAGGCTTTGACCGTTTCGGGAGTGAGGGTGCCGTCGCCTTTCGGGCCGATGTTGAGCAGGTAGTTGCCACCCTTGCTCGCGATGTCGACGAGGTTGCGAACGAGAGTTTCGGAGGATTTCCACGCGTGGTCGTGCTCGCTGAAGCCCCACGTGGTGTTCAGGGTCATGCACGTTTCCCAGTCGATGCCCGGCATGCCGGTCGCGGGGATGTGCTGCTCCGGCGTGATGAAATCACCGAAGCGCGGGTCAAGTTCCGGGGCGTAGCCCTCGGTGCCCATGCCCTTCCAGCCGGCCTCGGGCGTGCGGTAGAGACGGTTGTTGATCACGACCCCGGGCTGTTTGGTGCGGACGAGTCGCATGAGGTCGGTGGCGCGCCACGCCTCGTCGCCTTGGAAATCGACCGCACTGTAATCCCACCAGAGGATGTCCACCCGACCGTAGTTGGAAACCAGTTCGTTCACCTCGGCATGGAGGTAGTCGAGGTATTTGGCGTGGTCGCGCGTGCCATTGGGATAGGGCTGACCCTTCAGCGGATGCGGGAGCTGTTTCGAGCGGGCGTATTCGTATTGGTCGTGATGCCAGTCGATCACGGAGTGGTAGAAACCGACGCGCAGGCCCTCGGCACGGCAGGCGGCAACGATTTCGCGGACGAGGTCCCGATTGATTCTCGATCCGGCGTCGTAATCACTCACCTTCGAGTCGTGCAGCGCAAAGCCGTCATGATGCTTCGTCGTGAAAACGAGGTAGCGGCAACCTGCGGCCTTCGCGAGGCGCGCCCACTCGCCCGCAAAACCGGGCACGGGTCGGAAGAGCGGCAGCGCGCGTTGCGCGTAGGTGTCGGTATCGGCCTTCACGCGCTGCTGGATCCACTCCATGCCGCCCTTGGTGGCGACGGGCTTGCCGTTCCACGTGCCGGCGAGGCCGGAATAGAGGCCCCAGTGCACGAACATGCCGAAGCGGGCCTCGCGCCACCATTGCAGGCGGGCGTCCCGTTGCGCGGCGGTTTCTTCGGCAGCGGTAACAAACCGCGGCATGAGCGCGGCAAGGGCAAACGTCACGAGAACAAAAAGTGGTTTCCGGTAGAGCGAGGTAGCATGCATGTTCAGAATTATTTGGAGTAGAAGCGGACGTAGTCGAACACCGCGTAAACGGGGAGACGGCTCTCGTCCACGGCATCGGTTTTGCCGAGGGGAGACGCGATGACGGTGAGCCAGATGCTCATGTCGCCATGGTCGGGGATGACGGTTGCGTCGTTCACGAGCACGATGCGGCCGTCGAAGTAGTAGGTGACTTTCTTGGGAGTAAATTCGCAGCCCCAAACATGGAACTCGGCGGACTCGTCGGGCGTGTTTACGGTGCGGTGGCCGCGGCCGAAGTGGACCGGAGCCCACTCGTGGAGATTTGCACCGTAGCGGAGCGGCGTGATCGAGTCGTTTTCGCAGACGTCGATTTCCTGGCGCGAGCCGGCGTGTGCGGCGGAGTCGGCGCCGGGGTGGTGCATCATCCAGAAGGACGTGTGCCAGCCCTTCGTCGGCGGGACTTTGAAGCGCGCCTCGTAATAACCGTAGCGAAACACCCGCTTCGAGATCACGCCGCCCGCCGTGTAGTCGCTCTTCCCGGCTTTCTCCTTTTTGCAGGCGAGCCAGAGCTGGCCGTCATGCACCGACACGTTGGTGGGCAATTGAGTGCTCCAATAGCGTTCGCCGATTCGGTGGAGCCAGCGCGTGGCATCGAGAGCGGTGCCGTCGAACTCATCAGCCCACGCGAGCGTGTAACCGGGCGGCGGAGTTGGGACGACCGGAAGATCCAGCGTGGTAAAAGGCGTGGTGCGTTCGGGAGCGGGGGGCTTGGTGCCGATCGGATCGCCCACGATCAGGAACCCGCCGAGGTAGAGCCCGTGCGCGGCGAACGGCTTCGGGTCCGTGATCGGCGTGCCGGCCTTGGCCATAATGGCAGCCTTGTCGATTTTGGTGGCGAGGATTTCGATGCGCACGCGGTGCTCACCGGGCGCAATCGTTTTCGAAAAAAACCATGGTTTGAGCAGAAAGCGGCCGGGCGAAGAAAAACTGTCGAAGAGCGTTCCGGTCTCGGAGTCGCGATCGTCGACGGTGACGCGAAACTGGCCGTTCTCCGGGCCTTTGAGGCCGATGAGACCGAAGACGGTGCCGTTGAAACGAAACTCGATCTTCGCCCCCGGTTCGAAGGCAACCCAAAGCGGCGGGACGAGATTTTCTCCGCCTTGCGTCGTCAAGTGAGGATCGCCAGGCGGCACGGCGAGCCAGAGGTCATCGTGATCCACCTCAGGCACGGTCACCAGGCGGGCACGGGCCCAGTGTTCGTCGCGGACAGGATCGGGGAGTGAATGCGGACTGGGTTGGCCAGCGCGGAAAAAATGGGGCAGCGCGGCGGCGAGGCGTTCGGCATACACGTGGTGACCAGCGTCCGTTGGGTGGGTTTTGTCGCGCGTGAAAATCAGACGGCCGCGACGATCGTTGCCGACGGAGTCGGCTTTTTCACTCGCGGGAGCGGAGAACACGAGCGAGCCGGCGGCGACGCGCCGGGCAATTTCGCCGCCAAAGTTAAACGAGGGAATGCCGTAGTGCACAGCGACGTTCTCCATCGAACGGGCGGTGGATTGCATGCCACCAGCCAGGAGGTCTTTCAGTTGCCCCTCAGAGACCGTGTAGACGAAGCAAATGTCGGTCGACGGATGCGTGCTCCAGGTCTGGCGAACGATGCCCTCCATCTGCGCTTCGACGCGCGGGGATCCGGCGCCGTCATTGACGGCGAACTCGACGAAAAGGAGGTCGGGCTGATGGCGGAGGACGTCGCGCCGGAGACGCATGGCGCCGTAATTGGAACCCGTCCCGGAGACGGCGGCGTGAATCTCGGAGAACGTCACTCGCGGGTGGGTGCGCCGAAGATGATCGAGGATGTAGACGCGCCAGCCAGGGGCGGCGGTGATACTGCCACCCAGGAAGGCAACGCGCACCTCTGCGCCGCGGGCGATCTTGGCAGCGACGTTGGGCAGGCCGGAGCGGATCTGAAACTCCGCCACTTCGGCGGCACCCGCGGCCACGATCAGCAAGATCGAGCAGCACAGCAGGCGAAATCGGAGTGCGATTGGTTTCATTTTTTATCAGAATGCAGCTTCCCCGCGGGACGGGTGACGGTTGATACCGGGACTTTCATGTGCGGATCCGTTTCTATTTGCTCGGCGAACCGGTCGACGGTGGAACGAGAATCTTCACCAGCGCTTCGAACCAGCGCCCGGCCATCTTCCCGGCCCCGACGGCGTTGGGGTGAACACGATCGGCAATGGTGTCGGTCTCCCAATTGAAACCCGCGGCGTGATCAACAATGACAACAGGCGAAGTAGCGGCGTGAAGGCGCGCGGCCAGATCCGCGAGAGCGGCGTTGAGAGCAGACAGATAGGAGTACTTCGGAAGTTTACCGCTTGGGATAACCTGGGCGAGCAGGATGGTGACCGACGAATTTCGGGCGCGAAGTTCCGCAATCAAACACTCCGTGGCGGCTATCATGCCCGGCACCGGTTGCTCGGTGTCGAAGTGATTGTGGCCGGTGTGGAGCAGGACGATGTCGGCGGGAGTTTCCGCGAAGTGGGCGGGCACGGTCGCCGCGAGAAATTCCACGTTTTTCCCGCCATAGCCTTCGTGCCGCAACGGCCCGAGCGGAGACGGAGACGAGCGAGAGCCGACGAATTCGATCCGGTAGCCGGCGGAAGCTAGTTTTGCGGCAAGCACCGGGCGATAGGTGGAAAACGTCGTGCCGCCCTCTGTGATCGAGTCGCCGACACACATGATTCGAGCGGTCGCGGGCTGCCAGTCGAGGCGTTCGCCACGAGCCAGAGAGAGGCGACGGTCTTCGCTTCCGTAGCGGAGATGAAACGGCTGGCCGTTGCGCGAGACGACCGAGGCAGTGACGAGCCGGCCTGCTCTCCAGACGAGGTTGACGTCGAATCCACCGCGCGCGCGCAGGCCCGTGACGCGACCATCCGGCCACGCCGACGGAAGCGCCGGCAGGAGATGGAGGATCGATGTCCCATCGGCGTCGCGCACGTGGCTCTGGAGTAGCATCTCGGCGATACCCGCGGTCGCGCCAAAATTGGAGTCGATCTGAAACGGCGGATGCGCGCCGAACAGATTGGGATAGGAACCGCCGCTGCGACCACCAGGGACGACGGGACTGAGGAGTCCGCGCAATACGGATTCCGCGTGGTCGCCATCAAGGAGGCGGGCCCAGAAATTCACTTTCCAGGCGCGACTCCAGCCCGTGCCGGCATCGCCGCGGGCAAGGAGCGAAACTTTCGCCGCCTCGGCGAAACGCGGCGTCGTGAGCGGAGTGATCTCGCGGCCGGGATGAAGGGCGAACAAATGCGAGACGTGACGGTGGTGATCGCTGGGATCGTCGATGTCCTCCATCCACTCCTCAAGTTGCCCCCAGCGTCCGACCCGGGGGCCAAGCAGCTGCGCGCGGCGTTCGGAGAGTCGGGCGCGGAGCCCGGTGTCGATGCCAAGCATGGCGGAAGCCTCAAGGAAGTTCGTGAACAAATTGGCGACAATCTGCTGGTCGTAGGAAACGCCGGGGAGCGGCGTACGATCGCCCTCCTTAAGGACGATCTTTCCGTTCACCGGGGCGGGCCCATGCTCGGGCGACCAGCCATCGGGCGTGATCAGCGTATGGTCGGGACCGGGAACGAGTCGCGCATCCCAATATAGGGCGAGCTCCTTCAGGATGGGATAGGCGCGGCGGACGAGGAAATCGCGGTCGCCGCTGAACGCCGCGTGCTCCCAAAAATGCTGCGCGAGCCACGCACTGCCGGGGCGGTGAATCGCCCACGCTGTATTGCCCCCAAAGGGATTGTGGGTGCTGTAAATGATCCAGCCGACGGGTGTCCTGAGGAGGGGGTCCGGAGAATGTTTCTGCACCGCGGCAAGCATTTCGATCCAGTCCAAGAGCGGCTCGTGGCATTCGGGCAACGCCGTCGGTTCGGCGGGCCAATAGTTCATCTCAATGTTGATGTTCGTCGTATATCCGGAGTACCACGCAGGTTTCACATCGGCATTCCAAAGACCCTGCAGGTTGGCCGGCAGCCCGCCGGGGCGGGAACTCGCAATGAGAAGGTATCGTCCGTAATTAAAGAGAAGTACGGGCAACGCCGGATCGCTCGCTCCCGATGCGAGGGAGGCAAGCCGCTGGTCGGTGGACTTCCCGGCGGACGGTGACGTGCCGAGATCGAGATGGACGCGACGGAAAAGTGACTGGTGATCCGCAACGTGCGCGGCGAGGAGATCGGAATAAATATGTGCCGAGGCCCGGCTCAGGCGTGCGGCGACGACGGGTGCGGGATCGTCGCTGCGCCAACGCTTCCCGGGTGAACGATCGAAGTCGGTGGCGGCGGAGAGGAGGATCGTAACGGCATCGGCCTGTTCAATAACGAGCCGCCCTGCCTCGTTGCGAAGCGCTCCACTCTCGTGCAGCACGCGTGCGGATGCGGCGTAGCGAAGACCGTTGGGCAAGGCACCGGCGAACAAAAGCGTGTCGCCTTCGGCGACCGCAGGGTGAGGGCGTAGGTCCGTCAGGCGAACCACGCCCGAGAGTTGGCCGGGCTTGCTGGCGGTGAGACGGATTACGACGACTCCCGCAGGGTGACTGGCGAAGGCCTCGCGGGTGTAGATGACGCCATCCGCGGTGAAGCGGACGCGACTCACCGCTCGGTCGAGATCGAGTTCGCGTCGATAGCTGCTCGGCCCGCTCCTGGCGGGCGCAAAGTCGACGTAGAGATCACCGAACGGCTGGTAGCCACCGATGTCCTTCGTGTTTTCCGAACCGAGCCAGAGGGTTTGCTCATTGAACTGGATGCGCTCGGTGGCGAGGCCGCCGAAGATCATGGCGCCCATGCGTCCGTTGCCAATTGGGAGCGCCTCGACCCATTGCTGGGCCGGCTTGTCATACCACAGCGCGGTCGTCGGAGAAGGCGCGAACTCGGCGGCACGCAACGCAGCGGCGAGCATTACCACGAGCGCGAACGCACCGACGACTGGCGGGCGCAGCGTCATGGAAGGCCCAATACCGCCTCAATCTCAGCGGGGCCAAGCGATCGATTGTAGATCCGGACGTCACCGAGCGCACCGGCGTAGTTTTGAAACCGCCGGGCCTTTGGCGGCGGGGCATCGGCGCGGAGGGTGACGTCGCCAACCGCGTCGTAGAGCCCGCTGTTGGCGCCAAGCCGGCCAGCGGCGGTGGCGTCGTTGGGCGAATGTTCAAGGCCCTCGACGCGTAGGCGGAGCTTCCCGTCAAGATAGATCGCCGCCGTGCCCCGGTCGTAAACGCACGTGACGCGAATCGCCACTCCGGGCCGATAGGCGTGGGACGCCACCACATCGCGATGAGAAGCGTGACTCCCGAGGCGGAATGAGACGTCGCCCGCGGCGGAGAGCCCCACTCCCCAGCCTGCGTTGCCGGTTTTCGGGAGGCGGGTGATCGGAAAGGTGTCGGCGAGTTTTTCCGGCTGCATCACGAACGAGACAGTCATGGATTCTCCGAAGCCGCAATTGCGGCCGAAGAAGTAGAACTTTTCGTCGCCGGTGAATAAGATGGGGGCGCGTTCGGCGAGTCGCCAGATCGGGTCGCCTTCGCGGAAGGCGAACGAACGCGACGGGCGCGGCTCCTGGCCCGGGAGCGGTGGCTTCATGAACTGCACCTCGTCCACTTCGAGCCAGTCGCCGGCGCGGGCTTCGGAAACAATGGAGACCGTGATGCCGTGGCGGGACACCGGAATGCGCGCGAGGCGCACGTCGGTCCATGCATCGGACACTGGAATTTCGGCGGTCCGATCCTTGCCGCCGAAATCGGAAATGCGGACGCGTGCGACGGACTGTTTTCCACCGCGCCGGACGCGGACGCGCAATTCGTAGTCGCCGTTGCGGATGAATTGGAGTGTTTGCGAGGTCGTGACGGAGTAGGCGTGGTCGCCCCCGTGGCGCAATTTGAAATCCCCCTGCGCCGCACCGCCGCGGACGACACGGCTCGCGCTGACATCGCCCGTCTCACGCCAGGCGACGGGGCTCTGGAGGTCGACCTTGTCCTGATTGTATTCGAAGCCGCCGTTGCCAAGGAGATTCGCGCCGGGATAGTCGCGCGCGTAGAAGCGGAAATAGTCAAAGCGCGTTTCGCCGGGGAGTTTGTCGGCGTCGACCTTGCCGACACCGTTGAGGGCGGTGAGCCAGACGTTTTGGGCGGCGACCAGATCGGGGAAATCCGCGCGGGCCACCACCCTACCCTGATCGTAAAAGATCACGCCATCGGGCGTATAGTCGTAGGCATCGACCCACCAACGATCGGGCGGCAACTGGAGCGGCACTTGGGCGCGGTGCGGCCAGGCGAGTTCCATGAAGCCCTTCGTCGAGACGTCGACGTAAAGATTGTTGCACGCGATCGTCTGAGTGGAGTCGATTTCGTGGGAATCGATTTCGAAGACCGAGTTATTTTCGGGGCCGCCCATGCCGCGTTGCCAGAACGCCGTGTGCACGCCGTGCCCCGCCATGAACGGCTGCGAACGGCACTCGTAGTAGCCATAGCCAAAGCGGTGCCTGCTGATCAGGCCGCCGCCCGTGTTGGCCGGCTTTCCATCGACGGTTTCACGCCGCAGCTCGATGATGAGGTGCCCGTCGGCGATGCGGACATTGCGCGCAAGATTGAGCCCGTCGATGCCCGCGCCCATGCGCGGACCGACGCGGAAATTCCAGTCGCGCTCGTCGACGCGGTTGCCGCTGAACTCGTCGGCAAAAAGCAGTTCGAAGTCGGGCCCGGGGGGCGCGCTGCGCGCGAGCGGCAAGGCAAAAACGGCGGCAGCTAGGAGTCGGGAGGCAAGTGAAGGCATGACCGAAAGCAACAAGGGCGAAGGATTCGGAACGATTTGCAACGGGCCAGACAGTGAAGCCGTTCACCCGGGCCCTGTCCGAGGAAGCGGAACATCGAAGGACGTGCGGCCCCGGTCGCACCGCAACGAGCCTGGCTCGGTAGGCAAACGCCCCATAGAGGCCAGCCCGCCCGGAGGTATGATAGTTCCACCAGTCGTCATGTCTACCGCCACACCGGACAATTCACCCCCAAAAGACGCCCAGACGCTGCTCCTCGCCTCCGAACTTCGCTATCGGCGCCTCTTTGAGTCGGCGAGAGACGGAATCCTCATCCTCGATGCCGAGTCCGGCATGGTGGTTGATGTGAATCCATACCTAATCGAGCGGCTGGGGTTCACGCGGGATGAATTCCTCGGCAAGACCATCTGGGAGCTCGGGTTCTTCCGCGACATCGTTGCGAACCAGGCGCGATTCGTCGAACTGCAGACCAACGAATACGTCCGCTATGAAGACAAACCGCTGGAAACGGCCGATGGCCGCCGGATCGACGTGGAGTTTGTCAGCAACGTCTATTTGGTGAACGGCGAGAAAGTGATTCAGTGCAACATTCGCGACATCACCGCCCGCAAGGCCGTGACGCGCCAACTTCGCGAACAGAACGAAATTCTTTCCGCGTCCCACGAGGGCGTGGTCATCGTGAGCCTCGCCAACGAGGTTTCCCTCTGGAATCCCGCAGTTGCCAAAATGTTTGGTTGGACGGCCGCAGAGGCTCTCGGCCGTTCACCCGAGCAATTGCTCGGCCTGACCGATCTCGCCCTTGTCGCCACCTTCCATGCGGCGGTTGCCCGCGACGGGTTCTGGAGCGGCGAGTTTCAAGCGCAATCCCGGGAAGGACACAAACTCACCGTCGATTGCCGCATCACGTTGGTGCGGGATGAGGCCGGCCAACCACGCGCTCGACTCACGTTCATCACCGACATCACCGAAAAGAAGTTCCTGGAGAAAAAGCTCCTGCGCGTGCAGCGGCTTGAGGCGATCGGCACGCTGTCGAGTGGCATAGCGCACGACCTCAACAATATTCTCTCGCCGGTCCTGATGGCGGCGAGCCTGCTCCGCGACAAGATCGCCAATCCCAAGGACCGCGAGCTCCTCCTCCTGATCGAAAAATCGGCCCATCGCGGCGCCGATATCATCAAACAGTTGCTGGCGTTTAGCCGCGGCATGGACGGCAAACGCGTGAATGTGCAGGTGCCGCAACTGATCAAGGAAATGGTCGTCATCGCGCGGGAGACATTTCCCCGCAAAATCTTGGTGCAGGAAACGGTCGAGAGTGACCTTTGGATGGTCGTGGCCGATGCGACGCAATTGCACCAGGTCCTGCTGAATCTCTGCATCAATGCGCGCGACGCGATGCCCAAAGGCGGCACCCTCTCGGTCACGGCGAAAAACGTGCGACTGACAAAACATGAAACGATGTTCGGAGCGGAGGCAGTCGACGGTCCCTACGTGGTGATCACGGTGCGCGACTCCGGACAGGGCATTCCCCGGGAAATCATCGATCGCATTTTCGATCCTTTTTTCACCACCAAGGCACTTGGCCAGGGAACGGGCCTTGGACTTTCGACCGTGCTCGGGATAATCAAGAGCCACGGAGGGTTTCTCACCGTCTACAGCGAACCCGGGCACGGCACAGCCTTTAATGCCTATCTCCCCGCCGCCCCCGGCGGCAGCTGCGCCGCGGCGGAATCCAATACCGACGGCTTTGCCGATGGTGGCGGAGAGACGGTTCTCGCGGTCGACGACGAAGTGGCGATTATCACGGCAATTCGCATCGGCCTAGAACGACATGGCTACCGCGTGCTAACGGCGAATGACGGGAAGCAGGCACTTGAGATTTTTACGACCCACCGGCCCCTGGTAAAAATTGTCGTGACCGACGTAATGATGCCCGTGATGGACGGCCTCGCCCTCGCTCGCGCGCTGCGCCGCTTGGATCCAAATGTGAGGGTTATCGCCTCGAGTGGCCTGGAGCCCGCAGGCCGCAGCTCGGAAATTGAAGCCGGTTTCATCGCCGAGTTTTTGACCAAGCCGTATGAACCAGCAATGCTGCTGGCGGCAATCAGCCGGCAGCTCCGTCGGTTGAATTCCGCCGGGTGAATCGCTCCGAAAGGTCCCTTGGCCCCGTGGCGTAGCGGCAGCAGAAACAATCGAATTCACGAGAGGCGTGAACGTGGGTTTACCTGCCCCCCCGTTGTGCAGGGTGGCTTGGGACCGCAGAGGCCCGCGGGGCGGAAAGTCGAACGTCCGGGGTCGCGAGCGGCAGGCGTTTGGGAAAAGCTCCTGAACAACGGCACGATCGCGGGAAACCAGGCGACGGGAGGATTCATCGGCTCAGCAACGGTGCAGTGGCGCGCAGATCGTCGAAAAGGATCGAGTCGCCGCTTGCGAGGAACTCGATCTCCGTTTTCTCCACGTCAATGGCGGGATGGCGACCGGAGATCGTGGCGTGCCCCAGCACCGAGGCGACAAACTCCTCACCGCGGACCAGCGTCGTGACGGAATACCACTCGCCGGTCTTAAGCGTCAGCGGCGTTTTGCCAAGGACGACCGTTTGCTCCGCGGAGTTGGCCGGGATATTCGGCTTGTCCTTCGTAATCGTCAGGCTGGATGGGGAAATGGTGACCCGGCAGAGGTTGCCGAATTTGTTGCGCAAAAGAAGAAAGGCGGTCGTGCCGCCGGCGAACTGGAAGCGAAACTGGATTTCAGCGTCGTGGTAAGCGCGTTGACAGGCAATGCCCGCCGGGTGCTTGCGCTCAGGGGTTTCGGTGCCGCGGAGGACTCCGTCCGCAACCGTCCATTTTCCCGCGCCCCAACGCCAGTTGGCGACGGCGTCAGAGCGGGAAAAATCTTCGCTCACAATGAGCCCCAGGCGGGGCAGCTGTGGATCGGCGGCGATCGGGGCGACGGGTTTTTCCAATTTCGTCGGTAGTTCGGCCGAAACCAAGCGGGCGCCGAGACAGCAAACGAGGGCCGCGGTGATGATTCGTGCGGAGGTTTTCATCTTTCGCGGATCACCCGAATCGAAAGGGAACGGTTTTCCAGTGAAAAAAATGCGAGCAAACCTCGACGCCACTGCGCCGTTCCCGTTCCGAACGTTGCGCCGCCAGGGATGGTTCCAATCGAAAAAATGCCCGCGCGCGACGAAGAAGTACGCACGGGCCGAGGAGAGCCTAGACCTGGCGGACCCGTCGGGTCAGAACTTGCGCGTCACGTCGAAGGAGACGACGCGCGGCAGGCCGATGAGGGCGCGGGTGTTGCTGCTCGCGGACGGGATGTAGTAGCGGAGATTGGTGATGTTATCGACCTTTACGCTGTACCCCCAGCCCTTGCGCCAGAGGCTCGCGCCGAGATTCCAAACGGTCGACGACGGGATGATCGAATTGGAGCGATTGGCGGTCGGAAACGGCGCGAGGCCCGTCAACACGCCTTCGTTTACACTGTCCGTATAGACAAACCCGCCGTTGACGCTGAGCCCGTTGAGCACGCCGCCCTTGAACGAGTATTTGCCGTAAAGCTTCGCGACGTTGCGCGGATACTTGCTGATCTCAAGATTGCTGGTGGTGGAGCCGCCCGCGGCGGTGAGGCTGCCGCCGACGAGGGTGACGGCCTTGGTACGCGAGAACCCGGGGAGAAACTGAAGTCCATCCGTCACGCTCACGACACCGCTCACATCCCAGCCCTTCGCCTCCACCTGGCCGACTGCCGCCGACGTTTCACCGCGGGGCCCGGTGGTGCCGGTTGCATAGGAGAGGATGTTATTCGTCTGGGTCAGTTCGTAGTAAGACACGGTCGAGGTGATCCGGCCGTCGAGAAACCCGGTTTTCATGCCGGCCTCTCTCTGCTCGCCGATCCCAGGAGCAAGGATCTCTCCCAGGTTGTTGGTCGTGGTGCGCGCCTCGTAGGATTCGGAGTAGCCGGCGAAAACGCCGAGGGACTTGGTCACATCGTAAACGGCGCCAAAGCGCTTGGTGTTGTCCCAGTCGGAATGTCCGGTGGTCTTGGTGTCGAGCGCGGAGCGTCCGGCCCGCGCCGCAGCGAAATTCTCCGCGTCCTGGCGGCGGCGCGTGCGGTTCGAGGTCTCGGACTTGATGAACCGGATGCCGGCGACGAGCTTGAGGCGGTCGTCGAAGAGGTTGACCTGATTGTTCAGGTAGGCGCCGCGTGCATCGGTGGTGTTCTGCTGCTGATCGTAGGTGACAATGGCGGCGGGATACGCAAACTGACCGTAACGCGGCGCAAACAGATCGAGTGGC
Organism: Opitutia bacterium; assembly: GCA_947474365.1. Lineage (GTDB taxonomy): Bacteria > Verrucomicrobiota > Verrucomicrobiia > Opitutales > Opitutaceae > ER46. The sequence goes on along the minus strand of CANJIU010000080.1, from coordinate 4,919 downwards.
GCATTGGAGATGCCGCCCAGACCACCCTGCGTGCGTCGGACACTGATTTGATTTGGGTCCAGTTTCCACTCCACGCCCGTGACGGGACGAAAAACGGTGGAGCCGAGCTTGAACTTTCCGGACAGATCCGCCTGCAGGTAATAATTGCCGACATAGCGCTCCTGCTGCTGCACGAACCCGACGGGATAGCCGTTGGCGGCATCGGCGGCACCGCGGTTGATCGTGCGATTGTCACCATTGAGCGCAGTGGCCAGGCGGGGGTCGTCATCAAAGAGGAAATTGAAGGTGGTGAAGGTCGCGGCCCGGAAGACCCAATCGGCCGCGAACTGATGGGTGAAAGTCGTCATCACCGAGTATTTTTTGTTGTTGGTGTGCCAGTAGCTCTCAGCGGGGTTGCTGCCGGTTGGGACGCGAATGATCGCGCCGTTGGCCGAACGATCGAAGTAGTCGTAGCGATACCCGATCACGGTGCGTTGCCAGGTGATGTCGGGTTCAACCGTGAGCTTGGTTCGGTCGCTGATTTTCCAGAGCAGCGTCGGGCGGATGAATTGGCGCTCGGTCTTCACAAAATCCATGAGACCGTCCGTGTGCTGCACGGCGGCGATGAGCCGGTAGGCGAATTTCTTGCTCTGGCCAATGGGTCCGGTGGAGTCGTAAACGAGGCGCAGGTTGGTGGAGTCGTTGCGGTAGGATACGCCAAGCGAAGATGCCGCCTTGAACGAAGGTTTTTTCATGATGCGGTTCACGATGCCACCGACGCCCGCGACGTTGCCGAAGAGGATCCCCGCGGGCCCCTGCAACACCTCCACCCGCTCGACTGCGGATTGTTCGGTCGGAAACGAGCGGGAGATCGTGAATCCGTCCGCCAGAGGCAGTCCTCCGGCAAAACCGCGAATCTGGTAGGTTTCATTGCGATAGTCGCCGTCGAGGTTCACCCCGGGTGCGAAGCGGAGGATGTCATTAAGATCGAACGGGATCTGGTCCTGGATGAAAGCTTCGTTGAGCACGTAAATATTCCCCGGGATGTCCTTGATCGGCGTGTTGTTCTTCGTCGCCGAGACGGCGTTGGTGGACAGGAGGCCGCGATCGGACTCCGTCGTTACCTCAAACACACTGAGCCGCAGGATTTCGTCGTCGACGGCCGGCTTGGTGCTTGGGTTGGCCGCCTGACCGCGGAGCGGAAGGTGCGCCAGAAAGACGGCAAAGGAGAGCGCCAGCGGCGCGATGGAGACGACGGAGAACTTCATGGATAGCAGGGTTGTTGACAAGACTACGGAGAGACTGACGCCGTGCAGGGATTCAATTACCGGCTGCGGCCGGGCGCGGCAATGGTCAGAGTGAGCTGGTGTTTCCGGTTGCCCTCAAACCGTTAGATGGTGAAATCGTTCACCATGGCAACCACCCCCATGCCGGTCGTCGCCCTCAAGAACGTCGCCAAACGGGCCGGACTCTCGCTGGCCACCGTGTCTTACGCTCTGCGCCAAAGTCCCAAAATCCCCGTCGAAACGCGCGAACGGGTGGCCGCCGCCGCGCGCGAACTGGGCTACCGGCCAAATCCGCGCGTCGCCAGCCTCATGGCCCATATCCGCGGGGCGCAGTCGCCGGCGCCCCGGGAGCGTTTGGCCTTTGTCTGGGTGCACACGAACCGCGCCGAGGCCCGGCAGAATTCGTTCCTGCGCAGGGTTTTTGCCGGCGCGCGGGAACGGGCGGGACAGATGGGGTTTGCGCTGGAGGAATTCTGGACGTGCGACCCGGGGATGACGGACCAGCGCCTTGAGCAAATCCTCCGGGCGCGGGGCATCGTCGGCGTGGTGCTCTCCCCCGTCACCAACGCGGAGGCGACGGTCACGCTCAAGTGGGACTGGCGGCATTTTTCTCCAGCGGTAATCGGGAATGTCACGTGGACGCCCGAGCTGCATCATGCGGGGCATCATCATTATCTCGCGATGCGATTGGTGCTATCGGAGCTCGCCAAAATCGACTGCAAGCGGCCGGCGGCGGTGATCGAGGCGACGGTCCACGAACGAAACAAACATGCCTATGTGGCGGCGTTCTGGGCTCACTTCCCCCAACCCGTGTCCGCGCGCAGTCTGGTCCGGGTCGTGTCCCGCGACGACACTGCCGACGTCGGGCCGTGGCTGCGGGCGGTGCGCCCGGATGCGTTGGTGGTCAGCCATGCCGACCTGCTGGATTTGCCAGGGCTGGGCAAGATGGCAAAGGAACTGAGGATTCCCCGTGTGACGCTCTATTGGAGCAAGGAGACCCCGCGCGGCATCGGCGGAATTGATCAGCGTCAGGACCGCGTCGCCGGACACGCGGTGGACCTCGTGGTCGCACAACTCAACGCCAATGAAACTGGTGCGCCCGACTTGCCGCGAATGATGTTGTTCCCCGGACGATGGGTGCCGCCGGCGTTACGCCTGGGGAAAAAGCGCTCGACGTGACGAGTACGGATTGAGCTCCGCGCTGGTCCTGCGTCATCGCCCCACCAGGGATTTGAGATCGATTTCTCCGTCACCAGCCGGCCATGGTCTCCACCGGCGGTTTCGGCTCGCCATCAACTGTGAAACGCATAATTCAAAATTATGCCTATGAAGCGCCTGACCAAGGCTGACATTCTGGCCGGCCTGCAAGAATTGGGAAGGCTTGCGGAGGCGGAGGCCGTTGCCTTGGAGATCGCGGTCTACGGCGGAGCGGTGATGATGCTGGCCTACGATGCGCGTCCTTCCACCAAGGATGTCGATGCCATTATCCATCCACCCGGGGTGGCCAAGCGGCTCGCGGCCCGCGTGGCCACGAAGTTTGGGTGGGCGGAAGACTGGCTCAATGACGATGTCCGGCAGTTTGTGAGCGGTACGGAAACCAAGCTCAAATGGCATCTGCCCGAACTCGCGTGCCCGGCGCTCAAACTCTCGCGGCCAACCGCAAAATACCTGCTGGCGATGAAGGTAATGGCCTGCCGGCGCCCGCTGCCCGGCTATCCGGGAGATGAGGGCGACATCGCCTTCCTGCTGAAGAAAATGACCATCACCAGGGTCGCGACCGTGGAAAAAATCGTCGACCAGTATTTCCCTGACACGGTCCTGCCGGCCACCACGGTGCGGACCTTGGAGAATATCCTGGCTCGCCAAAAACCGTGAGCGCACGCGCCCTCAGCTTCCGTCCTCGCACGGCGCGGTCTGTGGCCCAACGGACGAAGTCGCTCGATGACTTCGGCCACAATCTGCGTGATTGGCTGCACGAGCTGCGCCGCGTGACGACGCGGGAGGGTCTACGAAGGGCCTGCTGGCATCGACCGCCACGATTGGCGGGGGTTATCCCGGGCGGCGCGGTGGCCGACGCCTTTCTTGCCGCCCAGGTCGAATACTTGCTGCGGCGCGCCGGAATGGAGGCGCCGCGTTGGGTCGAGGATGCGGGTTACATTCTGCCCGTGCCCTGGTTTCCGCACCTCGAGGCGGACTCGGATCTGCGCGCGCTGTTGATTCGTGACGCCCACGTGGAGTTTGCGAATCGCAATCTCTTCACGACCTCGGAGTTTACCTGGGCACCGAAACGGGGCCGGCCGGTGGTCCAAACGCAGAGCCAACGACGGGAGAAGGCACGCACCCGTCTGCAACGATGGCGGGCGCGGCAGGCCGCGCACACTCGGATTATTTCTTCGCCTTCTCCTTCTTCGGCGCGGGTTTCTTGACGTTGTTGCTCGCCGGGATGGGGCTGGTGAAGCCCGCGTACATCTCGGGTTTCACGCCGAGCGCGTAGCCGGGACCAAAGGTGTTGGGCTTGAAGGGACCGACGAACGCGATGTTGAGGTCGGGCTTGATCGCAGTCTCGAGGGCGAGGGCCCAAAAGCAGCCATTCACGACAAGACGACGGTAGCCTTCGTTCGTGATGTCCTCGGGCGTGCCATAGAGCGTCGTGAAAACGCGGCTCGTTTTTCCGGAGGAGGATCGGTAGGTGCGCGTCCACTCCGAGGGCATCGGTGGCTTGGTGGCGTCGACGGGCGAGTCTGGCCTCATGCCGTTAAGCGGCTGCGCGATGGTCAGCACGTCGCCATCGATCGGTTTCCCGACGTAGCCGCCGGCCTGCACCCAAACATCCCTTACCCCACGCAGGATGGGATGCGCCTTTTTGTCGTCGAGGATCGTGATCCGCGTGCTCTGCTCGTGATTTTTTCCGTAGTGACCAACCCAGGTCTGCCCCAACACCTGATGGCCGAAGCCGAGTTCGTAGTCCGTGCCCTTGTAATCGTAGGAGTATTTCGCAAACGGATCGGTGCCCGTCGTCTTGAATGCATGAGTCGCAGTGCGGAGGCCGACGACGGGGCCGCCCCGATTCAGGTACGCATCGAGGTGCGCCATCTGCTCTCGTGGAAACGCCTGGAAGCGGAGGAACACGACCGCCAGGTCGGCGTGGTCGAGCGCTTCCATGCCGGGCATATTCGAGTTGCCGGGGATGATTTCGCCCGTCGCCGGATCGAGATTGAACAGCACGGTGCATTTGAAGCCGTGATGTTTCGCCAGCAACCGCGCGAGCGCGGGCAACGTTTCTTCGGACCGATACTCGTGATCCCCCGCCAGAAAAACAATGTGCCGCCCCACGCCCGGACCCTGGGTGCCTTCAAACACAAGCGGCGCGGCGTTTGCGCATAACGCGAACGGGAGGAGGCTGAAGAGGAGAGGTTTCATGAAGAGTGATCTCATGCGGGTGACAGAACCAATCGCCCAACTGCTGCCTGGAAGTAAAGGCTGAAGAACAGTCTCCCACCCTGCGCTAGGGCGGATTTCTTCACCCCCGTAATTTTCACTCGCGGAGGGCATTGCTATTTTTCGCGGGACTTTCTTCCCGGCTTTTGTTTGGGTGGTGCCGATGGCAAAATCCAAAGCTCAATTTCGCCGACCCAGCGCGAGCGAGCAACTTGT
>CANJIU010000079.1 GCA_947474365.1 Opitutia bacterium | reverse complement strand
GTTTCGCTCCGATCAATTTACGAACCATCGTCATGTTTTCGGGTTGGGCCAGCCGTTGCTTGATGGGAATTGTAAGCTTCATCCCTGTTGGCTTAGCCGAGCTCGCACCGAAAGTCCCGTCATTTCTTGTGGGCCATGCGCAGCGCTAGGTCGGCCCAAGCCAGCGCATAGTTTGGATCGAGTCGGAGGGCTTCGTCAAAATGAACGACGGCGTTGGATCGATCCAGGACGACGTCCCCCAGCGCCGCGCGACCGCGCAAATAGGCGTCGTAGGCGGCGAGATTTTTTGTCGGCACGGCGATGGTCGACACAGCAGATGTGGCGGACGCCGCCGAGGCGCCGCCGAGTTTTTGCGCGACCATGGCGGCGATTTCGCTCTGCACGGCGAACATGTCGGCGGGCGTCATCTGCCGATTGAATTCCTCGAACCACACGCGAGTGCCGTCAGCGGCGTTGAGGAGTTTCACCGTGATGCGGACTTCGTTACCGGACTTGCGCACGCTGCCCTCGATCAAGCTGGCGACGCGCAGCGCGCGACCGATTTCGTCGAGGGCGACGTTCTTGCCCTTGAAGGAAAACGACGACGTGCGCGGCGTCACGCGGAGCGCGGGGATGCGGTCGAGGGCGTTGAGGATTTCCTCGCTGATACCGTCGGAGAAATACTCCGTGTCCTTTTCCGGGCTCATGTTGGCGAAAGCGAGGACGGCGACGGACTTCTGGTCGGCGGCGACCGGCGCAGCAGAGGGAGCGGTCGTAGCGTTCGTTTCCACAACAGGCTTCGCGGGCGCCGGCGCAACCGTCGTTTCCTTCGCAGTCGGGCGCAGCGCCACAAACGCGATGAGGCCGAGGACTACGACGCCGAGCGTCGCGGCCACGCCGACCGGGAATGCAGACTTCGCGGCGGCGGGCGCGGATGTTCGAGGTGGCACGGACTCAGGATTTCTTGTCACGGCGGGCACCGTCGACCCACCCAGCAGTTTTTGCACGCGACTGACAAACGCCGCCGACGCCTCCCCGCCGGGCAACTTCGTCCATTGCACGGAGCGAAATTCGGACGGCACTTTTCCGTCGGCATCGCGCGTCGTATCGATCACGACGGGCAGTAGAAACGTCCGCTCCTCCGCCATCGTGTGTGAGCGATTGGCCGCAAGTTTCCATTCCAGCCGAAAATAGCCTTCCAGCCGCTCCTGGGTGGCCGCCGAGATCACCGGAATGAACAGGGCGCAAGAATTGATCTGCCCGCGAATCTTTCCATCCCACGCATCGCCGCCGACGAGCGCATCTTGGTCGAACCATACCTCGACGCCGGCCGCCCGCAGCGCCTCGCAAATACGCTTGGCTGCCTCCGCGTCTTGCGACGCATAGCTCAAGAAGACGGCTTTGCTGGCGGGATCGGACATGGGCTGGGGAACGCGAAACAAGTGCCGTGCCAGCCGGTGCCTTACGAGTCAAATGCGGGAAGACACCAGAGGCGGGGAAACCGAGTGGACGGGCCAAAACGCCCGTTTCCAAATCCAACCTATCCGGCACGGGCGAATCGGACGGCTCAAACCGGCAACTCGGCTGGGCGCGGTTTGTTCGTAAGCTCAAAGCCCGAGGCCAAGAGGGGGCAGGCGATGTCGAACATCACCACACTCTTGGCCGTCGCCCAGCGCGGAAATCAACCAGGGTTCGCGGGCACGCCGCGCGCCCGAACAGAATGTTGCTGCGCCGTCGGGTAGAGTTTGAAATTTCCGTCATTTCCCACCCGGGGCGTCGAGCAGCAGTGTCGCCCGATCCGCGATCAGCATCGGCGAATCGTAGACGGGGATTCGCCGGAAGGTCACGGTCCCGCCTTCGGCTGACCAGCGATCGCGCGGAATCCCGTAGACCCGGCCGGTGCGGAGGTCGACGAGGAGCGGCTGCTCGAAGTTCACGTTGCGGAAGGTGAAATCGACCGCGGTCTTGCGGTTCTCGTTGGTGGGCACATCACCGTTGAGCCAGGCGGTGACGAGGGTGCGACCGCTCGGTTCATGTCGGTAACCGTAGACCGACAGTGGCAGATCACCGGCAAAACCCGGATCGAAATTCCGAACTCGCACCACGCGGTTGTCGAAAACCGACGTGAGATGCTGCACCGCGTAGTACGCCGGTTTGACGTATTCGACGGTGCGGTCGTCACGCGCCCGCAGCAGGCCCTTCCGGTTCATCTCGTCGGGATACTTCATGTCCATGATGGCGAAGCACGAGGACTCCTTGTCGCGGCCGAGATCGCCCAGCAGCCGGCGCAGCACGTGTTTCGCCTGGATCAGTTCCGTCCACGGATAGTTCGCCATCGCACGCTTTTTCCCGGGCTCCGACGGGCAACCGGCCTCACCCTGCCGGATCGTAATCGCGTCGGACATTTCCGTGACCAGCTTCTCCAGCTCGATCTCGTTGCCGCGCTCGTCCGGGTTGCTCTGGTGTCGATGGTGCGAGACCTGATCAATCACGCCCAGTTTTCCCTGCGCCTTGAGCAGTTCCATCACACTGCGCGCGTATTTGTAGTCCACGTGACTGCCGAGTGCGAAAGCGATGATGGTGGCGTTGGGTTGAACGGACTTCACCGTCTCGGCGGTGAGCACGAGCAACCGCGCATAGTCGGCGGGTTCGAGCGAATAGTTGGGCTCGTTCCACACCTCCCACTCGTCGATTTGTTTCTGGTAACGCTCCACGGTTTTCCGCACCCATGCGGCCCAGGCCGCGAGGCCCTCGGGGGACGACGGCACGCGGCCGCGAATCTGCGGATCGCCACCGCCCTCGTAGATCGGGTTGCCGTAGCAAAGGCACATCCACGGCTCCACCCCCTGCGCAGCCATGTCGAAGATGACGTGGTCCAGCCACGCGTAGTCGAAGACGCCCTTTTGTTTTTCGGTCTTGGCCCAGCCGCCCTGAATCCGGGCCTTCTTGACACCGAGCGGTCCCAGGAAGGCCTTCCAGTTGTCGTAGATGGTGTAATCGCGGTCCATGGTCTCCGCACCGACCGACCAATTGGAACCGGCGATTTCCTTCGCGTGGCGCGGCTTGATTTTTCCCACGACGGGAAACGGGATGCCATCGTCCGGTTCGGCTCCGGTAAGCGCCACAGCGAGAATCCACGAAAAAAAGCACGCGCGAAGGAGGAGTTTCGTTTCCATGGGATGAATCTTATCTCTCGGCGGACGCCTCGCCGGTGTCCAACCGCATCGCCGCGTCGGTGCGCAAAGTCGGTTCGCCCTGGAGCAGACCAAGCCGGGCAAAGAACCGATCGGCCGCCACCAGCGTGGCGTCTTCCCACGGCGGTTTGAGGTAAAAGCCATGGATCAGTCCGGGCGCGACCCACTGGACGGTGGTCGTGTGTCCCAACGCCTTGAGCTTGCGCTGCGTCTCATCCCACGCGGGCTTCCACCGGTCCTCGGAACCGAAGAACACGACGGCCGGAGGAAATCCGGGGCCGAGATGCGCGAGCACGTTGATTTCGGCATCGGCGTCCTTGGGTGTGAAGGCGGGATTGAACAGCAAATGAGCCACGACCGTCGTATCGATGCCGCGCGGATCGGCCGGATCGTCCAAGCCACGCGGATTCGCCGAAGCGAGCACCGCGATGTGCCCGCCAGCCGAGCCGCCGCCCGTGACCAGGCGCTGCGGGTCAAGCCCCAGTTCCACCGCATGCTGCTTCATCCACCGAATGGCGCTCTTCGCATCCGTGACGCAGAGGCGCTTGAAGGATTCTCCGGCGGGCAAACCGGGGACATCTTCCTTTTTGTGCATGCGATAGTCAGCCGTGGCGGCCACGAAACCGCGGTTGGCAAAGTAGGCGCACGCCACGCGAAACTGGTCCAGACTGCCCCGGCTCCAGCCGCCACCATGAAACAACAGCAACGCGGGGGCGCGGGCGGTCGCCGGGGCGTGGTCCTTGGGAAAATATACTTCCAGGCTTTGCGGTTCACCGCCGGCCGATTTGTAGACATACGATTTTCCCGGCGGGGCCATGCGGCCGGTGTCGCTGGTGTCAGCTTCCGCCGGCCCGGCCGCCGTCAGGCGCGGCTGGACCGCAACCAGCAGCAGAGAGAACGCTGCGAGCCGAAGTGCGGGGATTTTCATGTGGTGCGAATTGGCCATGTCGTCGCCGGGCGGACCGGCAATCCGCGAGGGCGGAAGTCAGAAGCCGGCCTTTACCGACAGTTGCCAGGAGGTCGGCGATTGCACGACCTGACGTTTGACCACCAGTCCAAGATCGTCGAAGTAGCGCGTGACGAGCGGGCGGTGCAGGTTGAAGACGTTCTGCGCATCGAGTTGCACGGTGATGTCCTGAAGATGCTTTTGTTTCAGGCGGAGTCGATAACCCACCATCGCATCGGCGCGCCAATAGGAATTGCCATACATCGAGGCGCCGACCGAGTTCACACCCGTGAACATTTTGCTCTGGTGGCGGTAACCGCCTCCCACGTACGCGCCCTTCAGGCCCGTCCAATCGAGATCGTGGCGGCCGAATACGCTCACCTTGTCACGCCGGTTGCCCAACGTGCCCAGGCCATCCGACACCGTCGCCTCCCTGATGGCCGCTTGATAGGCGGCCACTTCCTGCGCGACGGTACGGTTCTGACTCGTGGTGATCCCGGTCGTGTTGAGCGTCGAAAGCCAGCGGACGTTCTGCGCGTCCCACGCCTGCCACTCGCGGTAGATGTTGCTTTGAACCGGCTCGCTGGTCGAGTAACTGGCGCGAATCCGGATCGACTTCACGGGATTGGCCGTAATCTCAAATTCGTAGCCGGTCGATTTGAAGTCGAAAAGACCGATGCCGGCGACGGTCGTGCGCTTGTCGTATTCCGACTGGGGGATGCGGCCTGCGGAGCGAAGGGCATCGAGGACGCGGAGGTTGATGTCGATGGTCTCGGTGCTAAACGTGGTCGAGTTGTTTCTGCTCTCGGTTTCGAAATGGACCGCGCGCGCGACGAGCCGGCCCTCAAACAGACGCAGGCTCAAGCCGAGGTCGCGCCCCACCCCCTTCGGTGCCTCCGCGGTGAGGAGAGCGCCCGGCTCGCCCGTCGGCGGCATGACGAAACCGCGGGCGCCGTTCACAGGCTGAATGTTGTCGGCGTAGTTGCCGATCACGGACAGCCACGGCGTCGCCTTGACGACGGCCCCGGCGGTTCGCGTGGTGATGTTGGTGTCACGTGAGTAGGACGTGCCCGCGAGGGACTCCGCGGCGTTGGCCGCCTGGACGATGATGTTCGTGACCGAATCGCGTTTCGAACCGACCTGGTCCTGATCGACGGAATCACGGCGCACGCCGCCGGAGAAAATCACGCGGTCCTGGAAATAACGCGCCTGCGCCATCGCCATCGCCGTGAACGTGCGCTCCTGGTAATCGTTGATTCCGGCGGTGCTCCGCCCGATCCATGTGGCCGAGAGCGTGCGACCGGTCAGGGGATCCGCCGCGTTCTGGCGCAACCCGGTCTGCTGGGGCCCGTCGACGTAATAGGACGCCCATTCTGACTCCTTTACGTAGCGGCGGTGATAGACCGCGTTGTTCGCGCTCTCGGGTGTCGCGGTGTTGAAGGCCGGCCGGCCGGTCGCTGCGTCGAGCCACATCTCGTCAAACGTGCCGCGCTGCGTCGACACCCGGGCGTGCTCGAGATAGGCGCCCAGCTGGTATTGCCCAAACTGCTTCGCGTCGAGGCGGGTCGAGAGCGTGGCGCGAAAATTGTCGAAGCGGTTCTCGTCCAGCGAACGGTTAAAAGGGCCGGTGTCGATCATGAGCTGGCCCGCGTAGGGGTTGACCGCCCCGGTGGACAGAGTCCGGTTGGGATCCCCTTTAATCGTGCTCCCGTTCATGCCCGGATCGAAACGTTCGAAGCGGTGCTGCTGGTGGTTGTAGGCGAGCTGCAGAAACGTTTCGTTCGCGAGCTTGTAATCGAAGGTGCCGGTGAAGTTGGAAAAACGCGAGAAGCGGTTCGGGCCGGGACCGAGACCGTTGATCGAATGATCCGCGATTCGGGTGTCGGTGATCATGATTTCGTCGTTGCCAGATGTGAGCATGGTGCCGCGCATGCCGAGCACCGTGCCGTCGTTCCCGATGATCGTGACACGGGGTGAGGCGGCGGCGGTCGAATTGCGGGCGACGCCGACGACGGCATTCGCGGCCTGCGCGGCAAAAGTCGGCCGGCCGCTGGCCCGCCAGAGCAGGAAGGAGTCGTAGAGCGTGTAGGTTCGCGGGGAGTTGCTCTCGAGTTTGCCGAACTCAACTTCCGCGGTGAACCGGGCGCGCGACGAGGCCTGAAAGGTCGCCGTCAGGTCGGCGAGCCGGTTCTCAGTGAACATCCAGTGGCGAAAGCTGTTGCTCCGGTCGTGCACGGCGTTGACGCGAATTGCGAACGTGTCGCGCGCCGCCGCCTGGTTGAGGTCGAACGCCACCCGATGCGAGTCGTGGCTGCCGTAGCCGAGCGAAACCTCGCGAAACGAACGCTGCATCTGCGCCTTCTTCGTCATCACGTTGATCAGACCGCCGGCATTCGCGATGCCGAACAGCACGGAGTTCGGGCCGCGCGAATCCTCCAACCGGTCGATATTGTAGGTGTCAGTCGGCAGGTTCCACGCGAAATAGTTCCGCGCAACGGTCGAGGCCAGGCCGCGCACGCGGTAAGTCTGATAACTGCGGACGCTCTGCTGACCGTTCACCGCCGAACGGTCGTCGTCGAAGTTCATCTCGATGTTGCTCGCGTAGCGCAGTGCCGACGTCAGATCGAGGGCGCCGATGTCCTGGAGAAAGTCTCCCGTCAGCACTGAGATCGTACTGGGAGTTTCGTCGAGCTTCGTGCCGAAGCGGCTGCCGGCCAGCGTATCGGTGGCAAGGTAGCCCGTATCCTTTTCCGTCGCGACGACGAACGGGCTCAGGGTCACCGCCGCCTCCAACGCCGGGGGCCAGGGCGAAGCGGCGGTCGGAGACACGGGCGTCTGCGCGCGCGCCACCGAAACCAACGCGAGGAGACCGCAGCTGCAGAGCCACGACAAAAGCCCGAGGCGACGCTCCGCCCGGGTGAAGGTTTGCTGATGCAGGAGCATGCTCATGGCGGAGGGGTTTGGGGCACAGCGATCGTGGGACGGCGCGGCGGGGAAGCCTGCAGGAGAATCCCGCGCTGCGTCCGGCGCGGTCAATACCGTTAATGAACTTCTTTTTCTTCTATTGAAAATTTGGCGATTGAGGGCTTGACGCCTGGCGCGTAGCGTTCGAGCACATCTCGCGCCCGCCCGCGCCCCGCTCCTGCCTTATCGTTTCAATAGAGAATATGCGCCTCTCCCGCAACCAAGCGAAACCCACCCACACCGTACCGGTGCTGCGCAAGGCCATCCACGTGCTGGCGGCGGTGGCCCAGGGCAACGGAGCCGTCACGACCAAGAGCCTCGCGACCACGCTGAAGATTTCACCCACCACGTGTTATCGGATCCTCCAGTCCTTCGTCGCCGAGGGCTGGCTGCGGTCGGGCGCCAACGGCACGTTTGAATTGTCGTTCGGACTCGTGCCGCTTCTCCGCCCCCTTCTCCGTCACGAACTGCTCATCGAGACCGTACGGAATCCGCTCGCTCAGTTGGCGAAGACCACCGGCCTGACCGCCAAGCTCACCGTGCGGCAAGTCGACGACGCCGTGACCATTCACAGCGCCAGCTCGCCCAAGGGCACCGCCATCACGTCCCGCGTCGGCTCGGTCGTCTCCCTCGCGATCGGTTCGAGTGGCGCGACGTTTTTGGCCGCGCTCGGCGAAGACGAGGTGGCCCGTATTCTCGAGGACGCCCCGGCCGAGGTGTGGCGCCATCAAAAACGTGAGGACGTTTTGCGCCGGGTGCGCGAATGCCGCCGCCAGGGCTGTTGCTTCGACAGCGGCTCCTACCAGCCCCACATCAATACGCTCTCGGCCCCCCTGCACGGCCGCGAACGCGAATTCGTGGGCGTGGTGACCGTGCTCGGTTTCCCGCAGGATTTCGATCCGGCGGTTCGGCCCGCGATCATACGCGAACTCAAGTTCACCGCGGGCGGCTGCACCCAGTTGATCGCCGGCCAGTCCAACGCGTCCGCTGCCTGATGGCGGAACACCGCGCCCATGATTCTGACCGATTTTCTCCCCCCCAAGCGCGACCGCTCGTGGGACTACTCGCGCCAGGTCGGCGTCACGCACGCCATCGCCCGGTGCCATCCGCGCGACACGGGGCTCGCTGCGCCGTGGGACATCGACGCGTTGCGCACCGTGCAGGAGAATTTCGCCAACGCGGGCATCACGCTGGCGGGCCTCGAGGGCGACGAGTTTGACATGCGCCGGATCAAGCTCGGGCTCGACGGCCGCGACGAGGATCTCCGGCTCTATGCCCGCATGCTGGCCAACATGGGGGAACTTGGGATTCCGCTGCTCTGCTACAATTTCATGGCGACGATCGGCTGGTGCCGCACGAACACGCACGTGCCGACCCGCGGCGGCGCCCTCACGAATCGATTCCAACTCAGTGCGCTCGATCCCACTCCAGTCGCACCGGATGATCGCGTGACCGAGGAAAAACTGTGGGACAACTACACGTATTTCCTCCGCGCCGTGTTGCCCGCCGCGGAAAAAGCCGGCGTGAAACTTGGGCTACATCCTGACGATCCGCCGCTCTCGCCGCTGCGCGGCGTGGGCCGGATTTTTTCGAACCCCGAGGGATTCGCCCGCGCGATGGCGTTGAGTGATTCGCCCTCACACCGCATCACGTTTTGTCAGGCGAATTTTCTGGCGATGGGATGCGACGTCGCGGCCACGGCGCGGCGCTTCGCGGACCGGATCGCGTTTGTGCATTTCCGCGACATCGAGGGCACGGCGGCGGACTTCACGGAGACGTTTCACGACGCCGGCCCGACCGACATGCCCGCGATGCTACGGCTTTATCACGAAATCGGCTTTCGCGGACCGATCCGCGTCGACCACGTCCCGTCGCTCGCCGGCGAGGAAGACCTGCCGCACGGCTACGCCTACCTCGGACGTCTCTTCGCCCTCGGCTACATGAAGGGCATCCTCGACACCGCGGGCATCGCCTACACCTGAAGCCGATGGACTCACCGCAGAGACCCAGCGCGGCTGACGCCGCAACCAAAGCAACTGAAGAGGGTGGAACCGCTGAAGAGTTTCGCCAATGGCGCGAAACTATGGTCACCCCTTCGCCTCATCGTCTGCGGAGTTCGATTTGGGGTCTGCTCATCGCAGACGGGAAAGTTCGCGATGAGCGAACCGCCAAGAATTGCGGTGAATTTCTCGACACTGGGGACGCGACGCCCTCGTCGCGTGGTTCGAAACCGCGACGGGGGCGTCGCGGCTCCAGCGTCAGCACGAAGGTGACTGATGGCATGTTCCGCCAGTCCAAAAAGCGAGATGCGCCCGCCGAGTCTCACAAAGTCAGGCCGATGGGACGCGCAACCGGAAGATTTCCTGGTTCTCGGAGTCTCCGTTTCTCTGTGGTGAAATCCTCCGGGGATTTACCGTCCACCAATAAATCGAAGTCGTTCCATCCCTATTCATGACTCCCTCCGAAAAGCCCGAAGGCCTCCTGCAAAAGGAAGCCAAGATGATGAAACTTGAGAAGCTGATCGCCGCGCGCGAATCGGTTTCGACCACAGAATTCCCCGTCCCGGTGAAGGAACTGCTTGCTCGCTACGAGCAGCTCTACACCGGCGCGATCAGCGACGTCCTCCGCGAGCACGCGCTCCTCGACCAGGGCATCGGCCAACTCATTCCACTGCGCCCCGAGCGGACGGTTGCCGGCATCGCGTTCACGGTGAAGAGCGCGCCCAATGTGAAGATCACGGGCGAGATGACCTTTCGCGGTCAGATGCTCGACGAGATGTCCGAAGGCGCGTTCGTCGTCTGGGACACCACCAACGACGAGAAAGCCACGCTCTGGGGCGGCGTCATGACCGCGACCGTCGTCGGCAAAGGCGTGAAGGCCGCGCTCATCGACGGCGGCATCCGCGACACGCACCAGATCCTCGAGAAGAATTTTCCCGTCTTCTACAAATACCGCATCCCGAATGGCAGCCTCGGCCGCTGCCTCATCACCCATTACCAGACGCCGATCATGATCCGTGGCGTCGTGATCAAACCCGGCGACGTGATCCTCGGCGACATCGACGGCGTGGTCGTCGTGCCGCGCGACATCGCCTACGAGGTGCTCGTGCGCGCCGAGGAGATCCGCGCCAATGAGAAAAAGATCTTCGGCTGGGTCGCCGAGGGGCAGACGATCCGAGAGATCACAGACAAGGGCGGCTACTTCTGAGCGGACGCCTGGATGCGGGCGGACCGCCCGCGTTCCCGGCGGTTATTTTTTCTCCACCGCCCACAGTGCGGCGCCGACGATCCCGGCCTGGTTCAGGAACTCCGCCGGGACAAGTTTCGCGCGGGGTTTGATGTACTTGAAAAACTTCGCGTGCTTCGCGCTCACGCCGCCGCCGATGATGATCAGCTCGGGCCAGAGCAGCCGTTCCATCTCCGCGATGTAATCGCGCAGCCGGCCGCCCCACTCTTTCCAATTCAGATCTTTTTCCTCCCGCACCGAGGCCGCGATGTGCTTCTCCGCCGACTTGCCGTGTTTCCACGAAAAATGCCCGAGTTCGAGCGGCACCACCACGCCCTGATACGCGAGCGCCGAACCGACGCCCGTGCCGAGCGTGAGCAGCAGCGCCTTGCCGGAAAATCCCCGCCCGGCGCCGAAATGCATCTCGGCAACGCCCGCAGCTGCCGCGTCGTTGATCATCGCGACCGGACAACCCGTCGCCTTGCCAAAAAGTTTCGCGCCGTCGCAGCCGACAAATTTCGGATGAAGATTAGCCGAGGTCCAAATCGTCGCGTCCTCGACCGCTCCGGGAAACCCCACGCCGATCGGACCACGCCACTTGAAATGGGCCGACAGTTCACCGACCGCCCCGGCGAGCTGCGCCGGCGTCATGGTCTTGTCCACTGCGATGCGATGCCGCTCCGCGAGGAGGTTGCCGGTGAGGGTGTCCACGGGCGCGCCTTTGATGGCGGACCCGCCGATGTCGATGCCGAGAGCTTTCATGTGGGAGCGGGCGACACAAGGGTGCCACGCGGCGCTTGGCAATCCGCCGTTGCAGCGTGCGCAACCCGTAGCGCAGCTCCAACCCACAGATTTCACCAAAACAACAATGGCGCGAGGCACCCGCGCGACTGCGGCCGCGATGCCCGTGGCGCGGGGTGCGACTGAAACGCGACGAGGGCGTCGCGTCCCCAGCTCCCATACCACCTACCGCCCGATCACGCCAATCTCCGCAATCGCCGGTGGCGAATCGTCCAGCGCGTGAAGCGCGACAAACCGGACAAAACGGCCGCTTACCGGCCCATGCAGCGCCACCTCCTGCTCGACTGGGTTCGCGCGGATATTGGCAAACTCCCCCGCCGCCGCCGGCGTCCATGTCTTGCCGTCGACGCTCGTCGAAAACTCGTAGCGGTCGACCACACCCCGCGCCCCGCCCTCGCCCGGCGGCAGATAACTCAACCGCTCGATCGTCAGCGCCTCGCCCAAATCGATCGTGACTTCCACTGGTCCGGCCTTTCCCGCCCGCCACACCGAGGCCGGGGCGTCGTCGATCATCTGCCGGGGCGACTCCTTGACGCGCCCATCGCCCACCGGAGACAGCACTTTCCAACGCGCCTTGGACACCCCGAAGCGACGCGTTGCGGTGTCACCTGCGCGTTCGCCTTCGGCCGAGAACGTCCTCGCCCGGATCGTCCCACCTCGTGGCAACGGAAACGGAGCGGAAAACAGCGGTGAGTCTGCCGTCGGTTCGCTGCCATCCGTCGTGTAGCGCACGACCACCGCCGCCGTGCTCGCCTGTAGCGAGACGAGCGCCTGGCGGTTGCGCACAATCGTCGGCGCATCGAGCAACACCGGCTCCGCGTACACCCCAAATTCCGCAATCGCCGGCGCGACCGGCGCCTGCGTGACGCGCAGACGCACCTTCGTCGTCGTCACGCGCGCCCCACGCAGCAGCCGGCGGTTTCCCACACTCGTGCCGGCCGCGTATTCTTCCCACCGTCCGTCGCGCCACGCATCGACGGCAAACGCCTCGACCCGCTGGCCCAGCGGGAGATATTCCCGGAGGTCGACGACATTGAAGGTGGTTGCGGCACCGAACTCCACCACGAGTTCGGGTGTGGTCACGGCATCATCGGTAACCCAATAGGTGTCGCGCTTTCCATCGAGGACGCGGCCAGCGGAAAATTTTTCCGCTCCGCCCCGGACGTTGCTCGCGGTGAGCTTCGCCCCCGCGGCGAGATTCTTCGCAAAGGTCAGATCGAGGAGACGCCGAAACTCGCGCAACGACTTCACATCATTCTCGTGAATCACGCCGCGGCGATCGGGCGGCAGGTTGAGATTGAGATCCGCGCCGCGCCCGACGGATTTGTAGTAGATGTCGAGGAGCTGAGCGGGCGTCTTCACCGCGGTGTCCTCGCTCGCGTGGTAAAACCAGCCCGGCCGGATCGAGACGTCGCATTCCGCCGGAAGCCATTGCGTGCCGGGGCGCTCGCCCGCGTTGAGTCCGGCGGAGCCGCCGCCGGGATAACGCGTCGGCTTCGTCATGTCCAACGTCGCCCAGCAGGTTTCGCCCGCGATGCCGTTCTCGTTGCCCACCCAGCGAAAATCGGGTCCCGCATCGCTGAACATCGAAGCCATCGGCTGCAGCTCGCGCACGATGCCCCACGTGTTCGGCCAGTCGTAGTAGGTGCGGTTGTCGATGCTGCGTTTCTCATTCGCACCGCCGTAATAGCCATCGCCGCCGTTCGCGCCGTCGAACCACACCGTGAAGAGCGGGCCGTAATTCGTGAGCAGCTCGCGGAGCTGATTGCGGTAGTATGTCAGATATTCGGGACGCCCGTAGTCGCGGTGATTGCGATCCCACGGCGAAAGATACACGCCAAACGCGAGGCCGGCCCGCCGGCACGCGTCGGCCATCTCGCGCACGACGTCGCCGCGACCGTTCTTCCAGGGAGAATTTTTCACCGAGTGCTCGGTGAATCGCGACGGCCACAGGCAGAACCCGTCGTGGTGTTTGGCGGTCAGAATCACGCCACGCAATCCGCCCTCCTTCGCCGTGCGTACGACCTGATCGGCGTCAAACGCGGACGGATTGAACACCGCCGGTGACTCGTCGCCCAGCCCCCACTCGCGGTCCGTGAAGGTATTCACCGTGAAATGCACAAACGCGTACGTCTCCAACGCATGCCACCGCAGCTGCCGCTCCGTGGGCAGCGGGCCGTACGGCGAAGGCGGGACCGGCGGCTCGCCTCCCCGGAGTGCAGCGGACGACAACAGGGCAAGAAGCCAGGCGAAACCACGTTTCATCGGAAAACTTCAGCCACGTTGTACAGCGGGCGTCCAGCGCGTTGATCCTCCACCCGGCCTCCAACGCGCGCTTGCACCCGGGAGCCGGTTGGACCACCACCTTTGCAACGAATCGCGTCGCCTCCCCTTTTCCTCGTCGACGCGACCGTCCGGTCAAATCAGCCAAAAGATCCCCCCAATAACGTGAACCTCATGAACGCCCGCCTCGCCTTGTTTTGTCTCACCTCACTCGGATTCGCCGCCGAGGTCCCGTCTGCAGAATGGCAGATCAAAACCGCGCTCCTCGCGGCTCCCAAGGCCGAACAGGCGGCCGCGACCGTGCTCGGCTACGATCAAAGCGGCGCGGTCGTGACGTTGCGCAAGGGTACAAACAATCTCATCTGCCTGGCCAGCGACCCGAAGAAGAAGGACTTCAGTGTCGCGTGCTACCACAAGGATCTGGATCCGTTCATGGCCCGGGGCCGGGAGCTCGCGGCCCAGGGCAAGAAGCCCAATGAGATTTTGAAAATCCGCGAGGAAGAGGTGAAGTCCGGCAAATTGAAAATGCCCGACCGCGGCGTCCTGAACGTGTCGGTGGGAAAGCCGAACAAGGAGACCGGCGAAGTGGCCGGTCTCTACACCCGCTACGTCGTCTACATTCCGTATGCCACGCCCGAGACCACCGGCATTCCGCTCGTCCCGGCGACGCCCGGTGGTCCGTGGATGATGGATCCCGGCACGCATCGCGCCCACATCATGATCAATCCGCCAAAGCCGGCGCCCACGCCGTAAGAACGTCGCGCCGGCCGCGCCTACCGCGCCGCCGGCAGGATTCGGGCCAGCAGCCGCCGCAGATTGCCACCGAAGATCAGTTTGCGTTGCGCGTCAGTGATGTCGGCGGCGAGGACCTTGGATAATTCCGTCGAGAGGCTGCGCGACATCAGGTGCCCGCCGTAGAGGATGCGCTCGGCGCCGAGTTCGCGCACGGCCATGTCGACAAAGCCCGCGGTCGGATTGAAGCCGGAGGTCTCCACGTAAACGTTGCCACAGTCACGCACCGCGCGAATCCCGCGCTCCCAGTCGCCGCCCGCATGCGCGCTGACAAACGTGATCGTCGGGTGCCGCCGCGCCAAATCGGCCAGCTCCGCCGGCGTCGACTCGCCCGGGTCATCCTTCCCGCCGGCCTTGAACCAGGTGTGCTGCATGATCAGCAGGCCCAGTTCCGAGCAGCGCCGCACGATCGGATCGAAATTCGGATGCGTGCACGCGAGGCAGCCCGGCTTCGAACTCTTGAAATAAACCCCGACGATCGGACCGCCGGGCTTCGCCCAGCGCTCGAGGGCGGCAAGGCTCGCCGCGACGTCGTTTGCATTCACGTTGATGACGCCCAACAAGCGATCCCGCCAGCGCTCGAACAGCGCATGAAGCTGCGCCGGATCCTCCGCCGGTGAAACCGCCCCACCCGGCAGCAGCGTGCCGAGGCCGACATGCACATAGGCGCAAAGCTTCTCAATCGCGAACGGCTCGAGGTCGTTCAGGTCGGTCGCGACGTCCTCGATCATCGCTCCGGGCTTCGCCGGCGTCCGCGGAAAATAGTAGCTATCCCAGATGCGATACGCCGCGAGCTGCTCACGGGAGGGCAGCCCGAAATCGACCGGATTGAGAGCAAACGCGGGGCGGCTCACGGGGAAAATCGCATGTCAGGTTTTCGCGATGAGCCGCCGGGCGTTGTCGCCCATGATCGCGTTCAGCTGCGGCAGTGAGAGCGGAGACTCGAACAGTTTGATCAACGCCGCCTCGACCGGGAAATACGGCGCCTGCGATCCAAAGAGCAGCCGCTCCACGGGCATCTTGGCGGATAACAAAGGATGCTGGCCCGCGATGATCCGGCCGACCGCTCCCGACGCCTCCAAATTGGAAATGTCGTGCACGACATTTTCCATCTGCAGCAACGGCTTCGCCGCCGCCGTGCGCACCCATTGCCACGAATTCAGGAGCTGGATCTTCGCCCCGGGGATATTTTTCAACGCCGCCACCAGCGGCGCCGGACTGACGACCGGCGCCTTGATCAACGGGTGCTGCACCCGGGTGTCCTCCAACTCGAGGGCCAGCTGCACGACGAGACGGCGCCGGGTCGCGAGCTCCAGCAATCGACCAAACTCCGCATGATCGAGGGTGTAGCCGTGATAACCCGGATGAAGCCGGATGCCGCGCATGTGATGCCCCTCGTCGCACCGCCGCAATTCCTCCTCCCAGTCGGGCCACAGCGGATTGACGCTGCCGAACGGCACCAGCAGGCCCGCGCCGTCGCGACGGCACGCCTCCGCCAGCCGTTCATTCACCCCGCTCAGGTCCTTAGAGAGCAACGCCTCGAAACTGCCCGCCCACGCCTGTTGCACCCCGTGCCGCCGCAGTTTGGCCACCAACGCGGCCGTGCGGTCGTACGGAAGCCGGCGGAACGGCCACTCGAACAGGTGTACGTTGGTGTCGACCAGCGCGACGCCCGCGGATGCGTTGGTCGCACTCATCGGGATGCTGCCGCGGCGGGCTCGGGCCAGTTGAGGTGACGGTGAAGAAACTGGAACGTGCCGACGCCGTTAATTGTGTGGGGTCCGGGGAAATATTCGATCGCGGTCCGCGGCGAAATT
This sequence comes from Opitutia bacterium, assembly GCA_947474365.1. Taxonomy (GTDB): domain Bacteria; phylum Verrucomicrobiota; class Verrucomicrobiia; order Opitutales; family Opitutaceae; genus ER46. The sequence goes on along the minus strand of CANJIU010000079.1, from coordinate 31,218 downwards.
TTCAATCGGCTGTAGAGCCGGTTGATCTTCGCATATTCAAACGACACCCACTCGTCCGTGCCCACGCCGTCGTCGTGCCCGCGTTCGACCATGAACGGCCGGGGCGCGATCAGCGCCGCCATCTCGCCGTAGCCAAACGTGTTTCCCAAATCGAAATCAGGCATCTCCCATTCCTTGGTGAAGACGTAGCCGCCGGGCCAGTCGGTCGTCGCGAGCTTCCAGATCCACTCGTTGAAATCCGCCGAGCAAATCGAAAGCGCGTAGCGATCGAGTACCGCCGGCACGCGCATCGCCGTCTTGCCGCCGTAGGAGAGTCCGTAGAATCCGATGCGAGTCGGATCGACGTTCGGCTGCGTCGCGAGCCAGTCGAGGATCACCTCGTGCTGAGCGATGATCACCGAAAACAGCGATTTCCCGAGGGGATTGGCCTTTCGCTGCAAGAGGCGAAACGCTGCTTCGCCGCGGTAGGGATTGTGCGGCGCGAAGACGATGAAACCGCGCTCCGCCAGCCGCGCCCCAAACGCCTTGTAGAAGTTGTACGCCCGGTGCGTCGGATCGGGGTCGATCACGTCGACCGGCAATCCCTCCAAACCGTGCTGCGCAACGACGACCGGGCGCTTTTCGCCCGGCTTCATGCCCTTCGGCAGCAGCAGATATCCCCAGGCGTACACGTCGGGCAGCACATCGAGGACAACCTCGTAGCCGGTCCAGCCCGGTTGCTCGGTAAACTGACGCGTGCGAACGTTGGGCGGCACCCCGCCGGTGGGAAATTTTCCGATGACGTCCTCCCAGAATTTATCCCGATAAGGCCGCGTCGCTTCCCGCCACGCCTCGGGTGTCGTCACCGGGATTTTCTTCCACAAGAACGTCTCTCGCACCCCGTGCGCGAGCGGCAGGAGCCGCTGCGTGAACGCCTGCAGTTCCGTCACCTGGCGTCGCTGGCGCGCCACCGCGTCGACGCTGGACCGCACCTCCACCCTCGCGTCCATGGATGCCACCCAGGGCGACGACTCCGGCACTAGGGCCCGCACGAAGTGTTGCAGCGTGGATTCCGCCAGCGGGCCGGCCTCAACGGCCTGAATCGCCGCGGCGAACGCACCCGCCAGGCGCTTCGCCCGCTCGGCTTCGGCCCGAACGACCGTGATCGCCGGTGTCGCGATTCGTCCTGGAGCGGCACCGGCAGCGCGCGACCGCACGGCCGGCGGCCCCGCCACCTCGGGCGTCGGCGCGAGTTCGAGGATCAGCGCACGCGGCACGATCAACCGCGCGATCTCCGCATCGCCAAACTCCCGCAGCAGCCCGAAAACGTTGCGGTAAATCGGCTCCTGCCAGAGCAGCTCCCGCGGACCAAAGTAACCGCTCACCAGCGTCGCATCGATTCGCGGATCCAACCCCGCCGCATAAAACGCCAGCATCCCGCCCTCGCCCCACCCGGCCACGCCGATCGGCCGCCGCTCGGGTTGATTGGGCCGCGCCAACCAGTCCACCGCCGCCAGAATTTTCTGCACTTCGTAACCAATCACGTGCCGCCCCAGCGGATACGCCTGCCGGTAAATCCACTCGCGATGCGGCTGATTGGTTATCCGGTCGAGGCGCGGATTTCCCGAAAAGGTGTCCGTGCGGTCGAGCAAGGTCGGGATGATCACCTCGCAGCCGTTCTCAACCAGACGGCGCGCCCACTCCCCGGCCGTCGGTCCGCCCGCTGCCAGGCCGGCAATCATCTCCGGCGTTTGATCCGCGTCCGGCAATGCCACCACGCGGGCGCGCACCGCACCCTTCGGTCGCAGGAGCAGGCCCTCGCCCCACACCCCCTCCAGGACTGGCCAGCGCACCGCATAGACGGTGAAGCGGTCGGTTTCGGCCACCTGCGCCGGCGTCGTCACGCTGGCGACATACTCCAATCCCGGTGGCGTGATCCGCGCATCAACGACGCCCAGCATCTTGGCCAGACGGGCCCGATTCGGAGCGATTGATTTTTCATAAGCCACCCGCGAGGAAAAATCAGCCTGCCAGTATTGCCCTCGAGCCGCCACCGAGGACGACAGTTCGCGATCCAGAAACCGTCCGATTCCCGCCACCATCGGCGCGGACAGATCGCCCTCTCGGTTCAATTCAGACGTTCCCGGCAGCGAGGTTTGTCCCTCGGACGACACCCCGCACAGGCAGACGACCGCGATCGCAAGTGCGCCCCGCAATCGCCAGGCAAGCAAGAATGTTGGGGTGGATTCCATGGGAAGGAAACTCGAGCGGCGCGAATTGAGTCGGAAAAGTCGTTCGTGTCGACCATCCGATGCCGTGAACCTGTCGACCGGCACTTCTTGCGCCACGCCGATGGCAGAAAACACGCTGGTCGGGTTTGCGCTTTTTCGCGGCCAAACGGTTTGGGGATTGATCCATCCAGGCCAAGGCAAATTGCCGCCAAGAGGCGCAAAACGACGCCGCATGCTTTATGGACACGCGAATCATGCACTGATCACCATCGTGCAACTGCTGGAGCCGCGACACCTCGTCGCGGTTTCGAACCACGCGACGAGGGCGTCGCGTCCCCAGTGTCCAGAAATCGAGCTGCGCCCGGCGCAAAGGGACGCCGCATGCGTTCGGAGATCTCACGAGCGCTTATAGGCGCTCCGGACGTTTCGTTTGAGGGTGGTTGGTTCGCAAACCACCTCGTTGCCCCAATGTAATCGGAATCGGCGCCGATGGCCTCTGAGAAAATGCGCACCTATGTCCGCGAATTGCCTGACACCGATCACTCAAGTCCCGCGCCTCGCATTCGAAGTGGGCAGCAACCTGATCCGAACCACATCCGAACCAGATAGAACGGGGGTAACAATCAGCCTATGTGTCTACTATGAGCCTGCCATGAGGCTGCTATGAGGCTGCTATGAGGATTACACCCGTCGTGCCACCCCCCGCGCCTGCCGGCAGTGCCTCCCGTAGGAAAGGCTGTTCCGCGGCTCCTGCGGCGTCTGTCCCCATTCTACGTCGGCGAGTGCCCTGAAGTTTCGGAAAAACGTGCGCGACCGCCGCAACTCGTTGGTGGCTTCGAAGGGTAGCGGGGAAAATTGTCCGGTGTGGCCCGACCAATCCTTCTTCGACGGACAAGCCTGCCGTGTGAAAATGGGTGGCGCCGGGGAGGGAGCCCGACGGAATTGGATCGAGGCGGGTTTCGATCCGCCGACTTGCCTCCCCTCGTCGATTCCGGCGCAATCGTTCCACACGTTTACCCCCATCATGACATCCCGCCGTCTCCTCCTCCTGCTCTGCATCGCCCTTCTCGCGGTGGCCGCCCGGGCGGCGTCCCTGCGCGCAGGGGCGTTCGCCCAGGACATCACGCCCACGAAGCTGCCGTCACCGATCAACGGCAACATGAAGGGAAATTTCAGCAGAGACGTCACCGACCCGATGCACGCGCGCAGCCTGGCGATCAGCGACGGCAAGACCGAGCTGATCCTCTGTGTCGTCGACGCGTGCATGATTCCACGCGAGATCTGCGAGGAGGCCAAAGCCATCGCCGCGAAGGCCACCGGAGTTCCGAAATCCCATCTCTTGATCAGCGCGACGCATTCCCACAGCTGTGCCACCATGGTGGGTGTCTTCCAGAGCGACCCCGATCCGGCCTATCTTGCCGAGGTGCCGGCGCGGATCGCCCAGAGCCTGATCCAGGCGCATGCCAACCTGGAGCCCGCCGAGCTCGCCTGGAACAAGGACAACGATCGTACGCAAGTCTTCAACCGCCGTTGGTTCGTGAAGACGGGCGAGTCCTACGAAAACCCTTTCGACAGCAAGGGCGACCGGGCGTGGATGAACCCCGGCTACAACAACGGCAAGGTCACCCTCCCCGCCGGTCCGGTCGATCCCGAGGTGTCGATTCTCGCCGCTCGCGCCAAGGTCGGCGGCCGGCCCATCGCCGTGCTGGCGAACTACAGCCTGCACTACGTCGGCGGCCTGCCGGCGATTTCCGCCGACTACTACGGCGCGTTCGCGCGCGAGCTCGCGCAACGGCTCAACGCCTCCGACGGGCGCTACAAGGGCAAGCCGGCCTTTGTCGGCATCATGAGCAACGGCACCAGCGGCAACATCAACAACGTCAATTACGCCGCTGCCCCGGGGCCGAAGCGCGCCCCCGGCGAGCAGATCAACACGGTGGCCAAATCGGTCGGCGACGCCGCGATGCGGGCTTGGGAAAAACTGACGTGGAAGGCCGACGTCCCGCTCGCGAGCGCCGAACGAGACCTCTCCCTCGGCGTGCGCAAGGCGACACCCGCCGAGTTGGAACGTGCGCAGAAGCTCGTCGACACCACGCGGCGCGACAAGGACGGCCAGTTCAGCGAGCGCAAGGCGATCTACGCGCGCGAGGCGCTGCTGCTCGACAAGTTCCCCGACCAGGTTCCCGTGAAATTGCAGGCCCACCGCATCGGCGCGCTCACGATCGCCGCCATCCCGTGCGAGGTGTTCGTCGAGATCGGCCTCGATCTGAAGGCCACCAAGGTGCTGGGCAGCCACTTCACGATCTCCCTCGCGAATGGCTATAACGGATACCTTCCGACCCCGGAACACCACCAGTTCGGCGGCTACGAAACCTGGCGCGCCCGCAGCAGCTATCTCGAAGTCGACGCCTCGACGAAGATCACGGCAAACCTGAAGGAGATGCTCGCCGGGTTGGCGAAGTAGAGGAGCGAAGGGGACGGGGCAAAACCGCCTCTGCCCGGTCGCGGTGATACCGGGGCGACGGCCGCCCCGTCGCGGTTGGCGAGTAAAACGCGACGAGGGCGTCGCGTCCCCAGAAAACATCCGGGCAAGGAGCGATCATTACACTCTCGGCGAAGTTCAGAAAGTAACCGTGCTCGACAGCCCCCAGCTGCGCGGCTTCTGGAACACATAGCGGTACACGACCGCCTCGTCCTGATCGGCGATCAGCAGCGCGTCTTCGTTGAGGAGGTTGTCGACATTGAGCTGCACCCGCACGCGGAGGCCTTTGCGGAGCACAAACGTGCGCCCGAGCATCGCGTTGAACAACGTGTAGGACCGCCCGAAGATCGGTTTCGCCGTCGTTGAATGATACCCCGTCACCGGCGCTGAACGATAATTTGCACCCAGCCCGAACAGGCACGCCCCGAGGATCGGTGTTTCCTCGCGGAGAGTGTAGCTCGTGAAGAAATTCCCGGTGAACTCCCGATATTGCCGCGGCGCCTGGCCGTTGGCGGCCTGCGCGTTGCCATAGAGCAGATCGAGTGTTTCCACCGCGCCGCCGATCGTGCGTTTGTTCGCCGGCACCTGGGCGCTCGGCGTCGGCAGCACGGTGGCGGCACTGCGCAACCATTCGGCCCGGTTCTTGGCCAGATACGCGCCGATGGCGGGAAACGTGTTGCTCTGGACCACCTCGGAATGGCTGAAATTCAACGTCGCCCGCCAGCGCGCCGTGGGATTCGCCGTCACTTCCAGCTCCCAACCCTTGCCCTCGTTGTCGACGGCATCCCGGTTCGTGTTGTCGATCACCTTGGTCGCCTGGTTCAACGCCTCCCAATTATCGTTGATCACATTGATGATCGCGAGGAGCTGCGGCCCGACATTACCGCTGAAATTCTTCTGTCGCATCTGATATCGCCCGATCGTCGCATTGAGCCGGCCGTCGAGGAGCGCGAGCTTCACCCCGAAGTCCTGCCCCACCCCCGTTCGTGGTCCAAGCGGACGGCTGTCGATGCCCAATTGGGTCTGCGGCGTGAAATTATTGGCTCCGTTGTAGAACAACGACACGTCGTAACGGACGTGAAAAACCCCGCCATAAGTTCGGGTGCTGCCCGCCGCGACCGATTTGTCCCAGGCCTGGGGTCCGCCGAAAAATTCACTCGTCACCGGGTTGCGCTGCCAGGACTCGGCGATGCCGCTGCGGACCGTTTGTTCATCCCGCCGGAGACCGCCGGTGAGATTGATCCGATCGTGCCACCACGTGCTCTGCCCCGCCACCATCACCGCCTCGTCGACGATATGCGTGACCGGTCCGGCGGACGTCACCGCATAGCCGGATGTCACGCCGTTGAGATTGACGATCGGGAACAGCGCCGGGTCGTGTGCGCCACGCAAGGCGGGGTTGCTGCTGCTGAAATCCAGATAGGTGCGTCGGTTGATGCGGTTGTTGGGCGCCGTGATGTTGAACCCATAAAAGCCCGTGCCGGGCGGCGTGATGTTCACCTCGGACTTCGCGATCGTGTCGCTGCGCGACTGCTCGCGACTCCCGAGCAGCGCGAGGCGGTGCTTGCCGAGATTGCGCCCCCGCAGATCGAGTTCGTATGAGGCCGTCGCCCGCAGGTTGTCCAACCGCTCGGTCGCGGTCTGGATCCGGGCGAAGCCCTCGATGTAGAGGCGGCCGACGTTGGGATTGCGCGCCCCGCCACCGGGCAACGGCTTGCCATCGGGCAGCGCCTGCGTCGTCAACACCGCATTCGGATCGCCACGCACGGCGTTGTTGGCCGTCGCCACGCTCGAATTGAAAGAGCGATCCGAGTCCTGCTGATTAAAGGCCAGCTCCAGATTCACGGGGCCCACCTTCTGCTCGAGGAACAGGGAATTGTTCGCGTAGTGGTTGTTCGTGGACGACCCGGGACCGGCGAGATTCGCGGCGCGGGGCACGAGATCGAAGCGGAAGAGCGCCGGCGGCACGGTCAGAATCGCGGGCGATCCTGCGCTCGGCGCCGACGTGATTCGCGTCCCGAACCATGAGACCGGGCCCAGCCCCGACGTGGGATCGTAAACCAGCATGCGCGACGCCGACGCCTCCGTTCCCGCGACCGCCGCTGTGCCGTTGGCGGAAACCGGTTTTCCCGCCGCCAGCCACGGCGAGACCAAATCGCCCGGCCCCCACGAGTAGGCCACGATTTGCCGGCGATCGATGTATTCCGCCTGCGCTCGAATACGGGTGGATGCCCACGGACGGAAGGTCAGCCCCACCGCGCCGCCCTTCAGTTTCAGGAAATCGAATTCCCGCCAGCTCTTGCGATCCTGGTAGACGCCGTTCACCCGCACCGCGAGGGCCTTCTCGGGCGAGGTGCGATTGACGTCCAGCGTCGCGCGATAATCGTCCCAGCTACCCAGGCGCAATTGCAGCTGCTGGCTCGCCCCGTCGAGACGCGCCTGCTTCGCGGTGGTGTTGACGGCGCCACCGACGCCGCCGATGCCAAAGAGAATCGAATTGGGTCCGCGGGAAAAATCCAGCCGCTCCGTGTTGAAGACATCCGCCGAGCGGCCGTAGGGGAAAAAGTCGCGCAACAACGAGGCCCCGACAAACCCGCGCATCTGGATCGCGCCGTCGGAAAGTTGGGTCGAAGCCCCCTGCAGGTCGGTGAACTCCTGCCCGCCGTTGAGCGTGTAGGTCATCGCCTGCATGACCTCCGTCACGCCGATGTCGTCGAGAAATTGTTTGGTGAAGACCGAGATTGCCGCGGGGGTGTCGCGCAACTCCGTGTTGAGCCGGCTGCCCGCGAGCGTCGACGTCGCCGCATAACCGGTGTCGCGGCCGGACTGGACGACGAAGGGCGAGAGCGCGACGGGATCGTCCCCACCGGTCGCCGGCTGGCCCGCGAGGGTGACGGCGCCGAGAACACTGACGGAGCAACAGACTCGCAAGGATACGGAAAGAGAGAGCATCGGGGTGAAGCGGAACTAGTCGGAGGGGCTTGCGCCAAACAGCCCGCTTCGAGCGGGGGATGTCGATGTAAAAAGAAGTCCGATGAGCCGACGCCGAAATCGTCGTCGTCCGCACCCGCGGCAATTAACCCGGCGCGAACCAAAAAAGCACGGACGCGGCCTCGACTGCCGGAACCGTCGGTTACGGCACTTCAGGGCGCTGCAGTCGTCACCGGGGTCGTGAGCAGAAACGTCATCAGGTCGCGCAGCTCCGTCGCCGAGAGATTCTTCTCCAGCCCCGGCGGCATCAACGAGACGGTCATGGGCTCGGTCTTGGCGATGTCGCTCTTCTTGAGTTTCGCGACCGCACCGCCGACCTGCGCAATCTGGAGTTCGTAGGCGGATTCGCCGATCCGCGTGCCGACTGTCGCTGAACCGTTCTTGAGTGTGACCACGTAACCGACGCCGTCCGGATTGATCGTCGCGTTGGGGTCGGTGATGTCTTTGAGCACGCTCGCGTAATCGCGATGGACAAGGTTGCCGAGCTCGGGACCGACGCGTTTGCCCTCGCCGCGCAGCTCGTGGCAGGTCGCACACGTCGCCTTGCCGTTGAACAGCGCCCGGCCCACCTGCCAGTTGCCGCCCGCGATCTCCGCAATCTCTCGCGGCGCCAGATCGTGGGCGCCCGGTTTGGCAATCGGCACGAAGAAGCGTCGCGTGCCGAGCGCGCGCGGCCGCAAATCGCGATCGGTGTGATAGGAAACGTCGAGCACGCGCGCCGGCGTCGCAATCGTGATGGCAAGCGGCAGCCACTTGTCCGGTTGCGGACCCGACAGCGTCAGCTGCGACTCGCGATCGCTCACCCGCAAAAGTTTGGCGCCGGGCGCGACGACGCTGAGGGCAGCGTCACCCTTGAGCACGACCGTGACGATCTCGGGCTCCGGAACGTAATCGAGTTTCGAACCGGGCTGCGTGGCCGGCTGCAGCATCTCCCAGAGGTTGAGCTGCGTCCGCAGGGTGAGCGCACCCGCGGTGGCAGAGCGCCGCCAAAACTGATCGTGCGTCGCGCTGCCGCGGGTGAATTCGCGCGCGGCCGTGAAATCCGCATGCGGCAACCAGCCGGACCAGGTGGCACCGTCTGTTCCGCGCCACTCGGCAGCGAGCCCGGAGAGATCGTGCGCGAGATCGAGCTTGCCGTCGATCGCGAGGGCGTAGTTGACGGCGGAAACGCGCGGCGCGGTGGCGAGCGTGAGATTCCGGCGATCCGCCGAAAGGCGCGAAGCCTTGACCGCGACGGCACCGCGGGGCTCGTTTTGCTGCGCCTTCACCACGGCGTAACCCGGCCGTATCGCTTCGAGTCGATCGGCCGCAGCCACGTAGCGCCCCGAATCGATCGTGGTGCGCGCGGCGACGTCGGACCAGAGGCGAGCGTCGAGTGGGCGGTCGAAGGCGACGACCGTTTCGGTTTCACTCGCCGGCCAGGTGAGCACGGGCTGCGGTGCGGATTTGTCGGTGAGACTGATCTTGAAGATGCGGCCTTCTCCAGTCGGACCGTTGCCCCAGTCCGGTGCGCCGGTGTGGCAGCAGACGACGAGATCGCCCTGCGGCGAGATCGCGCAATCGACGGCGAGGAGCCCGAGATTCGCGATCATCTCGGTGCGAGCCACGTACCCGGCGGCGGTCTTGGCGAGTTGCGTGCGCCAGAGCTTCCCGCGCGATTCGCCGGTGATTAGCGCCTGGTCGGCCCAGAGCTCCGGCCCAAAACGGCCGCGACCGGGGGCGGGCCCGTTGAAGCGAAAACCGCACGTGCTCTGATGCTGTGGGGAAAAATCCCATACGCTCGGCTCATCGATCACGTTGGGCAGATGCGTGGGGTGGCGCGGCGGAAAACCATAGTGCCGGCCAGGCTGGAGGTGCAGGAGCTCGTCGAAGGGATTGCCGTTGGGCACCCAGGTGGCGCCCTCCTGTTCGGTGCCGAAGAGATCGCCGTGACGGTTCCATTGCAGCGCCATGATGTAGCGGAGACCACTCGCGAGCTGCTCGACCTTGCCATCGGACGTGATGCGCAGGAGACAGCCGCGGCGCCGGGTGGTCGCGTAGTGGTTGATCCCGGTTTTTTCGTCCGTCCAAAAAGGGTTGCGAAAGGCGGCGCTGCCCATCGTGAGGTAGAGCGCGCCATCCGGGCCGAAGGCGACGGCCATCGCGCTGTCGACCCGGCGGTGGAGGAGATAGGACGCCTTCGCCAGTTCGGGATCGTCGAACCCGGTGGCGAACACCTCGCGGGTCTCGGGCACGCCGTCGCCATCGCGATCGCGAAACCGGATGACTTCGCTCGTGAGGACGAAGTACGGCTCGCCGTCCTTCACCGCGATGCCGAGCGGATAATTGGCACTGGGCTCGGCGGAGAACGTGTCGACCTTGTCCTCGAGACCATCGCCATCGGTGTCACGCAACACGTGATAGCGCCCGTCGTAGCCGCCGGCAAAGAGCCGGCCATCGGACGCGTACTCGATGTTATTGAGACTGGTGAGCTTCACCGGCAGTTCACGAATCGTGAAACCTGGCACCAGCATTCGCTGGCCGGAGGCACGCGCAGGTTCGGCGGCGCCGAGCAACGTGGCGAGAAACGGGACGACGAGCAGGGTGATTTTTTTCACAGGGCGGGGCCAAGAACGGCAATCAGGTTGGCGCGTCTGCAACAAGACTGAATCGACGTCGCAGCGCCGCCCGCGGGCTACCCATAAAACGTTGCCCGCCGCGCGCTTGTCGCCTTGTTTTATCCGCAATGCCCCCCCCTCATCGCCGAATTTCCCGGTTCTGCCGTTGTCACGTTTGACGACGACGCGTGGGAGGACCTGCTCAATTTCATCGAGGAGAAAAGGGGCATCCCGATCGTCGGGCCCGAACTGGCCCTGGTGCAGACCGACGCCGGCCCGGAGAATCTCTACATCTGGCTCGCCCGCTCCCTCGCCGCCCGGCTCGGCCTGCCCGCTCTCGCCGCCGGCGCGCCGCCGGCCACGCTCAACGACGTCGTCGTGCGCCACCTCTCCCATCACGGGCGGCGCGAGGATCTGTATACGCGCATCCGCACGATCATGCACGAGGCGACCTTTGCTCCGCCGGCCTGCCTGCTGAAACTCGCCGAGATCACCGACTTCGATCTCTACCTCAGCACGACCTTCGACTCATTGCTCGAGGACGCGATCAACACCGCCCGCTTCGGCGGCATCCGCACGACCGACGTCGCCGCGTACACGCCGAGCAAGCTCGTCGACTTGCCGGTCGACCGCGAGTTCATGCAGAAACCGCTCGTCTATCATCTGATGGGCCGGCTCTCCGCCTCGCCCACCTATGTGATCTCCGACGAGGACGTGCTGGAATTCGTCTGCGCCCTGCAGACGCGGCACTACGCGCCGGAAAAACTCTTCGGCGAACTGGAGCACAACCACCTGCTCCTCCTCGGTGGCGGTTTCTCCGACTGGCTGACGCGGCTCTTCTTGCGTCTCGCAAAACGCCGCCGCCTCTCGGAACCGCGCGACGTCGGCGAAATCCTCACCGACTCCCACGCGCCGCTCGATCCCGGCCTCGTGTTTTTCCTCCAGCAGGTCAGCAGCCGCACGCGTCTCTTCGCTGGTGGCGCGGAGGAGTTCGTCAACGAGCTTCACCGCCGGTGGATGGCGCGGCGCAAGCCCGCGGCCACGGCGGTTGCAACGAGTTCAGCCGGCGCCGGTCCGGAGCGACTGCGGCCCCCGGATCGGGAGATGGCCGATCAGGCGGTGTTCATCAGCTACGCGCGCGAAGATCTCGCGGCCGTGCAGCAATTGAAAGCCGGGCTCGATGCCGCCGGCATCACCGCGTGGTTCGACATGGATCGGCTGGAGAGCGGCGACGACTTTGCGCGCAAGATCCGCGGCAACGTCGCCCGCTGCAGCTATTTCATTCCGGTGATTTCCGCACGACGCAGCGCCGCGTCGTGGGCTGGTTCCGCCGCGAGTGGAACTGGGCCGTGGATCGCACCGAGGGTATGGCCGCCGGCGCGCGGTTCATCTTGCCCGTCTGCATCGACGCCACGCCGGAGAAGAGCGCGATCGTCCCCGAGCAGTTTCTGAAAACGCATTGGACGCGATTGCCGGGCGGCACGGTGACGCCCGAGGTCGCGGCGCGGCTGCAGGCGATGCTCGGAGCAAACGCTCAACGCTCAACGTTCAACGCTTAACGCTCAAGTGAACAAACCGGATTCCAGCTCCGAAGCTCAGCACTTGAGCGTTAAAAGTTCAGCGTTGAATGTTGAACGTTCCGCGTCGGCCGCCGACGCGGACAGTCCCTGGCCGGGCCTCGCCACGTTCACCGAAGAACAGGCCGGTCTCTTCCACGGGCGCGACGCCGAGATCCGTGATCTCACGAAGCGCACCGAGCGCAATGCGCTCACCGTCCTTTTCGGCCAGTCCGGCCTCGGCAAATCCTCCCTGCTCCAGGCCGGCGTCTTCCCCCGCCTCCGCGCCAACAGCTACTGGCCGATCTACGTGCGCCTCGATCACAGCCCGGGCGCACCGCCGCCGGCCGAGCAGATCAAGGCGCTCGTCCAGGCCGACACCGTGCGCGCCGGCCGCTGGACCGCTCCCGGCAGCGCCAAGCCCGGCGAATCGCTCTGGGAATTTTTCCATCACCGCGACGACCGGCTCGTCAGCCCCGCCGGCCGCATCGTCGTGCCGGTGCTCGTCTTCGATCAGTTCGAGGAGCTCTTCACCCTCGGCGCCGGCAGCGGCAGCGAACGCGCCCGCGCGTTCGCGTTCATGAGCGAGCTCGCGGAGCTCGTCGAAAATCGCCCCTCGGAAAAACTCGTCGCGCGGCTGGAGGATTCATCGGCCGAGATGGACGCGTTTGATTTCTCACGCACCGAATACCGCGTCGTCATCACGCTGCGCGAGGACTACCTGCCGCACCTCGAGAGCCTCAAGACCGCCATGCCCGCTCTGATGGAAAACCGGATGCGGCTCGCCCGCATGACCGGCACTCAGGCGCTCGAAGCGGTCGTCAAACCCGGCGGCGCCCTCGTCACCGAAGAGGTGGCACGCGCCATCGTCGAATTTGTCGCCGGCGCCAAGGGCGGGTCGATCGAACGGCTCGCCGAGCTGGATGTTGAACCGCCGCTCCTCAGCGTCATCTGCCGCGAGCTCAACGAGCGACGCCGGGCGCTTGGCCAGGCGCAGATCACCGCCGACCTCGTCTCCGGCAACCGCCGCGAGATCCTCACCGATTTCTACGAGCGCAGCGTCGGCGATCTGCCGGAGGCGATGCGCTGCTTTGTCGAGGATCGCCTCCTCACCAAGTCCGGCTTCCGCGACAACCTCGCCCTCGAGACCGCGCTTGAGGAGCCCGGCGTCACGCAGCCGTTGATCGACACGCTCGTCTCGCGCCGGCTGCTGCGAATCGAGGATCGCCTCGGCGTGCAGCGCGTGGAACTGACCCACGACGTGCTGGCCGAGGTGATCCGCGCCAGCCGTGACGCGCGCCAGCAGCGGCTCCTGCTCGCAGAGGCACAGCAGCGCGAGGAGCAGGCCCGCGTCGAGAGCGCGCGCCGCACCCGGCGGATGCGTTTCGCAATCGGCGGACTGGCAGGGGTGATCGTCGCGCTGTGTATTGGGGCCGTGTTCGGCCTGCGCGCCCAACGGCGGGCGGCGGCCGACGCGAGTCGCACCGACTTGATTCTCGGCTCACGGCTCCTCGACGAGGGCAAACTCTCCGAGGGCCTCGCCTATCTCGTCCGCGCCGGGCGCAAGGATCCGACGAACCCCTTCGTCGCCCCACGGCTGCTCACGACGCTTGCGGCGAACAATTTCTCTCTGCCGGTGGCGCCGCCGCTGCGGCTGCCGTCACCGGCGGCGTCGGCCGAGTATTCCGCCGACGGGAAGCGCGTTTTCGTTCAAGGCGACGACAACCGCGTGAGTATCGTCGACGCGGAACACTGGCAGGTCGAACGCACCCTGGATTTCGGTCAGGACGTTTGCTACGGTGGACTGCGGCTGGCGGCGAAGAACAGCGGACTCTTCGCCGTCGCCCTGGCGGACAACACGATTCACATCTGCGATCCCGCGACGGGAAAATCCTGCCTCGAACTCAAGCCGGGCGAACGGCTCGCCGGCCGCACGCCGACCTTTGAAATAAGTCCCAACGGTCGCTGGCTGGCGGCGCGCACCACGGGTAACTTCTGGCTGTGGGACACCGCGAGCGGTGAGGTGAAGTTCAAGCTGGACGCGACGGCGCCGCAGTATGCGGTGCTGGCCTTTAGTCCGGGAAGCGATCGCCTGGTCGCGTCACTCGGAAGCGGCAGTATTGCCACGGTCCTGTCCGTCCCCGACGGTGGTACGCTGGTCGACCGGATCACTCAGAAGTTCGACGCCCGCTCGTTCGCCTGGATCTATTTCAGTAACTTCAGTGCGGACGGACGCAAATTGCTGATGCGGTTTAGCAATGGGATCACGATTTTCGATCCTGCGAGTGGCGAACGCCTCCACGGGCCGATCGCTGTGACGGCGTCCGACACGGACGACGCGTTCCTCAACCATGATGGCAGCCGGCTAATTTACGTGGCGAGCGATCGGACCGTGAATGTCGTCGATCTCGCGAGCGGCAAGCCCGTCTTTCCGCCTCTGGCCCACGGCTCACGGATCGTCTCCGCCCGGCTCGATTCCTCTGGGCGGATTCTGCTGACGAGCCTGATCGACGGTGGCCTCCGCCTCTGGGACATGGAAACGGGGAAGCCGCTGGCCGAACCGTCGTTCAAACGGGATCGGTATGTCCCGGCCGCACTCGCCCCCGACGGAAAATCTCTGGCGATATTCTCCGACGCGGCGATGGGGCATCAGGTCCGGCGCGGCAGCGGAGCCGCCGCGCCGCTGATCCTGCCGCGTGACAGCAATGTGCTCATGGTCGGTGTTTTCCCCGAGGCTCCCACCCGTTTGGTCTGGCTCACCGCGGCAGGGGTAAAATCCGTCGATGCGTCCTCCGGCCGGGAGGCGACGGGAAGTTATGCGTTTCCGGCCCCCATCACCGGACCACAAACCATTCGATCGACTTACGGCCAGGTGTTTGGACGCGGTCAGGCGCTGGCGGTGCAGATCGACGACAACGACCCCACTCGCACCTGGCGGGCCTATCTAATCGGTGATCGCGGCGTTGAAAAGGCGGTGATGCTCGCAGAGGTGCCGTCCGAAGTCTGGCATTTTAATCTTAACCCCACGGGCAATCTCGCCTCGTCCGCCGGACGATCCAGCACGAACAAAACCACTGGAATCTGGAACCTCACCACCGGAAAACTCGTGCGCACTTTCACCGCCGAAAAAGCAATTTCGAACCGCGACACCACGATCAGTCCCAACGAAAAACTCGTCGCGTACGTCACGACGGAAGACTCGGTCGTGCACGTCTGTGACATTGCCAGCGGGCAGGAGCGCTTTGCCCTGCGTTTGTCGGGCAAGGCGTCGTTGGGCACGTTTAGGTTCAGCGCCCAGGGCAATCACCTCCTGACGGGAGACGATTGGGGCGGCGTACAGGTCTGGGACATGACCACCGGCCGGCCGCTGCATTCACGCCAGGTTCATCGTTCCGCCGTGCGGCGTTTCGATTTTTCGAACGACGGCCGCTTCTACGTGAGCTTGTCCAACAACGGCACGGCGCAAGTGTGGGAAATGGCAACGCATGATGCCGTCGGTCAATTGCTCGAGCAGCCCGGAACCGCGACGCGGGCAGACTTCGGCCCCGCCGGCACCCGGATTGCCACGATCAGCGCCGACAGCACCCGCGCTTGGGACGTGGTCTCGGGGCATGCCTTGACGCCGCCGATGCACCATCCTGGAGAGACGGTCGGGGTCGTGGCCTACGGACCCGACGGCAAATTCATCCAAACGTTTTCCTCCCGCGGCGCCTCCAAGACGATTTGGGTCTGGGCCGCGCCACCCGAGACCGGCGGCGGACGCACCCCGTCGTGGGTGCTCGATCTCGCGACGATTTGCGCCGGAAGGCGCGTCACCGATGAGGGCAAGATCGTCAGCGCCGAAACGGACTGGGGCAAAATGGGCGAACTCCGACGGATCATCGCGGAGCTCCCGGAGAATGACCGACTGGCCGAATGGGGCCGGTGGCTGCTGTCCGACAGTCCCCAGCGGCCGATCGCGCCTGGCTTCACGGTCACGCCCGCCGAGGCGGAGGCACAGCGCGCGTCCATGGCGGCGAACGCAGAGGCAATTGCTGCGGCCGCGGCGGACGATGCCGCCTTGAACACGAGGTCAAATCAGTTGTATGCCGAAGAAAGGTGGCCGGAGGCGGAAATCGCGATCCGGCAGAACCTCGCGCGCATTACGCAGCGCAGCGCACCCGAAAGCCGGGCCATCGTCTTTCCTACTTTTCGCCTGGCATCCTCCCTGTGGCACCAGAAGAAATTCGACGACGCGGAACCCGTGGCGCGCACGGCCGTCCGCCTCGCCGAAAAACTCAACCCTGCCGGTGCTACGCCCATCGCCATCACTCGTGGAATTTTGGGCCGGGTGCTGCTCGGGCAGCGTCGTTTCGCCGAGGCGGAACCTTTGTTGGTATCGACCTACCCCGCCTTGACCGGTGAACCACAACGCCTCGCCGCCGAAGGACTGGTCGAACTCTACACGGCCACGAACAATCCGACCAAGCTGGCCGAGTGGCAAAAAATCGTCGCCGAAGTTCCGGCGGCGACCGTACCCGCAACGAACGCGACAGCCGGCCAGCGCACGAACGCACCCACGCCACCGAAGGCCGGGAAGAAGAAGGCGAATTGAGTGGGTTCTCAGCTGGGTCTTGCCAACCCCGACTGGGCGGCTAGTTTGTTGCCATGAATTCCGCTGCTGCTCCCGCGCTGGGCGAGCTTTCATTTTCCGAGAAACTGCTCCTGGTGGAAGATCTTTGGGATGAACTCGCACGGCACCCCAATGGCATCCCGCTTTCCGCGGCGGTGAAGACAGAACTCGACCGCCGATACGCGGAATATCTGGTGAATCCGGCGGAGGGAAGTTCCTGGGAAGAAACGAAGCGCCGTCTCGCGCGTTCGTGAAATCGCACCGGCTGTGTCGAATCTCCGGCAGGATCTCGGTGCAATCCGCGCGACACTAAAATAAACGGGGACCAATCCGACGGGGCCTGCCGGTTGAACGTGTGAGCGCCCATCGGGATCGGGGCATTCTGAAACGTGCCACCGGATGCCCCCGCCCAATCACCCTGGTGGTAGGGACGCTTCTCCGAGGCGTCCGTTTCCGCACGGGCGACCGTTCCAATTTCCGGACGGCTCGGAGAGCCGTCCCTACCGGCGCACTCGGCCCGCCTCACTTGACCGTTGCCTCGGTGCCGTACGCGGCGTGAAATCACGGCGCACGGGCCATGAATTCCAACCACCCGCCGATGAGCTCTCGCGAGCGCCTGCTCGCCTTCCTGAATCATCAACCGGTCGACGCGCGCCCCGCCCTGCCCATCACGATGATGTGGGCCGCCGAACAACTCGGCGTGCCCTACCTCGACTACGCCACCAATGCAGATGTCATGGTCGCCGCGCAACTCAAGGTCGCGCGACACTTCGGCGCCGACCACGTGAGCGTGATCTCGGATCCCGCGACCGAGGCGGCTGATTGCGGCGCGGAAATCTTTTATCCACCCGACGCCCCACCGGCGATCGACGAGCTGCAGGCCCTGCTCGCGGATCCCACACGGCTCGCCACGCTGGTCGCACCCGATCCGCACCGACCGGGCAGCCGGATGGCAAATCGCGTCGCGGCCGTGCGACTCCTCAAGCGCGAGGCTGGCACGACGCACGCCATCGAAGGCTGGGTGGAGGGTCCGTGCGCCGAGGCCGCCGATCTGCGCGGCATCAACACGTTGATGATGGATTTTTTCGACGACCCCGCGTTTGTGCACCAACTCGTCGACTTCGTGATCGGAATGGAGCTGCCCTTCGCCGCCGCGCAAGTTGAGGCCGGGGCCGACATCATCGGCGTGGGCGACGCCGCCGCGTCGCTGATCAGCCGCGATCTCTACGACGAGTTCATCTGGCCGGCGGAGAAGCGCTTGATCGACGGCATCCACGCGATGGGTGCGAAGGTCCGGCTGCACATCTGCGGAAACACGACGCATCTCCTCGACGGCCTGGGTCGGCTCGGCGCCGACCTGATCGACATCGACTACCCCGTCGACCTCGCGGCGGCCCGCGCGAAAATGGGGCCGCAGCAAGTGCTCGCCGGCAACCTGCACCCGGTCCAGGTCGTGAAGCTCGGCACGCCCGCCACGATCATCGCCGCCCTCGAAAAATGCGAACACGCCGGCGGCCAGTGGTGGGCGATCGGTGCCGGCTGCGAAATCCCGCGCGGCACCCCGCAGGAAAATTTCCTCGCCCTCACCGGCTATGGCGGACGGGTGATGGGGCGCTGAGCCGTGGAAATCTAGTTCGAGAGCTGAGAGTCGAGAGCTGAGAGCAAAACCCGCCAGAGGCGGGCAAGCCAAAC
Organism: Opitutia bacterium; assembly: GCA_947474365.1. Lineage (GTDB taxonomy): Bacteria > Verrucomicrobiota > Verrucomicrobiia > Opitutales > Opitutaceae > ER46. Next base: position 13,078 of record CANJIU010000079.1, on the reverse strand, counting down.
GGTGAACTTCGATTTCAGGTCGAGCAGCGAGCACGTCTGCTCTGACGATTGGGCTCTCAGCTCTTCGCTCTCAGCTCTCAACTGCATGGTCGCGGCTGAGCCCTACCGAGGACCAGCGGATTCCTGCTTCGTATCCGGATCGGTCGCTTTCACATACTGATCGACCTGCGCCCCGGACGGAAGCCAGTCCGGCCGCAACCGGACATCCTTTGCGCCCGCGACGGAGCCGGGCGGCGCGTGCCCGCCCGTCGTGTCCGCCTTCCGCATCTCCCACCAACACCGGCCGAGATGGTTGTGCTCGTGATCGATGACAAAGCCCGCCTCGCGCATCATGGGACCGATCCAGCCCATGCAATGATCGCAGTAGTCGTGGTAGTTCTCCAACCCGTTGCGCAGGAGAAATCCCTTCGACGGACAGTCGTGCATGTCGATGCGAAAGACCTCCGGCGTTGGCGTGATCGCAAAGCCGAGCTCCGGCGACTCTTCGGCCAGGGTGTGCCCCCAATACTTCGCCATGCCCGCAAAGCCCTCCCGCAGGATCAGATCGCGCGCGTGGCGCTGGCTGTCGTGATTGATCGCCTCGTCCCAGTAGTCACGCACTAGCTCGTGGCCGCCCTCGCGCTCGAGCCAATCGAAGGTCCACTCGTAGTGCCCGCAGAAATCGTAGCAGCCAATCATGCGCGGGCCTCCTCGATTTGCCGCAGATCCTGCGGCGGGAGGCCAGCGACGGGCAACGCAAACGTCTGCCGGCATGAGCCGTTGCCACCAGCGAGCCGCATCGTGAGTCCGGCGGCCTCCGCCCGCGCCGCGCCAAGGTGATAGCAGTGGCGGCAGTACTCGCCCACAATCTCCCGTCCTCCCGCGCGCAGATGCTTGATCGCCGGACATTCCTTCACCTGCACCTCCACGCGGTCGGATAATTCCGTCACCGTGACGACAGCGGCCGGTTCGGCGGCAAAGAATGCCCGCCAGTAGTTCGCCACGGCGTTGAGCCCGCCCTGGCGCCACTGGCGATTGACCGGTTCGAAGTAGCCGCGGCCCAAATCCCCGAGGTAGCGGCGCCAGCCGGCCTCGCCCAGGCGCCGGAGGAGAAACCGAAAGGTCGCGTTCGTCGCGAAATAGAAGTCCGCCGCGCCCTGGGGCTTGGTGTCCCGATACGGGAGAGCGGAATCGCCGGAGGCATTCATGGCCGTTGACTCAAGCCTCCCGCTGGCACCATGCCGAGCCGGGATTTCCCGGAGCGCCGCCGCCCCGTCTGCGGTGAGAATGATTCATCGTGGCGGAATCAAGTTTCCCTTCCGGCGGAAAAACGACTCCCTTCAACTGGTAATCGCATATGAACAGTCATCCCGGAGCCTTCGACATCCCCCGGCGCCTCTCGCTCTCGGCGCAGGCGGCGGCGGCCATCCGCAAGGCCGTGGGCGAAAACGCCTGGCGCGACTTCCTGCCGAGCGAGCGGCGCCTCTGTGAGATGTTCCAGGTCAGCCGGCCCACCATCCGCACCGCGCTGCAACTCCTCGCGAAGGAAGGGCTGATTGAAATCCGCCACGGTCGACGCAACCGACTCCTGCCATCTGCCCCGCACCCCGCAGCCTCGCCGAGCCGACTGGTCGTGCTGGTCTCACATCAACCGCTGTCGCACACCTCGCTGACGGCGTACCAAGGGATCAGCGAAATGCGCGCGCACCTCGCGGGGCACGGGTTCACCACGGAAATTCTGCTTTGCCCGGCCGGCAGCGCCGCGGCGCAGCGTCGAAAACTCGATTCGTTCATGCGGCAAAATCATGTGTTCTGCTGCGTGCTGCTTTCGGTGAGCCGCGAACTGCAACAGTGGTTCTCGACGCACGCGATTCCGGCGCTCGTGCTCGGCTCCTGTCATCCGGAAGTGAAACTGCCGTCGCTCGACGTCGACTATCGCTCGGTCTGCCGCCACGCCGTAGGGGTGCTGCGGGGCCGCGGCCACCGCCGCATCGCGTTCCTCGTGCCCCATTCCGGGGTCGCCGGCGATCTCGCCAGCGAGGAAGGCTTTCGCGAGGGCCTTGCGACGCCATCCGGAGTCGACGGGCTGGATTGCCCGATCGTGCGGCACAATGGCAGCACCGCCCAACTCGCGGCCAAGCTCGACGCGTTGTTCGCTTCGCCGGAGGCGCCCACGGCGCTGCTGATCGCGAAACCGCAGCCGACGTTTTCAGTCATCGTCCATTTGTTGCGCCGCGGCCTGAGGGTGCCCGACACCGTTTCCCTCATCGCCCGCGATCACGATCACCTCTTCGAAAACGCAATTTCGCATTATCGTTTCGAAGGCGAGACGTTTGCCCACCGGCTTTCGCGCCTGATGTTGCAGATGGTCAGCCAGGGCCATTTGCCACCGGAGCCGAGTCTCATCTTCCCGCGCTACGTCTCCGGCGGCACGGTGCGTCGAATCGGGAGCTGAACGGCGGGCGCTCCGCCGCGGTCGCACGGGATCGATCCGCCGACGGAATAGGACCGTGCGCCGATCGTTTCCTCCCGGCGGGAAAGGGGAACCACGACGGACGCGGCGGTGCCGCCGTCCTCGGCCCGCCCGAGGCTGAACTCGCCCCCGGACAGCGCCGCGATCTGCCGCACGATGGCCACGCCGAGGCCGAGACCACGGACCGCCGTTGACGACGACACCGGCTTTTCCTGGAATGGACTCAGACTGCCGGTCTCAGTGATCTCGGGGCACGGCGCGATGCCGTGGACGACCAGACGGTACCGCTGCCCATCGCCCGTCCCGGTCACCCGCACCGGTGAACCCTTGGGCGAATATTTGAAAGCGTTGTCGACCAATTGCGCCACCAGCATCCGCCAGTGTCCGGCCGGCACCGCCACCACGCCCTCGTCGAGCCGCAGCTCAAGCGACGCCTCGCGACCGTGGCGCCGGGCGATCTCCCGGCTGTCCTGCGCGATCGTGGCCACCCAGTCCGTCGTCCGGGCCCGGGCATACTGCCCGGCCAGCTCCGCGGTGGACGACGACACTTCGATCCAGATGGCGACCGCATCGATCACGCGCAACAGGCTCTCGCAGGAAATCAACTGGGCCTGCGCGGCCTCGGCGACGTCGGCGGCCGGAATCGCCGCGCCCGCGGAAGCGGAATCACGCAGCAACTCGGCGTAGCCCAGAATACCGCAGAGCGGCGTGCGCAATTCGTACGGGAGCGACGCGCTCAGCAGGATCTTCAGATTCTCCAGCCGCTGGCGCTGCCGCGCGCGTCGCTCGATCCGCTGCGCGATCGACCGCAGCAATTCATCCGGATCGAACGGTTTCGTGATGAAATCATCCACGCCATCACGCAGCCCGGCGCGGATCTCCGTGAGGCCGGACTTGCCGGTGAGAAAAATGACCGGCACGTCCGACGCCGTCGGATGCGAGCGGATGTGGCGCAGCAAAACATAACCATCGCCATCGGGCATCGAGATGTCCGCCAGCACGAGGTCGGGACTTTCCCGATCAAACGCCTCGATCGCCAACTGCCCGCGGTCCACTGCTTCGACAGCATAGCCGAACATCTCGAGAAGATCCGTGGTCATGATCCGGAGATTGCGATCATCCTCGGCGAGAAGAATGCGGGCGGGCTTGGTTTCGGACATGGGGGGATGAACAGGTTAACGCTCGGCCCGGGCGGGCACGACGACGCGGAATTCCGTGCCGGTGCCTGGCCGATGCCGGTAGGTGACCGAGCCGCCAAGGCTCGTCGCGGCAACCCGGGCGATCGCGAGCCCCAGGCCACAGCCCGGCACCGCGTGGGCGTTTCGCCCTCGGAAAAACGGCGTGAAGAGCGATCCCGCCTCGACCTCCGTCACGCCCGGACCGCTGTCGGCGACGAGAATTTCAAGACCCTTGTCGGTTTCGGCGATCTGGATCGACGCCCTGCCATCCGCAGGCGCGAACTTCAGGGCGTTCGACAGCAGGCACTCGAGGATCGTGCCGAGCAAAAAATCGCCAAACCACCAGCGACCGCCGACACACGGCCCGATCTTGAGGCTTACCGCGGAGTCGGGCGCGACTTTCCGGGTGCGTTCGACGACCATGGCCAGCCAGTCGGACACGTTGAGCGGTTCCGGCCCTTGGGCGTGGTCATCGCAAAGGGTCCGGTCGAGCGCATCGATTTGATCCAACATGCCGCCGAGGCCGCCCAACGAGTCGCGAATCGCCCCAATCCATTTCCGCTCCTTCGGCCCGGCCAGGCTCTGCCCATGACTGCCAAGGACGAAGGCGGCGGCCTGGGCGGTCGCGACATGGGTCCGCAAGCCGTGCGTGAGTCGGGAAAGAAAATCGGCCGGCAGCCAAACCTCCGCTTGACCGACAAAGAGCGGCGGGACCGCCCGCGGGCCCGGCCCCTGCTGCAGCGTGCACGAGAACCCCTCCTTCAATCGCAGCACGTTCACCCGGAACTTTACCAGGCGAGGGCGGGTGCCAAAGTCAAATTCCTGGACGGCGGTGGCCCCCACCGCCAGCCCCGCGACGAGGCGGTCGAATCGCGCCGCCTCCTCAGTGGACATCACATCCGCCCAGCGGACCGGCGCATCGACCTGAGACAGGGAGGCGAACAACCAGCGCGCACGCTCGTTGATCACCACGAGGCGGCCTTCCGCATCGATCCGCGCCCATGCATCGGGAAGATCGTCTGGGTTCAAAGACGGCGTGGGCATGGATACGGCAGGAGGGTTGGGACGACGCGGAGCTTACCTGACGAGCGACGGGTCAAGGAGCCCATTGCGCAGGGCATAAGCCATCAACTCGCGCTGGTTCACGACCTTGATTTTCCGCATCAGCACGGTGCGCAACTTGTAGATCGTGAAGCGCGACAGCTCCCAGTCGGCCGCGAGTTCCTTGGCCGTCGCCCCGTGGGCCAGACGAGAAAGCAGGTCGACTTCGCGCGGGTTCATTTCGGAGACGTAGCTTGGCGTGGAGCCGACCGCGACGCGCGGAGAAAGCTGACGGAGCGCGCCTTCGCTAAAGTAACTCCCCCCGCTGCGGATCGCTTCCAAGGCGGGGACGATCTCCGACAAGGGCGCCGTCTTCTGCAGGTACCCGACCGCTCCCAGGCTCATCGCCCGGCTCAGCGAGTGCGGGGTGGCCTGGCCGCTCAGGATCAGGACCGGCGGCGGATTCGGCCGTTGCCGGAGCCGCTCCATCACATGGAAGCCACCCGCGCCGCGCAGATGCAAATCCAGCAGGACAAGGTCGACCTGGCCGGCATCGATTGCCTCGAACAACCGCGCCTCATCATCCTGTTTGCCGACAATTTCAATGCCCGGAATCGTCTCCAAAAAGTCGGATAGCAGCTCACAAAAGCATTGATGGTCCTCAAAAATCCACAACCGACGGAGCGCACGGAGGCCGGAGTGCGTCGCCGCAGGTTTGGCGTTGGCGGAGGTGTTCATGACAGAAGGGACTTGAATCGAGCTGGGAGAGAGGTTCTGACCGACGTCGTCACCAGCGCAGCCCGCAATCGAGCGACCGGTGAAGACCCGATGGCAATCATTGGGCCCAATCTTTGGAAAGCGAAAGCCGGGAGACTACGCAGCGATTGGCCAACTCACACCGGACGGATCTGTGCGCCGCCTTCGTGCTCGTCAGCGCGCGGGCATCCCGGCAAAACGCCAGGGCCTCCAGCCCCCCTCCTGTCCTCATGACGCTCCACCCCGATTCCCGCGCTCTGTTCGGTTTTACCCGGTTCGCCGGCTATGGCCTCGGTCTCCTGCTTCTCGCCAGCCCGGCTGCCCACGGAGCGACGGCAACGGCCAACGCCGACTGGTCCGCCTACCTCGGCGACAAGCAGCGCAGTCTCTATTCCCCGCTGAAACAAATCGACCGCCAGAACGTCGCCCAACTCAAGGTGGCGTGGACGTATGACACCGGCGAGAAGGGCGAATACCAGGCCAACAATCTCATCATCGGCGGCGTCCTCTACACCCCGACGCAGAGCCGCCGGGTGGTTGCACTCGACGCCGCGACGGGCCGCGAACTCTGGCAATGGGATCCGGCCAAGACCCGGGCCGGCACGGGCGGCAAGCGCCAGCGCGGGCTCGTGTATTGGAAAAGTGAATCCGGCGATGAGGCCCGCCTCTTCACCGCGGTCGGCAACTTCCTCTTTGCCCTCGACCCGAAGACGGGCCGGCTGATCCCGGGCTTCGGCGAAAACGGCTCGATTCAAATCGGCAGCGGGCTCGACACCGAGGGTACACCGAAGGTCGGCCTCAACACGCCCGGCGTCATCCACCGCGACACCCTGATCATCGGCGGCTTCGGCGGGCCGGGCGCGGTGCGCGGCCTCGACGTCCGCACGGGCGCCCGGCGCTGGATTTTCCACCTCATCCCGCGGCCCGGCGAGGTCGGCTACGACACCTGGCCGGCGGACGCCTACAAGACCGCGACCGGCCTCATGCCCTGGTCGGGCCAGTCGCTCGACGAGAAACGCGGCATCGTCTACGTCGCGACCAAGACCGCTGAGCCCGACTTCTACGGCGGCGCGCGCCACGGCCAGAATCTGTTCGCCAACTGCCTCGTCGCGCTCGACGCCACGACCGGCCGGCGGCTCTGGCATTTCCAAATCGTGCATCACGATCTGCTCGACAAGGATCTGCCCTGCGCGCCCGTCCTGCTGACCGTGACCCACGGCGGGAAGAAAATCGACGCCGTCGCCCAGGGCACGAAGCACGGCAATCTCTACGTGTTCGACCGCGTCACGGGCCGGCCGCTCTGGCCGATCGAGGAGAAACCCGTGCCCGCCTCCGAACTCAAAGGCGAACAGGCGTGGCCCACCCAGCCGTTTCCGACCAAGCCCGCACCCCTGATGCGCCAGCGCTACACCGAGGACGACGTGTCGGAAATCTCGCCGGAGGCCCTCGCCCTCACCCGCGATCGGATCCGGCTGTCACCCAACTTCGGCCCATTTCCGGCCCCGAGTCTCAAGGAAACGATCATGTTCCCCGGCTTTGACGGCGGCATGGAATGGGGCGGCGGGGCCGCAGACCCGGACGGGATCTACTACGTCAACATCAACGAAATCCCTTGGATTCTGCAGATGGTGGAGACGCGTCGCGCCGACGGCTCGCCGCTGCCCCGGGGCGAACGCGACTACCTCATCCATTGCGCCGCCTGCCACGGCGTCGATCGCGCCGGCTTCCCCGTCGCGGGATTTCCGTCGCTGCTCGATGTATCCAGCCGCAAAACACCCGAGGAGGTGACCAAAATCACCAAGCAGGGTTTCGGCCGCATGCCGGCGTTTGACCGCATTCCGGATTCGCAGCGTGAGGCGATCCTGGCGTACGTCTTCGGAAAAACCGCCGCGACCGGAAACCGCCCCGACGAGGCGGAGCCGACAGCAACCAAGAGCAAGGAACCGGCCTACGCGTTTGGCGGCTTCCGGCGCTGGACGGATCAGGCGGGCTATCCCGCGATCAAGCCGCCGTGGGGCACGTTAAACGCCGTGGATCTGAATACCGGCGAACTGAAGTGGAAGGTGCCGCTCGGGGAATATCGCGAACTGACCGCCCGGGGCATTCCGCCCACCGGCACGGAAAACTACGGCGGCCCGGTCGTGACCGCGGGCGGCCTGATCTTCATTGCCGCCACCGCGGACGAGACGATTCGCGCGTTCGACAAGGAGTCCGGGAAAATCCTCTGGCAGGCACCGTTGCCGTTTGGTGGCAACGCCACCCCGAGCGTCTACATGGTCAACGGCCGGCAGTATCTGGTGATTTCAGCCGGTGGCGGAAAATCCGGCCGTCCCTCCGGCGGCAGCCTCGTCGCTTTCGCGTTGCCGGGGTCATAACCAATCCACGGCGCGGGCTTTAGGGGTCCTACTACCCGCTTCGCCACGCCGATTGGGATGGTCCATCTGCGAAGGCGGATTAACATGAACTCACTGCAGGCCCGAGTCGATCACCGGCTCGGGCGGCGGGATCTTTCGTGAGCACCCCGATTGCAACCTCAACCCCCGGGCCGGCGGCTGGGCGAGGTGGTCGCGCACGCCAGTCAGGCCAGACGCCGTCACCAACGAGCGGACACCTGCCGTTGTTGGCACGACTTGCGCCCTACGCGGTGCTGCTCACCTCGCTGGTACTCACCGGCTGGATCTGGCGGGCGGCGGTCGGTTCCGCCGATGCGATTGCACAGCTGAATTTCCAGCGACAGATCGAGGTATTCGAACACCGAATCGCGGACCGCCTGTCCGATTGCGAACATGTGTTGCTGGGCGGCGCCGGCCTCGCCGAGGTAAAGGGCGCGGTAAGCCGGAGCGACTGGCAAAACTATTTCGGCGCGATTCGGGTGGAGGAGAAACTGGCCGGGGTCCAAGGCCTCGGGTTCTCCCTCCGCATCCCGGCAGCCGCATTGCCGGGGCACGTCCGCGAAGTCCAGGCGGAGGGATTTCCGGAATATACCGTGCGCCCCGCGGATCCCCGTGAGGAATACCACTCCATCATCTACCTCGAGCCTTTCCGCGACCGGAACCTCCGCGCCTTTGGCTACGACATGTTCACCGAATCCGTCCGCCGGGCCGCGATGGAAAAGGCCCGCGACGAAGGACGCGCGATCATGTCAGGGCGGGTGACGCTGATGCAGGAAATTCCCGGCCAGCCGACGCAGCCGGGCTTTCTGATCTACATGCCCGTCTACCTTCGGGGCCTGCCGCGCCAGACGGTCACGGAGCGGCAAACCGCGTTGCGCGGTTTTGTCTACAGCCCGTTCCGAGCCGGAGATTTCATCGACCGGCTATTTTTCCTCGAATCACATGGACTGGCGATGGAGATCCACACCGGCATCCAGGGTAATTCCACGGATCTGCTTTACTCCTCCACGGAACGTCCGGAATCGGAAAAGATTCCCGCCGGCTTTCAGCCGAGGTACCGGACCACGTCCCGCATCGATCCGCTCGGCCAGCGATGGACCCTCACGTTCACCTCGCTGCCCTCGTTCGAAGCCGCGCAATCGCACGGCACCGCGACGGTGACTTTGGCGGGCGGCCTTGCCATCAGCCTCCTCGCCACGGGCCTGATGATGAGCCTGAACGATCGGAGTCGAAGGCTGGCGGAATTGTCCCGCACCAGCGCCGCCCTGCAGCGGTCCCGCGACGAACTGGAACAGCGGGTGGCGGAGCGCACAGTGGAGCTGGAGCTTTCCTTGAGACGCTTCCGGGCGCTGCTCGAAGTGGCCAGCGACGGTGTCCACGTCCTTGATGCGCAGGGCAACCTCCAGGAATATAGCGAGTCATTCCGCCGGATGCTGGGTTATGATGCGGGCGAGATGGCGGCGCGGCACGTGACCGACTGGGACGTCCAGATTCCCCGGGAGAAGATTGCCGAGATCCTCCAGAAGCCCCTCGGGGCCGAGATGGTTTTCGAGACCCAGCATCGGCGGAAAGACGGCACCGTGTTCCCAGTCGAGATCAACGCGCACGTGATCGAACTGGCCGGCCAGCAGCGTTTCTATGCGTCCGCCCGCGACATCACCGCCCGAAAGCGGGCCGACGAGGAATTGCGCAAGAGCGACGAGCGGCTGGCCCAGGCCATGGATCAGGCGCACCTCGCCCACTGGGAAATGGACGCGGCGACGTCCACGTTCACGTTCAACGATCGGTTTTACGCGCTCTATGGCACGACCGCCGCCCGCGAAGGAGGTTATCAGATGCGCGCAGAGGCCTATACCCGCGATTTTCTGCCGCCCGATGAGCAGCACCTTGTGCCAAGGAACCTGTCCCGTCTGCTCTCGGGCGAAATCAACGAATTTCAGCAGGAACACCGCGTGCTCCGCCGCGACGGCGAACTCCGCCATATTGTCGTTCGGATCGCCGTGGTCCGCGACGTGGCGGGCCGCGTCATCGGCACTCGGGGGTCCAACCAGGACGTGACCGACCTGCGCCGGGCCGAGACCGCATTGCGCGCGGCGGCCGCCTACGCCCGCAACCTCCTCGAGGTGAATCTCGACGCCCTCGTCACCATCAGCCCCGAGGGGAAAATCACGGATGTCAACGAAGCCTCCGTCCGCCTGACCGGGGTGCCGCGGGAGCAGCTCATCGGCACCGATTTTTCGAATTACTTCACGGAACCCGCCCAGGCGCGCGCGGGTTACCAAAAGGCGTTCTCGGAAGGAGCCATCCGCGATTACCCGCTGGCGATCATGAATGTCATGCGTCACGTCACCGACGTGCTCTACCATGCCAGCGTCTACCGGGATCCAGCGGGCCAGGTACTGGGAGTGCTGGCGTCCGCGCGCGACGTCACCCTCCGGATTCGGGAACAGCGGAAACTACAGGAGCTGCTGAAGCAGACGGAACGGGACGCGCAAACCAAGGGCGAGTTGTTGCGCGAGGTAAATCATCGGGTGACGAACAACCTGACGGCCGTGCTCGGCCTGCTGGCCTTCGAAACCGAGCAGGCCCGGAACGATCCAGCGTCAATCAACCGGGCCCTGTCGCGGCTGGGCCAGCACATCCGGGGGCTGCTGCAGGTTCACCACATCCTGTCCCAATCAGCTTGGGCGCCGGTCTCGATGGACCGGTTGGCGGGCGACATCATCCGGGCCGCACTGAGCGGGGCGCCCTGGCGACAACAGGCCGTGGTCGCCCTCCCACCGGGCACGCTCAAAGTCTCGCCCCGCCAGGCCGGCACCCTTGCGATGGTCATCAATGAACTGGCCACCAACACCGTAAAGCACATCGGCCATCCGATCGACGCAGTGAGGATCAACTTTGACGCGGAAAGTGATCCGGAATGGATCACGCTGCGCTACCGGGACAACGGCCCGGGCTACCCCTCCGAGGTGGTGGAAAACCGGCGGGCCAACGTCGGGCTCAAGTTGATTCGAGAATTGGTGACGCAGACGCTGCGCGGGACCCTCACCCTCGCCAACGATCACGGCGCGGTGGCGACGCTGCGCATCCGCAAGGAGGAGGAGACCCGGACGTAGCACCCGCGCGCACCCCGATCGATCGACTTACTTATGAGACCAAACCAAGAAATCCGGGTATTGATTGCCGAAGACGACGCGATGGTGGCGCGTCTCGTGCGGTCTGAACTGGAATCCGTCGGTTTGATCGTGATCGGACACGCCATCGACGGTCGCCAGGCGGTTGACCTGACCCTGGAGCTGATGCCCGACGTCGTGGTGATGGATATCACGATGCCGGAATTGGACGGGATCGCCGCCGCTTCGGCCATCCAGATGGGCCGCCCCACGCCGGTGGTGATTCTGTCGGCGCATGATGAGACGGACTTCCTGATCAAGGCGACCGCCGCGGGAGTGGGGGCGTTTGTGATCAAGCCGCCGCAGGCCAACGAACTGGAACGGGCCATCACGATCGCGGTCGCGCGCCACGACGACCTGATGGAACTCCAGCGGCTGAACCAAAAACTCGAGCAAGCGCTCGCCGAAATCAAGACGCTGAAGGGACTCCTGCCGATTTGCTGCAGCTGCAAAAAAATCCGGGACGACGAGGGCTACTGGAGCGAGGTTGAAACCTTTATCATGCGCCACACCGACGCGACGTTCACCCACAGCTATTGCCCGAAGTGTCTTCACAAATACTTTCCGGAAATCGTGCCGGCGCCGTGAGGGTTGCCCCGGCGTCCACCTTCAACCCGCGGGCCGCGTGGCCGACTCCAGCGCAGCCAGGAAGCGGAGGGCGTCCTCCCGGCTCGCGCCACACATCGTATCAGTCGGCCTGAGACTCAGGCACACCGCCGGACGCTCGGGTTTTCCGAACAGGGCGCACCGGCAATCGGCCAGCAGCTGCACGCAACGGACATTGGCCGGCTTGCCCTGCGGCATCCCGGGAATCGGCGACGAAATCGACGGCGCGATGCAGCAAGCGCCGCACCCGGGGCGGCAGTCCAGGGCCTTTGTCATCGATGGGATGACAAACCGTCCGCCGGCCCCGCGGAGGGTGGAAGTTTATTTTCCAGCTCGGCCATCGTGGCGAGAAACGCACGCTCGAGGTCGACGCCGTGGGCGTCCGCCAGCACCAACACGCTCCAGAGGCAGTCCGCCAGTTCGTGGGCAAGCTTCGCGTCGAGGTCGGGCGGTCCGGCGCGCCGACCGTCCTTTGCCATCACGAGTTTCATCAACGCACCGACGTCGCCGACAAACCCCTGCGCCAGCTCCGCCCGCGACCACGGCGGCCCGCCCCGGGCGGTTTCAAAGGCGGCGAAACGCGCGCGGACAGCCACAGCGCGGCGGGTGAATTCGGCGAGGTCCATCGCGCGAGGATGTCCATCCGAGGCCCTGGCGTCGAGTTCGGGTCACCCTTGATGCCCAGCCGGCCCGGTGGGGAGGTTCAGCCCGTAGAAATCATAGACTGCATACCGACGCCTCGTCCTTCTTGCCCGTTGGCATCGCCCGAAGCAGGAAATCCCCCGGTCCCGAGCCACGGGAATTTTCACCTTCCGATGACGCCATTTCGTCCCACCTCGGCCTCTCGACGGCAAAACGGTCCTTCGGTCAGCCTTCGGTCAGCCTTCGGTCAGCCCTCGGTCAGCCTCCGGTTAGGGCGTAGTCACCCCTCGCGAGCGCGCTATTTGTGCCATTTCGGCCCACCGACCTCGCCCCACATCATCAACCATAACCGAGGGCACGAACGCCTCCGGCGGTCCCAATGACTCATTGAGACACCAAAGGTTCCAAAGGGGCGGGAAAGTAACGTTTGAACAGGAGGAGCGGCAAGAAAGGGAATGCTGAACGCCCACACTAATAAACGCGCCCGCGCGGCTCACCCCTTCGGTTTCCCGAAGGACAAGTCGACCGATTTCGTCCGTTCGAGAAATTCGGCCACGATCTCGCCAGTGGTAGTATCAAAACGAAAAACAACGCGGTATTTCCCAACCCGAAGTCGATAATAGCGACCCATGGTAGCCGACCTCGACTTCAGTTGAAACTATCTGCCCTCTGCCAGTTGCCCGGCAAATGTGCGTGACCTCGGCAATTGATGGGACGAAGGCCGGGTTTGATCTCGGTAGATGAAGGAACGAGTCGACGGCCCATCGATTTTCGTGATCAATAGGTCACCTGTAGTGGCCAGTTGGATGTTCGGTTGAATGGGATGTCGCGGCCGCG
>CANJIU010000078.1 GCA_947474365.1 Opitutia bacterium | reverse complement strand
GAACCACTCTCAGACACGGGCAAAAAAGCACCATGCGAGCGACGGCCACGCTGCGCCTCACGGCTTCGACTCTCGCCACCAAAGTTCATTGGCTTGTTCCACGCAAGCCGCCGCGGCTTGATCTGGGTCTCAGAATGACAAACGACGATTAATCATCTTTAGAATTTGTACGTCGTCGACACGAAGTACGCGCGGGGCTGGACCGGCACGTATTGGAGCATGGTGTCCTTGCCGGTCGCGGGCAGTGAGGTGAAGCTCTGCCGATCACCGGGGTTCACGCCCCAACCGCGCCAGGTCATCACGCCTTCGCTGTCAGTGAGGTTGTTGATGTTGAAATTGACGGAGAAGCTGCGGGAGAACGTCCAACCCATCCCCAAATCGAATTGGTTGAAGCGCGGGAGCATGATCACGTTGGCGGCGTTACCCGCGCGTTCGCCCATGTGTTTCCAGTTGAGGTTGGCGAAATATTTCGGCGTGCGGTACGTCAGCGTGTTGTGGAGGATGAAGTCAGGATTGTTGTCGGCCGGCCGGCCCGAGAGATCGAGGTAGGTGTCGTCGTTGCGGCCGTTCACGCCGGCCTGGAAGATCTTCCAAACGTCGTTCTTGGCCTTCTGCGCCGTGAAGACGCTGCGCACGCTCCAGCGTTCCGAGAGACGCACCGTGCCGTCGAGCTCGAGGCCATACGAGGTCGTCGAGTTGTAGACCGGGTCGGGGAAGTAGAGGGTAATCCCGTCGGACTCGGTCGCCTGGGTGATGGCCAGAATGTTGTCGAGATGGCTGTAAAAGGGCGTGGCCGTGAGTGTCACGGGGCCCCGTTTCCAGCGATAGCCGAGTTCGACCTGCTGGATGGTTTGGGGGCGTGGCTTGAGGTTGTTGATGCGAAAAACTGAGTTGTAATTGCGGAAGAAGCCGTAATCGGGAGCCTTCTCCCCTTCGGCGTAGCGGACGTAGAATGAGTTTTCGCCATTGATCACGAAATTGCTCGCGGTGGACCACGAAAAGCTGCGGACGCTTTTGTCGAAGTTCCATTTTGCGGCGGGGTTTGGAACCTGAAAACGATTGTCGGCCATTGTGAACGGATCGCCGTCGGCGCCGCCGTAGGTGGGATCCCAGTTGCCGCGCGCGTTTTGGGAGCCGGATTGGTTGTAGCCGTCGACCCGGTAGGTTTCGCTGCGGACGCCCCAATCGATGCCCCAGCGCGGAGAAATCTCCCATTTGTGGCCGAAGAAGGCGGCGAACTGGCGCGCGATGGCCGCGTCGCGCACATAGCCGACACCAAGGGCGGTGAAGCCTTCGGGGTTGGTGAGGAGGACGGGGCGACCGCCGAATCCTGCGACGGCGGTGAGCGCCGCGGCGGGTGTGCCGGCCGGGGCCGTGGCGGTCGTGGCGGGAATCCAGGTGATCGCGAGGGGTTCGGGTTGTTCGGTCAGGGGCGAGGCGGTGCGACCGCCGCTGGACTGGCGGTCGGAGATGTTGGAGTAACCGAAGTACCCGCCGCCGACAAACGTGTGGCTGCGCCACCGTTTGGTGACGGTGAGATTGTCCATGATCTCGTCCATGTGTTCGTTGGCGACGCGGCCGTTGTTGGTCCAGAGGGCGGCAGACAGGATGTGACCGTTGGGCAGATTGGCGAAGCGGACGACCTGCCCGGCGTTGTTGAGCGCGTTGGCGTTGACCGTGTAGTTGCCGTTGGAGGTGACTTCTGCGTACACGGTACCGCTCTTGCGATCGGCGAAACGATAGAGGCCGGCGGGCACGCGACCGTTCTGGCCCCCGCCGCTGAATTGAATCCCCATCGTGCTGAAAAAATTCGGCCACTCGAGTGAGCGGGGCGTGACGCCGGAGCTGGAATTCCAGTCGGCCCAGTCGCGGCTGGCTCTCACGTTTTGGCTGATCGACCAGCCGTCGCCGAACTCGTGTTTCCACTCGGCACCGACGTAACGCGAGCGCGAGCGGACGGCATCGGCGGTGTCGAAGGTGGCGAGGGTGTTTTCGGCTTCGCGCGGATATTGAAACGAGGCCTTGGGAAACAGGTTAGTGCTGAAGCGGCTCAGGCCGGGATACTGCTTCGGATTCTGCGGGTCGCGCGCGAGGAGGTACTCATACCAGTGATTCCGGTCGTCGAGATACTTGCCGTAGATTTTCAACGAGCCGTGGCCGTAGTCCTTGAAGACATTCCCGTGCAGGCCGAAACCGTTGTTCATCGGATAACCGTTCGCGGGGCGGTGACCCTCGGCGTAGCGGTAGAAACCGCCGACGTTATAAGTCCAGCCCTTGGTGCCAAGGGGGCCGCCCATCGTGCCATCGGTCCGATACTGGGGTGAGCCGCGGCCTTCGAGGCCGTAGCGCGTGCGGATCTCGCCGCCCGGGCGGGACGTGCCGGTGCGAGTGATGTAATTGAACACGCCGCCGGGAGAATTGGACGACGTGATGGACGCACTGCCTCCACGCACGGCCTCGACGCGCTGGAGGGTGGCGTCGGGGCGGTTGAAATAGCCCGCGCCGAAGTTGCCAAAACTGACATTCGTGAACGGCAGGCCGTCTTCCTGCATCGAAACATAGTAGGTGCCGTTGGCGCCGTCGGAACTGTCCGCCGAGATGCCGCGGGAATAAACCATCCCGCGGATTTCACCGAGGGAGGAATTGACGAAGACGCCGGCGACGTTGAGCAGCATGTCGTCCGCGCTAAGAGCGACCTGCTCGGCCAGCATGTCGGCGGTGAGAGCGGTGATGGCGGTCGTGGCTTTCTTTACCTCGGTCGCGTTGAAAACTCCGGTGACAACAAACTCATCGAGTTTGAGGGCGTCGCTCTTTGCGGCGGCGGAGGAGGTTGGCGCCGACGAGGATGACGGCGCCGGCGCGACCTGGGCGGCTAGACTGGCGGCGGCGAACAAGCCGCTGAAGCGAAGCAGGCGTGGCGTGGGGTTCATGAAGATGGGGCGGAGACGGAGCGCGTCATCCCGATCGCGCTCCGCCCCGGAAACACTTACGGCAGGGTCTTGAGCTGTACGTTCTTGAACTGAATCGTCATCGGCTGGCCCTGGTGGAGTTGGAGTGCGATTACCCCGGACTTGGCGCCGTTTTCATTGTCGGTGTCGGTGACGTCGGCGGTGAGCTTGCCGTTGATGTAGTGCTGCAGGTGGTTTCCCTGGGCGACGATCCGGATTTCGTTCCATTCACCCAGCTTGTAGGCGGCTTGAATCTCGGAGGCCGGAGTGGCGACGCCGAGTTTTTCAACCTGCGTGTTCTTCTTCTTGCCGTCCTTCTTTTTGGAGTCTGCGGTCACCGTGGTGGCGCCGATCCGAATCTTTTCCCCGGTCGACATCAGGATGCCGCGGCCCTTTTCCTCGTACAGCATCCCGGTGTATTTGAACGGGGAATCGATGTCGGCCTGGTAGCCGCCGACGACGAAGCCCGCGGCGTCAACGATGTGGCTCCGGTATTGTACGCCGGAATTGCCCCAGTTCTTGTCGTTTTGACCGGTGAGTTTGAATTGCATGCGCAGCTCAAAATTCGCCGGCTCACCCGCCTTGTAGATCAGAAACGTGTTCGACTTGAGCGGCTTCTCCGCCGTGGTTTGGCCCGTGATGGCGCCATCGCGAACGGTCCAGAGCTCCTTGTTGCCGTCCCAGCCAGTGAGATCCTTGCCGTTGAAGATGGATTTGAAGCCGCCGTCGGCGGCGAAGGAGAGCGACGCAAAAGCAGCGAAGCCGAGGGATAGCGCGATGAAGCGGGAGCGATGGAGTTTCATAGGAGAAAAAAAGGGAAACGCTAATCTTCACTCATCTTTCAAAAGCTCGATGGGCTGGCGTGAATTGAAAGGCCTCGCCTAATCGGCGAGCGGCGGAGGTTGGTTTTGATTCGCGAAGATAAGCGAGGATTAGCGTTCCAAAATATTTAGTGCTTGTGGACCGCTGCGGGCGCAGCGGGCGCAGCGGGCGGATTGGCCTTGAGGTAGGCATCGACGTCCTTGGTGACGACAAGCTGGCCGAACATCACGGTCCAATGGCCGGGGAAGGTGCACACATACTCGTAGACGCCCTCTGTGCGCAGCGCGTTTCCGGCAATGCGCAGGGTTTCACTGCGGCCGGGCTCGATGAGCTTGGTGGCGGCGATGATGTCCTTGGATTCGGGAACCCAGGCGCGGCCGCTGCGATCGAGGAACTCCGGGGGAAGTTCCATCGCGGCGGTGCCTATTTTCGCGCGGGTGTCGGGCTTCACCACCACAAGATTGTGCGGCATCACGTCCGGGTTTTCAAAAATGATTTCGAAGGGGCGGCCGGACTGGACGACGATGCGCGGGGTGTCGTAGCGCATCTGTTCGAAGACGGAGCGAACGATGAACACCGCGACGCGCAGGCCGGAGAGGGATTTGCGGATCGGATCGGCCTCCTCGCCCGGGATCGTGGCGGTCAACTCGTCGGCGACTTGGATCGCCTCCACGTAGTCGCGGCTGGTGCGTTCGCTGGGATGGGTCTTGCCGGCCCACGCGACGAGGGCGCGAGCGGCGGAACCGGCGAGCGCGGGGGTCCAGCTGGGGCGGGGAAGGGCACGAATGCCCTGTGCGGCGGTCGTGGCCTGATAGCCACGTTCAATCATCGCGACGAGTGCGGCAAAGACTTTCTCCGGCTCGCGGCGCGTGCTCACGGCGGAGCGGATCGCGTCGCGTTGAATCGCTGTCACGATATGGTCTGGGCCCTGGATGTCGGTCAGGGGCATCGCGAGAATCCGCATCACCCGGTCGAAGGCGGTCGCGCGCAACTCGGCGTTGGGCATGAGATGAATGCCGCCAAGGAGGCTCGCCTGCGAGAGCGGTGACGTCGCGGCCTCCTGCCAGACCTGATCGAGCGAGCCATCTCCGAGGGCCACGGCGGCGAATCCCCACGTGCGGGCCTCGGAGTTGTCGGCGAGCGCGAGTTTGAGCAGCGCGGCACGGTGCGGCTTCAAATCGGCCGACGATTGCGCGAGCAGGAGACGGCCGACGGCGCGAACGTCAACCTCCCCAGGCGAATCGATCGTCTTGGCCAACAGTGCCACGGGAGATTCCTTCCGGAGTTTCGCGAGCGTCGCGAGGGCTTCGGCACGGTTGGCATCCGTGACGCCGCTGCGGCCGAGCAGATTTTCGCACACGTCATCCGTGCGCGGCATATTCAGCACCTCGGCGACGGTGAGCGTACGGAGCAGGTAGCGCGCGCTGGCGGGATCGCCGCTGGCGAATTTGCCGCCTTCGCTCATGCGCTTGCGCCAGAGCGGGCGCAGTTGACGGAGCGTTTCGCCGATCACGTAGTCGAGATAGTAGTCGACGGACAACTTGGCGGCGGCGAGGGCGACCTCCGTCGCCTCCGGCACGTCGAAGAAGCTCGCGGCGCGCACCGCATGTAGCCGCACGCGCTGGTTCTCATCGGTGGACTGGCGCTGGAGTAGCGCGAGGGCATTCGGCACGCGGTCGCGCCAGTAGCAGAGCACGCGGGTCGCCGCGGCGCGGGCGTTGGCGTCCGGTGAACTGAGCAGCTGGGTGACCAGTTCGGGGTTGACGACGTTGTGCCATTGGTGAACCCAGAGTGCCTCGGTGAGATGGTGCTGGTAGTCGGCATCGCTCTTGTCGAGGCCCGCGATCCACGGCTTCAACGCGGCGATGACCTTGGCGGAGTCGTGCTTGCCGAGCTCGATCTTGGCCAGGTTGCGAATCTGGTTTTCACCGCGCTTGAGCAGATTGAGGAGCGCCGGGATGGGCTCGCCGTCGATCTTGGGCTGCCACGCGAGTGGGCGTCCCTCGGCCGTGATGCGGTAGATGCGGCCGTGCTCGTGGTCGCGATTGGCGTCGCGGAGATGGCTCTGGAGATGGCCGATGAGGGGGTTGTGCCAATCCACCACATACAGCGCGCCATCGGGGCCCACACTGGTGTCGATGGGGCGGAAATTTTTGTCGGTCGACTGGACAATATCCTTCTCCTTCGTGCCCTTGATGCCCGCGCCGTCGTCGCTGAGTTTCACCCGGAAGATGCCCTGGAAGCCGATGCAATTGGGGTTGAGATAGTCACCCCAATATTCGTCAGGAAAGTGCCGGCTCGTGAGGATCGTGCTGCCCGCGGAGGGACGTGAGGGACGGTCCCAAATCGTCTTCATCTTGGGATGTTTTGCGGGGTAGTCGAGGTGGCCGCTGAAGCCGGCGCCGAAGTAGGTGTTGTTGCCCGTGGCGTCGGTGATGATGTCGTTGCCCCAGTAGTCGAACGCGCGGCCGTGCGGATTGGCGAAGCCGTAGGCGACGTAGGTTTCGAATTTGGCGGTGAGGGGTTCGTAGCGGTAGATCGCGCCGTCGATGTTGCGGACTACGCCGTTCACCGTCTCGACCTGCGAGCGGTGAAACACGCCGTCGCTGAGCAGAATCGCGCCGCCCGGCTCGTAGATGAGCGAGTTCGCCGTGTGGTGGGAATCGGCGGAATCCATGCCCATGAGCACGCGTTCCTTGGTGTCGGCCTTGCCGTCGCCGTCGGTGTCGCGCACGAACCAAAGGTCGGGCGCCTGCATCAGGAGGATGCCGTCCTTGAAAAACTGAAATCCGGTCGGGCAGTTCAGGTTGTCGATGAAGTGCGTGACCTTGTCCGCGCGGCCGTCGCGATCGGTGTCCTCGAGGATGATGATGCTGTCGCCGAGTTTGGAGGTCGGCGTGCGTTCCGGGTAATTGGGCCAGACCGCGACCCAGAGGCGGCCCTTGGTGTCCCACGCCATCTGCACGGCTTTCGCGAGTTCGGGAAACTGTTTCTCGCTCGCAAACAGGTTGGCCTTCAGGCCCGGCGCTAGGGTCATCTTCGCGATCGCCTCGTCGCCATCGAGAAATTCATAGGTGCCGTCGATGTTTGGTCCGGGCTTGTTGGTGCCGAACGCGGTGACCACCGGGAGCGGGAGCATCGCGACCGGGCCGGTCTTGCCGGCGGCGAGCGCCCAGGCGCGGCGCTCGAGGTTGGCCGTCATCACGTCGCGCTGCGCCATCTCCTCCATCATGATCTGGGTGTTGGTGATCTTTGGCACGTCGGGGTGCGACTCATAGGCGATCTTGGAGCGGTCGCCGTAGACGTTGTAGCCGTCGACCGTGCGGTAGCGGGAGTGCCACATTTCGTTCTTCGCGTTGACGGCGGCGCGAAGTTTTTGCGCCTCGGGGGTGTTCATCGCCGGTGCCGCGCCGCCGAAGAGCGTCGGGTAGATTTTCTCCGCGATCTTCGCCTCGCCGGCCTCGCTGAGGTGCACACCATTGATCGTGAGCGCCTGGCCGGTCCGGGCGGCCTCGGCGAACACCTCCTGCGATGGCTTGAACAGATCAACGAACGTCACGCCGGCCTGATCGCGGCAGACCTCGGCCATCGCGGCGGAGTAGGCGGCGAGGTTGGCATTGATCTCCGGCTTGAACGTGTAGTTGGGGTCCGGGTGCTTCTCGGTGGCGATGGGCGAGAAGAGCACGATGCGCGGCGCGCCGAGGCCATTGTAGTTTTTCGCGCGGGTGTCGCGCAGGAACTTCTCCAGATCCTCCTTGAACTTTGGCAGCCCCTCCGGGCCGGCGAAGGATTCGTTGTAGCCGAAAAATGAGAACACGACGCCGGCCTGCACCTTGGCGAGCCATTCGTCGGGGGTGCCGAAATCCTTCGAGCGCGCGCGGGTGACGACTTCGTCCCCGGGGGTCGAGAGGTTGCGGACGACGATTTGATGCGCCGGATGCTTCGCGTGGATCATCGTCTCCAGCCAGCCGTGATGCTGCATGCGGTCGGCGAGGCCGTTGCCGATGATCGCGACGTGGTCGCCGGCGTTGAGCTGAAAGGGAGGGGTGGAGGCAGAGCTAAGAGCTGAGGGCGGAGAGCTGAGAGCCGGGGCACTGGGCATGGCCGCGGTCTTCTTCGGCGCCGGGGGCGGGGCGGGCGGCGGGGTGTCGCCTTCCCGGACCGTCTTGCCGAGCGCGTAATCGGCGGGCTTCAGCCCGTAGCGCTGGCCCTTGAAGCCGTACATCCGCGGCGTATACGGGTCGACCAGGCGGACGTCGGCCTTGGCCGGCACGGAGAGGCCGAGGCCCCAGTAAACTCCGTTCACCACCAGGCGGCGGAGGTCCTCGTTTTCGAGATCGGTCGCGGCGCCGAGCGTGGTCGTGAGGATCTTGTTCTCGGTGCCCGCATCGTTCCGATGCAGGCGCGTCCAGACGACGGGCATCGCGGGATCGTTCACGCCCTGTTCCTTTTTGTCGGAGGCGCGGGCCTTGCGATGGTCGGCAGGCGCATCGGTGGGATTCATGCCCTTGAGCACGAGGCCACGCAGGAGAATCTTGGCGTCGGCCGGCGGGTAGGCTTCGTAGACGTCGCTGTTGCCAAAAACGTTGGTGACACCGTGGAGGAGCGGGTCGTTCTTGGCTGACGGTTCAATCACCCCGCGCGTGGCCTCAAACTTGTGCTTTCCCCAATGGGTGACCCAAGTCTCGCCGAGGACGTACTTGCCCCAGCCGCCGACCCAAGGCGCCTTGGCGTTGTAGGAATAGCCCGCCCAGGCGCTGCTCGCTGGGAAATTGAACGAATGCGTCGAGGTGCGCAGCGCGATGATCGGCACGCCGCGATGCCACGCGTCGACAAAATGCTTCATTTGATTGTCGGGCCAGTTGCGAAAGCGGAGCGCGAGGATGATGAGATCGGCGCTGTCGAGCGCCTCGGCGCCGGGCAGCGACTTCTGGTTTTCCGGATTGATCGTGCCGTCTGGATCGAGGGCAAAAAGTACGGTGGCCTTGAAACCGTGCCGCTGGCTCAGGATCTTCGCGAGCATCGGCAACGACTCCTCCCCGCGATATTCCTCGTCGCCCGAAAGCAGCACGACGTGCTTGCCCTGGGACTTGACGCCGGCGGGCGGGGTTAGAACGAGCGTCGATTGCGCGAAGGCGCTGGCGGCCAGCGCGAGGGCGAGTGAGGCGATGGGGAGGAGGCGGCGAAGAATCATGAAAGGAGGAACGTCGGGGCGGGGATAAAAAAGGGCGGCGGCTCGACGTGGCCGCCGCCCTCTAAGATGCTGAATTACTCGGGCGAAGCGCGGCTCAGGCCTGCTTCACCTTCTGCCACTTCTTCGTCTTCGCAGACTTGAGCACGGCGTCGGTCACGTAATCGGTCGCGAGGCCGTCCTTGAAGTTCGGGGTGCAGCCCTTGCCGCTCTCCAGGCCCGCGATGAACTCGACCATCGCGTGGACGAACGAGTGCTCGTAACCGAGTTGGAGGCCGGGCACCCACCACTTGCCGCAGTAGGGATGATCGCCGTCGGAGACGTGAATGCTCTTCCAGCCGCGCTCCGGGCCTTCGTCCGTATAGTCGAACACCTGCAGGCGGTGCAGATCGTGGAGGTCCCACTTGAGCGACATGTTCGCGCCGTTGATTTCGAACGTGTACAGCGCCTTGTGGCCGCGGGCGTAACGGGTGGACTCGAACAGCCCGAGGGATCCGTTGTTAAAGTGACAGTGGAACAGGCAGGCGTCGTCGATATTCACCTTCTCGACCTTGCCGGTGAGGGTGTGTTTGCGCTCCTTGACGAACGTCTCGGTCATCGCACTGACGTCCTTGATGCCGCCGTTGAGCCACATCGCGGTGTCGATGCAATGCGCGAGCAGGTCGCCCGTGACGCCGGAGCCGGAGACCTTGGCGTCGAGGCGCCAGAGACCGGTGCCGCCTTGGGGCAGGTCGGCGTTGATGGTCCAGTCTTGGAGGAAGTTCGCGCGGTAGTGATAGACGCGACCGAGCTTGCCGGCATCGATGAATTGCTTGGCGAGGACGACGGCCGGGCAACGGCGGTAGTTGTACCAAACCATGTTGGGCACGCCGGCCTTCTCAACGGCCTTGAGCATCTTTTCGGCTTCCTTGCCGTTGAGCCCGAGAGGCTTTTCGCAGAGGATCATCTTGCCGGCCTTGGCGGCGGCGATGACCTGCTCGGCGTGGAGGTTGTTCGGCGTGGCGATGTCGATGACGTCGATGTCGTCGCGCGCAATGAGTTTTTTCCAGTCGGTCTCAATCGACTTGTAGCCCCATTTGTCGGCGAACTCCTGGGTCTTGGCGGCGTCGCGGCCGCAGACCGCCTGCGGAACGAGTTCGTAGGTGGAGGGGAAGAAGTGGTTGACCTGATGAAAGGCGTTGCTGTGGGCGCGGCCCATGAAGCTGTAGCCGATGAGTCCGATGCGAAGTTGTTTCTTGGCCATGGAGAGGAAGGAAAAAGTAGCGAGTAGTGAGTAGCGGGTAGCGAGTAGGGAAGCAGCAGTGAGTAGCGGGTAGCGAGTAGGGAAGCAGCAGCGAGTAGCGGGTGGCGAGTAGGCGAGGCCGCGCGGTGAAGCGTGGCGAGTGGAAGAGAGCGGGCGGCGGCTGGATGCTCGCTACCCGCTACTCACTACTCGCTACTTCCGCGCGGCGCGTTCAGCCCACCCAGCCGTGATTCCTGCGTACCTCAATCATCGCGGTTAGGATGTCGTTCCACGTCTGCTGCTTCATCAGCACGTCATTTGGAAACATGCAGCCGTCCCAGCAAATGTGCTTCATCTTCTTCGTGACCTTGCCGGCCTTGTCGCGGAGCCAGTAGCCGGAGTCGCGCGCGATGTTGAGCTTGCCCTTCGGATCGGTCGCGACGCAGTGGCGGCCGGTCTTCTCGTGGTCGCCTGTGCCGTGCACGGTGCCGTCGTTCTGCGCGACGTGGAAATCGATCGTCCACGGACGGAGGGCGTCGGTGAGCTTCGTCATCGCCTTGTGGAATTCCGCGGGCTCGTAGTGGTAGTTCTTCGGCACGATGCGATGCGCCTCGGCGTTGGCGCCGAGCGTGTAGAGGTGCGTGTGCGACATGTCGGCCTGGAAGCCGACGACCTTGGGCATGGCGACCTCTTCGAGGAGGTTGACCATGTTCTTCCACGAGTGCATGCCGCCCCAGCAAATCTCGCCCTCGGCGGCGAGGCGCTCGCCGTCGCCCTTGGCGATCTTGCCGCATTCGCGAAACGTCTGCGCGATGAGCTTCGTGACGCCCTTCGGATCCTTGTCCCACGCGGTGACGCCGGTTGCACTGTCGATGCGCACGATGCCGTAGGGGCGGACGCCGAGTTCGCGGAGTTTCTTCGCGATGCGCACGGCCTTGCGGACGTGGGTGACGAAGTTGGCGCGCGCCTTGTCGTCGCCACCGGCCGAGGCGTCGAACCACACGGGAGCGACCACGGAGCCGACGACAAGGTTCTTCGACTTGATCTTGTCGGCGAGGGCCTTGATGCCGTCGTCGGAGATGTCGATGTCGGTGTGCGGATTGTAGAGGAACAGATCGACACCGTCGAATTTCACGCCGCCGACATCCGCCTTCGCGGTCAGGTCGAGCATGGTGTCGAGATCGATGAAGGGTTCCGCACCGGGGCTGCCCTTGCCGACGAGGCCGGGCCACATGGCGTTGTGCAGTTTGGGATAATTATTTTCAGGCATGGTTGGATGAGGTAGTGAGTAGCGAGTAGCGGGTAGTGAGTAGCTGGCGAGAGGAAGTTTTGAGGGGGATTTGGGCGTGAATCGCGAGGTAAGCGGCGAGTAGTAGGTGCGGTGACGACGCGTAATGCTCGCTACTCGCTGCCCACTACTCGCTACTGCCTCAGTTGAATTTGTTGTTCCGATACGCGCCCATCGCCGGGGCGTCGGGGTTCACTTCGGGGCCGAAGTAGCGAAGGCACACGAGCGGCTCGGTGCTGCTGGTGTTTTCAAACGTCACACCGGCCTTGGCGCCGTCCTCGGTGCAGAAATATTCGTCTTCGGTCAGTTCGTGGAAGCGGATGAGCTTCGGGCTGACGAGGGGCTGGCCGTTGATCTTTCCGCTGCCCTGCACGCAGATGAGGCCGTAGGCGCCGGTGTCCTTGACGGTGCACTTGGTGCCGGGATCGACCGTAAGTTCCTTGGCGGTGAAGAGCTGCTCGCCGTCGACCTTGCCGTAGACGATCCAGCGGTCGACGTAACCCTCGCTGCGGGTGTCGGCCACCGGGACGGGCTCGAGGTAGTGGTTGTCCTTGAAGTTCGGATCGACGTTCTTTTCCCAATCGAGCTGGTCGACGATGAAGTCGATGTCCTTGTGTTTGCTCTTGGGCATGTCCTTCACGAGGAGGCTCCACGGCACTTCGCGGCCCTCGACGAGGTTTTGGTACATGCCGAAGACGTCGCTGCCCCATTGCGGCTCGTACGTGCAGAGACTGCCCGGGGCGTGGAGAATGCAGGGATCGATGAGCCAGCCGCTGCCGACCTTGAGGCGGTAGGCCTTGGAAAGATCGAGGATGCCGTTGTCACCCTTGTTCCAATTGCGGATGCACTGCTTGACCTGCTCCTTCGTCGTGCCGGGCTCGAAGCCCATGAACGTGTACGGGAAGTTGTTGCCGACGTTGTTGTGCTGGGGCGGGAAATAATACGACTCCGGTTTGCCCTCCTGGCCAACGAGCTTCGCCTGCTTTCCACTCTGGTGCATGTGGTGCGGAATCGGCCCCATGTTGTCGAAGAACTTCGAGTAGACGGGCCACTTGCCGTATTTCTTCCAGATGGACTTGCCCACGAGCGTCGCGCCGCACTCTTCGACGGCTTGGTGAAGGGTGAAACGCTCCTTGCCGGCGACGCAGTAGCTGAGGCCCTCGTCGGCAGCACGGCCCTCGTTGGCGGTGACCGTCGTGGACGCGAACCAGCGTTCGTCGATGCCGCCGCGGTTCAAACCGTAGGCGTAGGTGTCGTCCGGATGGAGCTTGATGCGTAGTCCGGGTTGGAGGAATGAACGCGGCACCCAGGCGGGCGCGAGGCGGAGAAGGCCGCCGGTTTCGGCGAGCGTGGCTTCCACGCGGCTTTTGACTTTGTTTTTGACCGTTTTGAGGTCGTTGACGGAGGGGATCGGCATGGAGATCGAAGGTTGGCCGTGCCTCTTGGGGAAGGCAGGGCGAGGCTGAGCAGATGACTGGGGAGAAAGGAGGGAGCATCCTAGCGCGACCGGACGCAATCGCCTAGTAACACGGCGGCGACTTTTGGTGAAATTGCGGCGAGGTACGGTCGGCGCCACGTTTGTCATCTTATGGATGACAAACGTGGCGGCAAATCTGCGTGTGTCAGGTTAGCGCTGCTGATACCGCGTGCGATACGCCCGGGGCGTTTCCGACATGAACTTCCGGAATTCCTTTGTGAAATGGCTTTGGTCGGCGAAACCGAATTCCGTCGCGACGTCGGCAAGCGATTTCCGGGAAAACACCAGCGCGCTGCAACTCATGCGGACGCGCAGCTGGCGGATGTAGTCGTGGGGCGAACTGTTGTAGGCCGCCTGAAACTGCCGTTCGAATGCGCGCACCGACAGGCCGCAGACCTTGGCCAGGTCGTCGTTGGTGATCCGGTCGGCGAAATTCTGGCTGATGAAACGAATCGCGATGCTCAGCGGGGAGCCGGCCGGTGCGGCGGGATCCGTGGCCGTCGCATCCTTCTCTGCCAAAGGGCGCGTAACGCCCGCGGTGCCGACGATGCGTCCGTCCTTGTCGCGCAACGGGACCTTGGACGTCACGCACCAGCGGGCGGTGTGGTTGAAGCGGCCAACGAGTTCGACCCGCGAGAGGATCCGTTCACCGCGGAGCACCCGCTCGTCGTCGATGCGATATTGGTTGGCGAGGACCTCGCCGCAGAAATCGTAGTCCGTGCGGCCTATGAGTTCGGCGCGCGTCTTCACCCCAAAGTTGAGCACGAGGGCAACGTTGGCCCACTCATAATGGCCGGCCTCGTCCTTAATCCAGAGGGGCGTGTCCTCGAGGTAGTCGAAAAGCTCGATCACCTCCGGCGCGATCGTGCCGATCCGGCTGAGGGTCGCGAGCATGTTGTCGTCGGAGGAGGTCATTGGGGGAGGTCAGCGAAAACGTCATTCACGCAGACCGCACGGCGTTTTCAAACTTGATTGCTGGAACTGCGATGGCGACTCGACGCATGGCATCTCCCCGCTGCCGCCGCGACTGATCACGCTTCATACCAATCGTCGGTATCTTTTCCGCTCGTTTCGCGTAAACCGGAGCCAAATCCGGTTTACGCGACGTTCACAGCCCTTGCGATGCCCCTGCGATATGGCTGCGATAGTTCTGCGATAGATAGCCCTGTATCGCAAAACTATCGAGGGAACATCGCGAGGACATCGCAGACAATAAAAGGGTTTCGGCTTGCAGTTTGCCAGCGGATGGCGTGGCCTGGGGGTGCCCCGCGAGTCCTCCCATTTCCTGATTATCCTCTTTTCCCCGTGAAACTTACATTACATCCAACCTTCAAGAGTATCAGCGGCATGATGGACGACGTGATTTACCGGCAGGTCGGCGATCAGGTGATCATGCAGGGGCGTCCCGAGTCGCGGACTCGTGCCTGGACGCCGACGCAGGTGGCCCAACGCGAACGGTTTGCCCAAGCGGTGGAGTATGCGCGCAAGGTGCTGCAAGACCCGTGGCAGCGCGAAGTCTATGCCGAGCTGGCCAAAGAGCGCGGGCGACGGGCCGACAAGCTCGTCACGTCCGATTTTCTCACTCCGCCGGAAGTGCGGCGCGTCGATCTTACCGCCTATCGGGGCCAGCCCGGGGGCACAATTCGGATCATCGCCGTCGACGACATCGAGGTGGTCGACGTGCGGGTGGCGATTCAATCCGCTGCCGGCGCGATCCTAGAGCAGGGCGCCGCCCGAAAAGTCCACGGCGTCTGGCTCTACACCGCCACGGTGGCGGCCCCCGCCGGCGAGCGCCTCACCGTGGCCGCGACCGCGCGGGACCGGCCGGGGAACGAGACGACCGGGACCGCGGTGTATTCGTAGCGCTGTGACGCACAGGAGGGGCCCGACGCGGGCGGATGTCGGAGCGTGAGAGGAGACGTGGCTTCGTCGACCCTGACGAAACTCCACGGTGTTGCGGATAAGCCCGGCCAGCTGGACCCGGCTCACGTGGAGCGAGGCGGCAGGAAATCTTTGTCAGTCCATTTCCGAACGTAAACGACGACCGCCGGCAAATCTCGAAAGAGGGTGGGAGCCAACAACTGGACGGAGGAGCTGAAGCGTCGCGTGCGGTGGGCGAGGAAGTGAGCCGGCGAGATTCCGGGCGAATCGCGCGCCTTGACGTGAACGCAGCGGCTGGTGAATTTTGCGTGATGAAGCTCAGTGCGTCGCGCCGTGTCGTTCGAAAGAAAGTTGCCGTCAAAAAGCAGCTGAAAAGGGTGCGCCCAAGTTTCGCGGATTTTGCGAAACGAGTGGCCGGCATGATCGAAGGCGCTCCCGATCTTTCCAGCCGTGAGGGATTCGGACGTTAGGTATCTGAATGATACCGGACCGTTGCTCGCGCTCTACGCGCGCAAGGACGGCTGGCACGAATGGGCCATGCGCACGGTCGCTGTAATCGATGATCAAGTGTGGACGAGTGAAGCAGTCGTGACCGAAGCTGCTTGGAATTTGGGTGAGAATTCGGCGGCCGTTCGGGCATTGCTTGGCGCCATCGGTCGAAACGAACTTCGCATTCTGCCAGTTCTGGAGAGTGGCGCGCCCAGGCTCGCCGAATTGATGGCGAAATATGAGCGGATGGACGTTTGCGACGGCTCGCTCGTACTTCTTTCGGAACGCTTCCCGCGGGCAAAAATCCTCACGGTCGATTTCCGGGACTTTCCCGTTTACCGCCGCTTCGGCGACAAACCGCTGCCGCTGCTGATGCCAGACCAGGCCTGAGCCGACGTCCCGCTATTCAAATGCCATGCGCGAGTTCGTTTTCACGTAATCGGCGATTTCATCGGCAAAAATTTCGCCGAACTCGGCGCGTTTTTTCTCTCCCATCCCAGGGATGCCTTCCATCTGCTCCAAGGTCGCCGGATAATATCGGGCCATCGCGCGCAGCGTCGTATCGCCAAACACGATATACGCGGGCACGCGTCGCTCGTCGGCGAGTTCCTTCCGCAACGCGCGCAGGCGCGCGAACAGGATTTCGTCGCACGCGATGTCGCCCTCACGACGGGCCGAAACCCGCTTCGCCTTCGGCAGATCCATCGGCTTCGTGAGCGTGATGGGCGTCCGCGCCTTCAGCACGGCCATGCCCTCGGCCGTCAGTTCCAGCGTCGCGTATTCGCCTTCGGCCACTGCCAGATAGCCAAGCCGGATCAGCTCGCGTCCCACCGCCGCCCATTGGGGCCGGCTCAGTTCTCCGCCGATGCCGTACGTCGTGAGACGGTCGTGACCCCAGCGGCGGATCTTGTCGGTGTCGGCACCGGTGAGCACCTCGATGATGTGGTTCATCCCCACGCCGAAGCGGCTGTTTTGAGCGATGCGATAGACGCAGGAAAGGAACTTTTGCGCGAGGATGGTGCCGTCGTAGGTCTCGCGGGGCTCGGCGCAATTGTCGCAGGCGCCACAATTGTCCAACGGGAACTTTTCGCCGAAATACTCCAGCAGTTCGGCGCGGCGGCACGCGGAATTTTCGGCGTAGTGCACGATTTGCCGGAGCTGGGCGCGGGCGATCTGCTGTTCCTTTTCGTCGGTGATCTCGTCGAGGAAGTGCGTCTGCTTCGCGATGTCGCCGGGGCTGAAGAGCAGGAGACAGTCCCCGGGCAGGCCATCCCGGCCCGCCCGGCCCGTTTCCTGATAATACCCTTCGATGTTCTTGGGCAGATCGTGATGGATGATCCAGCGGACGTTCGGCTTGTTGATGCCCATGCCGAACGCGATCGTCGCGCAGATGATGCGCGTGTCGTCGCGCAGAAATTCCTCCTGGTTGCGCGCGCGCTCCTCCGCCTCCAGACCGGCATGATAGGGCTTCGCGGCAAATCCCCGGCTCGCCAGCGCCTCCGCCACCCGCTCGGTCGTCGCCCGGCTGGCGCAATAGATGATGCCGCTCTCGGTTTCGCGCTTTCGCACGAAGTTGATGATTTGCTTCGCGGGCTCATCCTTCGGGACGACGCGGTAGGTGAGGTTTGGCCGGTTGAAACTGGCGACGAACACGTCGGGCTCGCGCAGCTTGAGATGCGTGATGATGTCCTGCCGGACGCGGCCCGTCGCCGTCGCGGTCAACGCCATCAGCGGCACGCCCGGCAGGGTGGTCCGGAGTTTCGCGAGCTGCCGGTATTCCGGCCGAAAATCGTGGCCCCATTCGGAAACGCAGTGGGCTTCGTCAATCGCGAGACAACTGACGTTCCAATTTTTGAGGTTCTCGTCCCAGCCGTCGAGCATCAGCCGCTCCGGCGCCGCGTAGAGCAGCTTGTACTCGCCGCGGTGCAGGCCGCGCAGCCGGGAGCGGGCCTCGTTGGCGTCGAGCGAGGAATTGAGAAACGTCGCGGCGACGCCGCTCGCTTGGAGGGCGTCGACCTGATCCTTCATCAACGCGATCAAGGGGGAGACCACGACCGTCAGACCTGGGCGGGCGAGGGCGGGTAACTGGAAACACAGGGATTTGCCGCCGCCCGTCGGCAGCAGGGCAAACACATCGCGCCCCGCGAGCGAGGCCTCGCAAATTTCGCGTTGGAGGGGACGAAACGTCGAGTAGCCGAAGGTGATTTTGAGAAGTTGGGAAAGGTCGGGCACGGGCGCGCCCGAGAGTGGAGGGGTGGTGGCGGCGATGCCGACGAAAAAGTTCGGACTTTGGGCTCGGATCTGTTTTTTGTCCCTTATGTTTCCGCTAGGCGTTGCCAAACCGACACGCGCCGCACTTGAAACAGTCGTGCCCGCCCGACTGCTTACCTGTGTCTGCCTCCTGCTCGCACTCTGTGGCGTGCCGGAACTTGCCGCCGCCGATCCCCGGCCGATCGTCGGCCCCGGGGCGACCAAGGACGATGTCATCGACGCCTATGGCTGGCCCAACGGTTCGTCGCAGGCTGGCACCCGCGAGGTGCTTTCCTACACTCAGGGACAAGTGATGCTGGAAAATGGCCGGGTGGAGCGCGTGGATTTTTCGATGAATGTCCCCTGGCCGGCTCCGCGCCCGCGGCCCGGTTCGCCGTCGGCGACGAAGGCAAAAAGAGCCGAGACCGCGGTGGATGTCTGGCTCACGAATTTTGATGACGCGGCGCGTGACGCCAGTGTGCGAAAGTCGCGTATCCTCGCTCTCTTCACCGGCACCGATTGGTCCCCGGCGAGCAAACTGTTTCACGACGAGGTGGAACTGCATCCGGATTTTGTGAGCGCGTTCACCGGTTCCTTTGTTTTCCTCCGGCTGGATTTTGCCAGCCGGGCGCCGATTTCGGCGGAGACGCGCGAGCAAAACAACCGGCTCCGCGACCGCTACGGTGTGACGACCTATCCTAGCCTGCTCGTTCTCTCGCCCTCCGGAAATGTGGTGGCGGTGGTGGATTTGCTCAAGGAGCAGCCGGGGGCCACCTATCGGGAGCGCAGCATCGCCGCGGTCTCGGAAGTGCGCGATCTGCTGGCGTTGCGCCCGCTGGAGGAGGCAGAAACCCCGGCTTCGGCGCCTGTGCCCACGGCAACAAAATCCCCCGAACGTCCGGCGGCGAGCGCGGATACGGTTGCCCTTTCATCGACTTTGTTCTCGGCGCGCTGGTTGCTTTTGGCCTCGATGGTGCTGGGTGTGGTGCTCGTCGTGGGGGTCTTCTGGATGGTTTGGCGCAACTGGAGTTCGGCGCCGAAGACATCCTCGGGTGCAGCGATGTCGGAGCGGATTTCCGATGCCGCGGGCGGATTACCCTCGACCGGGGAACTTGCGACGTGGCCCAAGTTCCGGCTTTGCGCCTTGATTGCGGCCCTGTCGGAAAACGAAGGCTTTGTTGCCGAATTGCAACCCAAGGGGGCGGACAAGGACATCGTGCTGACGCGTGCGGGTGAAACGCAGCCGTGCGCCCTGGTGTGCTGTTTGCCGGGCGAGGTCGGCCAGGTTTCGGCCAAGCGGTTGCGGGAATTTTTTGGCACCCTCACCGTGGACGGAGTCGGAGTCGGCTGGTACGTTTCGCCGGTGGGATTTTCGTCCGATGCTCGGTCCTATGCAGACCAGCACAACATTCGGCTGATTGATTCCGAGTGGATACTATCGCGCCTGCGGGACGTACCGCCACTCCTCGTTCCCAAGCTGCTGGCGCGGACTTTGGGCGGCAACCGCCCCGCGTAGTCCGACGGCAGCTGGTTGGGAGGAGATCGGTCGGATCGAATTCTTACGACGGGTATCCGACCAGACCAATCAGACGGAGGTCGGTCGCGACGGAGAGCGCGTTGAAGGCTTGTGGTTGGACCGTGAGCGGCGGCGCCTTGAAGACCGGTCGGCTCCATTGCACATCCTCGCGGATCGCGGTGCGAATGAGCGCAGGCGGTTCGTTGGCAGGCGGCGGATGTCCGGTCAGAATGGGAAAAAGCATGGCGGGTTGTCTTGGTTTGCTGTTCCAACTCCGACCGCCACTGCCCGCAAAGGTGCCCGCTGTTTGCTGCGTTTGCTCGTGTGATACTCGCGTCCGATTACATTCGTTCGCGGATTCGCGGCCCGATTCTGACGGTAAACGGCATTTCGTTGCAGAATTGCGGCGTGGGCAGGGCGGGCGCGCGGAAGAGCGCGCCGCTTCGGCGGTGCAGTTCGAAGGCAGGGGTGACGCGGACGGTTTCGCTATCGCGGTGGGTTGACGCGGTTTGGAGGCGGAGCAGATGGGGAAGTGGGTTCATGCGATGGGGTGACTGGCTCCGCTTGTTATCGGCACGACGGACATTTTGGTTGAAGAAAAATTGCGCCCTTGATCATCGTGCGGGAGACACTCAACTTCGTTCTGCTTGTTTCATTCCCCTGCATCGATACCCCGTTTTGGATCTAGCCCGCGTGCGTTGGTCGGCAATGCGCGGCTTCTTGGTCCCTAACCTTTGTCGGTTTCGTCCGTCTTTTTTTCGTTCGCACTCAAACACGCTTATCCCCCCTCCTATGACGAGTAATGCTCAAGTCAGTAACGACGCCATCGTGCCCAACGCCAAGCGGCTGTTGTGGGCGGGCTTTATGGCCATTTTGGCCGCCGGTGTGGGCTTTGCCCTCCGTGGCGGAATCTTTGGAGCCTGGGCTTCTGAATACGGCTTCACCGCCACCCAATTGGGTGCGATCGGTGGCGCCGGGTTCTCCGGCTTTTGCTTCGGCATCATCATCGGCGGCGTGCTCGTCGACAAGTTTGGCTACGGCAAGCTGGTCGCCCTGGCTCTGCTGGGCCACGTGATCTCTGCGGTCGTCACATTCGGAGCCAGCACGCCGCAAAACGCCTACGGGTTTCTCTTCTGGGGCATGTTCATCTTCGCCTACGCGAACGGCACCCTGGAGGCGGTGGCGAATCCCCTCGTCGCGACCATCTTCCCGAAGAACCGCACGCACTTCCTCAACATCCTCCACGCTTCCTGGCCTCTCGGCATGGTGGTGGGCGCCGTCGCCTCCTATCTCCTCGGCACGGTCATGCACCTCGGCTGGAAGGGTCAGCTGGCCTTCTACCTCGTTCCGACGGCCGGTTATGCCCTGATGTTCATGGGCCAGAGTTTCCCGAAATCCGAGGCCGCGGCCAAGGGATCGAGTTTCGCCGAAATGTTCAAAGACGTTGGCATCCTGGGTGCCGTCGTCGTTTGCAGCCTGATCATGGTGTTTCTCGGCAACACGCTGCCCCTCTTCGGAATTTCCGCCGGAGTGGCGGAAAACGTCGGATACGTCGTGGGTGGGATCCTCGTGATTGCGGTGGGCGTGCTGACAAAATTTTCCATTGGTTCGTTGATTCTGTTTGTTCTGTTCCTGACTCACGCGCTCGTGGGTGCGGTCGAGCTCGGCACCGACGGCTGGATCGAAGCGATCACCGGCAATCTCTTCACGCCAGAGCAGGGGAAAATCCTCTTCATCTGGACGTCGGCCATCATGTTTGGTCTGCGGTTCTGCGCGAACTTCATCGAGACCAAGCTTGGCTTCTCACCGATCGGACTGCTCCTCACGTCCGCTTCGCTGGCCGTGCTCGGTCTGCAGCTCGCCTCGGGCATGAATTCGTTTGCCATCGCCCTGATCGCCCTCGGCGTCTACGCGCTCGGCAAGACCTTCTTCTGGCCGACCATGCTCGCCGTCGTCGGTGACCGTTTCCCGCGTTCGGGTGCCGTCGCCATGTCCATCATGGGCGGCATCGGCATGCTGTCCGCCGGTCTGCTCGGCGGCCCTGGACTCGGCTATGCCAAGGATCGCTTTACCTCTGAAAGCCTGAAGACCAGCAACGCGGCGGTCTACGAAGCCAACAAGGCGGCGGCTCCCTCCAAGTTCCTCTTCCTCAGTCCGGTGACCGCGGTCGATGGCAGCAAACTGGAAGCGGCCAAGAAGGCGGGCGACAAGGGCACGCCGGAGCAAAAGGCGATTGTCGCCGCCAATCAGGCGGGAGACCGGGCGACGCTGAAAGCCGACTCGTTTATTCCGCTCGTGATGGCGGCGATCTACCTTTCACTGCTGCTCTACTTCAAGAGCATCGGCGGTTACCGCTCGCTTACGCTCGAAGAGCAAAAGGTCTGAGTCGCATTCCGCAGAATTCAAAAGCCGCGCCCTTGGTTGGGCGCGGCTTTTTTCTTGCTCGAAAAGGCCTGCGATTGACCGGACCGGCGGGGCGGAGCGATGTTCAACCGGCACAACTTGCGCCGATTGCCACGCGTTCCGCCCGGCCGGAACCGGAAGGTGTGAGCGGTGAGCCGATCAGGCGGCCCGGGGCAGGCGTACCGGATGACGGTTCGACGTGCGCTTGGGCAACGTGATCGTGAGCACGCCGTTGGCGATCTCGGCCTCCATCGCGGCGTAATCAAACCCGCTGCCAAGCCGGAGCCGGAGCCGGTAGTCGCGCTGGACGTTTTCGAGATGCAGGGACGTGAAGTTGACGCGCACGAACTTCGCCTTCTTCGCGGTCACGGTGAGGTCGGCCCCGCGCCCTTCTATTTCCACGCCGGACGCGTCGACCCCTGGCACGTAGACCACGAGTTTCATCGCCTCGGTCTGCTCCTGGCAGTCGTAGGCTGGCTCGCGGAAGGCATCGACAGATGCTTTCGAGAGGGCCTTCGGGCGACGGTGGGTCGGGAGGGAGGTGAGGAGTGTGCTGTTCATGGGAGGAAAAACGAACGGAAACGTTCCCTCGGTGGTTTGGAGACCGCCGGGCTTCAGAGGGCTAAACGTTTCCGTTGAGACGGAGAGTTTAGTTCTGGTCGCCCGCGCCGGATTTATTCCAAACGGAAAAAATGACCGGTCGCATCGCGGCGCAACGCTGCTGGCCCTGCGTGGAGCAGGTGCCGGCGCGGCGGAGGTGATGCTGGGTAATCCCGGTCATTTCAGTGATGTGTGAGTTGAGGCTGCATATTGCAGCTCGCATGCCAAGCGGTAACTTTTTTGTGACGGTGAAGATTGCACGGTGCTGTTCCGGTCGCAACGGTCGGGACATGGCCGCACTCACCGACTCGACGACGACGATTTCCGAACTCAAGGCACGGGTGCTCACCTTTGTGCACGAACGCGACTGGGAGCAGTTTCATTCGCCCAAAAATCTCTCGATGGCGCTTGCCGCGGAGACGGGCGAATTGATGGAGCATTTTCTGTGGGCGACCAACGAGCAGTCGCGTGGCATCGCGGCCGACCCGGTGAAACGCGGCAAGATCGCCGATGAGTTGGCCGACGTGGTCATCTACGCCCTTGAGTTTGCCAACATCACCGGCCTCGACGTGACGGCCGCGATCGAGGCGAAGATGGCCGCCAACGCCAAGAAATACCCGGTCGAAAAGGCGCGCGGCCGCTCGGAGAAATACGACGAACTGTAGGCGGTCGGCGCGGGCAAGAAAAAGGGCGGAGCGCTCGCGCGCTCCGCCCAATCGCAAAGCAAAAATCGAGAGTCTAAAATCAGCTCACGCCTTGCCGCCGTAGCTGTGGTAGTCGTCGAAATCGAGCAGGTCGGCAAACGAACGGATGTCGTCGCGCTCCGACTTATTGCCCTTGATCACGCTTGCCGCCCACTCATGGCCGCCCGCACCGCCGGGGCCGTGTTGCTCCATCCAGGCCGACCAGGCGATGACTTCAAAGCGCTGGCGCTTTGAGGTCGCATTCACCCAGGTAAGGATCTCGAGATCGGTCTTGCCGGTCTTGATTTCAGCCAGCATCGCATCGGCCGAAATTCCCGTGAAGGCGAAGAACTCCTTGTCGAGCGGGCAGTCGTAGTGATAGTCGCCGCCTTTGCCGGCGATGACCGCGCGCGCCTTGTCGAGCAGGCGGGCAAGGTGGACGTATCCGCCAATGCGGACGCGGAAGCTGCGCGGAGGATGTTGGGTGAGATCGGGAGCGGAGTAGTTAATCATGACTGTTTCTGGGTTGAAGCCGGGGAACCGGCCGAGGAAGCGAGTGAGACGCGAAATTGCGAATGCGCAAGTGGCGTGAGTGGGTGAATTGAGGTTCGCGGGCTGAGAGTTTGCACTTCGTCCCGGAATCTCGTGTAGAACGGTCCCGTAAATTCCGCCTGCCGCCATGAAAAGTGACCGACTCGTCCGCAACTACTACGTGCTGCCCTGCTGCCTGCTCCTGCTCAATCTCTGTGTCGAACTCGTCAGCTACAAGGCGCGCATGATCGATGACCTGTTGCTTCGCACTGCGGCAATCATGGGCATGGTCTTGTTCGGTGCGTCGCTGGTGACCTTGCTCGTGGCGCCGGCGATCGGTGTGCTCATCGGGACGCTGCACCGTGGCAGTCGGCAAAATTGGGGCGGGCTCGGAGAACTCTTCTTTCTGCTTCTGCTCGGCGCCGCGATTTTCTGGCTGTACTACCGGGTGTATATCATCGGCCCCGAAGCGGTGCTGCCCGTGGAATGGCACAATCCAGTGAGGACGTGATTCATCGCAGCCGCGGTTGGCGGTGAATACGCCGTTGACCGAACTGGGGGTGGGGTGGAAACTGGCGGCGATGAAATCGTTGGCCTGGCGACCGCGGTGTCTTTCCGGATTGCTCGCGGCGTTGTTGACCGCGACCGGGCTGATTGCGCAAACCACCGTGTCGGTTCCGCTCTTGGTCGGCGATTCCGGCAAGATCGACCTCGGATTTTTCACCGGCGGTTCGCTGCTGCAAATCAGCGCTTCGGGCACGGGTGACTTGGTCGATTCGCGGTATCAGACCAATCCCAACGGATCCATGGCGGGCGCGCCTGGGGCACCTTACCTTTTCACCGCGGCCGGGGCCGCCTACGGCGCGGTCAGCGGCTTTCCGAGCGGTGATGGCATCAATCGTTTTGTGGGAGGAGGGGCGAACTACGATTTTTCCGGCAGCGGTTGGATGTTTGCCGGCAAACAGACGACCGACACCACCGACCCGGCGGCGATTCGCGCGGGCGCAATCGTGGGCACGTTCATCGCGAGCCCATCGCGCGGTGATTGGTTTCTCATCGGGTACGGCGGCACGTTTTCCGTTCCCGCCGGAGGCGCCAACCTGTTCGTGGCGGTGAACGATTCTTTCAGTCCCGACAACCACGGCGCGTATTCCCTTTCGTTTACCGTCGTGCCTGAGCCGTCAGTGGTCGCCATGGTGGGGGCCGGATTGATCGGACTCGGCTGCTTCCGCCGTCGGTGGCGCTGAAGCGGATCGTCACGCCTTCGGCCGGAACACCTTCATCACGGCCTCGTTCGCCTCGAGCCGCGGGCCTCCGATCAAATCGATGCAATAGGGGATGGCGGGAAATACCGCCTCGAGATTTTCGCGAATCGCCTTCGGTCGTCCCGGCAGGTTGACAATCAAGGTGCGGCCGCGAATTCCGGCCGTCTGTCGTGACAGGATTGCCGTCGGAACGTACTTGAGCGACGTGGCGCGCATCAGTTCGCCAAACCCGGGCATCATCTTCTCGCACACCTCCGCGGTTGCCTCCGGGGTGACGTCGCGCAGGGCCGGACCGGTGCCACCGGTGGTGACGACGAGGCAACAACCCGCCTCATCCGCCATCCGCCGCAACTCCGCCTCGATGACCGGGCGCTCGTCGGGAATGACCCGATAGTCGACTTCGAATGGGGTGGTGAGCCACTCCCGCAGGAGCGCCACGCACGCCTTGCCGGGGGTGTCTTCGTAGATGCCGGCACTCGCGCGGTCGGAAATATTGAGGACGCCGATTTTCGGGGACATGCGGCCAACGCATAACGGCGAATCGAAATTCATCAATCGATGAAATCGCCGGTGCAGGCGGACGTGGTGGTGGGCGCCCCCTATCGAGGGGCCTCGAATTGCGCGACGATCTCCTGCGGTGTTACCCCGCGCTCCCGCAGTGTCCGGAGCGAGAGAGCATCGTGGCGCTTGGCGAGCCGGACTCCGTGTTCATCGAGCATCAGCGGCGCATGGAAAAATCTTGGCACCGACCAGCCCAACGCTCGAAACAACAGCAATTGGCGAAACGTGCTTTTTACGAGATCGGCGCCCCGTACGACTTCAGTGATCCCCAACTCGGCGTCGTCGACCACGGTCGCGAGTTGGTAGCTCGGGGTGTCGTCTTTTCTCCACGCAAGAAAGTCGCCGAAGTCACGTCCGGCGACGGCGCATTGTCGTCCGAGGCATTCATCGTGAAACGTGATTTCGTCGCCGGTCGGAACGCGGAAGCGCCAGTTGACCGTGATGTTCTCACCGAGCGGCGGCAGTGGGGCTTCGTTGGTCGGTCGAAACTGGATCGGATAGACCGGTTCGTCATCCGCCGCGCCTTCGTGGGGTGCACCGGCCGCCTCGATGACGTCACGCCGTGAACGCGTGCAGGGGAAAATCAACCCCGCGGCATGCAATCGTTCCAGCGCTGCGCGATATCGCTGGCGCCGGGAACTCTGCGAGATCATCGGCTCCTCCCAGCTGAAGCCGAGCCAGCGCAGATCCTCGAGCATCGCGTCGACGAAATCCAAGCGGAACCGCACGGCGTCGAGGTCGTCGTTGCGCAGCACCAGCGTGCCGCCGGCAGCCCGGGCACGTTGTTGCGCGATCCAAAACGTGCGGGCATGCCCGAGATGCAGGTGTCCGGTAGGGGAGGGCGCGAGCCGGCCCCGGTACGGCGCTGGCGGGGGCGCGGAGGACGAGTTGAGGGTTGAGAGTTGGGCGATGGGAGTCAGAACGGGCGCCAGCTTTGGGTTTGATCTCTCAACTCTCAACACTCAGCTCTCACCTTTTTCCCATGCCCAAACTCCTCTGTGTTTATTGCGCCTCCAGCGACCGGCTTGACCCGAAATACTATGCCGTGGCAGCGGAGCTGGGCCGCGAATTGGTCGCGCGGGGCTGGGGACTCGTCTACGGCGGCGGCAAGACGGGAATGATGGGGGCGATTGCGCGGTCGGTCACGCAGGCGGGTGGACGCGTGGTCGGAGTCATTCCTGAATTCATGAAGGCGCGCGAACTGGCTTACGACGAGGCCGACGAACTTGTGACCGTCATCACCATGCGCGAGCGCAAGCTGCTGATGGAAACCCGGGCGGACGCGTTTGTCACGTTGCCTGGCGGCTGGGGCACGCTGGAGGAAATTCTGGAGATCCTCACCCTGCGTCAGCTAGAGGTCGTGAAAAAGCCGTGCGTATTTCTCAACCAGGACGGGTTCTACGATCCGTTGCTGCAACTCTTCGACCGGATGCTTGCGGAGAAATTCTTCAAACCGTCGAACATGGATCTTTTCCGGGTGGCGCGGAACGTGCCCGAAGTCTTTTCCCAGATCGACACCGCGGTGGGCGTGCAGGCCGAGTCGAAGTGGTTTGAGACACGCTGAGATGGCACCACCAACGCTGGTTTTGGAGTTGATTCGGGCGCATGGGCGGCGGGCCCTGGACGATCATGAAGCCGCGATGACGGCGGATACGCTGCGCTTCGCCGCGACTCATGACGACTGCCTGCTGCGCTCTTGTGTCCCAGGGCATCTCACCGGTTCAGCCTGGATCGTGACGCCGGATCGCGCGCACGTGCTGCTGACGCACCACCGCAAGCTCGATAAATGGTTGCAGCTCGGTGGGCACGCGGACGGTGACGGCGATTTACTCGCGGTTGCGCTCCGCGAGGCGCGGGAGGAGAGCGGGCTCACGCGTCTGCGGGTGGTGTCGGCGGAGATTTTCGACCTCGACCGACATTGGATTCCCCCGCGCAAGGTCGATCCGGGACATTTTCACTACGACCTGCGCTTCATCTTCGAGGCCGACCGCGATGAGCCGCTCGCGATCTCCAGCGAGTCGAAGGATCTCGCGTGGGTGGAGCTCGGGCGCGTGCTGGCGCTCAACCCAGAGGAGTCAATGGCGCGGATGGTGCGGAAGACGCTGGGTGACCGCCGATGATTTGTCGGGTGTGACCGGTGACGGGCGTTGCACCGTCATTTCCAGACGGGCACACAGTCTTCCTTCCGCACCCAGCCAGTCTGGCCGTTTTCAAACGTGAGTTGGTTCCAGCCGAGAAAGGTTTTTCCCGCGAGTGCGAGTGAGCCGGTGGCGAGGGGCGTGGTTTTTTGTGTGGTGTCCGCCTCGGTGGGAATTGAACGCAGCGTGCCGGCGCGAGCGATAATGACCGCATCGGCCTTGGCCGCCATGCCATAACTGGCGACGCCAGCGGTCGCGGTCGCCGCGAGGGTTAGTCCGAGCAAGAGAACGGGGAGGGCGACAAAGCTGACGCGGCGTGAGCGGGCGCCATAGGCGTTGGCCAGCATCCAGGCGAGGGCGGCGGCACAGGCCCACGCCGTCACGATCAGGGCCATCTGCCAGTCGGCCGGTGATGCGAGGCGTCCGGCGGCATGCCACGGCCCCGGCACGAGAAAACCCGCGAGCGCCGGTGGAATCGCGCCGGATTTTTCTGCGGCGAGGGCGAGATGCCAACGCACGGATGGGTCGGATGGGTGCTGCACAAAGGCGGCGGCGGCCTGGGCGGCGGCCTCGCCGGCGTGTTCCTGCTGGGCCAGCGCGAGGGAAAGATTGTGCCTTGCAATCCAGTCGGTCGGTTTGG
Source organism: Opitutia bacterium (assembly GCA_947474365.1). Lineage (GTDB taxonomy): Bacteria > Verrucomicrobiota > Verrucomicrobiia > Opitutales > Opitutaceae > ER46. Next base: position 19,536 of record CANJIU010000078.1, on the reverse strand, counting down.
CTGCGAGTCGTTCGCGCCAGCCTTTTTCCGCAGCGGCGAAGTCGCCTTTGCGGTAGGCGACAGCCGCATCCAAGGTTGCGGCGTTGAGCCAGATCGTTGTGACCAGAAATCCGCCGACCAGCATCGCGGCGAACGGCATGAGGTTTTGCGGGAGGAAGAGCCGTAGCGGTTTGAAGCCGGGCACGACCTTGGCGGCGAGGGCGGCGCGCGCGCGATCGATCCAGTCCGAAGGCAGGGGGGCCTTTGCCCCGTAGAGCGCCCGATCCGCCTCCGACCAGAGGGAGCTCCAGGCCTCGTCGGGCAGTGCGGTGGCGCGTGGTGCTGCGTGTGACAGTTGCCAGAGCACGGCGGTGTCCTGCTGCCAGGAGCGCAAAAGTTGTGGGCTGGGAGCCGGCGACTGGGCGCCTGCGGCCATCTGCGTCTGCATCTCGGTGAGCAGTTGGCCGAGGCGATCGTGGGCTTCCCGGCGTGGTCGTACGGGGTCGGTCTGTTTCGCCCGGCGGATGGCCAGCCAGACCCAAAAGGCGATCAGGGCGGCGAATGGTATCAGAAGATTCGTGACGAGTGTGCGTACCCCCATGGGAACGCGCACATCGGCGGTGCCGGGCAGCGGATCCCGCGGAATGCCGGCCGGCGCGGGCGCGACAGTCGGAGGTTTGCTGCTCTTGGTGGCCGGCGGAGGAGTCGGTTCTAGTGTCGTCGTCGCCGCCGGCGGTGTGAGGTTGAACTGCGGGGCGGCGGCGGTCGTAATCGTGAGCGTCACCGCCGGGCGGGTGACCTTTTCATAGGTGCCGCTCTTGGGGTCGAAATAGCTGAATGTCACCGGACCAAGCGTGTACGTACCGGGCTTGGTCGGGACGAGTACCACGTCCTCGGCGAGGGACACGTCGAAGAGTTTCCCCTCGGCCGGGGTGCGTTTCGCCTTGGGCTGAACGACGGAAAAATCGTTCGACACATCGCGCGAAGGGAGGCCGGCGATGTCAGGCCAGTTGCCGGTGCCGCTGAGTTCGAGCGTCCACGTGACCGGCTCGCCGACCGCGGCCTTCTCGGGCACCACCTTGGAATTCAGCCTGAACTGCCCGACCGCGCCGCTGAACCCGGGCGGCGGAGTGGGCAGTGGACGGACCTCGATGACGGGCTGGTCGGAGGTCACGGATACGGTTTCCATCCGCGGTTGGGAAATGATCCCGAAACCAATGGTGCCGGTTTGAATGCTGAGCAGATGGCTCGCCGCCTCAAGCTTCAGGGTGTTGGCGTTCTTCGCCACGCCGCGGGTGCGAAACACGACGTTGAGCCGGCGGTCGCCGTTGTTGAAGGACTCCGTGACCTCGGGCTTCGACCAATCTTCCGCGACGAGAGGCGCGGCGTTCCAGTCGAAGGTCGGGGTGATCTGCGGGTTGGTGCGGCGCGAGGCCGAGAGTTCGTAGACGAGACCGAAAACTTCACCCGCCCACACCTTGGTTTTTTCGGGAATGAGTTTGGCGCTCGCAACGGTGTCCAGCGGAGCGGCGGGTGCGGCGGCGTTGAAGGCGGCCACGCGGATCGGGCCCTTGTCGGTCCTTACCGTGAAGGGCGGAATTTGCACCGGGGTGTTTTGTCGGGCGCGGACGATATAACCGAGGGTGACGGTGCGGAGTCGGGTGAGGCCGCCGTTGCCGAAGCTCATTTGGGTGTTTTCCGACTGGCCGAGAAAGGTGAACGTCACCCCTGGGATCGCGGGGAGCGCGGGCTGGCCGTCGGGTGCGCAGTCGTCGAACACCAATTGCACAGCGTTGGGCATGCTGCCGTCGGACGCTTCCCAGCGGACCGTCTGAGCCTGGATGACGACAACCGTGAGCAGCGGGAAAATGAGAGTAAACAGGGTGCGGATGAGACGCATGGCGGTTACCAATCCTTGGCGTTCTTCTTTCCGGCCTTTCGTTCGCCTTCCATGAGTTGGAATAGCTGGGCCGGGGAATCCTGATTGCGAAGCTGTTCGAGTTTTTGGGTGGGCAAAGCGAGGGCGGGATCAGCCGGCTCCTTTTGCTCCTCCTTTTTCTCCTGCGGGCCGCCGACTTTTTGCGTGTTCGGTGGCGGCGGAGGTGGCGGTTCGTCCTTCTTGTTCATGTCGCCGAACGCGGATTCTCCCTGGGGCTTCGGCTCCGGGGGCTTGCCATCCTGCTTTTCGGACTGCTCCTGTTTCTCCGAGGAGTCTTTCTTGTCCTCGGGTGAGGATTTCTGCTGATCCGACTTGTCCTTTTTCTTTTGGTCCGACTTCTGGTTTTCGTTTTTCTCGTCCTTGTCCTGCTGCTGCTGATCGTCGTTTTCCTTCTGGTCCTTCTTTTGGTCGTCCTTTTGTTTGTCGTCGTCGGATTTTTTCAACAGGGCCTCAAGTTCCTCGCGCAGTTTTGACCAGTCGGTCGCCTTGGGATCAAGTTTGGCGCCGAGATCGACGGCTCCGAGGGCGTCGCGCACCGGGCCTTCGGGCACGGGTTGTTTTTCACCCTGGAGATGCGAGCCCCAGGTGACGGTTTCGCGGCTCAGTTCCGCCCAGTCTCGGGCGGTGCGGTTTTCGTTGGCGGCGAGGCGGCCCACAATCTTGGCGAGGGCGGGCGGCTCGGGAGTGGCCGCGGCTGGAGCCGGGGTCGGGCCGGAAGCCTTGGTGATGGCGGCAGCAACGTCGCGGTGGCCCAAGGCCAGTCCGAGGAGGAGAAGCAGGGCGACCGCGGTTTGCGACTTGGTGGCGGGCATCGGACGATTGGGTGACGGGGTGAGTTTGATGTCGCGGGTCCGGGCCCGCACGGGAAATTCGTAGCAAAAACTGACGAACAGGCACCAGACCCCGAAGGCCAAGGGCCATTGGAAACGCTCGACCAGACGGATGGTGTTTTTCTCGACAAACTCGCCCTTGCGGCCGGCCTCGACCGTTTCGGAGAGGAGGGCCGCGAGATCAACCCAGGCACTGGCATCGCGATAGACGCCGTCGGTGGCGCGCGCCAGTTCCTGCAACGTGGCGCTCTCAAGCTTGGAAAGCACCACCGCGCCGCGCTCGTCTTTCACAAACTGACCTGTGCCGTCGGGAATCATCGCTCCGGTCGACGTGCCGACGCCCAGTCCGATCACACGGATGCTCTTCTTCTTTAATTCCTCCACCTTCGACTTCCATTCGTCGTCAGTCGCTTCACCGTCGCTGAGGATGATCATGAAGCGGTCGGCAGAGCCGCTGGCGCCGAAGGCCTGCAGTGCCGTGTCGATCAGAGCGCTGTAATTGGTCCCTCCTTCGGGCAAGAAATTCGGTCCGAGCGCCGGCAAAAATTCGCGCAGGATTTCGTAGTCGGCGCTGAGCGGGCTTTGCAGAAACGCCGTGCCGGAAAACACTGCGAGGCCGACGCGTTCGCCCGCCAGTTTTTCGAGGAGCGATTGGATGAGCAGCTTGGCACGATCGAGTCGTGAGGGCTTTACATCGGGAGTGAGCATCGATCGCGACAGGTCGATCGCGAGGAGGATTTCACGCGACTGATCGAACACCGGCTCCTCCACCCGGCCCCATTGCGGCCGGGCGAGTGCGATTACCGAGAGGGCGAGGCCCGCGCAGAGCCACGCGCGCGGACAGTTCTGGCTGGTCGACGACGGGGTGCCGGCGGATGAAAGATGGATTGAATGGGAACCGGCCTCGGCGCGGAGGATCTTCGGCCGTGATGCCGCGGCCGTGCGCCGCCGGTGTGTCACGTCCCAAGCGAACACGATCACGGGCACCAACACGAGCCATAGAAGGTGAGGCCAGGCGAAACTCATGGTTTGACGGGTTGAGCGGAAAGGACGGCACCGTTGGATGTGGTTGGTCGGGCAGCCGGCACCCGCGCCCAGACCAAGGGACGCGAAAACAGGGCGGCCAGCGCCAGCGCGGCGAGTGCTGGGGCTGCCAACCACCAGAACAGTTCGGTGGTGATCAGGTAACTCTTCGCCTGAAATTCGATCTTTTGTGCGCGGTCGATGGCCTTGAACGCGCTTTCCACGGTGCCGGTGTCCGCGACGCGGAAGAATTTGCCACCCGTCGTTTCCGCGATTTGGCGCAGTGCGGGTTCGTCGACATCGGAGAGCATCCGCCGGTAGCCCATCTTGCGGTTGTTGTCGTCGTAGACCGGAATTGGCACGTAGCCTTCCTTGCCGGCACCGATGGTGTAAACGGGAATACCTCGCGACTTGGCGAGTTCGGCCGCCTGCTGTGGTTGCAGCGAACCACGATTGTTTGCGCCGTCGGTAAGCAAGACGACAAACGCTCCCATCCGCCGTCCGCCGCTGTCACGTTTTGCCTGTTCCAGCCGGGTCAGGGAAACGCCCAGCCCGTCGCCAATCGCAGTACCATCCTCGATCATCCCGATGCGGACGCGCGCCAACTGACGCGCCAGCCAGTCGTGGTCGAACGTGAGCGGGGCCATCGTGTACGCGCGCCCGGAAAAAAGGACGATCCCGATGCGGTCGGCGGGCCGGCGGTCGATGAAGGCCTGGATGACCGGCTTGATCGCCTGCAGACGGTTGATCCGTTCGCCGTCCTTCTCGAAATCTTCCGCGCGCATCGAGGTGGAAAGGTCAATCGCGAGCATGATGTCGTAGCCCTCGGAGCGGACCTCGCGTTTGTCCTCCACCTTTTGCGGCCGCGCGAGAGCGCCGATCAGCAACGCGAGACCGGCAAACGCCAGGGCCACGGGCCAGCGCGAGGGGGCGACCAGCGACGGCCGGTGCCAGGCCGCCGCAAATGGAACCAGAAGGACGGGCACCCGGCGGCGGCCCCGCAGCCACGCGATCAGCGGCAGCGCCAGAAGCGCGATGAGCCAAATTGGATCGTGCAGCGCGAAGTGCGACATCGTGGGTGGGAAGGGCGCGCGTCAGCGCCCGCGGCCCCTCATCCTCGCGTGAAAGAAACGCACGAGGGCATCGAGGCGGTTTTCTTCCGTACCGACCACGAGCCGGCTCAGCGGATCGGGAAAGAGCGTCTGCCAGGCGGAATCGCGTTCCCGTTGCCAGGTGGCATGGGCGGCGCGTTCGGCCGCGCTGCCTTCGATCGTGACGAGCCGGCCGGCCGCGGGATCGTACGCCGCGAAATTTTCCCCCACGGGCAGGGCACGCTCCCACGGGTCGTCGACTCGGAATCCCATCGTTTGATAGCGGCGTTGGAGAATCGGCCAGCCCTCGGGCTGCGCGCCCCCTCGACCGCCACGAATAACTGGCGGAAAGTCGCCCAGCCAGATCAACACGCTGTGCTTCGGCGCCGCCCGGGCGAGAAACCGCCATGGGATCTCAGGCGGTCCGTCCGTTGGCGCCGGGGCCGGGCGTGCCAGCAGAGTGGCGGCGGAATGCAGAATTTGGCCGCGACCGCGTACGGGTTCGCGGAAGAGATTTCCGCCGGGCGCGGCATGCACGAAGCCGACGCGGTCGCGATTCACCGCGCCGAGCAGCATCACCAGTCCGGCGAGTTCAAGCAGGGCTTCGCGCTTCGATTGCGTGCCCGATCCGAAATGCAGTGAGGGTGAGTCTTCGAAGACCAGCAGCAGCGTGACCTCACGTTCCTCGACGAATTTTTTCCGATACGGCTCGCCGAGGCGCGCGGTGACATTCCAATCGATGTCGCGCACGTCGTCACCGAACTCGTATTTGACGACCTGGTCGAATTCCATCCCGCGGCCGCGAAACGCCGAGCGATATTCGCCGCTTAACACGTTTTCGACCGCATGTCGCACCCGCCACTCAAGTTGACGGAGGAGGGCGAGCGGAGAGGTTCCGGGCGACGCGGCCTGTGCCGGCGGGCTGATGACCAGGTTGCTCATGTCACTTCACACGGACTCTGTGATTCACACTTGTCACGGGACACACGTCGCGCGTCGCACTTACTTTGCGGGCACCGGGGTTCGTTCGACGACCTGGGCTACGATCTTGTCGGGAGTGATTTCTTCCGCTTCGGCTTCATAGGTGAGGCCGATGCGGTGGCGCATGATGTCGGGTGCCAGTTCCTGGATCAGCGCGGGCGAAACATAATCCTGGCCCCGGAGCCAGGCCAGCGACCGTCCTGCTTGATAGAGGGCGAGCGATGCGCGGGGCGAAGCGCCGAAGTTCAAATACCGTTTGCCGCTGCCCGATCGCTCGGCGAGGGAACGGGTGCCTCGAACCAAGGCGAGGATGTAGCCTTGGACGGCGGGGGAGAGATGGATGCGGTCGACCTCGGCGCGGAGCGCGAGAAGTTCCTCGCCGCTCGACGCCGCGGCCAGCGACGGTTGCTTCGTCACCTGGCCCCAGCGCTGCATCATGGAAGACTCCTCCTCCGCGCTCGGATAATCGACGATGAGCTTGAAAAGGAAGCGGTCGGTCTGTGCCTCGGGCAGCGGGTAGGTGCCCTCTTGTTCCACGGGGTTCTGCGTGGCCATGACGAAAAACGGCTTCGGCAGGGCGTGAGTTTGGCCACCGATGGTGACTTGGCGCTCCTGCATGCCCTCGAGCAAGGCGCTCTGCACCTTGGCCGGAGCGCGGTTGATTTCGTCGGCCAATACCAGATTGGCAAAGATCGGACCGCGGTGGGCCGAGAACTCGCCGTTCTTGGGCTGAAAAATCATCGTGCCGACGACGTCGCTCGGCAGCAGGTCGGGGGTGAACTGAATCCGCTCGAACTGCACGCCAAGGGCGGTTCCCAAGGATTTGATCAGAAGGGTCTTGGCCAGACCGGGCATGCCCTCAAGCAGCACGTGGCCGTTGGCGAGCAACGCGACCATCAGGCGCTCGATCACGGCATCCTGGCCGATCACGGCCTTGCCGATTTCTTCACGAAGTTTCTTGGACCAGTCGGGACCTGTCATCATGTGGGGAGAATGGAAGAGGGAAGGGAGGCGGGTTTGACTAGGGAAGCGTGAATAAGTTTCCCTAGATGAAACGGACCGGCCATGGCTTTACCAACCCAAATCGACAAACGACTCCAGACGCTGGGTCACCGCCTGGGCGCAGTTAACGAGCGATTGCCTCCTGAATCAGTGCCGGGAAGGCAGAAAATCATGATGTTTAGGTCGATTTCCGCTGTGCCGCATCCCTCATCCGAGATTCGTCGATGAACAAATCCATTGAAGCCAAATTGGCGGCTCTTGGGGTGAAAATCTCGGATGTGGATGAACGTTTCATCCTCGGCTCGGGTCACGGAGGTCAAAAGCTGCAGAAGACGAGCTCGTGTGTATCGCTGCGTCATCGTCCCACCGGCGTCGAGGCGAGATGCCAGCGAGAGCGTTCGCAGGTGGTCAACCGCGATTTGGCTTGGGCTGAACTCTGTGCAAAATTGGAAGAGCGGCAACGCGCGGAACGTGCCAAGCAGAAGGACGAGCGGGAGCAATGCCGCCGCAGGAACCGGCAGAAATCCCGCGGCCAGAAGATTAGGATGATTGAGTCGAAAAAGCATCGTGCGGGCATCAAATCTCGACGAGGCAGGCCCGACGTGGACTGACACGTTTCTGACCTCTCACGAACGATTTGCTGCCGGCGGTTGCCCGCCCGGTCATGGAATGAGCGAGGGGATGGCGCCAGCGGTCATCGTTACTTGGGGATTTGGCATATCCTCTTGCGCCTAGTTTCGTCGGTAAGACCGGCGACTCGTCGCATCATGGCATCGCGGGTAACCGCCGCGAGCTGAACGGTCACTCGCGGCGTTTTTACATCCACTGGTTCAGGGCGTGTCGTCTGTTCCGGCGATCGTCTCGGGAGGTGAATACCCAATGTAAGGGTCCTCCGCAGTCGGTCATACTCACCTTCGCTCCAATCACAGGCCGGTCCCCCGGCGAAGACATCATCCTGCTCTCAATCCAATGAAAAACACCGCTATCCGCTCCCTTGCAATTACCGCGTTCCTCGCCGGCCTTTCCCCCATCTTCCTGTCCGGTTGCAACCGGAGCGAGCGGGCGGACGTGAGCGCCAAAACGGGCGAAATGGTGGCCGACAGCAAGGATGCGATCGGCCATGGTTGGGACAAGGTGAAGTCGTTTACGTTTGAAAAACGCGACGATTTCCGGGCCAGCGCCAAGGCGATGACCTCAAAGATGGAGGCGCGGACGAGTGATTTGCGCGCAAACTATTCTGAAGCCAAGGCCAGCTCCAGCCGTAAGGCGGCCATGGGAGAGTTAAAGGACTCCGAAGCCAGCTATCGGGAAAAACTCGAGGCCCTCGGCACTGCTTCGGCCGACACGTGGGACAGCGCGAAGCGAAACGTCATCTCGGCGTGGGAGCATCTAGAGGCCTCGTACTACAAAGCCCGCGCCGATTGAGCGGCGTGATGCCGTGCCGAATCTGTTCTCGTTGTCGTGCGACCCGGCCGCCCGGCCGAGGCAGGAGTGCTCGTGCCCTTGGGCGGAGGAGCTGAGGTCGGATTAACAAGAAAATGCCGTCACTATCGTTATGCTGGCAAACCTGGAGGGCTAGACAAACGCGTTCTCGCCCGCGTGTGAGCGAGCCGCCGCTGCGGGCTGAGTTGTTCAGCGTTGAGCAACTCGCGCGTCATGCCCGGGCGCTGGCGGCAGGGCACCAACTTGTCACGCAACGCAGCTCCAACCGCCTGCTGGCGAGATTGGCCGAAAACGAGCGTAGCCTGCGCGCGTTCAATCGCGCGACTCTCGCGGTCAATCTCAGCCGACGGATCACGCCCGCGGCGGAATGGTTGCTCGATAATTTCTACCTGATCGAGGAGCAGATCCAACTGGCGCGGCGGCATCTGCCGCAGGGCTACAGCCGGGAGCTGCCCCGACTCCTGAACACTCCGTCTGCCGGACTTCCGCGCGTCTATGACATCGTGCTCGAATTGATCTCGCACGTGGATGCGCAGATCGATCCCGAGCCGTTGAGTGCCTTCCTCGCCGCCTACCAGGCGGTGCGTTCCTTGAAATTGGGCGAACTTTGGGCGATCCCCATCATGCTGCGCCTGGGGCTGATTGAGAATCTCCAGCGGATCACCGCCCGGCTCGCGCTCGCCCGCGCGGATCGCGACTTGGCCGACTTGTGGGTCAGCCGCCTGCAGGAAATGACGGAGAGGAATCCCTCCCATCTCGTCATTGTGGTGGCGGACATGGCGAAGTCCAATCTGCCCGTTTCCAGCTCATTCGTGGCGGAGTTCTGCCAGAGTTTGTCGCGACAAAGCCCGGTTTTGCATCTTGCGCGGAGCTGGCTCGAACAGCGGCTCATCGAACAGGGACTGTCCATCGAGGAGCTCGTCCACCAGGAGAGCCAAAATCAGGCCGCCGATCAGGTATCCGTCAGCCACAGTATCGCGAGCCTGCGTTTCCTGAGCGCGATGGATTGGAAGAAATTTGTCGAGACCCTGAGCCAGGTCGAGGCGACGTTGCAGAAGGATCCCGCCGGGATCTATGGCGCGATGGACTTTGCCACGCGCGATCGTTATCGCCACGCCGTCGAGTTTTTCTCCCGGCACAGCCGATGCACGGAAACGGAGGTCGCGCAATGGGCGATCCAACTGGCGACCGCCAGCGCCGAAAAGAATGGCCGCATTGATCGCACTGCGCACGTCGGCTTTTATTTGATCGAAAAGGGGCGGCCCGCCCTGGCCCTCCGCATGGAAGTGCGCTGGCCATGGCGGACGATTTTCGAACGCAGCATTCACCGATTTCCGCTGATGTTTTATGTGGGTGGGATCGGGGCGATCACCCTGCTCACTGCGCTCGGCGTGCTGCAGCGGGCCCGCGCCCTCGAATTGCAGGGCTGGAGACTCGCCTGCTTCACCCTGGTTTTTCTCGTCTGTGCCAGCCAGCTTGCGGTGGCGTTGATGAACTGGCTGTCCACGCTGCTGGTCAAGCCCCGCCTCCTTCCTCGGCTGGATTTCTCCTCCGGGATCGCGCCCGACTGCCGCACGATGGTGATCGTGCCTACGATGCTCACGAGTCTGGCCGGAATCGACCGCCTCATCGAAACGCTGGAGATTCACCATCTCGCGAATCGCGATCCACACCTGCACTTCGGCTTGCTGACAGATTTTCGCGACGCGGCAGAGGAGAGTCTGCCTGGCGATCGGCCGCTGCTGCGGCGGGCCTGCGAGGGCATCGGAATGCTTAACGCCAAATATCCCACGGAGCGGGCCGATTTGTTTTTTCTGTTTCATCGCCCGCGTCGTTGGAACGCCGGCGAAGGGGTGTGGATGGGCTACGAGCGCAAGCGGGGAAAACTCGCGGAATTCAACGCGCTGCTGCGCGGCGGTGCGCGCGACCGATTCTCTGAAATCGTCGGGGACACCGCCATCCTGTCGGACGTGAAGTATGTCATCACCCTCGACACGGATACGCAGCTGCCGCGCGATGCGGCTCGTGAGCTCGTCGGCACGATGGCGCATCCCCTGAACCGTCCGGTGTTTGACGGGGCGCGCGGGGTTGTCGCCGAAGGTTATGGTATCCTGCAACCGCGCTTGGGCGTGAGTCTGCCGAGCGCGCGGCGCTCGTGGTTCGTGCGGCTTTATGCAGGCGACGCCGGAATCGATCCGTACACGCGGGAGGTGTCCGACGTCTATCAGGACGTTTTTTGGGAGGGTTCGTTCATCGGCAAGGGGATTTACGACGTGGATGCCTTTGAGCGCGCCCTGAAAGGCCGCTTCCCGGAAAACACGGTGCTCAGTCACGACTTGCTGGAGGCATGCCATGTCCGCTCCGCGCTCGTGAGCGATGTGGAATTCTACGAAGAATTTCCTTCGCGCTACAACGTCGACATGGAGCGGCGGCACCGCTGGATTCGCGGTGACTGGCAAATCACGCGATGGCTGCTGCCGCGGGTGCCGGGTGCCGACGGGGGCCGGATTGCAAATCCTCTTTCCGTGCTCTCGCAATGGAAGATCCTCGATAACCTGCGGCGCAGCCTGGTTCCCGTGGCGCTCACCGTCCTTTTGGTGGCCGGTTGGCTGCTCTGGCCCGAGCTCGGAGTCTTCGGATCGCTGCTGATTCTGGCCATCATTTCGCTCCCGGGATCGCTGGCCGCGCTGCTCAGTGTGTTCCGCAAGCCGTCCGATCTGCCATGGCGGATGCATCTGCGCGGAGTGGCTGCGTCGTACGGCCGGCAACTGGGACAGATTTTTCTCACGCTGGCGTTTCTGCCCTACGATGCCCTCGTCAGCCTCGACGCCATTGGCCGCACGTCGGTGCGCCTGTTGGTGACGCGCAGGCAGCTCCTCGAGTGGCAAACGTCGGGTGACTCCGAGCGGACCACACCCGCCACCTTCACCGACTTTTACACGACGATGTGGATTGCGCCCCTGTTCGCGCTGGCGGGTGGGTTTTTGCTCGGATTGCTGCAGCCGGCCCAATTGCTCCTCGCCTTGCCGATCCTTGTCCTCTGGCTGGTTTCGCCGGGGATCGCCTGGTGGATCAGCCAGCCGATTGAATCGCCGCCTCCCGATCTGACTGCCGGCCAGCGGATCTTTCTGCGCCGCACGGCGCGCCAGACGTGGCATTTTTTCGAGACGTTCGTGACCGCACAGGAGAATTGGTTGCCCCCGGACAATTTTCAAGAAGTGCCGGCGCCCGTGATCGCGTCGCGCACTTCACCGACGAACATGGGGCTCGCGCTGCTCGCCAATCTGGCGGCCTGGGATTTTGGCTATCTGGCGGCCGGCGGGGTAATCCGGCGCACCCATGACGCGTTTGCCACCATGCAACGGCTCGAGCGTTTTCGCGGGCATTTCTACAACTGGTACGAAACGCGCACCCTCAGGGCGCTGCCGCCCCTCTATGTGTCGTGCGTGGACAGTGGCAACCTCGCGGGACATTTGCTGACGCTCGGCGCCGGGTTGAGGGAGCAGGTCGATGAAAAGATACTTCCGCCGCAGCTTTTCTCCGGGCTGCGCGATACGGTGGGAGTGCTCCAGGATTTGGTTCCGGAAAACACGGAGCTGGCGAAACTCGGAGCCGAGTTGGAACAGGCACCTTCCGGTCTGCGCGCGTCGTTTGCGCTGCTGGGCCGGGTGGCGGCGCAGGCGACCGCGATCGCGGCGTCCCTCGCGAATGCCGCCGAAGAGCTCAAGGGCTGGGCGCAAACGTTGCAGCAGAATTCCGTGGAGCATTTGGCGGAGGTGCTCTTCCTTGCTCCGTGGCTGGGTTTGCCCGACTCGCCTCCTGGTGGCCATCCGCGCGATAAATTCGCCTTGCCCGATGAGGCGCCGACCCTCCGTGAACTCTCCACTTGGGAGCAGTCGCTCGGTATATCGCTGGCGGCGGCTGGCGTCGGCGTGGAATTGTTGCGCTGCCTCAGTGAGGCCAGTGACCGCGCCCGCCAGCGGATGATGGCATTGGAAGATCTCGCGAAGCGAAGCGATGAGTTTGCGGCGATGGATTTCGCCTATCTGTTCAACGTCAAAAGAGATCTGTTTTGCACTGGCTATAATGTCACCGAGGGCCGCTGCGATGCGGGCTTCTACGACCTGTTGGCATCGGAGGCGCGCTTGTGCAGCTACGTCGCCATCGCGCTGGGGCAGGTGCCGCAAGATCACTGGTTCTCGCTGGGGCGGTTGCTCGTCGCCTCCCGGGGTGGTCCGATCCTGATCTCGTGGAGCGGATCGATGTTTGAATATCTGATGCCGTTGCTGGTCATGCCCAACTATGAGAAGACCCTGCTCGACCACACCTGCCGTGCGGTGGTGAAACAACAGATTGAGTACGGCCACTCGCGCGGCCTGCCGTGGGGCATTTCCGAATCGGGCTACAACCGGACCGATGTGCACCTGAACTATCAATATCGCGCGTTCGGGGTGCCCGGTCTCGGCCTCAAACGTGGATTGGCGGAGGATCTGGTGATCGCGCCCTACGCCTCCGCCATGGCCCTGATGGTGGCACCACGAGCCGCCTGTGAAAACTTGCAGCGCCTGGCCGGCGAGGGTCGTGCCGGCACCTATGGCTTTTTTGAAGCGGTGGATTACACGCCCTCGCGCCTGAGGCCGGACGAAACGAGCACCACGATTCGATCCTTCATGGTGCACCACCAGGGAATGTGCCTGCTGGCCCTCGCGAATCTGCTGCGCGACTCTCCGATGCAACGGCGATTCATGGCCTGTCCGCTGCTCAAGGCCGCGGACTTGTTGCTGCAGGAACGCGTGCCTAAGACCGCCGCCAGTGTGTTTTCCGAGGATCTGAAGCTGGAGGACGCGCGCACCTTGCCGGGGGAAAACGAGAGTGTGATGCGAGTCTTCACGAATCCAAGCCCACCGGCACCGGAGGTTCACCTTTTGTCAAACGGTCGCTATCACGTCGTCGTCAGCAGCGCTGGCGGCGGCTACAGCCGCTGGCGTGATCTCGCCGTCACCCGCTGGCGCGAAGACGCGACCCGCGATTGCTGGGGTACTTTTGTTTATTTGCGCGATCTCGGGCTCGGAGATTTCTGGTCCACCGCGTTTCAACCGACTTTGCATGCGACGAACGGTTACGAGGCCGTCTTTACTGAGGCGTGTGCGGAGTTTCGGCAGCGCCAGGCTGGACTCGAAATCCACACCGCGATCGGCGTTTCGCCGGAAGACGACGTTGAATTGCGGCGCATCACGATCACCAACCGAACGCGCGTGGCGCGCGTCGCTGAATTGACCAGTTACGCGGAAGTGGTGCTGGCCGCCTACGGCGCGGACGCGGCGCATCCCGCGTTCAGCAATCTTTTCGTGCAGACCGAATTTGTCCCGAAATCCTCCGCGATCCTCTGCACCCGCCGGGCCCGCGCCGAGGGCGAAAAGCAACCGTGGTTGTTTCACGTCATGGTGGGACAGGGCGGCAATCAGGGGGGGGATCTCCTGCGAAACGGATCGGGCCCGATTTGTCGGCCGCGGCGGATCCCTGGCCAATCCGGCCGCGATGCAGGACATTTCGCCGCTGTCCAACACCGTCGGATCCGTCCTCGATCCGATTATCTCACTGCGGCGCGCGGTTTCCCTTCCGTCGCACGAATCTGCCGTGGTTGACCTCGTGACGGGCGTGGCCGAAAGCCGGGATGCTGCGCTGATGCTCGTGGAAAAATATCAAAATTCCCGCATGACCGACCGAGCGTTCGATCTGGCGTGGACGCACAGTCAGGTGACGCTTCGGCACCTCAATGCGACGGAGGCCGACGCCCAGCTCTATGGCCGCCTGGCCAGTGCGTTGATCTATGCAGACCCCGTGCGCCGGGCGGGTTCTGGCATCTTGTCCGGTAACCGGCGCGGCCAAAGCGCCCTTTGGAGCTATGGCATATCGGGCGATGTGCCGCTCGTCCTCCTGCGCATTAGTGATGCGGACAAGATCCAGATCGTCCGGCAGCTGATCCAGGCGCATGCCTACTGGCGGATGAAGGGTTTGACGGTCGAACTGATTATTTTGAACGAGGATGTCTCAGTTTATCACCAGCACTTGCAGGACCAAATCGCCGGCCTGGTTTCGTCTGGCATCGAGGCACACATGCTGGACAAACCCGGTGGCATTTTCGTTCGTCGCTTCGAGCAGATCCCCAGCGATGATCGCGTGCTGCTGCAGGCCGCGGCCCGAGTGGTTCTCGACGACGAGAAGGGGACCTTGGCGGAGCAATTGGAGTGGAGGACGGTGCTGGAGGCCGCGGTTCCTGCTTTTGTTCCCACCCGCGTTGCACGGCCCGATCCGCCTGGTCCGCTCCCGGAACGAGAGTTGATTTTTCCCAATGGCATCGGCGGCTTTTCATGCGATGGACACGAGTATGTCATTACGCTTCAACCCGGCCAGACGACCCCGGCCCCTTGGGTGAATGTGTTGGCCAATCGCTCGTTCGGCACGGTTGTTTCAGAAAGTGGCTCCGCCTATACTTGGTTGGAAAATTCCCATGAATTTAGGCTGACGCCCTGGAATAACGATCCCGTCCAGGACACCACGGGCGAGGCGTTCTACCTCCGCGACGAGCAGACTGGGCAGTTTTGGTCGCCCACGCCCGCTCCCGCGCGCGGCCTTACTCCCTATGTCATCCGCCATGGCTTTGGCTACTCCGTGTTTGAGCACACCGAGAACGGCATCGCCTCCGAACTGTGGATCTACGTTGCGATGGACGCGCCGGTCAAGTTCGCCGTCTTGAAATTGCGCAACGTTTCCGGCCGCCCGCGGCGCTTGTCCGCCACCGGCTACTACGAATGGGTGCTTGGCGATCTCCGGCAGAAAAACCTGCTGCATGTGCAGACGGAATTGGACGTCAAGACCGGCGCCTTGCTGGCGTGCAATCTCTACAACACCGAGTTCCCCGGTCGCACCGCGTTCCTCGACGTTAATGACCCGGGGCGCACGATCACCGGCGACCGCAAGGAGTTTCTCGGCCGCAACGGCACCCTGCAGCAGCCCGCGGCGATGAAACGGGCGCGGCTTTCCAGCAAGGTCGGCGCCGGGCTGGATCCGTGCGGTGCGGTGCAGGTCGCGTTCGACCTGCCCGAGGGACAGGAACGCGAGACGAGTTTTCGTCTCGGGGTCGGCCGCAGTCCGGCGGACGTCCAGAACCTGATCCAACGGTTTCGCCGGCCAGACGCCAGTCGTTTGGCACTCGAAGGCGTCTGGGAATATTGGAATCGCACGCTCGGTGCGGTGAACGTCGAGACGCCCGATCCAGCTGTGAACGTGATCGCGAACGGCTGGCTCCTGTACCAGACTCTGAGTTGCCGGCTCTGGGGGCGGACGGGATTCTATCAATCCGGCGGCGCCTATGGGTTCCGCGATCAGTTGCAGGACGTGATGGCGCTCGTGCACGCCGAACCGGCACTCACACGTGAACATTTGCTTCGCGCGGCCGCACATCAATTCGGCGCCGGCGATGTGCAACATTGGTGGCATCCGCCGGCAGGGCGTGGGGTGCGGACACATTTTTCCGACGACTACCTCTGGCTGCCTTACGCGACCTGCCGCTATGTTGCATGCATTGCGGACACCGGCGTCCTCGATGAAAAAATCCCGTTCCTGGACGGGCGCCCGGTCAAACCGGAGGAAGAGGCCTACTACGATTTGCCGATTCGCTCCGAGGAGTCGGGGACCCTTTATCAACATTGCGTCCGCGCGATCGAGCGGGGCCTGAACTTCGGTGAACACGGCCTGCCGCTGATTGGCTGCGGCGATTGGAACGACGGGATGAACCTCGTCGGCCACGCGGGCCGAGGCGAAAGTGTCTGGCTCGCGTTTTTTCTTTACGACGTGCTCACGCAGTTTGCTGCGCTCGCGCAAAACCGCCACGACACCACGTTTGCCGAGCGCTGCGTCGCCCAGGCGCGGCAACTGCAAAAAAACATCGAGGCACACGCGTGGGACGGCGCGTGGTATCGCCGCGCTTACTTCGACAATGGCGAGCCGCTCGGTTCCCAGGCCAATGCAGAGTGCCGGATCGATTCCCTGCCGCAAAGCTGGTCGGTGATCAGCGGCGCCGGCGAACCCTCGCGGTCGCAGCAGGCAATGCAATCGGTCGATCAACGACTCGTCCATCGCGCGGCTGGCTTGATTCAATTGTTCGATCCGCCCTTCGACAAATCTCCGCTCAACCCGGGTTACATCAAGGGCTACATTCCTGGAGTACGGGAGAACGGCGGCCAATATACGCACGGAGCGATCTGGACCATCATGGCGTTCGCGCTGTTGGGGGAGACCGAACGTGCGTGGGAACTGTTCGCGCTGCTCAACCCCGTCCTTCACGGCGCCACCGCGCAGCAAATCGCAACCTACAAGGTCGAGCCTTACGTCGTCGCCGCGGACGTCTATGCGCTGGCGCCTCACACTGGTCGCGGTGGTTGGACGTGGTATACCGGTTCAGCCGGCTGGATGTATCGGCTGCTGATTGAAACCTTGCTGGGCGCGAATCTCGTGGGTGACCAATTGCGCCTGGTGCCATGTCTGCCGAAAACGTGGGATGGCTACAAGATTCACTATCGCTATCGGCAAACCGTCTATCACATCACCATAGCCCGGATGCCCGCGGATGCCGTCGGGCCAAACTTGCTCTCGGTCGACGGCCAGGAAATTTCCGGGGTGGCGATTCCTCTTTGCGATGATCGCCGCGAGCATTTCGCGGAAATGAAAGTTCGCTGATTGATTTTTCCTCCACGCTCCGTCCCGACCAGCCCGACCGTTTGGCTACCATCAGCCGACAGGAATCGAAGTGCGATGCCAGCGTGGTCGTTCGCACGCGGGCAATCGTGGACTGGTCTGGATGGATGATTCAGCCGAAAAATCATTGCGCCGGACACAAGTCAGAGCGTGGACGGGTGGGTGGGGACGACTGGTGGGGACCTCGGGCCGCATGCGCTGCCGGGGCATCATCGCCCGGGATGATAGGTTCGCTCGGCGTGTCGTTCGATTTCATCCCGATAGAACCAGACGTCCTTGAAATCGCCCCGCGCGTAACGCTCAGCCTGATCGTTGAAGTGCGGCGACGCTGGGTCGCCGCTTACGCCTCCGGCCAGGAGACTTTTCGCCTTCACCTTCGGACCGAACTCTACGACCGCTACGAAGCTGTTGCCGCGATTGCCATAGATGCGTTTCGTTTTTTGCGCCGGTCCGGACACACCAAAGGCTGCCAACGATCCCCAGTCGCCGGAGGCATACGAAATGGGTAAGCTCGGCTGCGAGTCGTCGAAGCTCGCGCGAACGTCGCCGCTGAGCCGTTGAAAGCGATTGACCTCACCCCACGGTGTTTTCCACGAACCGAAGTCCCGCTTCAGCCGGTCCGAAACGCGCACGAGGGCGTCGATCTTCTGCGCCGCCGTCGTCGACTGCACGATATGATCGATGATGACGAGTCCTCTGGCCTTTGCTTCCGCGATCAACGCTCCGGAAAGTTCGTGCGCCCAGAGAATCGCGAGGGTGGAGGGTACGGAAGCGACCGTGGCGCGCCGGTCCCACGTTCGCAGGCTCGCGATCTGCTCCACCAAACCGGTGCGTCGCGTATCCAATGCCGGCAACTCGTCGAAGGCTTGAAACAGCGCGGGCAGCAGTTTCTCAAAGGCGACGAGCGTGTTGTCGTAGGCGGCGGCAATCAGGCTGTCCATCGTGAACCCGTTTTTGTTCTTCAGTACCCGCACGGCGTTGAGGCCACGGGCGTTTTCCGGATTGGTCCACATATAGGATGGGAAATCCTCCCGGCGCGGGCTGGCAGATCCGGCAGCGGAGAACGGCCAGTTGTTTGTGTTTTGGATCCAGCCACTTGAGGGGTTGAGGAGCGTGATGATTTCGCTGACGGGATGAAGTCCACGCCACTCGGTCGCGGGATTTGCTCCGTCCACCGGAGCTCTCCAGTTGAATTTGGGATCGCGAACCGGGATGAAGTTGCCGTGGAAATAGGCTATGTTGCCGTCGGCGTCGGCATACACGGTGTTGTTCGACGTGTTGGTACGCAGTTCCATCGTGCGGTAGAATTCAGCGTAGGAGCGCGCCTTCGTGCGTTGATAGGACTGGGTCAAAGCCTTCACGGGATCCTGCATCAGCTTCACCGCGATCCACTTTCCGTCCGCCTCGCGTACGATCGGGCCATGATGGCTGAAGTGTGCGGTGATCGATGTGCTGCTGATCGTTTTTCCCGCCTTGAACGGAAGCGCAATGGTTTTCGACACGATCGGGCGCTCGCCCTCACCGTATCGATAGGAGCGACCGGCGGGGCGCTCGTTGACGGTCTCGGCATACTCGTCGATTACATCGCCGCCATCGGAGGTGTGCATCCAGCCGACGCGGTCGTTGAATCCTTGGTAGACGAAGAACTGTCCCCACGTGACTGCACCGTACGCGTTCAGGCCCTCTTCGCTGACCACGTGCACCTCGGGTCGAAAATAAAAGGACGTGTGTGGGTTGATGAGCAGGAGCGCATGACCTGCGGCGCTCAGGGCGGGTGCGATGGCGAAACCGTTTGAACCTTTCGATTCGCGCGTCGCAGCCGGCGGATTCGTGGTCGTTTTCGCGGGCGAGGGTCGGGTGGGGTAGTGTTGCTCAAGTTCGCGAAGCGAGATGGACTCGATATCACCGCCGATGCTGCCTTCGGTGAAGGCGAGCGCCATCCACGGTTCGAAGCGGGTGATGAGCCGGGGTTTGGTGGCGGGATGGGTGTGGAGGAAAAAATTCAGTCCGTCTGCGAACGCCTCCATCAGCGCTTTCAGCCAAGCCGGACTCTCGGTAAACTTTTTCCGAAGATCGGTGGGGTCGATGAAGAGTTTCATCCGGAGATCTCGATAAAGTTCGGCCTCGCCCTCGACCTCCGCGAGGCGCCCGAGTGCATTGATGTAGTTGAGTTCGATCCGCGGAAAATCATCCTCCGCCTGGGCAAACAGGAGTCCGAAAACGGCGTCGGCATCCGATTTTCCATAGACGTGCGCGATGCCCCACGTGTCGCGAATGATGGTCACGTTGCCCGCTCGTGCCAGCCAGCGGTCCCGCTCGTCGGCGTGCAGCAGGGGTGAGAGTAAGCGCGTGTGCAAAAATTAATTCCCACTTTCGTTTGGAAGGAGAGTGTAGTTCCAATCAGGGAGCACAGCGTGTCGATAAAGGCTGATGTCGTCGACTTGCTCCGGGGAGAGCTTGATGCCGGTCTGGTAACGCTTGGGGTTCAGGT